>JBMZFJ010000052.1:0-2575 GCA_049615345.1 Porticoccaceae bacterium | reverse complement strand
TAGCGCGACGGATCTTCACCGCCCTCACCTGAATTAGATCGACCGCCAAGACCATTCATTGCCTCTGCTAATGATTCATGGGCTTCAGGGGATAGTGCACCCAGAGACATTCCCGCAGAATCAAAACGCTTAACGATTTCTGAATAAGATTCAACTTCAGAAATATCGATAGGTTGAACATCATCCTTAAGCTTTAAAAGATCTCGCAGAGCAGCTGTGGGTCTTTCATTAACTGTGGCTGCATAATCTAACCATGCACTGTAATCGTCATGCTGAACCGCTTTGTGCATGGTTTGCACCACATCGGGGTTGTAAGCGTGATATTCCTCGCCATGAACATACTTAAGTAAGCCACCCTGATTAATTGGTTTGCGCATTTTCCATGCCGTATTACTTAACTCAAGCTGATCCTGCTGGAAATCTGCAAAACTAGCACCCTGAATTCGACTGGTTAATCCTGGGAAGCAAAGATCAATAATTTCTTCACTCAACCCCACCGCTTCAAACAGCAATGCTCCGCGGTATGAAGCAATGGTTGAAATACCCATTTTAGAAAGAATTTTTAATAGACCTTTATTGATACCTTTGCGGTAATGTCTAAACGCTGTATCTACATCAACCAGGGTCTCGCCACTACTAATTAGGTCACACAACACATGGTAACTGAGGTATGGATAAACCAGAGAAGCACCACAGCCAATCAGTGTTGCAATTTGGTGTGAGTCTCTTGCGTAACCAGTACTAGCCACAATATTGGCATCACAACGCAGACCTTTAACCGTCAAGTGACTATGCACCGCACCTACGGCCAACAATATATGGATAGGCAGTTTTGGCTCAGTTATATCGTGATCAGAAAGGATACACACAGAAACACCCGACCTAACTGCTGCTTCAACTTCAGAGCAAATTCTCTGGATAGCAGATGCTAAATTTTCTTGTGCCGGATCAAAATTCAAATCAAATTTTTGCACCGGAAATTCTTCAAATTCATTGGCTTTTAAAGCGTAATATTTTTTCGGCGAAAGTACTGGGCTAGACAGACCAATACGGCATGCTAGATCAGCTTTTTCTTCAAAAATACTCCCTTCGCGACCCAGCTCAACACCCAGAGACATCACAATAGACTCTCTCAGTGGATCGATTGGCGGGTTAGTCACCTGCGCAAATTGCTGTCTAAAGTAATCGAAAACATTGCGATGCTTGGCTGACAGGACTGCCATTGGGGTATCGTCACCCATGGATGCAGTAGCTTCTTGACCACCCTCAGCCAGAGGCCGTAAAACCTGATCTCTCTCTTCAAAAGAAACCTGGAACATTTTCATGTAGGTACGAATCTGCTCGCGGGACAATGTACCCTCAAGCTCAATGCTGTCCATATCAAAGGTTGATGCTATGGAGAAATGCCCATCTCTCAACCATTGCTTATAGGGATTGCGAGCTGCTAACTCAGTTTCGACCTCATCGCGGAACTTAATCTGCCCTTTTTCTGTATCAATCGACAGAATATCACCCGGCCCTAATCGACCTTTAGCTACCACTGATTCAGGTGCATAATCATAAACACCCACTTCAGAGGCTACGGTGATAACGTCATCGTCAGTCATTACCCAACGCGACGGACGCAGACCGTTTCTATCTAGGGTACAAACAGCAAATCGACCGTCAGTAATTACCAAACCAGCCGGACCATCCCAAGGCTCTTGGTGCATTGAAAGATAGTCATACAATGCGCGTAGATCTGGGTCTATATCTTCAACATTCTGCCACGCTGGTGGAACCAGTGCGCGCACCGCTAAATGTAAATCCATACCACCGGTAACCAACATTTCTAGCATATTATCCAAGCTAGATGAGTCAGAACCCGTGCGATTAACTAAGGGGGCTGCTTCTTTTAGATCTGGTAGTAGATCTGTCTTGTATTTCGGCGTTCGAGCCACAGACCAATTTCTATTGCCGACAATAGTATTAATCTCACCATTGTGCGCCAGCATTCTAAACGGCTGAGCCAACGGCCACTTCGGCATAGTGTTGGTTGAAAAGCGCTGATGGAATACACAGATTGCAGTTTCAAGACGAGGATCAGCCAAATCCGAATAAAACTGCGGCAAATCAACCGGCATCATTAAGCCCTTGTAACTAAGGACATTGATGCCAAGGCTAGCAATATGGAATGTATCATCACTTTCAAGACGGTTTTCGGCCTTACGACGACCCATATAAAGTCTAGCGGCAAAAATATTCTGCTCAGTAATTTTACCTGGTGCGACAAATACCTGTTCAAACACTGGCAGGGATTCAATTGCAATGGGACCAAGGCAGCTGTCATCCGTTGGCACTTCACGCCATCCAATAACCTCAAGACCTTGGGCCGTTAATTCTTGTTCAATAATTGCTTTTGATTGATCGCGAAGATCGCTATCACTATTTAGCATAATTGCTCCGACCGCATAGAGATCTGGCAATTCTTTATCGAGGGATTCTTTAACTACAGCACGTAAAAAGGAATCAGGCTTCTGTAGTAATAAACCACAGCCATCGCCTGTTTTACCATCTGCTGCCACACCACCACGGT
>JBMZFJ010000051.1:0-2652 GCA_049615345.1 Porticoccaceae bacterium | reverse complement strand
GATGGCGATGTATTCAAACAAAGAAATATTTATGCCGGCGTTAAGGGTAGCTTTGGTTCGGTACTAGCAGGTAAAAACGACACACCAACCAAATTAGCGCAAAAGAAAATTGATCTATTTAATGACCTAGAAGGTGATATTAAGAAAACCTTTGCCGGTGAAAACCGTATGTCGAATATTGTTGCCTATACCACACCTAAGTACGGCAACTTTAGTGCTACCTATGCAGTGATGCCTGGTGAAGAAGACGGTGGCAGCCTCAGCGATGCTACATCTTATTCTGTAAACTACAGTAAAGGTGACCTATATGTGGCTGTTGCTGGCGACAGCAATGTTAAGGGCGCTGACCTTGTTCGCGTTGTTTCTCAGTATAAAGTTGATGCTTGGCAGTTAGGTTTAATGTATCAAGAGAATGATACAACTGACGAATCTGGTTATTTTGCTAGCGCTGCTTATAAGATCGACAATATCACTTATAAAGCGCAGTATGGCAGTAATGAAAATGATACTGACGGCTCAGATAAAACGACTTTATCTTTAGGTGCTGATTTTAAATTGGCTAAAAACACCAAGAGCTTTGTGTTTTTCACTGATAATGAAGACTCATCTTCAACAAAAACTTTTGGCTTGGGATTAGAGCATAAGTTCTAAAAAAGTGTTTGTTTAAAAAAAGGGTGCTTTGGCGCCCTTTTTATTGCCCACCAAATGTACAGGTAAATTTTGCGCCATTGCCCAGGCTAGATTTGATATCAAGCACAGCACCACTGCGAGTTAATGCGTGCTTTACAATCGCCAACCCTAAACCACTGCCACCGGTATTAGAGTTGCGGCTACTATCACCGCGATAGAATCGCTCCGTTAATCGGGGAATTTCATCGCTATCAATACCGACGCCATTATCTTCAATAACCACCACAGTATTAGATTTAGTCTGAGTAACTTCTATCGCTATATCTGCACCCTGAGGGTTGTGAAGCACCGCATTAAAAACAATATTTCCCAATGCACTGCGTAGCATCTTATTTTCCCCGTTAAGCACAACCGATTCAGCACAGTTGAAATTGATGCTATGCTTGCCTGCGCTTAACTGCTCAGCTTCTCCCACAATCACAGCTAGAAGCTCATTGAGATTAATTTGCTCGACCGCAGCCGCACCATCAGACTCAAACTTGGATAGCAAGATAATATCATCTGATAAATCCTTCATGCGATCGACTTGGTTAGACATCTCTTGATAGGCTTTGTTGGCTATGGCTGAGTTACCTTCGATATCACTTAGAGTATCTATATAGCCGCGCATAACCGTTAATGGTGTGCGCAGTTCATGGGAGATATTTCCGATAAATTCTTTGCGAACTTTTTCCAAATCATTGACATGGGTAATATCAGAAATAACAACCACAATTTCATTTTCGGCAAACATAACTGCAGAGAATTCTAACAATCGACCATTGTGAATTGATGTAGGTAAGGAAGTGGATTCGAAATGGTTGCTATTAATGTAGTTAACAAATTTGGGATCGCGAATTAAATTTGTTATGGCGACGCCTCGATCACTTGATCTGAGACCTAAATACTTTTTACCCACCGTATTCCACCAATCAATGGTGCGATCTTGCCGCAACACAATAACGGCGTCATCTACTGCTTCTGTGACACGCTTGGCGCGATTGATTGCCCGGCGCATTTTTTCTTGGGTTCCACGATGGCGTCGACGCTGACGGTTAAAGGTGTCCGCAAGCTCACCCCATACGCCATCCATATCGGGAGGAACACCGCGCATTCCAATATCAATCCATTTAAACAGCCGGCCAATGGTTCTTGAAGCCCACAGAATATACAGAAAGGCGCCAAATAGCAGCGCCTCTACAGGTCGCTCAAGGCTAATACCAAAGATCAGAGAGAACAGCGCAATTGCAATAATTCGCCATATCTCGTTTTGCATTCCCAGTCGCAATGAAAGTGTATCCTCTATGCATGTGCTAACTTAGTTGAAAAACGGTAACCCGCCCCCCTTACAGTCTGCACATAGTTTTCGTGACCTGCAACTGAAATTGCCTTTCGCAATCGTCTAATATGCACATCAACGGTTCTTTCATCGAGGTATACGTTGCTTCCCCACACATAATCGAGGATTTGATCGCGCGTATAAACACGCTCTTGATGGGTTAAGAAGAATTGAAGAAGTCTGTACTCTGTAGGACCCAAATTAAGCGGCTTTCCTGCAATAGTAACCCTATGACTCAAAGGGTCAAAGATCAGCTCACCAACCTCTATGGGCTCAACCAAATCCTCGCGACCCAACCTGCGAAGTATCGCTTTAACTCTGGAAATAAGTTCTCGCGGCGAGAAGGGCTTGGCAATATAGTCATCAGCGCCCGAATCAAGACCATAAACCTTGCTGTCTTCTTCTGCTTTAGCTGTTAGCATAATGACTGGAATTTTTTCGGTTAATTCATCGCGTTTAAGCCGACGTAATAATTCTAGGCCCGAGGTGCCCGGCATCATCCAATCTAGAAGCACTAGATCGGGGTGACGGTCTAATATAATTGCGTGAGCCTGCTGCGCATTTGACGCCTGCAGCACATTAAAGTCCGCAGCATCGAGGGAGATACTCAGCATTTCTCGAATCGCTGATTCGTCATCAACGAC
>JBMZFJ010000050.1:0-3075 GCA_049615345.1 Porticoccaceae bacterium | reverse complement strand
TGATTGCACACAAAGCGTAGCCTGTTATCACCCTCAGGTATCTGTTGTGTCACTTTATTGCCACAGTTGGAACAGTACTTCATAAAACCCTCTTCGTTATAAACAAGTATAATCGATTAATGCTAACAACAATGACACAGCGGTTAAAACATTACACTGACAATTATGTAATAACCGATCAGGATTCGAAAGCAGCGGTATTACTGCTACTGCATGGCAATCCCAACGACCCCTTAATTATTCTTACTCGCCGTGCCACTCATCTTAAAAGCCATGCAGGCGAGGTGGCGTTCCCTGGAGGGATGAAAGAAAGCTATGATAGCGATCTACTAGCTACCGCATTAAGGGAAACAGAAGAAGAAATTGGGTTGCCTTCAAGAGCAGTTAATATTCTTGGACGATTGCCCGCTGATTCACCCCGTACTAACAATGTACGGGTAGCGCCCTTTATGGGATGGGTGGATTCACCCTATAGTCTTAATCCAAATCCGTCGGAGATAGAGGCAGTGTTTCATTTGCCCTTGAGATTCTTATTGGATATAAAACATTACCAATATTTTTACTTAGGGGAAGGAAAAATTCAGTTGCCCTACGTAATGTATGAAGATTATAAAATATGGGGCTTCACTCTTAAGGTGATGGTCGATATGCTGAACACCCTGTTACAGGCAAACATAAAACTTCGTTACCCCAGTTGGGATGAATTTAATAAACTAGGTTATGAATAATGGAAAAACCGGTTTCACCCTGTATTTCTCTCTGTCGCTTAAATGATCAGGACATCTGTGAAGGCTGTTTTAGAACCAGTGAGGAAATTCGTACTTGGGTATATCTTGATGATGATCAGCGACAGGATATCATCGACAATTGCTCACAAAGAGCAGGTCGAGACTAACTAGAGCGGCTTTTAAAAGGGTTGGTTGTAAGTGCAAAAATTGATTAGTTCTTGAGTGAAGTGACAGCCACTTTTTTAACGCGAGTGCCATTAATTTCAATAGTCTCAAATTTAAAGTTATTCACTCTAAAACTTACGTTACCATCGGGAATACTCTCCAATTGCTCAAGCACCAAACCATTCATTGTTTTGGGTCCGTCCAGTGGTAAATCCCAGCTAGTCGATTTATTTATATCTCTAATGGTGGCAGTGCCATCAATCAAGTAGCTTCCATTTTTTTGCGCAATCACTTCATCAATTTTATCGGCTTCATTGGTGGTAAAGTCACCCACGATTTCCTCTAGGATATCTTCAAGTGTAACCAGTCCCTGAACCTCACCATACTCATCGACCACTATGGCAAAACGACTGCGCATTTTTTTAAAGTTGAGAAGCTGGGTGGTTAGGCGTGTGCTTTCTGGAATAAAGTAAGCTTCATCAGCAAAGCGTTTAATAGCCTTGTGAGTGATCGTTTCAGCCCGCAACAGGTGGTTGGCCTTGCGCACATGAAAGATACCAATAATATTATTGATATCGCCAGAATAAACTGGCTGTCTTGTATATTCACACGAGAGAATCTGTTGCATAAGAGTCTCAATATCATCTTCAAGATCGAGACCGCTGACTTCATTGCGCGGGATCATAATATCCTCAACCGTCATATTGTCGAGGTCGAGAATAGCGCGCAACATGCCCTGATTGCTATTGGAGATTTTATGACCAGACAGATCTACAAGAGATTTTAGCTCCTCAGAATCAAGACTATCATCACGATTTTTATTCGGGTCAAAGCCTAAAAAACCTATAAAAGTATTGGTTAATTTATTGATTGACCAAACGAGTGGAGTAAGTAGCTGTAGTAGGGGTTTTAGAATATGGCTAGCTTTAAAGGCAAACCATTCAGGGTTTTGCGCAGCGATAGTTTTTGGGGTTACTTCTGAAAATACGAGAACTAATATGGTCAGCGTAGCGGTTGCGACCCAAGGACCAGCCGCTTCGCCAACATAATAGATGGCTAGCATATTGGCAATAATTGCGGCCAGAATATTAACCGCATTATTGCCAATTAAAATTAGACCGATTAGGCGGTCTGGCATACTTAATAATTTCGCCGCGCGTCTTGCCCCCGCGCTTTTCTTGCGTTGATGACGAAGTCGGTACGGATTAAGTGACATCATGCTCGTTTCTGATCCGGAAAAAAATGCGGACAGAACTAGCAATGTCAGTAGGATGCACCAAAGAATCAGTGGGTGGGAGCCTTCCAAAAAGTATTAGCCTCTATGTTTTAGCGGGATGTATGTTGAATGAGATTTTTCAAATTAGCAACCACATACATTTAGTTCAAGATAAATTCGATAACAAATTTACTGCCTAAGTAGCCCAGTAGAATTCCCGAAAAGCCAATCCAAGTCCAATTGATGGCTCGCTGACCGCGCCAGCCATAATGATGCCGCCCGAAAATAAGAACCGCATAAACCAGCCAAGCAACAATGCTGAAGGTTACCTTGTGGATTAATTGTTGGGCAAAAAAGTCATCATAAACATAAAACCCAGTTATCAGTGAGGCGGTCAATAGGATTTCACCCACCCAAATTAGCTTGAAAAGAAACTTTTCCATGGTTTCAAGCGCAGGTAGGGTTCGCATTAGCCGGTTTTGATGTTTATGCTTAAGTTGCCAATTTTGGTAACCCACTAGTAACGCCTGAAGGGCCGCAATCGCTAAAAAGCTATAGGCTATGATAGAAGTTAGTATGTGTGCTTGAAGACTGTAGGGGATTACGGCAGTTGATTTGGTGCTAGAGCTGATGAGTGCCAATATCAGCGTGACTACAGAAATAGGGAGAAGCGCCAAATACAGGCTATGGATAGGCTCTCTAAGTCCGCTTAGAAAAACTAGGCTATTAATAACCAGTGCCAAAAGTGACAGTATTTTTAATAGACTGAGATCTAGACCGCCGTTGTAAAGCAATAAATCAAAGCTGGCAAACCCGTGAAGGATAATAGCCAATCCGGTAAATATTTGGATTAAATGAGTTTGTAGACGTACCTTATTAGAAAGTTCTAGTACATAGGCAACCCACCCCAAAAGATAGAGTGCAATTGCGCTTGAGCCAAATATAAAGGTGGTCATGTTTTAATCC
>JBMZFJ010000049.1:0-3468 GCA_049615345.1 Porticoccaceae bacterium | reverse complement strand
TGCGCTTTTCTGCTGCGGCTTTTAGGGATTTATGAACTTTGGATAAACCAGTCTTATGCATATAATGCTCTAGCGCCTTTATTTGTTGCTTTATCAAAATATTTTGATGGATGCGCATCATACCAGTATTTTTCAAAAAGAAAAGTTTTGTTTGGATCCTGCATAACGTAAAATATGTGGGTCTTTTACTCAGTTATTACCTTGGAATTTATTAAATGGTTAATGTCACAATTACAGAATCGGCTCAAGAATATCTGGCAGGTCTGCTTGAAAAGCAGAACTGCGAGGGCATAGGTATCCGAATGTTTATTTCCGACCCGGGAACGCCCAAAGCTGAAACCTGTATTGCCTACAGCCGTCCTGGTGAGCATAACGAAGAAGATGAGATTATTGAGTATGATAAATTTAATGCTTACTTTGAACAGCGAAGTATCCCATTTTTAGATGATGCCAAAGTAGATTTCGCCGAGGATAAATTTGGTGGTCAGTTAACTATTAGAGCGCCTAACTCTCGCGTGCCTAATGTAACAGACGATAGTCCGGTGGAAGATAGAATTAATTACTTACTTCACAGTGAAATTAACCCGGGTCTTGCATCTCATGGTGGCAATGTAGCCCTTGCAACCATTGATGATGGCTACGCAGTGCTTGAATTTGGTGGCGGCTGTCAGGGTTGCTCTTCAGTCAGTTTAACTCTTAAAGAGGGCGTAGAAAAAACCCTAATGGAAAAAATCCCTGAACTCAAAGGGGTTAGGGATGCGACTGACCATACAGATACTAGCAATGCCTACATGTAGCTCTTAATGCTAGGTTAAACAGATAAAAAAACCCCGCAAAAGCGGGGTTTTTTTATAACTTTTAATCGATCTTAACTGACTTCAACAATTTGCTCAGCGGCAATAGTCTTGCCCTGTTCCGCAGACTTCTGGAACGATTCAATTTGATCAAAGTTCATATAGCGATAGATTTCATCGGACATCGAGTCAATCTTACCCGCATACTGCATATATTCTTCAGGGGTAGGTAGTCGACCCAAAATACCGCCAACCGATGCTAGTTCGGCTGAGGCGAGATAAACATTAGCGCCATCGCCTAAGCGGTTGGGGAAGTTTCGTGTAGAAGTAGAAAGCACCGTTGCGCCAGCTAATACCCGCGCTTGGTTGCCCATACATAGGGAGCAGCCCGGCATTTCAGTTCGTGCGCCTACTTTGCCGTAGATATTGTAATAGCCTTCTTCCATTAGGGTGTGAGCATCCATTCGGGTAGGTGGGCAGATCCAGAATCTGGAGTCGACTGAACCAGCTTCATCCAGTAATTTACCCGCGGCACGGAAGTGACCAATATTGGTCATACAAGAGCCGATAAAGATCTCATCAACCTTATCGCCAGCCACATCAGACAGAAGCTTGGCATCATCTGGGTCATTCGGGCAGCAAACAATAGGCTCATTAATATCAGCGAGGTCGATTTCGATAACCGCAGCATATTCTGCATTAGCATCGGCTGACATTAACGTTGGGTTTTCTAGCCAATCTTCCATTTGGCGTACACGACGCTCTAGGGTTCTTACATCACCGTAGCCTTCAGCAATCATCCAGCGCAACAGGGTAACGTTAGAGCGCAGGTATTCGGCAACCGAATCTTCGCTAAGCTTGATGGTACAACCTGCGGCTGAACGCTCTGCTGAGGCGTCTGAGAGCTCAAATGCCTGCTCAACGGTGAGGCTTTCAATGCCTTCACCTTCAATTTCTAAAATACGGCCTGAGAAGAAGTTCTTTTTGCCTTGCTTCTCAACTGTTAATAAGCCTTGTTTGATGCCGTAGTAGGGAATGGCGTGAACCAAATCGCGCAAAGTGATACCCGGCTGTATTTCGCCTTTAAAGCGCACTAGAACTGATTCTGGCATATCGAGTGGCATTACACCGGTTGCAGCTGCAAAAGCCACTAGGCCTGAACCACCGGGGAATGAAATACCCATGGGGAATCTGGTATGGGAGTCGCCGCCAGTACCTACAGTATCTGGCAGAAGCATGCGGTTTAGCCAGCTGTGGATAATGCCATCACCAGGGCGAAGGGAAACGCCGCCGCGATTCATAATAAAGTCAGGCAGACTGTGCTGAGTGTCGATATCAACTGGCTTGGGATAGGCCGCTGTGTGACAGAATGATTGCATGACCAGATCAGCAGAGAAGCCAAGACAGGCAAGATCTTTAAGCTCGTCACGAGTCATTGGGCCTGTAGTATCTTGTGAGCCTACCGTAGTCATCTTAGGTTCACAGTAGGTGCCTGGGCGAACGCCGTCGACACCGCAAGCTTTACCGACCATCTTTTGTGCCAAAGTATAGCCTGCAGTTGAGTCTTCGGGTGCCTCTGGCTTGCGGAATACATCTGATGCAGGAAGACCGAGGTGCTCTCTAGCTCTTTGAGTTAAGCCGCGACCCACAATTAGGTTGATTCGACCATCAGCTTGCACTTCATCGAGAATAACTTCTGATTTATGTTCAAATTCACAAATAATCTCGCCAGCTTCGTTAAGAATTTGTCCGTCGTAAGGGCGAATTTCAATAATATCGCCATAGTGAATATCGTCTACCGGTGCTTCAAATACCAAGGCGCCTGCATCTTCCATAGTATTAAAGAAAATAGGGGCTACCTTACTGCCAATACAGATGCCGCCAGAACGCTTATTGGGTACGCCCGGCATATCTTCCCCAAAGAACCACAGTACTGAGTTAGTGGCTGATTTTCGTGAGGAGCCAGTACCAACAACGTCGCCTACAAACGCAACCGGTAAACCCTTAGATTTAATGTCTTCAATCTGGGCCATAGGGCCGATAACGCCGTGTTCTTCTGGGTTTAAGCCATCGCGAGTCATCTTATACATAGCTTTCGCATGAAGCGGGATATCGGGTCGTGACCAAGCGTCCTGTGCGGGGGATAGATCATCAGTATTGGTTTCGCCAGTGGCTTTAAATACCACCGCTTTGATGCTTTCTGGTACGGCATCATTGTTTGTAAACCATTCCGCATCTGCCCAAGATTGCATAACTGACTGTGCAGAGGCATTGCCTGAATCAGCTTTTTCGGCAACATCGTGAAAAGCATCGAATACTAGGGTGGTAGCCTTAAGTTGACTGGCGGCTAATTCATTAAGTTCGCTGTCATCCAATAGCTCAACTAAGGTTGCTACATTATAGCCACCATGCATATTGCCAAGAAGCTCAACTGCAGCGGGTCGATCAATCAAAGGGGAGGAGGTTTCACCTTTAACAATGGCACTTAAAAAGCTCGCTTTGACGTAGGCTGATTCATCCACACCTGGAGGGACGCGATTGGCGATTAAATCAAGTAAAAACTCGGCTTCATTTGCCGGTGGATTCTTGAGTAGCTCGACTAAAGCGGAGGTCCACTCGGGGGTTAATGGCTTAGGTGGGATACCTTCTAATTGACGTTCTGCAACATGGGCGC
>JBMZFJ010000048.1:0-4281 GCA_049615345.1 Porticoccaceae bacterium | reverse complement strand
CCATCAAAGAACTTTTCTCGCTGTTCTGCAAGGTAGTGTCTGGCGGTTAAATCCATCATATTTAAGCGCATTTCGTTGATCAATGTTGTCTGATGTTCCATCCATTCCTGCCATGCCTGTTTGGACACAGTATTGAATATTTCCTCACCCTTGGGTCCAGGAAATGGTGGTATATCTAAGCCAGGTAATTCTTTTTTTAATTTTCTACAAAGTACAGTGCGAGCCATAGTGACCTCAATTAAATATTCAATAATGCCTTAATGGGTGCAGGCATCCCCAATGATAGAGGATTTTCTCTGTTATACCAGACTAAGTTGTTATTTTCGTTAATAGTGTTACAACATTCTTCGACCTCAACCAACAGTGGTTGATAGTCTAAATGGAAGTGGCTAAAAGTGTGCCGTTGTCTCTCCATACAGGTCTTTGATTTAATATTTAGACCAAATGATTCACAGGTATTTTTAAGCTCAGTTGTGTGTTGAATTTGTGGCAGTACCCAAAGCCCCCCCCAGAGTCCGGCGGCAGGGTTTTTTTGCAGTAATATTTCACCGCTAGCATTGCGTAGCATCAAAAACAGCGATTCCTTTATTGGTGTTGCCTTTTTCGGTTTTTTGCCGGGAAACAGCGATTGATTACCTTGTGAAAGCGCTTCACAACCGGAAGCTATGGGGCAGGAACCACATTGCGGTGATGTTTTTGTACACAGCAGGGCGCCGAGGTCCATCATCGCTTGGGTATATTCTTGGGTGCGCTGATCTGGACTGTAGTGTTCTGCGACGTCCCAAAGTTGATTATGCACAGCGGTCTTCCCTGGCCAGCCATCAATGGCCGCAAATCTGGCCAGTACGCGTTTAACATTGCCATCTAAAATGGCGGCGGGTTTTCTAAAGCCAATCGAGCGAATGGCACCGGCAGTGGAGCGACCAATACCCGGCAGTGCGCTTAATGCGTCAACTGTATCAGGGAATTGTTGATTCATTTCAAAAGCGACGATTTGAGCCGTTTTATGCAGGTTTCTTGCCCGTGCATAGTAGCCTAGTCCAGTCCAGTGATGTAGTACCTCGTCAATCGTGGTTTCCGCCAATGTTTTAATGGTTGGGAAGCTTGCCATAAAACGTTCAAAGTAGGGGATAACCGTAGTTACCTGTGTTTGCTGAAGCATAATCTCAGATACCCATACGCGGTAAGGGGTTATGGGATTTTGCCAAGGTAGATCAGTGCGACCCTGATGTTGATACCAGTCTAATACGGCGCGCTGAAATTGTTGTGGTTTCATTGCTAAATTACAATATGGGAGGTAAAAGTAAGGTCTGAATAAGATTATTATCGGGTTTGCACTTAATATTACTACCCAATGCCCCTTTGCATCTAAAGGGTATTTCTCGTTTTACAATCATCGGGTTGATATTGCACCCATTGGGGCTGCTAGTTGATTGGGTTGCCAATGCTGTGGTGTTAATCGAATAACGCTGTGAGGATAGATTAATTTCGCCATTGCCATAGATATCTATACTCGCTAACTTAGTCTTATAGTCATTCAGCAGTAAACGACCATTTTTAAATTGTAGCTTTCCATTGAAGTCATCCAGCTCTGTATGGTCTGACCAAATGGTTTTGGGAATAGGTTTACCTCCAAAGAGCGCCGCGGCATTACAAAAGGTTTGTTCTAGATTAAACCCCTTGTAAGCCGGTGATGTAATGCTCAGATTACCATCCCCTTTAATTGACTCAATAATTGATTCAAAGGTATTCCCCGTGCCCTCGATCTCCGTATCAATATTCAGTCTTCCACCCAGACTGATATTGTCTAAGGAGTCACTCAGGTTGTTCAAATCAATATTTCGTAGTGAGGTGCTCACCGAAAAGCTTGGTTCTATATTTTGTAGATTCAAAGATGCACTCGCATTTAAAAATCCGTCAAAAATTTCCCCATTAAATGAAGTTAATTTAAATTTATTTTGGTTGCCAAAAAGATTGGCATAGACATTTTTTAGGCTAGTTTTACCTATATCAATAGCCATAAAATTGAGCTCAAGTTGGCTTTGACCGTGCCATACTGCCATTGGGATGGCCAGTGGCGCAAACAGCATAGAATTATTAGAGCTACCTTGTGCTTTAGTTTTTAAGGCATCTAAATTTAGTCTTTTACCAGACACAACTGTTTTGAGCTTATACTCTGTTTGATCAATATCTACATCAATATCAATTAACTGCTCATCTATAGAGAGAGCCGTCTGAATATTAGAATATCCATTAGTTTCAATATCAAAAAAGCTATCAAATGTAATATTTTTTAAGGCTTTAGCATCAGCCATTTGTGGAACGAGTAAATCAGGAATAAAACGTTTTGCTAATTTTAATTGCTGAATAAGATCAAAGGTCTCAGTATTAATTTGACCCTGTATCTTGCTGAGATTATCGGACGCCTCAAAATAACCATTTATTGTTAATTGATTCACTTTTAACTGTAAGTCATCCACCGATATATCGGTGAGTGCTTGATCTGACATCTTTAAATCGATTTTAGATTCAAGTGATATTTTAACACTTTGTGGCGCCACCAATTTTAATGAAATTGGGAATTTTTGACCGGCAGAATTAAGATTATCAATCGATAAATCAATCTGACTAAACTGCAGTGGTAAACTGTTGGGTAAAGCGTATAGCACGCGACCATTAATGATTGATAATTGGCTAATAGGAAATTGAGAACTCTGATTTAGCAAGGCAAAAATTGTTGATAGATTTAGGCTGATACTTAGCTGATCGGCACTTCCAGCCATTGATTGATCGCTGAGGGCTAAATTAACCTTATCAATGCTTATGCCAAGAGGAAAAAGTTGCCATACCATATCGCCTTCGATACCAAGTTTAATCCCTGCGCTGGCAGCAGCAGACTTAATGTCAGGCTTAAATTTATTGGGGTCAACAACAAGGGTAGCAACAAAAATAGCCGCCACGGTTAATAAGATTAGTGAAATCAGGCCGGTTAACAGCCGCTTTAACAAAGTGTTCAAATGGTTACCCGCAGTATGCCTTTACTTACAGGATATATTCTACCTTAAACAGCTAGTGCTTAAAACGATGGTTAGTCCTTTATTCCATCGTTCTAAGCATTGGCTGAACTAACTATTTATTTTAAAAGCTATAGTTAACTTTAATGCCCATATTCCTTCCAGGAAGAGGCACTTCGTCTTTAACAAACGAACTATGGTTTCTAGCCACTTTGTTCAATAGGTTCTTTGCAAAGAACGAGACAGTAATGGCTTCGCTTTCACTCATTTTAATTTCTTGAGATAGCGAGAAATTAACCCATTGATAACCATCAGTTGGTGTTTCGCCATGTTCATCGTGCTCATGCTCTTCTTCCTCTTCGTCATGATGCTCTTCTTCCTCTTGCTCAGAGGCAACTTTTGATTGCTTCTGGACATCTTTGATTGAAAGCGCCCAGTCAAGACCATTGTTGCCGTTATAGCTGAAGTTAAGGATATTGCGAGTAGGCACTGAGCGAGGAATATAACCCCCCTGATCAAATTGTGCATCCACATAATCGCGACCCAGAGAAACCTCAAGACTGCCATTTTCTAGGGCTAAAGAGCGTGAAAGTTCTAATTCATAACCTTTGAACACAGCGTCTTGCTGATGATATTCAGAAACAATCAGATCTTCCTTTTTGGTTTCAGTATCATGAAGGTAGATATAGTTTGAAATATTGTTTCTATAAAGGTTCAAATTAGCATCAAAACCGGCAACTGCAGTATTGACAGCTAGATCGATATTAGTCGCTTTTTCAGGCTCCAATGTGGCATCACCCACTTCATATCGTTGGGTGACCAAATGTGGTCCATCAACAAAAAGCTCCATAGCAGAGGGGGCTTTTAATACTGATGAAATACCCAAGCTAACGCCCAGATCTTTATAAAGCTCACGACTAGCAGTTGCTGAAATACTACCTAGATCAGCTTTAAAGCTGCCACTGTCTGATTCGCGTTCAATACGATCATATCTTACGCCAAAATCGACATGAGCTAATTCAAAATCATTACTTGTAAAGTAACCCAAAGTGATTTCATCAGATTCAGTTGGTTTTAAAAATGCCTCATGACCAGTAATAGAAAACTCTTCTTGAGCAATATTTAAAGAAAGTTTTTCAATCGCGTTATTTGAGCCAATATCTAAAATTAAACCAAACTCTGTTGACTCATTAGTAAATAGAGTGCCTTCTCCATGGTCGTCATGGTCTTCGTCATGGTCTTCGTCATGGTCTTCGTCATGGTCTTC
>JBMZFJ010000047.1:0-4401 GCA_049615345.1 Porticoccaceae bacterium | reverse complement strand
TGGAAGCGCTGTGAGGCGTTGAGCTAACCAATACTAATTGCCCGTGAGGCTTGACCATATAACGCAAGCGAGACGACGGACAGATATGTGCAAAATGCACTCTGGCCATGAAAAAATGTATTCAATAATTACCGACCTAATTTGATAAATAGGGTTTACCCTGTTTTTCATACCAGTTTGCCTGATAACCATAGAGAACTAGAACCACCTGATCCCATCCCGAACTCAGCAGTGAAATGGTTCATCGCCGATGGTAGTGTGGGGCTTCCCCATGTGAGAGTAGGTCATTGTCAGGCTTCTAAATTAAAAATCCCAGTTGCATTTGCAGCTGGGATTTTTTTATGGGCGCTAAAAATGGAAATGTACGCGCTCTTAGCCTATACCTATATGTATAAAAAAGGAGTTTTTCAATGATCAATTTTATTTTCGAGCAATCTATTCCTAATAGAACTGTTACTTATTGCATATTTTGCAAAGGGATAACGACTCTATTTAGTTTGTACATATTATTGTTTGCTAGCAGTGGTTTGGCGTTTGAAACCAATGTTAATTCAAAAATAACTGCTGACTTAGAAGTAACAGGTACATTAAAAGTAGGTTCATTAGCTGACTCTACAGGTCTAGTAACCTCAACCGAAACTTTCGAAACTTTCGAAACTAATGACAATGATGTAACCGTGCCCACAACAAAGGCGGTTAAAGCCTATGTTGATAGTGCAACAGCGTCATCCAGCTCTGGCACTGCATTGCCCAGTAATATTGTATATAGTGGAAGTTTTAGTCGCACCTCTGACAATGAGTTTTTCACCGCCGAATCAGGTCTTTTAACTGGTATAAAGTGGGTTGCGTCGGACAACCAATTTATGATCAATTCTAGTCTCTACAACCCAATTCCTGTTATAGAGTTGCTTCATTCTGATGGAAACTCATCTACCACTGCAGGATTTTCGGTAACAAGACGAGCCAGTTATTTGACTTATCCTCCCGATGGTTATCAATACTTAACGGGCGGCGGTACAAAAAACAGTGACCTAGATATGGATGTAGGCAATGTTTTGAGGGTTACTCTCTTGGAGTGGGGGGCCACTGATTATTTTTACGAAATTATTGCCACCCGATCAAGCGGGAAAGTCAATGTACTTATTCGCAAGGGTGGAGCGTTGTAATTGTAAGTTATATTTATTTCTCATAACTTGTTTTAGCTTGCTTAAAGATTCCATTTTATAGGGGTTGGTCCTAGACAATTTAAATTAACAGTCTTGCTAAAACTCAGGGCATAATGTCACTCTTTTCTTAGTGCGGATATATATGCTTAAGTAATGGAATATTTATTTTATTTGATGGTGGGCAGTATTGCCGGTCTTATTAGTGGGCTCTTTGGCCTAGGTGGCGGTGCGATTATTGTGCCTCTGCTAATATTTTCCTTTGCTGCCCGCGGCATGCCCCATGAAATAATTACTCATCTGGCAATTGGCACCTCGCTTGCGACTATTATTTTTACTGCGCTGAGCTCTATATATACCCATCATCAAAAACAGGCCATTCGCTGGGATATCGTTAAGACCCTGGTTTCGGGCATTCTGCTTGGCGGTGTGCTTGGCGGACTGTTTGCTATCTCATTGGATGGGGTTTTGTTACAGCTTTTATTCGGCGGGTTTTTAATTCTAGTCGCTCTTCAGTTGCTAGTGTATACACCGCAAGTTAGCGGCAGAACTCTCCCTAATTTTATGGGAATGAGTGCCTCAGGAAGCTGTATAGGCGGGGTTTCTGCCGTGTTTGGTATAGGCGGTGGAACACTGACAGTGCCTTTATTAACATTCTTTGGGGTTAAGATTCATCAGGCGGTTGGTACCGCTGCTGCCTGCGGTTTACCTATTGCTCTAGCAGCTACTCTTGCCTATGGCAGTGCAACAACAGATGTTGCAAGCCTGCCTGCGGGCAGTGTTGGCTTTGTTTTTTTGCCTGCTTTGCTGGGGATCATTGTTGCTAGCTTGCCCTGCGCCAGATTGGGCGCACTATTGGCGCACAGGGTCAATGCGCAAAAGTTACGCAAAGCATTTGCCTGGGTCACTATGGGTTTAGGCATTCGATTTATTTGGATTAATATCACTTAATAAGCTGAGGGCATTCACATTAAATCTGAATTATTAGGCATTCTAAGAGATGGTAACTTCCATTCGGGCGAGGACTTAGGCAGTGCTCTAGGGGTCTCGCGCACAGCGGTTTGGAAGCAGCTGCAAAAGCTAGAATCAATGGGTTTGCAGTTGCAGTCGATTAAGGGCAGAGGTTACAGGCTACCGCAGGGTTTTGAATTGTTGGATTGCGAGCGGATAAACGCTAACCTCGAGCACTCCGTTAGTCAGTATCTTAAGGCATTGCACGTACACCAGAGCCTTGAATCGACCAATAAAGAAGCACATCAGCTGATTCAGCGGCAAGTCGAATCGACCAGTGGCACGGTAATTTTATCTGAATATCAAACCATGGGACGCGGCCGCAGAGGGAAAAATTGGGTCAGCCCATTTGCCGCTAACCTTTATTTATCAATGATTTGGGATTTTGATCAGGGTGCCAGTGCCCTTCAGGGCTTAAGTCTGGCCATTGGCGTTGCTGTTAGCCGTGCACTTCGCCAGCTAAACGTTGAGGGCGTTCAACTTAAATGGCCAAATGATATTTATATCAATCATAAAAAGCTGGGAGGAATTCTTCTAGAGATGGTTGGCGACCCAGCGGGTCAATGTACAGTTATTATTGGTATTGGTATCAATCATTGTATGCCTGAACAAAGCGCTGAAGATATTGATCAAGCATGGACTGATTTGAACGCTGTCAGCAAGCAGGCCATTTCGAGAAATAATTTAGCCGCCTTAATTATTAGTCATTGCTTTGATGTGCTTATTGATTATCAGCAGACAGGATTTGCCTGTTATCAACAAGAATGGCAAGCAATTGATGCCTTTAAGGGCACTAAGGCGGTGGTGAGTACCGCTAATCAGTCCACAGTTGGCACCCCTATAGGCGTTGATGAGGTTGGTGCGCTAAAAATGCAGTTGGCCAATGGAGAGGTTAAACACTTTATTGGCGGTGAGTTAAGTTTGCGGCCTTTAGATAAAGATTAATCAGGAGTAATTAAGCGTATAATATGGTTGGTTATTAAGGGTATAGAGTTCAATGGTTCTAAGTATAGACGCGGGCAACAGTCGAATAAAGTGGCGTTTAACTAATAAAGGTCAAATTTTAGCGGAGGGGGCTCAATTAACACCTAAGTCTTTTGAGGGTGAAACATTGAATCTGTCTGAGATTCAGTCGCCCAGCGAAATACGTATTGCTAGTGTTGCGGGTGATAAGGTTCTTAATTGGCTTCAGCAGCAATTACTTGAACAATTTGCAGCGCCTATTGGTCTTGCCCAGGTTACCTCAACGATTGGCGAATTAAGCTGTGCCTATGAGGACCCTCAATCACTTGGAATTGATCGCTGGCTTGCAATGGCTGCGGCCTATTATCATTACGACGAGCCGCTTATGGTGATTGATGCAGGCAGCGCTATTACAATGGATATTATAGGTCCAGGCGGTCAGCATGTTGGTGGGTATATAGCTCCCGGCTTAACTTTAATGCACGATGCGCTGTGGAAAAATACCAGTGATGTTCGAGTGGTTGGCAGTGGTTCAGAAGAACTTTGGTTGCCGGGTAAGAATACTCAGCAGGCGGTTAATAGAGGCTGTTTATTAGCGGCAGTCTCAACCATTGAAAGTTTGGCGGCTCAATTTCCGGTTCGTATTGTGATCACTGGCGGTGATGCAAAAATTTTAATGCAAGCCATGAGTCTCAGCGCGGATAATCATGCTAACTTGGTTTTAGATGGTCTTATTCTAGATGGTGTTGAGCTAATTGATCTGTAATTAGTTAAGCGTTTATTGCGCGCCTGATTCCTGTGATTGTACTGGCAATATAGCCAGTAAATTAGTCAGTTTTAGCCTGTTTTGAAAAAAAACTAAAAAGAACCCACATTTAAGGTTGCTAATAACCTCCACTTTCACTAAAATCGCGCTCCGCCTTAGAGATGCTGGCGTAGCTCAGTTGGTAGAGCAGCTGACTTGTAATCAGCCGGTCGGGGGTTCGACTCCTCTCGCCAGCTCCATTTCTCTGGCCAAATTACTGATTTTATTGGTAATTGTTGACATTGGTTGTGTGGCGCAAGAAGATACGTGGCCATTTTGATTTTGTGTCGATAGACACGAAATCAATTTTAAAAGCTAATCTGGGGATGTGAAAACGTCGCCCAGATTTATGCTGATGTGTGAAAAGTAGCCTTAATGCATCGAGAGCTACAAATTTTGATTAAAAATTTAGGCGGGATTCCCGAGCGGTCAAAGGGATCAGACTGTAAATCTGACGCG
>JBMZFJ010000046.1:0-4680 GCA_049615345.1 Porticoccaceae bacterium | reverse complement strand
ATCGCAATGGATACAGATCAGTGTTCATGTTGGCAAAACCACCCCAACCATCTGCTGCTGCAGGGAAGGTAAAGGTAGTACCATCTTCACTGATCGTTGTTCCACCAAAGGCTTCTGAAAAACTTGCTTGGTTAGCCGATGCCAATGAGCTTATTGAAGCAATAAGCATAATGGCAACAAACTTCACAGAGCCAGAAAAAAATCTAGCCAGGCAAGCAGTAAGATTTGTTATGTAAGATTTTAGATGTGACATATTATTTTTATCCAAAATTATTAAGTAAAAATGCTTTGAAAAACAAAGCGGCTTTATTAAAAAGCGGTTAGACAATGGAAACCCCGATAAGAATCTAAACGCAATATAGGCAACTAACCTAAATATCGGCAAGAACAAAAAAACATAATGTCTTATAAAAACGATGTTTTGATTTTTGAAATGCAGAACTCATTAGAAAACTAAAAGTGACACCCCAATACAACTTTTTTATATTTATTCTTACTGTTATTTAAGCTAGATAAACAATCTCTACCTCACCTGATTGTCTTAGGAAGTCACTTGATTCACCACCCCTATAAGATGAAGTGGGCTTATAGTGCGTTGAAGTGGACCTGCTTGTAAATGACATTATTATCAATTTAGCTTTTTGTTTGTAACAAGCAATAACCAATTTGCAAAGACATAATATTGATAATCAATAAACTATTATTGGATGAATTATCATTAGAAAAATATCTGCTACATAAAGAAATGGTGCCCGGGGCCGGACTTGAACCGGCACGGTGTTGCCACCGAGGGATTTTAAGTCCCTTGCGTCTACCAATTTCGCCACCCGGGCTTTGGAGGCGCTGGTCGGAATCGAACCGACGATGGCGGAGTTGCAGTCCACTGCATTACCACTTTGCTACAGCGCCACAAAGATGTGGTCTTTTTGATCAAGCTTGGACTAGGTAGGTTGTCGTAAGCAAGGAGCGCTATTCTAGGGAATAACAACAATAAATCAACTGTTAAAGAGACCTTTTCGTTAAGTTTTAACCCAGATCTCAATGTTTGCTGATATTTGCGTAAAATATCGACCATAAAACCTAGTCAGTTTCTGCGCTATTGGTTCCACGCATCTCAGGCCACGCCTGTTTTAGATACACCATCATTGACCAGAGTGCTATGCCGGCAGAGGCATATAATCCAAAATAACCAATGATCGCAAAGCCGCCAAATTCCTTACCCGCTAATAACAAAAAGACAATGGCCGCCATTTGCACCCATGTTTTGACCTTGCCAAGCATAGAAACAGCAACCTCTTCACGCAGGCCTCGTTCCGCCATCCATTCACGCAATGCAGAAATCACCACTTCACGACCAATAATGACCAATGTCGGCAGTGCAAACCAAATGGTTGAATGCACTTCAAGCAGGATAATCAATGCCACCACTACTATTAACTTATCCGCTACAGGATCCAAAAAAGCACCAAAGGACGTTTCAAGCCCCATCTTTCGCGCTAAATAACCATCAACCCAGTCGGTTAAAGCCGCCAAACCAAAAATACCTGCGGATGCAATATGACTCCAAGCCCAAGGTAGGTAATAAAGAACAACAAAGACTGGGATCATGCCAATACGCAGAAGCGTAAGTTGATTGGGAATATTCCACATGGTTAAAGAATTCTCTTAATTATTAGATGAATTATTACTATCTTAGTAAGTTACTCATTGTACAGCGCACTGTAAATAGCTTCAGCTACCTTTTTATTAATATTAGGCACTTTTGCTAAATCTGCCACACTGGCTTTTTTTACCTCACCGATACCGCCAAAGTGCTTGAGCAAATCTCGACGGCGCTTTGGCCCTACACCCGGAATACCCTCAAGTGGTGAAGTTCGTCGTTTTTTATCCCTTCGCTGTTTGTGACCAGTAATAGCAAACCTATGGGCCTCATCGCGAATTTGTTGCAATAGATGCAACGCCGCTGTCTGTGGCTTGGCAATGACACGATTATCTTGATCTGCCAAGATTAAGGTTTCTAAACCCGGCTTGCGGGTGGTTCCCTTTGCGATACCCAGCAATAACACCCCAACCACACCTAAATCATTCAATATGTCTTTAACAATGCCCAACTGACCCTTACCGCCGTCAATCACCAAGATATCCGGTAGCTTTGCCTCTCCTTTCATCAGCCGGGTAAAACGACGACGCACCGCTTGCGCCATAGCCGCATAGTCATCGCCCTGAGTAATCCCTTCAATATTGAATTTCCGGTAATCACTTTTAAGCGGACCATTGGTATCAAATACCACACAGCTGGCCACGGTAGCCTCACCACTACTATGGCTAATATCGAAGCACTCCAAACGCTGAGGCATCTGTTCAAGTTCAAGGGTTTCGCGCAATGATTCAAAGCGCTGTTCTTGGGTTTTCTTTGAAGCTAATTTAGCCGACAAATTTTGCTCCGCCGTGCGCAATGCCAACTCCAGCCATTTAGATCGTACCCCGCGAACCGAATCTCGAATCTCAATATTTCGACCTACCTGCTGCTTAATTGCCTCAGCAATAACATCTACATCATTAATCTTATGACTAATCACAATTTCTTTCGGTAAATCAGGGCGACTTCCACCCTCTAAATAGAGCAGTGGCAAAAAGTCACTGAGGAGCTCATCAGGGCTATTGACCAAGCGTGATTTTGGATAATAACTGCGGCTTCCCAAAATACGGCCCTGCCTAATATAAAGTATATGTACACAGACCATCCCATCGATCACTGCCGCAGCTACCACATCGATTAGACCCTTACCCTTCTCGATCACCTGCTCAGTTTGAATCTGACGCAGTGCCGAAATTTGATCCCGATGCTCAGCGGCTTTTTCAAAATCAAGTTCCGCCGAGGCATTTTCCATATCTACCTCAAGGTGCTTTAAAATTTTATCCGCTTTACCATCGAGATAAAGGCGTGTTTTATCGACATCAGCCGCATAATCTTCTGCGCTAACCAAATCCACACAGGGCGCGGTGCAACGTTTGATCTGGTACTGCAAACAGGGACGCGATCGATTCTTAAAAAACACATCCTCGCATTGGCGAACCTTAAATACCTTCTGCAAAAAGCCCATACTATCGCGCACCGCCTGCACACTGGGGAAAGGACCAAAATAACTACCCTTGGCTTTTTTAGGCCCACGATGAAATGCCAAACGCGGCCACTGATCGCGATCCGACAAAAAAATATAGGGGTAACTCTTGTCATCGCGCATCAAAATATTAAACGGCGGGCGAGACTGCTTAATGAGATTATGTTCAAGAATCAATGCCTCAGTTTCAGTCTCAGTAACCGTTACCTCAATATCGGCAATGCGTTTTACTAGCGCTTGGGTTTTAAGGCTTAAACCCGATGTGCGAAAATAACTACTGACGCGATTTTTTAGCTTTTTGGCTTTTCCCACATATAACACTGCACCCTCCGCATCCAGCATCTGATAGATGCCAGGACGCTGGGTCAACGATTTTAAAAAAGAGTCAGAATCAAAAGCCATGGCCGATTGTAACGGTTTTTGAAGATAATTGGATCAGGGCAATCAGGTTATACAAACGCTAATCATCAAACATGCTACCATCGACCAACTTCGCAATAGAATCAAAAGGATATTGGCGCCATGGAAAAGCACTATATAAAAGCTCAACAGCTTTTAGAGGATTCATTCAACCTAGCCTGGCAAATCTATGAAAGCGGCTATCGCCCCAATTATATCGTCGGCGTGTGGCGAGGCGGCGCGCCTATAGGTATTGCGGTACAGGAATTTCTCGATGTACTCGGCGTAGAATCAGACCATATCGCCATCCGAACTTCATCCTATACCGGCATAGGACAACGCAGAAAACAGGTAAAAGTGCATGGCCTAAGCTATATAATTCGCCAACTAGAGTCTGAAGATTCATTGTTAATCGTCGATGATGTTCACGATACCGGACTATCCATTGAGCAGGCGATAAAAGACCTAACCAAAGCCTGTAAGAAAAACACCCCACAAATTCGCGTAGCAACGCCCTACTTCAAACCCAATAACAACAAAACCAATAGTGTGCCCGACTACTATATCCACGAAACTGACGAATGGTTGGTTTTCCCCCACGAATTACACGGCCTAAGCGCCGACGAGATCAGGCAACATAAACCCGAGCTGGCTGATTTGGTAGAGAAAATGGCGCCAATCATTGCTAAGAAGTGAATTAAGCCCAATTTTTCACGTGGCATTGTTTTTGTTAATTGAAAAAATACAGTGAAATAAACAAGCAATAACACCGGAAACTAATGAAATTACTGGCAAGAAGATAAATCCTACACCTGCTGTTGAACCATCATCAGTTAAAATGACTAGGCTACCCAGAATAAAGAATAAGTCATAGGCCACAAGCCCATAAATAGCTGTTTTACGAAATTTTGAACTAAACAATAGGATACAACATGAAATTAAAAATACGATTGGAGGCAAAATGATTCCCGGCGCCAGCATCAAGCCAGGGGAGAAATATAAGCAAAACAATAAACCAATCATGACCTAATTGTAGACCACTAGAATCAAACAATTTTAAATTCACCTATTGCTTTCAAGCCCTCTTTTGCATCATCAACTTACAGACTGTTCCAGCCAATCCTAAGCTACTGGTCTACAATTTCAGTATTGCAAGCAA
>JBMZFJ010000045.1:0-4724 GCA_049615345.1 Porticoccaceae bacterium | reverse complement strand
TATCGAGTATCAGACTGTATCCATTGATGGTGAGCCAGTTGCTCAGCTGGGTAAATCGGTTACCGTGGACGTAAACTATGATGTTACCGATAACAATAGTTCGTTAACTGGTCTTGGATTAAAGGTTCACTACGATAGTTCAGTGCTGACCTTCAATGAATTCGCTAATGTTCTTGAAAAAGACTCTATCTTTGCCGATGGACCTTATAACGATGATGATAATCTAGATGACAATGCCAGTACCGATAAATATGTTCTAAGTGCTTGGGCATCAATTACTGGCGATTGGCCGGGTATATTGCCAGAAAATTTATTGTCTATAAGCTTTGATGTTACCCAGGATACCGATTTGGAAACAACAACCATTGGTTTCTCATCCAGTGATACCACGGTAGGCTATTTATTTAGTGCTGAAAATTATGACATGGATCTCATACGCAGTACTTGGGACTTTGATGGGAATGGTCATGCCGATGCACTAACAGACGGTATGCTTATGATGCGTTATTGCTTTGGCTTTAGAGGTGAAAGTTTGATCGAAGATGCCACCTCTCCGGAATCTACATTAAATCATCAAGAGATTGAGCAGAAAATTTTAGATGCGATGTACATTGCGGACATTGATGATGATGGTGAGGTCAAGGCGCTCACAGATAGCCTTATTTTGATCAGATATCTGTTTGGTTTCTATGGCTATGATTTGATTGATCAAGCTATTGCTCCGGATGCTAGCAGAACATCCCATAGTGCCATTGAAGAGCATCTTTTAAAGCATATGCCTCAAATGTAGTGCGCAATTTAAACCTACCTAACAAAGGGCTCCCAATAGGAGCCCTTTTTTTTTTGGCATTAGGTCATTACTAATTTTTACTTAATACTTTTGGTACAGATATTTTTTTATAAATTAATGCACATAAATTGAATTTAATATATAAACCTATGCTTGAATAAAAGGTTGGAGATAACCCTTGAAAAACAAACTGCTAAGAAGTCTTATTGGTTTGCCTGCAGAGTTTAAATTTCTGGTAGGTTTATCAACGGTTGTCATCTTGGGGCAGGCTTTATTTGGCGCCAAAATATTTTTGACGCTGGTGGCATTTTTTGCCGCATCCGTGGCCAATGCCACAGCCATAGGTGGGGGCTTTTTATTTATGCCGCTATTTATTTTTATCTATCAGCTGGCACCGCCGCTAGCCCTTAAACTCAGTATTGCCACGCAGGCCTTTGGTATGACCTCTGGAGCACTGACGTGGGGGCGCCAATATATTGATAAAAACGCATTTATTTTGGCCTCGCTAGCTAGCGTATTAGGCGTTTGGTTTGCGACCTATTTGTGGATTGTGCCATCTGCTTACATTAAACCTCTATTCGCATTAATTTCTCTTGGTGTATTTATTGCCTTGGTTCTAGAGATGCGGTTTAAAGTATCTGATCAACAGCAAAAAGTGCATTTTGCCCCCAATGCTGTTTCTATTCTATTTGTTGTGTCAGCCTTTGCTGGTGGATTAGTTACGGGGTGGACGGCTATTGGTGTTGGTGAGGTAGTTGCACTTTATTTGTTGTTTTTTTATAGGCTCAGACTTGATGTAGCCATCGGCACTGGGGTGGCAGTCTTGGCGGTGAGTTCAATCGCAGGTTTTGTCTTTCACGCTGACCTTGGAGGCATTCCATGGGAATTACTAATATTTACGGTACCGGGTGTTATTTTGGGTGGCCGCTATGGGGTAAAAATAGCTAAATACCTTGAATCTAGTGTCAGCCAGTCAAACAGCGAACAACGGTTCAAACAGTCACCGTTAAAAACGATCTTTGCGGCGGTGATTTTGGTCGATTGCATGGTTATTTTGTTGTCAGAATTTATATTTTAGTTTTTAAACAATTTTTTTGTGAGCCAGTCGACGCTATTTACAATGTATTGCCAATCATAATGGCCATAATTAATAAGGACGTTAATTAAATTTTGTTAAGGAGAACAGCATGAAGGTAACAGTCAATCAGCGACTTATACTTTTAGTAATATTAGCCATTATATTTGTACTAGCCCTATTAAAAGGGATAATGCAGTCACCAGAGGTTGAGCAGTTAATCGCACAAAATCCCCCTGCAACGATTAACCACCAAAATAATAAGCCCCCTGAATTAAAAGTAAGCCCAGAAAATTCATCGTTACATGAGTCCATAAAAATAAATTCTGCATCAGCCAAAGAGATCGCTGATAAGCTTGAAGGCATAGGCGAGGCAATAGCACAGCGTATTGTCCAAACACGTGAAAAGCAGGGTCCATTTCAAGATTTTGAGCAATTAAAGGCGGTGTCAGGTGTTGGAAATGCGAAGATTGAAGCTAATAAACAAAGAATTAGTTTTGAATAGGACAAAAGTTAAGAACAAATGCCATAGATTAGGTATAATCGCGCGCCTTAAGCGTTACCCCAATGTCAGTTACTCAAAGATGGATTTAGTATAACTATGGGGGTAGGTGTTAACTGATAGATCGCCCGCTGGGTGTCAGATACTTATTTGGAGAAAACCGCACAATGTCCGAACTAACTTGTTTTAAAGCCTACGATATCCGAGGACAGCTCGGAACAGAACTGGATGAAGAGGTTGCCTACAGAATTGGTCGCGCTTTTGCCGAGTTTTTAAAGCCAAACAAGGTTGTTCTAGGTGGCGATGTGCGCTTGACCAGTGAAGAGCTTAAGCAAGCACTAGCTCGTGGTATCTGTGATACCGGTGCAGATGTGATTGATATTGGTGTTGTGGGTACAGAAGAGGTGTACTTTGCCACCTCATACCTAGAAACTGATGGCGGTATTGAGGTGACTGCTAGCCATAACCCGCTCGATTATAATGGTATGAAGCCGGTAAGAGAAAATTCTAAACCTATCAGTTCCGATACAGGTCTATTGCAGATTAAAGCAATGGCCGAAGAAAACAATTTCCCTGCAGTTGATGAGAGTGCTCGTGGCAGTGTTAAGCAGGTCTCTATTTTAGAACCCTATCTTGACCACTTGATGGATTACATTGATTTAAGTGCAATCAAGCCTATGAAGCTGGTGATGAACGCAGGCAATGGTGCTGCAGGCCATGTGGTTGATGCTATTGAAAAGCGTTTTATAGATTCCGGCGTTCCGGTTGAGATTGTAAAAATTCACAATGAACAAGATGGTAACTTCCCCAATGGTATTCCCAATCCTATTCTGCATGAAAATCGTGCACCCACTATTGATGCAGTATTAGAGCATAAAGCCGATATGGGGATAGCTTGGGATGGTGATTTTGATCGCTGTTTCTTGGTTGATGAAAAAGGCAACTTCCTCGAGGGTTATTATATTGTTGGCCTGTTAGCCGAGGCGTTTTTAGCTAAAAATCCTGGCGCAAAAATTGTGCATGATCCTCGTTTAACCTGGAATACCATTGATGTTGCTAAACGCGGTGGTGGTGAAGCTATACAGTCAAAAACTGGTCATGCCTTTATTAAGGAACGTATGCGCGCCGAAGATGCGGTTTACGGTGGCGAGATGAGTGCACACCATTACTTTAGAGATTTCTTTTACTGTGATAGTGGCATGATTCCGTGGTTATTGGTGTTGGAGTTGGTTAGTAAAACCGGTAACCCACTGTCTGAGTTGGTTAAACAGATGGTAGAAGCCTACCCATCGCCGGGCGAAATCAACCGCAAGGTATCTGATGCCAGCGCGGTGATTGCCGCAGTTACTGCAAAATATCAGGACCAAGCCTTAGTCATCGATACCACTGATGGGGTGTCTATGGAATTCCCTGAATGGCGTTTTAATCTTAGAATGAGTAATACCGAGCCAGTAATTAGATTGAACATTGAGTCCCGCGGTGATGAACAAATTTTGCAACAAAATCAAGATGCACTGTTAGCTTTGATTGAATCAGTGTAAATTAGCCAAGATCTATACGATAATTAGTAGAACGAAGAGAAATTACTGTGAATGGTTGGTTTTTAGTTCAAACAAAGCCGAAACAAGAAGATAGGGCGGTCGAGAATCTCGAGTTACAGGGGGTCAAAGCCTTTTGTCCTAAGGTTTTTGTGGAAAAACTTAGCCGTGGCAAGCGCAAGGTATCTAGAGAAGTACTATTCCCTAATTATTTATTTGTCCAATTCGATCAAGATAATGTCTCTGCCTTATCGGTCAATTACACCCGTGGTGTCAATCGAATTATATCCTTTGGCAATCAGCCCTCCGCCGTTCCCGATGAATTGATTGATCAGCTAAAACAAAGAGTTGATGAAAATAATGACAGGGTGATTTCTGATCTCCCTGAAAAGGGTGAGCAGCTGAAGGTATTAGACGGACCATTTCGCGGTCTAAATGCCATATTTTCGCAAATTGATGGTGATTCCAGAGCCATTGTCTTGATCACTATTCTAAGCCAAAAGGTCAAAGCGGTCCTTCCATTAACAAGCTTAACTCGAACTGAAAAATCAACGGTGCGAGTGGCTTAAATTAGTTAGGCAAAATTTAGCGAACTAGTCTATACATAGATGTAGGGATATCTTTACATGTAAAGGGACTAGTTATGAAGAGTAAAGTCTTCGCCAGCATTGTTTTATTACTCGTTTTTATTCAAGCTTTTAGCGCCTCGGTTTTTGCTGCTCCTCAAGCGAATAAAGATTTAAACCAGGCGCTTGAGGAAGCAAAAGGTTTATGTCAAAAGAAATTGGACCCAATGATTGCCCAGATGGCCAAGCAAGC
>JBMZFJ010000044.1:0-5102 GCA_049615345.1 Porticoccaceae bacterium | reverse complement strand
AGAAATGCCTGAACAAATGTATTACTAGCAGACGCTAACGGTGCCGATAAAATAAAACAAAATACAAGAATTTTGAAAGAATGGTTTTTCATTATAACTCCGCAAATAAAAAGTCCATTTACGGACTTATAGAAGTGACACAGTACTTGTAAAAAATTACAGTGCTGAGCTTGTTTGATTGCGAATATATGTTATTTTTATGTCATTAATATGTTATTAATGTGACAATTTTATGTCGAAAATTTCAACGCTAACTTTCAAAAAAACGGAGGCCTAAGCCTCCGTTTCGATAGCACTATAAAATCATCAATTATTGATGTCTTATATCTTTACCTTTAACAACATAAACAATTTGTTCACACAGGTTTTTGGCATGATCGCCAATACGCTCTAGAGATCGAACAACCCATAGAACATTAATTGCACGGCTAATGCTTCTTGGGTCTTCCATCATATAGGTAACTAGTTCGCGAAGGGCACTTTTATAATCTAGATCAACCTGCGCATCTTCTTCTAAGGTTTTCATAGCAGCGTCAACATCAAAACGTGCGAAGGCGTCGAGTGCATTAGCTAGCATACCGGATACCGAGTCACCAAGATGACGAACCTCTTTATAACCCTGTGATAAGCCATCCTGCTCAGACAGGATAACGGCATGATTGGCAATTTTTCTTGATTCATCACCTATACGCTCGAGATCATTTATGGCCTTGGTAACCATCATCACAAAACGTAGGTCACTGGCTGCTGGCTGTCGGCGGGCAATAATTAAAATACAGGCTTCATCGATATCCACTTCCATTTCATCCACTAGGCGCTCTTCGCGAATCACCTCTTCGGCCAAACTACTATCTGCTTTAATCACAGCCTGTATTGCATTTTTAAGCTGTTGCTCAACCTTGCCACCCATTTCCATTAGCTGAGTGCGAATTTCTTCAAGCTCCTCATCAAACTGGGTCATAATATGATTTTCAAATGACATTTTTGGCATATTTAGCTTCCTTTAAACTGTGTTACTTCAAATTCTTTGGCATCTACTAGCCAAAACGGCCTGTAATATAGGCTTCTGTTAACTGATGCTCAGGCATAGTAAACACCTGCTCAGTTGGATTGACCTCAATCAGCTTTCCAAGATGAAAATAAGCGGTTCGATGTGAAACACGTGCCGCCTGTTGCATACTGTGTGTCACTATAGCAATCGTGAAATTCTGACTTAACTCTTCAATTAATTCTTCAATTCTGGCCGTAGCAATTGGATCTAGCGCTGAACATGGCTCATCCATGAGTATAACCTCAGGACTGACCGCAATGGCTCTAGCAATACAGAGTCGCTGTTGCTGACCGCCAGAGAGACCAGTTCCTGGCTGATGAAGTCTCTCTTTCACCTCTTCCCACAGCCCCGCTTTTTTTAAACTATCCTCAACAATCTCATCAAGATCAACACGGGAATCAGCTAAACCATGGATCTTAGGGCCATAGGCGATGTTTTCAAAAATTGACTTAGGGAAGGGGTTGGGTTTTTGAAACACCATACCTACTCTAGCGCGCAATTCAACCACATCCAAATTCTGCTGATAAATATTATCGCCATCCAACAGCACTTCACCCTCTACCTTACAACCGTCTACCGTATCATTCATGCGGTTCAAAGATCGCAAAAAGGTTGATTTACCACAGCCAGAGGGGCCGATCATAGCAATAACTTCATTCTTAGCAATATCGACACTGACGTCATAAATCGCCTGCTTGTCACCATAGAATACATTAACATCACGCATACTCATTTTTGGATTTTCACAAAAACGATTACCTACCGTAGCCTGAGTTGTATCAACTTCCAAATTTTGTTTTGGATTTGACTTTGTGTCTGTCGCAGATTTAGCTGCGGCTTTAGCTTGCTTCATAATAAGTCTCATTTACCAACGACGTTCTAAACGCTTTCTCAACCAAACGGCTGAAATATTCATAATTAATAGAAATGATAACAGAACCATAATGGCTGCTGATGTCTTTTCGATAAAGGCTCTTTCTGGGCTATCTGCCCAGAGGAAAATCTGTACCGGCAATACGGTAGCTGGGTCGGTAAATCCCTGAGGAATATCGACAATAAATGCCACCATACCAATCATCAACAATGGCGCTGTTTCACCCAATGCCTGAGCCATACCAATAATAGCACCGGTAAGCATCCCCGGTAGCGCAAGGGGTAATACATGATGGATTACAACTTGGTATTTTGATGCACCCATACCCAGTGCAGCTTCTCTAATTGAGGGCGGCACCGATTTAATTGCAGCTCGACTGGTAATAATAATGGTTGGCAAAGTCATCAAGGTTAGTACCAAGCCACCCACGATAGGAACAGATCTGGGTACATGGAAGAAATTAATAAATACCGCCAAGCCCAATAATCCAAAAATAATCGAAGGAACAGCCGCCAAATTATTGATATTAACCTCAATAAAATCAGTAAACTTATTTTTGGTCGCAAACTCTTCGAGGTATATCGCCGCCGCAACCCCGATAGGGAATGACAGCATTAGGGTCAACAATAGTGTTAAAAGCGAGCCCATAACGGCACCATAGATACCCGCTTGCTCAGGCTCTCTTGAATCGCCTCGGGTCAATAAGTTGGTATTAAGCTGTAGCCTTATATCGCCCTGCTGATGCAGTTGATCAATCCACTGAATTTGCTTTTTAGTCAGTCGAGCATCGTAGGGCTCACCGTCTAGCCAAGACTTGTAATAGGTATCAATATCATCGTCAGCTAGTAGCCACTGGGATTCTGTTTCACCCAATAATAGCGGGTTGGCTACTAAGTGTTCTTTCAAATCGAACCCAGTACCATTACTCACCAACTTGTATAGCTGGCGCTTGTCACGTCGGCCGGACACATCAGAAAACTTTTCACGCAAGCCCGATTTAACCAGCGCATCCCAATTAGCCTGCATCAACTGCGACTTATCCGCCAAGCTAGTAACGCCTAGACGGTCGCCATCATAATGAATATCAACCTGAATATAGGTAGCCTTAAACGCTCCATGGCCCTTGCTAATAATATCGACAAAGAGAGCTAAAACAGCGGCCAAACCAATAATGATAGCAACGCGGCCATACCAGCGAAAACGGCTTTCTGAGCGGCTTCGACGTTTAAGGGAGCTTTTAATTTTTTGTAAGTTATCCATGGAATTACTCATATTGCTCCCGATACTTTTTCACAATATGTAGCGCAAAAATATTTAGCAATAATGTCACCGTAAATAACATAAGACCCAATGCAAAGGCTGCTAATGTTTTAGGACTATCAAATTCTTGGTCGCCGGTTAGCAATGTAACAATTTGTACCGTCACCGTCGTCACCGACTCGAGCGGATTAGCCGTTAGTTTCGCCGCAAGACCGGCCGCCATTACTACAATCATAGTTTCACCAATGGCGCGCGAGATTGCCAACATAATACCAGCAACAATGCCGGGCAATGCCGCAGGTATAACCACTTTGCGAACTGTTTCCGAATGGGTCGCACCCATTGCAAGGGAGCCATCGCGCATGGCCTGTGGCACAGCGGTAATAACATCATCTGCCAAAGATGAAATAAATGGAATAATCATTACCCCCATAACCAGACCGGCTGCAAGCGCACTTTCTGAAGAAATAGTCAGCCCAAAATCGGCACCTAAGTCGCGCAAGAATGGCGCAACGGTCAAAGCGGCAAAAAAGCCATAAACAACAGTTGGCACACCGGCTAAGACTTCCAGAGCGGGCTTGGCATAGGTTCTAACTGATTTACTTGAGTACTCAGCAAGATAAATTGCAGACATTAAGCCGATGGGCACCGCAACAAACATAGCCACAGCAGAAATTAACAAAGTACCCACAAATAAGGGAACAGCACCAAAACTCCCTGAAGAACCCACTTGATCGGCGCGGATGGCCGTTTGCGGGCTCCAATCTAAACCAAACACAAAGTCAAAAAACGGCACTGATCTAAAAAACTGAATCGACTCAAACAGTACCGAAAATACAATGCCTACAGTGGTAAAAATGGCTAAACAGGCACAACCAAGGAGGAGATTTTCCATCACCCTTTCAACCGACTGGCGCGCTCTAAAATCAGCGGCAACCCTTCTCCAACCCCAATACAGGCCAATGGTGGCTAATATTAAGCACAGCGCCGTCAGCACCCATTGTGAGATCACACGCATACCGGCCATTGACTCGGCAACAGTAATTAAAGCGACTGGCTGACCCTGAGTACCCATAATGCCGTCAGCAAGGTTGCTAATTTTATTTAATAGTAAGTTGTAATCAGCTTTTGAACTGGGTACCAATTCAGCCGGCAATGAGCTCATTACAATACTATTGATCACTGCCTCATCAAACACTAGCCATAGAATTAAAAGAAATAGTGATGGTAGTGCACACCAGAGTAGCGCATTGAGCCCGTAGTAATTTGGCAGCGAGTGAAGGTGCCTAATACCCCCCAGTGGCGTTGCTACTGCTAGTGATCGGCTGCGGCCAATGTAGAAAGCAACAGCTCCTAGAGTGAGCATTAATAGAAATAAATTCGAAGATTCCATAGGTAAAAACTAATCCACTATAAACAAAACAACCCGGCTACCTGAGCCGGGTTGTACTTTGACAACTTATTGAGATTATTTCAATGGTTCTTTTCCATTCATTGGCGTTAATGCTCTCACGCTAGCTGCTTTTGCCTTTCTTATAGCTTCGGGCAATGGAATCATGCCTTTTTCAGCCAAGTAACCGTCCTCGCCCCATGCTCTCTCACTGGTGAACTCAGTCAAATACCCCAAAATACCTGGTACTACATCAATATGTGCTTTCTTTACATAGAAATATAGCGGTCTTGAAATTGGGTATGACTTATCAGCAATTGATTCAAAGGTTGGCTCTACAGACTCGATCAGGGAGCCCTGTACCTTGTCCGCATTTTGATCTAGGAAGCTAAATCCAAATACACCCAGTGCTGATGGGTTCGCCTGAAGCTTTTGCACGATAAGATTATCATTTTCGCCCACCTCTACATAACGACCATCTTCACGAACTGTGTGACATACAGACTTATATTCACTCTTGTTCACTT
>JBMZFJ010000043.1:0-5285 GCA_049615345.1 Porticoccaceae bacterium | reverse complement strand
AAGGTTACTGTATCGTTCATTGCCCTTCCTTTATTTTATTCTGTTTACAGATTGCTGGTGTCGGCCAAATTGCCTTTAGCTTCTAGCCATTGACGTCTGTCTGGCGAACGTTTCTTTGCCAACAACATATCGAGTACTGAATTAGTATCATCACCCGGCTCTAGGGTTAGCTGTACTAGGCGTCTGGTATCGGGATCCATGGTGGTTTCACGCAGTTGTAGCGGATTCATTTCACCCAGCCCTTTAAAGCGCTGAACATTTACCTTGCCACGTTTACCTTCAGCCTCTATTCGATCGAGAATGCCCTGCCTCTCAGCATCATCAAGTGCATAATAAACATCTTTACCTACATCGATTCTAAATAGCGGTGGCATGGCTACATACACATGACCGCTGGCAACCAATGGACGGAAGTGGCGAACAAATAGCGCGCAGAGTAGGGTAGCAATATGCAGGCCGTCGGAATCGGCATCGGCGAGAATGCAGATCTTGTGGTAACGCAAATCATCTGCAGATTCTAGGCCGGGATCCACCCCCAGAGCGACAGAAATGTCATGTACCTCTTGCGAGCCAAGAATCTCCTGAGATTCGACTTCCCAGGTATTTAGAATCTTACCGCGCAACGGCATAATCGCCTGATTTTCTCGGTTTCGCGCCTGCTTTGCAGAACCGCCCGCAGAGTCACCCTCTACCAAAAATATCTCGCACTGCTCGGGCTCATCACTGGAACAGTCGGCCAACTTACCCGGTAGTGCCGGCCCCTGTGTAACCTTTTTACGCACCACTTTTTTACTGGCACGCATACGCCGCTGAGCATGTAAAATACACAACTCTGCAAGCTTTTCAGATTCTTCGGTATGTTGGTTTAACCACAGACTAAAGGCGTCTTTAACTACGCCTGAAATAAATGCTGCTACTTCTCTTGAAGATAAGCGATCTTTAGTTTGCCCAGAGAATTGTGGGTCAGCCATTTTTGATGACAGTACAAAACTACAGCGATCCCAAATATCATCTGGGGTAAGCTTTACCCCTCGGGGCAAGAGATTGCGGAATTCACAAAACTCACGCATCGCCTCGAGTAGACCGGTACGCAATCCATTGACATGGGTTCCACCTTGGGGCGTTGGAATTAGGTTAACGTAACTTTCTTGTACCAGTTCGCCACCCTCGGGCAACCACTGCACCGCCCAATCTACGGCTTCATTTTCGGCAGCAAAGGTGCCAATAAAAGGTTCAGCTGGTAACACTTCCCAGCCATGCAATGCATCCGCAATATAATCTTTTAGGCCATCTTCGTAGAACCATTCCAAGCTTTCGCTGGTATTTTCATCATAAAAACTCATGGTTAGGCCGCTGCAAAGTACCGCTTTAGCTCTTAACACATGGCGCAATCGAGAGACGCTAAATTTCACTGAATCAAAGTATTCGGGGTTGGGCCAGAAGCGCAAAATTGTGCCGGTATTGCGCTGACCACAGGTATCTATTACTTTTAGGTCAGAGGTTTTATCACCGTTAGAAAAAAGTATTTGATGGATTTGACCGCCGCGTTTTACCGTGACATCCAAACGATCTGATAGGGCGTTCACTACTGATACACCTACACCGTGTAAACCGCCCGAAAATTGATAATTGCTATTGGAAAACTTACCGCCGGCATGCAGTGTAGAAAGAATTACCTCAACCCCGGGCAAACCCTGTTCAGGGTGAATATCGACCGGCATTCCGCGCCCATCGTCACAGACAGAAAGGGACCCATCCTTATGTAGAGTAACATCAACTCTTCGGGCATGGCCGGCCAATGCTTCATCGACACTATTATCGATTACCTCTTGAGCCAAATGATTGGGGCGGCTGGTATCGGTATACATACCAGGACGCTTTTTCACAGGATCTAACCCCGTTAGGACTTCAATATCTTCTGCGTTGTAGTTACTCATTATTTTTGGCTACTTTTCTATTATTGGCATGTTTTCACATGGGTTAAAAACTTTAAAATGGCTGGCAGATGTCGCTGGTAATCCACAAAGCTGTGATCCCCACCAACTTCAGTCTCCATCGCACAGCCTTTATATCGCTTTTGCGCATGGCGATAATCCAATACCTCATCACCAGTTTGCAACAGTAATTTATAATTTTGTAGGCGCTTGATGGACTGTGGATTTATGTCGCAATATTCTTCGATGTGTCGCGGTTCAAAAATCCAACGTTCACCCGTTATAAAATTTCTGTTTTCTCCTAACCAAGAGTGTAACCCAGAACCGGGATTTACGGCAGGGTTTATCAGCACAGCGGGCAAGTTATATTGCTCAGAGAGACAGGTTGCGAAGAATCCGCCCATAGAACTGCCTACCAAATACACTGGCTGTGGCAAATAAGCTTCTACAAGAGGTCTAAGTGTCTGCATAACCTTAGAAGCATAGGGTGATAACTGGGGGCAGCAAAACTTTATATCCGGCTTATTTAATTGCAACCAACGCTCAGTCTCAATGGCTTTTTTTGACTGTGGAGAACTATTAAAACCGTGCAAGTAAAGTAGCATCGACATCGTATTAACTGACCTGAAATCCAAACAACATTATAGTCAAAAAAGGGCGACTGTCAGCGGCAGATTTAAGCATAGGCATCAGCAGAAAATGACTGCAAATATTTTACGCCAGTATTGATTTTTCCATCATCATATAAATCGATCCATCTATAGGCAGGCGGACGATCGTCAAGAGTAAAATCAGTAACTTTAGGCTTAAATTGAAAGCAGGTAGATGGCGTCGCATAGACGGTAATTCCATCCCAATCGGCTTGATGTTCTTGGTGAATATGGCCATTTATCACCGCCCTTACCTTGCCGTGGGCAACTAGCAACTTATGTAAAAGGCTGTGATTAGCAATGCGATGCTTATCAACCCATAGGCTATTAACCGCAACCGGACTATGGTGCATTGTGACAAGGATATTTTTATGCGCCAGATTATCCATATACTGTTCAAGTTGATGCATCTGATCCTTTGAGATAAATCCTTCGGGCTGATCGGGCAATGAACTATCCAACATAATTATCGCCCAGTTTTTATCTTCAAAAACAGGCATAAATGGAAAATGGACAAAGTTTTTGTGCATCAGATCCATGCGGTCATGATTGCCAGGAAGCCACAACGCCTGCTTATTTTGCGCTGACAGTAATTGATCTAATTGCCTGTAGGCTTGCGCCTGACCATCACTGGCAATATCCCCTGTCAGTAAAAGTCTATCCTCACCCCGCCCATCGCGCTCAATAGCGGCAAGAACAGCCCTAAGGGTTTGGTATGTTGCTATATTTCTACAGGTGAAATCTGGCGTTGGCCCAAGATGCAAATCAGTAATCTGCGTGAGTTTTAAAGCCGTCACTTAATTAACTACTTTGCACTTGGGCAATGCGCCTATGGCGTAAAGCCTGATAAAGCAGCTCTCCTAAAAATATATTCCACTGCCACTTCTCATCTCTTGATTGTGGACCTTTGCGCTCTACAAGCGCCCAAGGAATCGTGCTGTCCGAACACCACTCAATGACCTCGGCCATTTTGGCATCGCGATAAATTCTTGCTTTTAACTCTATACTTGGCAGCCATTTAGGACTGTTAGATTTAATTTTAATACATAGGGTAGTGGTAAATTTAGCCAGCTCGATGACCTTAAAATCAAGAACCGAATTTCGCGCATTGACGATTTGAAAACAGCTGCCCAACCTAAGATTTTCATCTGTTAGGCGCTCGAGTCGACCGTAGTTAAGCTCGCATTCTCGGTGCAGGCAAGCCAAGCTAAAATTTTGTCTTTGCATAGGTATTTAAAGCAATTAATGTGATGTAAAAATATACCTGATTACGCGGCACTATTCCATTAACGCCCATCAAGTAGACTAAGATTTTCTTAGACTTATCTACGCTTTAATCGACGTTTATTGATCATATTTTGCCCAATTAACGTAACTTAGCAGATACATTTGCGCTTATAATCATCTTCTTGTCTTTATGATTGTTTATCCACTAGGATAACTATTATGATAAGGCTTATAAGGTAATCATTTGCCTCAGGATAGGGTCAAAATGACTGTGAAAAATGCATGGAGAACATATGCTATCTAACTATCAATTTATTTCGTTAATCGCTTTGATAGCGCTAACCAGCACATCGGCAAAAGCAGAAACCCTTGCCGATATTTATCAGTCTGCCGTTGAGAATGACCCCATCTCCGGCGCCGCTAGAGCAACTTACAAGGCCAACAAAGAAACATTAAAGCAAGGCAGGGCTGTTTTATTACCGCAGTTAACGGCTTCTTCTCGCAAAGTAGAACCATCATCCGATGACAATATAGAGCCGATAAAAACAACCTATGCGGCAAGCCTAAGTCAGTCACTGTTTAATGTGCCTGCATGGTTTCAATTTCAAAGTGCCAAAAAGATGGATCAGGTAGCCGAAGCTCAATTCGCCAGCCAACAGCAATCACTTATCATTCGAGTGAGTGAATCCTACTTTAATGTCCTGCGTGCCTATGACAATAAGCAAACCCGTAAAGCCGAGGAGCTAGCCATTCAACGCCAACTAGAGCAAGTAACTGAGCGGTTTGAAGTCGGCCTTTTACCCATTACCGATGTGCATGAAATTCAAGCTATTTTTGATGACGCTAGCGTAAACAGCCTAGAAGCTAATGGTGCGCTCGATATAGCGTTTGATCAGTTACAGGTTTTGAGCGGCAAAAATCACAGTCAGTTAGCGGGTCTTAAAGATGACTTTGTTGCCAAAGCACCTAATCCAACTGACTCAGAGTCATGGGTAGCATATGCGCTAGCCAACAATTTTGAACTTAAAGCTAGCCTGTTAGCTCAACAAGCGGCTATTCAAACCGCTAAAGCGGCCAAAGCGCAACACTTGCCAAAAATTACTGTTTCTGCCGACTATAGTAAGCGCGATGTTGAGGCAACTACTGCAGCTGAAGCCCTGGTAACAGAGCAAACAGCAATTAACTTGAACCTTACTATGCCTATCTTTTCTGGTGGACTAATCAGCTCTCAGGCCCGTCAATCTTCTTATCAAGCCAAGGCCGCAGAACAAAATTATATAGCCGCCAAACGCAATACCACGCAAGCTGCTCGATCTAATCATCAGCTAGCTATCACCAATGCGGCCAGAGTGAAGGCACGAAAGCAGGCAATTACATCGGCTGAAAGCGCATTAAAAGCGACGCAAGCCGGCTATGATGTTGGGACACGTAATATTGTGGATGTGTTGGTGGCACAGCGGACGCTGTTTCAGGC
>JBMZFJ010000042.1:0-5731 GCA_049615345.1 Porticoccaceae bacterium | reverse complement strand
CACCGCCCCTTTTCAAATTATCAGCCACTTCTCTCGGGTTATACATCAACGCCGTATAGAAGAAACTGAAGAAAATAATTAATGCAGAAAACAATAAAACATAAAGTGGCTGCCCAGGACCAATCAATAGAGAGATATCCTGCAACCAAGCTGGCGCGTTTACTCCCTGCCCAAACCATTGACTAATAGAAGCTGGGAATAGTAATAGGCTACTGGCAAAAATAGCTGGGATTACACCGGCCATATTAACTTTTAATGGTAAATGCGAGGTCTGAGCGTTATAGCCTTTACGACCCTGTTTTTGTGCATAGTTAACCGTCAAACGACGCTGACCACGCTCGATAAATACCACAAAGTAAACAACCGCAAGCGCCAGTATTAAAATAACTAAAAGCATTAGAGAGTTAAGATCGCCTTGACGGGCGGACTCAATTGCCTGGCCAATTGCACCGGGGATGCCCGCGACAATACCAGCAAAAATAAGCATCGAGATGCCGTTGCCTACACCGCGTTCAGTAATCTGCTCACCAAGCCACATGAGGAAAACAGCACCCGATACCAGTGAGGCAATAGCCACCATGTAAAATAAGCTGTTAACTTCAAAAGCCAAACCCTGAGTGGCAAAACTTACTGCTAGACCTGTCCCTTGGAACAAAGCTAGCGCAACAGTCAGATATCTTGTGTACTGATTAATCTGACGGCGTCCATTTTCACCTTCCTTCTTAAGCTGCTCTAAAGCAGGGACAGTAGCCGACATCAACTGCATAATAATAGAGGCAGATATATAGGGCATAACACCAAGAGCAAGGATACTCATACGCTCAAGGGCGCCGCCCGAGAACATATTGAATAGACCTAAGAACGTACCTTGATTCTGAGTGAATAAATCAGCAAGGCGTTCTGGGTCAAATCCAGGAACAGGAATATGGGTGCCCAATCGGTAAACGATAATGGCGAGTAGTAAAAAGCGTAAGCGAGCCCAAAGCTCACCTAAACCTTTCGAATTACCCATAGTAGCTGCATCTGCTCTAGCCATAAGACTTACTCTTCTACCTTTCCGCCAGCGGCAACAATCGCAGCTGCTGCACCTTTTGTAGCACCGATACCCTTAAGGGTAATAGCTTTCTTAAGCTCACCTGAGGCGATAACTTTGGCACGACTAATATTGTTATTAATTAGTCTCGCTTTAAGTAAGGCTTCCATATCAGCAACATCACCTTCTATAAGATTCAATTCTGACAATCGAATTTCAGCCGTTACTGCCGCTAAACGCGATGTAAAACCATATTTTGGCAATCGCTTTTGAAGTGGCATTTGACCACCCTCAAAACCTGGACGAACCGAACCGCCAGTTCGAGACTTCTGTCCCTTGTGGCCGCGACCACCAGTTTTACCTAGACCGCTACCAATACCTCGACCACAACGCTTGCCCTCTTTGACTCTACCCGGGGCTGGGCTTAGGGTGTTCAGACGCATCTTAAGCTTCCTCAACCTGCAACAAATAGTTAACTTTATTGATCATGCCGCGATTAGATGGCGTATCTTCCACAACCACTGTGTGGTGCATACGACGCAATCCCAAACCACTGAGACAAGCCTGATGGTTTTTTAATCGCCCAATTGCACTCTTAACTTGAGTGACTTTTACTTTTTTTACTTTAGCTTTAGCCATGATCTATTTCCAATCACCGAGACGCTTTAAAACGTCAACTAATTCAGAATTTCTTCAACTGATTTGCCGCGCTTAGCAGCAACATCATCAGGAGACTTCATATCTCTTAGAGCATTAAACGTTGCTCTAACAACATTTACTGGGTTAGTAGAACCGTAGCACTTGGCTAGTACGTTCTGTACACCAGCAATTTCCAACACAGACCGCATAGCACCACCGGCAATTACACCAGTACCCTCTGATGCAGGCTGCATATAGATTTTTGAGGCAGAATGAATACCTTTGGTAGCATACTGAATAGTAGAGCCATCCAGAGCTACATCAATCATATTTCTACGAGCGGCTTCATTTGCCTTTTGAATAGCCGCTGGAACTTCGCGCGCTTTACCGCGACCAAACCCAACCTTGCCATTACCATCACCAACAACAGTCAACGCTGTGAAAGAGAAAATACGTCCACCTTTAACTGTTTTAGCAACACGGTTAACCTGTACCAGCTTTTCTAGCATACCTTCAGCTGCAGCGTCTTTTTGATCTGTAAAAGCCATATCTATTACCTATTAAAATTCGAGGCCGGCTTCACGCGCGGCGTCTGCCAGTGCTTTAACACGGCCGTGATATTTAAAACCGCTGCGGTCAAAGGCAACTGCTTTAACACCAGCTGCAACAGCACGCTCAGCAACTAACTTACCAACAGCCGCGGCTGCAGTAACATTACCCGTACCTTCTGACTTCAGATCCTTATCCAGGGTAGATGCACTGGCAAGTACTTTAGCCCCGCCTTCTGCAATAACCTGCGCATAGATATGACGCGGGGTACGGTTGATGCATAGACGCGTTGCGCCCTGCTCGCGTATCTTCATTCGTGAACGTCGTGCTCGACGCTGACGTGATAATTTTTTATCGCTCATGGTTTTAACCTATTACTTCTTCTTGGCTTCTTTACGTCGTATATATTCGCCAGAAATCTGAACACCTTTACCTTTATAAGGCTCTGGTGGACGGAACGCCCTAACTTCAGCGACGGCCTGACCCAATTTTTGCTTATCAGCAGACTTAAGTAGAACTTCTGTCTGACTTGGCGTTTCAGCAGATACACCCTCAGGTAATTCATAGACCACTGGGTGCGAAAAACCAAGCGTAAGATTAAGCTTCTTACCCTGAACCTGCGCCCTGTAACCTACACCAACTAAATCAAGTTTAGTCTCAAAACCCTGTGTAACACCGACAACCATATTGTTCACAAGCGCTCTGGTTGTACCAGACATCGCTCGTGCAAAGGTATCCCCAGATCGGGCTGCAAAGGTCAAAACATTGTCACCCTTCACAACTTCTACTTGAGGATTGATGGCCATGGCCAATGTTCCTTTGGCGCCTTTAACAGAAATATCAGAGTCACTTAATGTAACTTCGACACCCTGTGGTAAGGCTACTGGATTATTTGCAACTCTAGACATTGTTGTTTCCTATCAGAATACTGTGCAAAGAATTTCACCGCCGATACCGGCAGCTCTTGCAGCTCGATCTGTCATCACACCTTTACTGGTTGAGATAACAGCAATTCCGAGACCGCTTCGTACTTGGGGTAGATCATTGCTACCACTGTAATGACGAAGACTCGGCTTACTCACTCTTTTGATCTCTTCGATCACCGGCTTTCCGTCAAAATACTTCAAATCTATAGTCAATGTAGGCTTAACTTCTGCACTGACACTAAAGCCATTAATATAACCTTCATCTTGCAAAACTTTTGCCACAGAGGCTTTAAGCTTTGAAGAAGGCATTGTAACTTCTGGCTTGCTACGATGATGGGCATTACGAATGCACGTCAACATATCTGCTAATGGATCTTGCATACTCATAGTATATTGCTCCTAAACTACCAGCTGGCTTTACGTAGTCCGGGAACAAAACCGCGCATTGCACTCTCGCGTAGTTTGTTTCGGCATAAACCAAATTTTCTGTAAACTCCGTGAGGACGACCAGTTACGCTACAACGATTACGTTGACGAACTGGGCTGGCGTCGCGGGGTAACTTTTGCAACTTTTGCTGTGCTTCCCAACGCTCTTCATCTGAAGCGTTTACGTTACTAATTGTCGCTTTTAATTCAGCGCGCTTAGCAGCGTATTTCTCAACCGTTTTGGCGCGACGCTTTTCGCGCTCTACCATAGATACTTTTGCCATGAGTCTGCTACCTCAACCTTTAAGCGGGAAGTTAAAGGCACGCAATAGTGCGCGACCTTCGTCATCGTTACGAGCTGATGTCGTGATTGTGATATCAAGACCTCGCAACTTATCAATTTTTTCGTAATCAATCTCAGGGAAAATGATCTGCTCACTGACACCCATTGAGAAATTACCTCTACCATCAAACTGCTTTGGACTAATACCACGGAAATCTCGGATACGTGGGATAGCAACGCTAATTAGGCGCTCTAAAAAATCATACATACGCTCACTGCGCAATGTAACCTTAGTACCAATTGGCCAGCCTTGACGGACCTTAAAACCTGCAATAGATTTTCTTGCGTTGTTTATCACTGGCTTTTGACCAGAGATAAGCGTGAGGTCAGCTACTGCATTCTCTAGCGCTTTCTTATCACCCAGAGCCTCACCAACACCCATATTAAGAGTTACCTTAAGGATGCGTGGAACTTCCATTACATTTGATAGACCAAGCTCTTTTTTAAGCTCAGGTGCTATTTCTTTATTGTAAACTTCTTTCAGCCTTGCCATTTGCTCTACCTATCCTTAAGCGTCTACGGCTTCGCCGCTTGACTTAAATACTCGAATTTTTGTGCTGTCTTCTTGCACTTTAAAGCCAACTCGGTCCGCTTTGTTTGTTGCACTGTTGAAGATCGCGACATTTGAAACCTGAATTGGCGCTTCCTTTTCAATAATTCCGCCTGGAACACCTGCTTGAGGGTTTGGCTTTTGGTGCTTCTTCATCATTTGCACACCAGAAACCAATAGACGATTATCATCTAAGACTTTAAGCACCTTGCCTCGCTTGCCTTTGTCTTTGCCAGCGATAACAACGACTTCGTCATCACGCTTGATTTTCTTCATTGCCATGTCTAAAACCTCGCTTAAAGTACTTCAGGAGCCAATGAGATAATTCGCATGAATTTTTCATTGCGAAGCTCTCTGGTTACTGGCCCAAAGATACGTGTTCCTACAGGCGCATTGCTCGCGTTTAATAAAACTGCAGCGTTATCATCAAATTTGATTAAACTGCCGTCTTGTCTGCGCAAACCTTTTTTAGTACGAACTACAACCGCACTCATTACCTGACCTTTCTTCACTTTGCCTCGAGGAATCGCTTCTTTAACGGTAACCTTAATAATGTCACCAACCCGTGCATAGCGACGGTGGGATCCACCTAATACTTTGATGCACATAACACGACGTGCGCCGCTGTTGTCTGCTACATCAAGATAACTTTCTGTTTGAATCATTTTCGTTCCCCGAAACTATCACTATCAGCAGAATTATTCTGCTAAAGCTCGCTCATCAATGTTTACCAGCTTCCAAGATTTGAACTTAGAAATAGGTGCACATTCAGCAATTGTTACCACATCACCCATACGCGCATCATTTGTTTCATCATGCGCTTTAATTTTTGATGACTTGGTCAAAATTTTCCCATAAACAGGGTGCTTCACTCGGCGCTCAACTAGCACTGTGATGGACTTATCCATCTTGTCGCTGACAATTTTGCCGGTCAGTGTACGTGTAGTAGTTTTTGTATCAGACATAACTATTCACCTGCCTTCTGAGTGATAACTGTTTTAAGACGCGCAATATTACGACGCGTATCTTTCACCTTGTGAGTCTCAGTAAGCTGACCAGTAGCTTGTTGCATACGCAACTTGAACTGGGCTTCTTGCTCTTCACCTAAAGTCGACTGTAATTCTTCAACCGACTTTTCGCGTAAATCTTTAGCTTTCATCTTTACATCACCGTTCTTTTAACAAAGGTGGTTGCAACTGGCAGCTTAGCTGCCGCTAGTGCAAATGCTTCTCGCGCTAGCTCTTCGCTTACACCTTCCATTTCAT
>JBMZFJ010000041.1:0-5810 GCA_049615345.1 Porticoccaceae bacterium | reverse complement strand
TCCATGGGCATAGTTTAGCAAGATAATGGTCAATATAGCGTTTTTGTTATGCCGTTTAAGGCTTATTTTTTGCTATTTATTATTATGGGGTAATATTCAGGATTGATTTTTTACTACAAAACTAGCAATTTTCGGCGATTTCTTGTAAATTTTTTACAAACAACAAATAAAAATACAACTATGAAGCCAGCCGAACTCACACAAACCATTAGCGATACGCTGACTAAGTTGCGTAAATCTGAACGCAAGGTGGCCGAGCTAGTGTTGAAAGACCCATTAAGTATTATCAATATGCGCATTGTCGACTTGGCTAAAAAAGCTGAAGTCAGCGAGCCTACAGTGGTGCGCTTCTGTCGCGCGGTGGGCTGTCATGGATTCCAAGATTTCAAGCTAGCATTGGCACAGCAACTGGCATCAAGCCCCAGCTTTGGCAAAATTGCGGTAACCGATAGCGATTCCACCCGTGAATATACCCACAAGGTATTTGATTCCACCGTTGATACCTTACTAAAAGTGCGCGAGAGTTTGGTACTGCATAATCTCGAAGCCGCAGTAGAAGCTATTTACAAGGCTAATCGCGTCGAGTTTTATGGCTTTGGCTCATCCGCCGCGGTTGCCTTTGATGCCCAGCATAAATTCTTCCGCCTACAGATTACCTCGGCGGCTTATTCCGATCCCCATCTACAAAATATGTCGGCTAGCTCGCTAAAGCCCAATGATGTGGTAATTGCTATCTCTCAGTCGGGGCGCACCCAAACCTTATTAGATTCGATGGCGTTGGCAAAACAGTCCGGCGGTATCGTGATTGCACTAGCCCCCAGTGGTACACCCGTAGCACAGCAAGCGAGTATTGCTATTGAGGTAAATGCCACCGAAGATACACAAATTTACACACCACTATCATCGCGCATTGCTCACTTGGTAATGATTGATGTACTAGCCATTGGCGTGGCGCAAAAGAAAGGCCCTAAACTGGAAGAGCATTTACAGCTGATGCAGGCGGGGCTGTCATCGCTTCGAAGTAGCTAAAAAATATTTCTATTTTAAAACTTTACTATACTTAAATACCTTCAATGTATTTAAGGCATTTTGTATCGTCCGCTTTTTTGCTTGCGGTATTAAAAAGGATTTTCAATCGTATCAGGAGGAAACAAGTGAAGAATGTAATTTTAATCGTATGTATGTCCCTTTTTTTGGTAGCCTGTGGAGGCGATTCATCAACTCCCAAAGGCACTACTCCAGCTGCTCCCAGCAACTCTGATAATAACACCAAGGTCGGCGTGTTTATTGATGCGCCTGTTCAAGGCTTGGCCTATACCTCGGTACCCTCTGGCAAAAAAGGCACGACTAATGAAAAGGGTGAATTTGAGTATATTGATGGCGATACGGTGTCATTTAATATGGGCTCCATTGAATTGGGTAGCGCAACGCCGGATAAAACCAATAAGGTAAAAGTGACACAGCTTGATCAAGCCCTTTTAATAGCTCAGTTACTGCAGGTTTTGGACAACGATGTTAGTGAAGACCGAATCAATGTTAGCGATGTTGTTATTCCAGAAACAGTAAAAAAGGCCATTGTTGACCGGCTAAAGGACAAGGATGGCGAAGCGAATTCAGAGGATATTATCACTGAAGAACAGTTAGTCAGTATTAAGAAAGTTAATCTAAAAAAATTGACCCTGCAACAGAGAGTTAAAGTTGTGCCCAAAGATAAAGTTCTGGAGCATGTTAAACAGCAACTTGGTAAATCGGGTATAAGGTTTACTGCCTCAGAATTAAAAAATCTTTTTCTTATTGACGTCGGTCTTTTAAAGAAATTTGAGGGTGATAATTTAGCGTTTTCAGCGAGCAACTCTATCAAGCAAATTAATGTTGAAAAAAATCAAGCCGAAATGTCAGATGCTTCATGGGAACTTGATGCAAAAGGTAATTTAGCAATAAGCTTTAAGCGCGATAATTGTACGATGTCGAAGTTAAATGAGGACGTTGATTCAATTGATATAAGTTGGTTATGTGCAGATAAAGAAAAGCCTAAAAATATCCGTAAGGGCTTAAAGTACTTTGTTAAACCACAACCACTTTCAGCCAATGATCTTAGTGGCAAGTCATTTAATTTTACGAGCCTGAGCAAAGAAAGCGAAACCCTAACCTTTAGAAATGATGGTACTTTAAACTGTAACGATGAAAAATCATCCTGCCCGTACAAAGATCACCCAAGCTACAAGAATGCGGTATGGATTGAAGGAGGCGGTGATAGCGGTGAAAAGGGCGCATTAATGATATTGGCACAGGGAACCCTTGCAAAGGGCAAGCTGCTATTTATACATTATAAAGATGATGGCAATACATTAGATTCCCTTGAGGTAATAAAAGTATCGGGCAATACCTTAAAGCAGGTATTTGAGATTGATAGCTTAGAGGGCTCTTCCGCTAACGGTATAACTTCAGGCAATATAGTTTTTGCTAATAATGCTCCTGTTAATGTTCCTGATAATGCTTATATTCGTATTACTCCTAGTAAATTCCAACAGGGCGGTAATACCTCACCAAATTATGGAGATAGCTTACGGTGCAAGGTGCAATCAAATGGAAATTGGGGTAATAAAGATTGCTGGATAAGTGAATATGGCAAAAATAATCTTGATGAATTTAAACCAGGAAATAAATTTCACTTTGTTGTTTTCGAAGATACAAATCAAGATAAATTCTATAGTCATAATGAGGCCTCTATTTGCTTCTCAGGAAATGATGCGCCTTGGAATAGTTGGTCTAGCGTTGAATGTAACAGCCATATCCCTATTATAAACGATGGTGATTCCGACTCTAACGATAATCCAAATGCCGGCACGCAAAACCCAAACTATATCCCATTTACTCAAGAGATGATCTCTGGCAAAACTTTATACAATGTCTATATCGATCGGGATGATGATAAGGATGGCAGTAAGACTGACTGGGTAGCAATAACTTTCAGCTTCGACGAATCATCAAATAGCGGCGAGGGTCTGTTTGGCATCCATGATAGCATTACAAAAGCAGACGCCTCTTTTAACTACAGCATTAATGATAAGGGTTATCTGATCTTATCAAATGTTACCTTTACAAACCCCGAGGATGACCCAGATAACGGTCATAATTCAGATGCGATTGGTTTAATTACAAACACCGGCGATTATTTTAAAGTTTGTTGGCGTGGTCATCCAGAACAATTGAAAAATAACTGTGGCGATGATGGTGTCCAGTTTATATATAAAACCAAAGAAGCTGCCGAGACAAAACTAACACTGGAAAATCAATAACTTTAAAAAAATTAGGTGGCTGTATTGCAGTCACCTAATACCTTCATAAACACAACCATAATATTTACGGACTATAGCCAAGAATTTTGCTTATTTTAGGCTATGTATTTTGTGGAACTTTCTTATTAACGCCTGTCTAAACTTTTAAGCCTTTGCCATAATAAAATATCCAATGGCAGTACTTAAAAATAGCGTTTGAGGGTATCAAAATGAAAAAAATAGTAGCAATTGTCTTAGCTATTGCGTCTACGACAATGGCATTTGCCGATCATCATCCAAAATCTGAGCCAAAGCAGGAATACCAAGTGGGCAAGCATTTTTTATTAGATGCCCAAGACTGCAAAGACACTAAGGATGGCGTTGGGCGTATGCTGTTTATGGCAGATGAATTATTTGATGAGATAAAGGCCCATGGTGGCGATAAGAGCAAGAAGTGGAACAAAGAAAAGTGGGGCAAAGCCGCTTTCTTTTCTGGACTTGCAGCTGATTACTCAACGGTTTATCAAGTCTGGTGCAAACGCCGCCCGCATAACTAGCCAGTGACTTAAGGTTAAAGACTAATCAGATAGTTTAATTACTCTTTTTTGGTCGGGCGTTGCCAGCCTTCTATGTTGCGCTGTTTAGCGCGAGATATAGCCAGTGAATTTTCTTCGGTATCTTTGGTGATAGTACTGCCGGCGCCGACAAAGCTATTATCTGCAACTTTGACTGGCGCTACTAAGGTGCTATTGGAGCCGACAAAGCTGTTATCGCCTATGGTGGTTTTAAATTTATTGGCACCATCATAGTTACAGGTAATGGTTCCAGCGCCCACATTAACCCCTGCGCCCAGTTCGGCATCACCGACATAGCTTAGATGATTAATTTTACTACCTTTACCCACTTTGGCCTTTTTGGTTTCGACAAAATTGCCAATTTTGGTGTTGTCGGCTAATTCTGTGCCCGGTCTTAGGCGGGCAAAGGGCCCTAGTATGGCGTTATCGCCTACTACTGAGTCTTCGATAATGGTGTTGGCCTTGATCTCAACGCCATCGCCAATCGAGCTATTGATAATTTGGCAGTTGGGGCCAATATGCAGATTGGAGCCCAACGTAACATCCCCCTCAAAGATACAGTTAATATCAATAAAGTTATCGGTGCCAACAGTAAGCTCACCGCGCTGATCAAAACGCTCAGGGTCGGCTAGGCTGGTGCCGCTTTCCATCAGTTGCTTGGCTTTATCGCGCTGATGGGCTCGCTCTAGTTGGCTTAGTTGCACTCTATTATTCACACCTTCCACCTCGCTTGGAGAATTAGGCTGTATGCCCTGAACTTTTATCGAATCAGCTCGAGCTATGGCAATTAAATCAGTAAGATAGTATTCACCCTGAGCATTGTTATTGTCTATCTGTGGTAACCAACTCATGAGTTGTTTACTGCCTAGGGCCATAACGCCGGTATTCACTTCAGTAACCTTTAGCTGCTCTGTAGTAGCATCTTTTTGCTCAATAATCGCTGATATATTGTTGCCTGTATCTCGAATAATACGCCCATAACCGCTGGGGTTATCTAGGGTGACTGTTAACAGCCCCATTTGATTATCGGTCACAGTATCTAGCATTTTACTAATCGTTTGTGATGCTATTAATGGTACATCACCGTACAAAATAAGTACTTTTGAATTTTCTCTTATATGTGGCAGGGCACATTGCACGGCGTGGGCAGTTCCCAACTGTTCTGGCTGGGTGACAAACACATCGGCGGCATTGCCTATGGTGCTTTCAACCTGCTCGGCGCCAAAGCCTGTAACAACAATCGTTTTTGCATTATGAACTGTTTTGGCCGCGGCTAGCACATGGCTCAATAATGGTTTGCCGGCCAAGCTGTGTAGCACTTTTGGCAGCTTCGACTGCATACGAGTGCCTTTGCCAGCGGCTAAAATAATAATATCGGTGGTTTGCATTAGTTCTTTGACTGCCTTATTCAGTGGTCGTTCCCTGTACTTTAAACTGAAGTATACCTGTTGCTATGGCTAATTTTAACTGGCAATAAAAAAGGGCGGCCATGCCACCCTTTTTGTATTGCTCAATCTGGCTTATCCGCCCAGTTTTTTGCGTAAAGCTCTTACGGTATGTAACTGTGCAGTTGCCTCGGCCAACATTGCGGCGGCTTTTGAGTATTCAATTTCACCGGTTTGGTTGGCAATGGCGTGCTCAGCATCTTTGACAGCCTGTGCTGCGGCAGCTTCGTCAATATCATTGGCGCGCACGGCTGTATCTGCCAGTATTGAGATAGCATTGGGTTGAACTTCTAGGTACCCACCGGAAAGGAAGAAAATTTCTTCTTCACCAGCTGCTTTAATCACTCGCACTGGACCCGGCTTTAAATCACTCAACAGCGGGGCATGGCCAGCGTTAATACCTAACTCACCCAATGAACCCGTGGCAACGACCATTTCTACGGCACCTGAAAAGAGGGACTCATCCGCACTAACGATATTGCATTGAACTGTTGTCGCCATGCTAATTACCT
>JBMZFJ010000040.1:0-5996 GCA_049615345.1 Porticoccaceae bacterium | reverse complement strand
AAAAATCCGCGAATTGCGCTGATAGTTATAAAGAGGCTGTTTTTGTTCGGGTAAATTGCTTAATTCAGTCTCAACAAAGCCTTTTTCTAAAAACCAGTGTGCTGTTTGAGTAGTAAGAACAAATAATTTTTTAATACCCATTTTTGCGGCATCCGCTTCAAGGCGCTGTAATAGCCTGGTCGCAATACCCTGCCCTAAAAATTCTGGATCAGTGGCCATACAGGCTATTTCGCCCTCATTGCTATTGGCAACGGGGTAAAGGGCGGCACAGCCGAGCAGGTTTCCCTCTGGATGAACTACTAAGGTAAATTGAGAAATTTCGGTTTCGAGTAATTCTCGAGAGCGTTTTACTAAAATTTGCTGTTCTTCAAGAGGGGTAATTAAATCTAAAATCCCGCCCACATCGTCAATAGCCGCGGGTCTAATCACTTCAGAATGATCTTGCATTACCAATGTTCCACTGCCATCTCGAGTAAACAATTCGGTCAGAAGGGCGCCATCTTCAGCGCAGCTAACAAGGTGAACGCGGTTTACACCCTCACTACAGGCAAAGCAGGCAGTGCCTAACAATTTATTCTGCGCAGAATCTTTGCTGATTTCTTGTAGGCTTTTTGCTTCAGGTACAGATAAGCTTCTAATAAGGTTTTTATCTTGCAAAATGCCCTTTACGTCAGTCACCAAAATAAGTTTTTCAGCATTGATCGCAATCGCTGTTTTAGCCGCAACCTCTTGATAGCTAAGATTAAAGGCTTCTCCAGTGGGTGAAAAACCAATTGGAGATAGCAAAACCAAGCCGCCCAGTTCTAACTGCTGTTGGATAGACTCGGCATCAATTCTACGCACCTCACCCGTATGCTGATAATCAACGCCATCTAGAATACCAATAGGTTTAGCGGTAATAAAATTGCCACCAATCGCTTTAATTTGTGCACCGTGCATAGGTGAGTTTGGCAGTCCAGTAGATAGCTCGGCTTCAATTTTCCAGCGGGTACTGCCCAATGCCTGTTTAACCGATTGCATTGCACTGCTATCAGTAATTCTTAATTGATTATGAAACTGACTTTGCGTTCCAGCTTGTGCAATACACTGATCAATTTGCGGACGCCCACCATGCACCAGAACAATACGAATACCCAAGCTTTGCAACAGGGCAATATCATGAATAGTGCGATGAAAATTGGCATGCGCAATCGTATCGCCATCAACGGCAATAACAAAGGTCTTACCCCTGTGTTTGTGGATATAGGGCGATGTTTGACGGAAGAAATCCACATAGGTATCTGATTTCATGGCGCGATTATAGGGGTTTTGAGTTGCAAGCAACAGTGGCGCAGTGGTTGATGGCCCATAAACCTCTCAAAAATAGGGCATTATTGATTAAAACCATGGCGAAATGCCGCTATTTAGCATGCTATGATACTGACTAAGCCTGAGCCGCCAAATTGATTAGCAATGATAAATGCCTCAATACAACAGTCCTTTGAAACTAAACTAAATCTCTATTTTGATAGGGGTGAAGACGCTGTATGGTTAAAAAAATACCTAGAAGACCCTCGGTTTTACCAGCAGCTTGAGCTTGCCTGGGGTTGCAGTGATTTTGCCGCCGATCAAGCGATCAGTGACCCCTGTGGTTTTCGTCAGTTGGTTGAAGGCGGTGACCTCGATAGGTCTTATTCCTCAACCTGCTTAGTACAATCGCTGAGTCAGCGAGTTCAGGAAATCAAGACTGCTAATGATGAACTAGCACTGAGCAAGCAATTAAGACTATTTCGTCGACGCGAAATGCAGCGCATTATCTGGCGCGACCTCAACCGTCTAGCAGATTTAATCGAAACTACCCGAGACGTCACCCTTTTGGCTGAAGCCTGTATTCAGGTTGCTTTGGATTATCTCCATCCAATTGTTGCCGATAATTTTGGCAGACCTCTAGACAGCCAAGGCAATGAGCAAAAACTGCTTGTAATTGCCATGGGTAAAATGGGCGGTGGTGAACTAAACCTGTCTTCAGATATTGATCTTATTTTTGCCTATCCAGAGGCGGGTGAAACCCAAGGCGCAAAACGCTCAGTCTCCAATCAGCAGTTTTTCGAGCGCTTAGGTCAAAAGTTGATTGCTTCGCTTGATGCGCAAACGGTTGATGGCTTTGTGTTTCGAGTCGATATGCGTTTGCGGCCCTATGGCCAGAGTGGTCCGCTGGTGCAAAATTTTGCAGCACTAGAAGATTATTACACGACTCAGGGACGCGGTTGGGAGCGCTTTGCCATGGTTAAGGCCAGAGTGGTTGCAGGTGATCAAGCCTGCGCTAAGCTACTTCAAGAGATACTAAATCCCTTTGTCTATCGTCGCTATCTCGATTATGGCGCGATTGAGGCATTGCGCGACCTTAAGCGAAAAATAAATCTCGAAGTTGCGCGAAAAGGCATGCACAGCAATATCAAACTTGGGCAAGGAGGAATTAGAGAGCTCGAATTTATTGTGCAGAGCTTTCAGTTAATTCGCGGTGGTCGCATTCAAAGCTTACAGGTGCAGTCATTTAAACAGGCACTAGAGCAAATTACGGCGGAAGGGTTATTAGATCAAGAAATTAACAGTCAGCTATGGCAAGCCTACCAATACCTGCGCAATACAGAGCATGTGTTACAGGCCATAGATGATAAGCAAACCCAGCAATTACCTATGGATGAATTATCGCAACAGCGTGTGGCTTTAGTGATGGGTGCCTCTCATTGGGATAAATTCTTAGAGCAGTTAGACGCGCACAGAGAGAATGTTCACCGTTGTTTCGCCAATATGATTGCCGATGAGGAACAGACCTCTACAAAGCAAGATAGTTCTCAGCTTGATTGGCGACCCGAGATGAACGCAGATGAGAGTATAGCCTTGCTTCAAGCGTTAAATTATCAGCAACCAGCCGCCATCATTGAAACGCTTAAACAGTTTTATGCCAGTCGCGCGGTAATCGCGCTAGCCGCGGTCCCAAGAGCGCGCTTAGATGGTTTAATGCCAGAGGTGTTAAGAGTTTGTGCAGCTCAAAAGGAAAGTGATCGTACCTTTGGTTTAGTTTTTAATTTAGTTCAAGCAGTATTGCGACGCAGTGTCTACCTCACCCTGCTGATTGAAAATTCTCAAGCACTGGAACAATTGGCTCTATTGTGTCAAAGAAGCCAATGGATTGCCGATCAGCTTACCGCTTTTCCAGATTTGCTGGATGAGTTATTGGATCCCAGAAATTTGTATGCCGCTCAGACCAAAGTTGATTTGCAGGATCAGCTGCGTCAGCAAACATTGCGTCTTGATGCAAATGATCAAGAACAGCAAATGGAGGTTATTCGCTACTTTGTGCGTGCCTGCAATTTGCGTATTGCTGCCAGTGAAATTACTGGCCGTCTGTCTTTAATGCAAGCAAGTGATCAGCTGACATGGACTGCTGAAGTGGTGGTAGAGCATGTAGCTAATGTCGCTTGGCATCAGATGGCAGCTAAATATGGCACGCCAGTACCGGCCATAGATAAGACCTATGATGGCGCAACTCCTGGTTTTATTGTGGTTGCCTATGGCAAGGTTGGCGGGTTAGAAATGGGTTATAAATCTGATTTAGACCTGGTGTTTTTGCACGATAATTTAGTTGGTGAAACTGTCGGAGGCCCCAAGTCCGTTGATAGCTCCACTTTTTTTGCCCGCTTGGGTCAGCGAATAATTCACCTTTTATCGACATCAACTCATGCCGGAATGGCCTATGAGATAGATATGCGCCTTCGGCCCTCAGGTAATTCAGGTATGTTAGTTTCCAGCCTAAGCTCGTTTGAAAAGTATCAACAGCAAAACGCTTGGACTTGGGAGCATCAGGCACTGGTTCGCTCAAGAGTGATAGCGGGTGATAAAATAACTGCTCAGGGGTTTAATGCTATTCGAATAAATCAGCTGTGCCAAAAAAGAAATATCGAAAAATTGCGCACTGATGTGGCTGAAATGCGTATTAAAATGCGCAAACATCTAGATAAAAGCACAAAAGATGGCAAATACTGCCTAAAGCAGGCATCTGGAGGTATCGTCGATATTGAATTTATGGTTCAATTTGCGGTCTTGGCTTGGTCCCATAAATTTGAACAATTAGTTCAATGGACAGATACCGTTCGATTGTTAGAAACCATGTCGCACACAGAAGTTATTAGTGAGCATCAAGCTCAGCAATTGATAGAAGCCTACAAGATATTTCGTTCGGCAGCACATGATTTGCAATTGCAAAATCAACCTGCTGAGGTATTGTTGTCAGAATTTACTGAGCAGCGTGAAGCTGTTCAGTTATGCTGGCAGAGTTTTTTAAGTAATCACAAGCAAGAGGATTAGGTCGATGGCATTTTCAGACCGAGACGGTTTTATTTGGATGGATGGCAAACTAGTGGACTGGCGCGATGCGCAGACACATTTTTTGACATCATCACTGCACTACGGAACAGGCGTTTTTGAAGGTATTCGTGCCTATGAAACAGACAAGGGTACCTGTATTTTTCGTCTTGAAGACCATGTGCAGCGCCTTTTCAATTCTGCCAAAATTCTGCATTTAGAAATACCCTATACACAAGAAGAGGTCAGCGCGGCAATCTGTGAGGTGGTTCGAGAAAACAATCTTAAAGAAGCCTATATTCGTCCGTTGGTATTCCTTGGTTCAGAAGGTATGGGTCTAAGAGCTGAGGGGCTTAAGGTTCATCTGGGTATTGCCGCATGGGAATGGCCATCCTACACCTCGCCTGAGACATTAGAATCTGGGTTAAAAGTACGTACATCGTCTTATACAAGACACCATGTAAATATCACCATGGTTAAAGCTAAGGCCAGTGGCAACTATATCAACTCAATGCTAGCTCTGCGCGAGGCACTGGATTCGGGTTGTGACGAAGCTATTATGCTCGACCCTGAGGGCTATGTGGCCGAGGGTAGCGCAGAGAACTTTTTTATTGTTCGCAAAGGCGCTATTTATACCCCAGATCTTACCTCCTGCTTGGACGGTATTACTCGTGATACTGTATTCACACTCGCTAAAGATCAGGGTATAGAGGTTCACGAAAAGCGTATCTCCCGCGATGAAGTCTATATTAGTGATGAGGCATTCTTTAGCGGAACCGCGGCTGAGATTGTACCTATTCGAGAATATGATAGCCGAATTATTGGAAGTGGTGCCCGCGGCACTGTTACTGGCGCACTGCAGTCGGCATACTTTGATTTGGTGCGCGGCAAAAGCGCTAAACACGAGGAATGGCTGACGCCTGTTGCAAAATAGACCAAGGAAACAAAAGCTATGGCCATGCCTCCAGTATTTGTCATTAATTTGGATAAAAGCCCGGAGCGCATGGCAACAATTGCAAAGCGTCTTGATGAGCTTGATATTCCTTTTGAAAGAATATCGGGTGTTTATGGAGCCGATTTATCTGAAGAAGAAATTGCTAAATATTACTGCGCAAAATTAAATAAAAAAAATTATCGACGACCTTTAGGTCTTGGCGAGATTGGGTGCTATATAAGCCATATAAAGGCCTGGCAAACCATTGTTGATCGGCAATTGCATAGCGCACTAATTTTAGAGGATGATATTGTTATTGAAGAAGGTCTTGCCGAGTTAGCCAGTAAGCTAGGTAAGTCCTCAGATACCTTTGATATTGTGAAATTTTTCAATAAAAAAACAAATCCAAAAATAGTTGAAAGTGTAGATTTTACTAGCAAATATAAATTGTGTAGATTTAAAAAAATTCCTATTGGTAATTACGCACAGCTAATATCTTTGTCAGGAGCCAAGAAACTACTTAAGGCCTATGAGAAATTTGGGCGACCAGTGGATGAAGATATTCAGCATTGGTGGGAGTCTGATACCAATGTCTTAGGAGTTCTTCCATCTGTTGTTAGGCCAAATGATGGCGCTAAAAGCGATATTGATAGTCAGGGTAAAAGAAAAGGAACAACAACATTTTTAGCATTTGCTAAAAATATAATACGACGAGCAA
>JBMZFJ010000039.1:0-7009 GCA_049615345.1 Porticoccaceae bacterium | reverse complement strand
ATGTTGATAGAATTGCCGATCAAACCGATGGTTTGTTGCAGGAATTCAAACAGGTTAACAAACAAATTGAATCATTGAGAGTTTATAACTCTCAGTTGGAACGTCAAATCGTTAGCCAGAAGAAAATGATGGTTGAGCTAGAAGAATCAATTGAGAATGCTACCGTGATCGAGCGAGGCATCTCACCGCTAATGGCTAATATGCTCAGTGCGTTGGAAGACTTTGTCGGGCTAGATATGCCGTTTAAGCAAGAGCGTCGCCAGCAAGCAGTTGCCGATCTCTATGTGAATCTGGACAGCGCCAAGTTCTCAGCAGCTGAAAAATTCCGTCAAATCCTAGAGGTTTACGATATTGAAGCGGACTATAGCCTATCGATGGAATCGTACACCGATCAGATCGATATTGAGGGCAATGGCTCACTGGTAGAAGTTCAAATGCTCAGAATTGGTCGCGTTGCTTTGGCCTATCAAAGCAAGGATAAATCTGAAGTTGGCGTGTGGGACAAGGCAACTAATAGTTGGCAGCCACTAGATTCTGGCTATCGCCGAGCGGTGGATCAGGCGATCCGAATTGCTGTGAAGCTTGCCCCTCAAGATGTTATTGAAATTCCGATTACAGCTCCGGAGACAGCACAATGAAAAATAAAATGTTAAATATTTTTGTAGCACTTTTTGCTGTAATCGCGGTATCTACACCCGTTGTAGCCAGCGAGGCAAAAAGTTTAGTTGAACTACTTGATATGATCGAGTCAGCGAAAATTTCAGAAACGGCTGAATACCGTCAGCGCGAAGCTGATTTTCTGAAAGATCAGCGCAAGCAATCGCAGTTATTAAAAGGTGCCAAAAACACCAAGGCTGCGGAAGAGCGTCGTTCAGACCGTCTTGAGCAAATTATTCGTGAAAACGATATCAAATTAGCCGCGCTTCGCGAGCAGCGCGACAAGCGTTTGGGCTCACTAAAAGAGTTGTTTGGTCACTTGACTGGAACGGCTGGCGACCTAAGAGCTAAGATTGATCAGTCAATCGTAAGTACTCAGATTCCTGGGCGAACTGAATTCCTTGATGATCTAATTGCTAAAATGAGCAGTGACACAAAACTGCCTTCAATCGAAGATATTGAAAAATTATGGTATGAGCAACAGCGTGAAATGGTTGAAAGCGGACGTGTCGTCAAGTTTAACCGCACAGTTATTCTTGCCAATGGTGAGCCGGCTGAAATGGAAGTTGTTCGCGTAGGTTCTTACAACCTTCTTGCCGATGGGATGTATCTTGAGTACAACCCAGAATCTGGTTTAGTTTCTGAACTGACCCGTCAGCCATCTGGCTTTAGCGGCGGTGCAGAAGATTTACAAGAGGCGACATCAGGCTTTACTAAGGTTGGACTAGATCCAACGGGCCCATTTGGTGGCGGCTTGCTAGCGGCATTAATCAATGCACCAACACTTGTTGAGCGCTGGCACTTTGGCGGTATCGTTGGTTATGTAATTACAGCAGTATTCGTTTTTGCCATCTTCTTAGCGGCATGGCGATTTGTGGTGCTGTTTGGCATGTCTAATGCAGTAAAAGCTCAGCTTGGTTCTAAATCAGCTGACTCAGATAACCCATTGGGTCGAGTGCTTAAAATTGCTGGAGATAACCCAGGCCTAGATGCTGAATCACTGGAGCTAAAGCTTCATGAAGCGGTACTAAAAGAAAGACCGGGCATTGAATCTGGTTTGAACCTGCTAAAAATTATTGCCATGGTAGCGCCGCTACTCGGTCTTTTGGGAACAGTAACCGGTATGATTATTACCTTCCAAATGATTACCCTGTTTGGTGCTGGAGATCCAAAGGCTATGGCCGGCGGTATTTCTCAGGCCTTGATAACCACAGTATTGGGTCTGGTGGTTGCTATCCCAACCGTACTTTTACACACTTTGGTTAACGGCAAAGCACAGGGCATTCTGCATATTCTTGAGGAGCAGAGTGCAGGTATTGTTGCAGGTTCTCTAGAGGACAAATAAGCATGTTTTTTGTTGATACCTGGGCAGAGCTCGGCAAATTTATGGATTCAGGCGGCATGGTCCTTTGGGCTATTGTCGTCCTGCTATTCGTGATGTGGACGCTTATCTTTGAGCGACTGTGGTATCTGCGATCTATGGTTGGCAACGATGTCCAGGCTGCCCTTGATGAATGGGAATCAAGAGCCGAGCGAAAATCTAAAACAGCTCATCAAATCAGGGAGAAGCTTATCTCTGAAGTAAGCGTCAAAATTGACGACAACATTATGATGATCAAAACACTGGTTGCTGTAGCGCCATTATTTGGGTTGTTGGGCACTGTAACTGGGATGATCGTGGTATTTGACGTTATGGCCTTCACTGGCGGTGGTGATGCAAAGGCAATGGCCGGTGGTGTATCTCAAGCCACAGTGCCAACAATGTCTGGCATGGTAGCGGCACTCTCTGGTGTTTTCGGTTTAACCTATGTTGAGCGAGAAGCAGATCGAGAAAAGCATTTGCTGGAAGATCATCTGACAATGGATCACTAGTTGGGTTTGAGTGCCACTGGCCTCACCCTATGAGAGTTATTTATGCGCGATAGAACAAGTAAACCACAAGAGCAAGGGCAAGCAATTGATTTGACCCCAATGCTTGATGTGGTATTTATTATGTTGATTTTCTTTATTGTCACGGCTTCGTTTATTAAATTACCTGGCGTTGAGGTCAATAAAGTAGATACCACAACATCTGATCCCTATAAAAAAGTGGGTATTCTTGTTGCTGTAAGCGACAAAAATGAGTTTTGGATTGATAAAAAAAGGGTCGAAATAACTGCGCTTAAAATCAATCTAACGCGATTATTTAATGAAAACCCAAAGGGCGGCATGGTTATCCAGGCCGATAATGATTCTGATATTGAGACAGTGGCAAAAATTGCGGATATAGCACGTGAAATCGGCATATCTCCAGTAGCTGTTTCTGTAGAAAACGACTGAGTTTAAAGTATGGTTGGTTATAGAGTAGGGGTTTCGGCAGTTCTTGGGGTATTAGTTACCCTGTCCCTGGTGTTTGTGATGTTTAAGCTTATTGATTCCGGCAACAAGGATATGGATGAGCAGCCCGCGTATAAAATCCCTGATTTTCTTCATGTTGAGCGTGAGCGCACAGAAAATGTCAAAATGACGGAGGTTGAAAAGCCTGATGAGCCTGAGGAAATGCCTGACATTCCTGAAGAGCAAATTGAATTTGAGGCTCCTGAGAATGCTGTCAATATGGCGGCACCAAAAGCCGGTGGCAATCTTAATATCGGCAACTCAGGTTTTAGTCGTGACTCTGATTACATACCAGTTTATGTGCCGCAACCACAGTATCCTCGCCGAGCGCAAACTCGCGGCAAAGAGGGATATGCGGTAGTTCAAGTCATTATTACCACTATGGGTGGCGTTCGGGATCCCATCATGGTTGAAGAATACCCTGAAGGTTGGGGCTTTGGTCGCTCAGCAGTCAAGGCGGCTAAAAAACTAAAATACAACCCAAGAGTAGTGGATGGTGTTGCAGAAGAAGTGCCAGGCGTACTTTATAAGTTCACCTTCCAAATGGCTAAGTAAGGGATATCTGATGTTAAAGCATATAACAACCATCACCCTGTTTAGCATTGTATTTATGCTACCAGTGATGATTTCGACTGTCGTGCCCTCTTCGGATTTTGGCGGCTCGGTATTTGCCGAAGAAAAAAAGAAAGAAGAGCCGAAGTTCAAAAATGTCAAAACTCGCAAGCGCCAATCAGTAGGCGCTAAGTGTGGTAAATCGCTTGAAAAGGTTCAGGTGCTGCTTGAAGAAGAAAGTTGGTTGGCATCGATGGAAATGCTGGAGGGTATTGAGGCAAGTACTAAAACCTGTAAATCGCCATATGAATTAACCCAAGTATGGAAGTTTAAAGGTTATGTTTACTATTCATTAGATGATTTCAATGGCGCTATTCGTTCCTACAAGCAAGTGATTGATGGTGAGGGTACCCCAGAAGATCTTCGTCTGGATACACGTTATACCCTAGCTCAATTATTTACTGCAGAAGAGCGTTATGCAGATGCTGCAGAGCAGCTAGAAATTTGGATTGATGAGTCGACCATAGTGAGTAGTGATGCCAGAGGGCTGTTGGCGCAAATCTATTATCAACTTGATCGCAAAGATGAATCGTTAACTATGCTTGAACTGGCTATTAATGATTTTGAATCTAAAGGGAAGCTACCCAAAGAACGTTGGTGGTCATTGCAGAGAGTTCTGTATTATGAAAAAAATGATTACAACCGAGTCATTGATATTTTAGAAAAGCTCGTCAAGCATTACCCAAAATGGACGTTCTGGAAACAGCTTGGCGGTATGTATGGTGCGCAGGAGCGATCAATAGATCAATTAGTGGCCTCGGAGCTTGTTTATCTTAACGGTAAATATGACAAAGAAAGTCAAGTGATGGGTATGGGTTATATGTACCTAGCAGCTGAAGTACCTTATAAAGCGGCTCAAATCATCAGTAAAGGTATTGATGATGAGATTATTGAAAGCAATGCCAAAAACCTCGAGGTTCTTGGTACAGCTTGGTACCAAGCTAAAGAATTAAATCGTGCATTACAGGCTCTGAATAGAGCATCAGAGTATAGCGACTCTGGCGATTTACAATCTAGAATGGCTGGCATTTATCTAGATCTAGGTAATGACAGTGAGGCCTATATTGCTTCATTAAAAGCAGCTAAAAAAGGCAATATCAAACGTCCCAGTTCTAACTATTTAATTATGGGTAATGCCTTGGTCAATATGCATTGCTACAAAGATGCAATTGGCGCCTTCCAAAAGGCTCTAAAAGCTGCTGAAACCAAGAAAGAGAAGAAATTTCCAACTCAGTGGATTCGCTATGCTGACGTTGAAGGAACAAGATTGGGTAAGCTTCGTGATCTTGGTGCTGAGGTGCCAAGCTGTAGAAAATAGCTTTTTAGATACACAAAAAAGCCCGGTTAATACCGGGCTTTTTTGTACCTGTAAAAGGCGTCGTAAAATATTTTACAGTTGTGATAGATCCCTTACTGCGCCCTTATCTGCGCTAGTAGCAAGCTTGGCATAGGCCTTAAGTGCGGCAGATACCTTTCTGGGACGTGATTCTTTTGGTTTCCACCCGAGCTTATCCTGCTCTGCACGACGCTTAGCTAGCTCTTCATCTGAAACTAAAACATCAATCGTGCGGTTGGGAATATCGATACGAATCATATCGCCCTGCTTAACTAGTCCGATGGTGCCGCCAGCACCTGCTTCAGGTGAAACGTGGCCAATGGAAAGACCAGAGGTACCACCAGAGAAACGCCCATCAGTAATTAGAGCGCAGGCCTTGCCCAAATTTTTCGATTTAATATAGCTAGTTGGATAAAGCATTTCTTGCATGCCCGGTCCGCCGCGTGGTCCCTCATAGCGAACAATAACTACGTCCCCCGCCTTCACTTCATCGTTAAGAATAGAAGCTACCGCTTCATCCTGACTTTCAGTAATAAATGCCGGGCCTTCAAATACGTGTATTGATTCATCTACCCCGGAAGTTTTAACCACGCAACCATCTTCGGCTAGGTTGCCGGTAAGCACAGCCAAGCCGCCTTCAGTGCTAAAGGCATTTTCTAGGTTGCGGATACAGCCATTGGCGCGATCTGCATCTAAAGAAGGCCAGCGAGTTGCTTGGCTAAATGCAGTCTGGGTGGGAATACCAGCAGGACCTGCTTTATAAAAAGTTTTAACCTCTTCACTGACATGACCGCTGACAATATCCCACTTGTCAAGGGCTTCAGCCAGTGTCGCAGAGTGAACAGTCGGCAATTCGTTATGGATAAGGCCGGCGCGATCAAGTTCAGCTAATATAGCCATAATACCGCCGGCTCTATGTACATCTTCAATATGATATTCAGGCGTGTTGGGTGCTACCTTACACAGTTGTGGCACCACTCGCGAAAGAGCATCGATATTGGACATGTCAAAATCAATGCCCGCTTCTTGAACCGCTGCTAGCAGGTGCAAAATAGTATTGGTGGATCCACCCATGCAGATATCTAGCGTCATGGCATTCTCAAACGCCTTAAAGTTGGCGATTGATCGAGGAAGAACAGATTCATCATCCTGCTCATAATATCTCTTTGCCATAGACACAATTGTGCGACCCGCCTCTTCAAATAGTCCCTTGCGATCGGCATGAGTAGCCAATGTGGTGCCATTGCCAGGCAGAGATAAACCCAGCGCTTCGGTTAAACAGTTCATAGAGTTTGCGGTAAACATCCCCGAGCAGGAACCACAGGTAGGACAGGCAGAGCGTTCATATTCAGCGACTTTTTCATCACTCGCAGTTTCATCTGCGGCAATCACCATGGCATCTACCAAATCCAGATTATGATCCGCCAGTTTGGTTTTTCCGGCTTCCATTGGTCCGCCAGAGACAAAAATCACTGGAATATTTAAGCGCATAGCGGCCATTAACATGCCAGGTGTAATCTTGTCACAGTTAGAGATGCAGACTAATGCATCAGCACAATGTGCATTGACCATATATTCAACCGAATCGGCAATCACATCGCGCGAGGGTAGTGAATAAAGCATGCCGTCATGGCCCATAGCAATGCCATCATCGACCGCAATGGTATGGAATTCACGTGCAATACCACCGGCCTTTGCAATTTCACCCGCCACAAGATCGCCCATATCTTTTAGATGTACATGACCAGGTACAAACTGAGTGTAGGAGTTGGCAATGGCAATCATCGGCTTATTAAAGTCGTCATCTTTCATGCCGGTAGCACGCCATAGCGCTCTGGCACCGGCCATATTGCGACCTTGAGTAGTAGTATGTGAGCGATACTTAGGCATTATTTATCTCTTGTTTAGTGTGTGAGATTATCGAAATGTTAATTTTACTACAGGTATCCGTTGTAACTCTAAAGAATTTTACTAAAAATCCGCGAATTGCGCTGATAGTTATAAAGAGGCTGTTTTTGTTCGGGTAAA
>JBMZFJ010000038.1:0-8185 GCA_049615345.1 Porticoccaceae bacterium | reverse complement strand
AGGTAATGAAGCTGATGTGTCAGGCATACACAATATTGCTGACTTTGAATCAGGCACAGATACGATTGATATAACTGCTGCATTAATAGAAGCAGGTTATACAGAGTCCGATAGCCTAACGCAATTGATGTCCGCTGATATGTCTGCCGATATCCTTGATCTAATTAATGGCAATGACGGCAGCCTAGACAATATGTTTGGTGGTTCATTCGATGAATCTAGCAATTTGCTGACGGTATTTGCAGATACTAATTCAGAAGAGGGTGTCGCCGAGATTGCGAGCTATCAGGTAGAAGTGGGTGATAACTCAACGGTTGATGATGACGATATTACGGTTAACTTCTCAACCTTTATCGCCTAAGTCATAGTCTAGACTTCTAAAATCGAGGCCTTAAAAAGTAACCAAAAGCTTTTTAAGTGCCTCGGGATTAGATCTTTGAGCATTGTGATCACTATCTAGGGTTTTAATCTCCCAGCCTCTCTTTTCTGCTCGTTGCCACGATGAGTTGATTGAGCGCTCACGCTTTATTAATGTCTCTGGGGTAAAGTTGATATAGGTTGCCGATATTTTTTTAGCGACTTTGTTATCAAAATTAACCTTTTCAGTCAGCGTTTTTGCGGGGTGTGGAAGATCTCGCGGAATGGGTAGCTTGCTGTTAAGCCAAGGTGGGTATACAAGGCCGTTCTTGGTGGTAAAGTTTATATGCTTTCCCGCGACATCCAATGCCGACATACCATGGTCAGGCACCATAGCGTCCAGAAAAAAAGCATGCTGAATTTTTTCTGGGAGTTCATTCATCACGCCGGTGATAACCATACCGCCATAACTGTGTCCAACCAGAACAATATTATCCAGTTGCTCAAATTTAATAAGATTGACAATATCTTTTATATGCGTGGTCAGGTCTATATCTGCATGTGTAAGATGCATTCGCTCACCTAAGCCGGTGAGGGTGGGGCGATACACCTCGTGCCCATCCTGACTGAGAAGGTTGTCAATAAGTTTCCAATCCCAGCCGCCGCCAGTCATGCCATGAACTAATACATAGGTGTTTTGAATTTTTTCCATACTATGACTGTAGGTGATAGTTGGCGAAAATAATACAAAGATGGCAAAAAAAATTTTCCATAGGTTCATAATTTAGCTCTAAATTGTTATTTCTGGGTATTATTATTCGATGCCGCTTGCTGGCGAGCCTTCTTTTCTAGGCGTCGACGTTCAGTATCTATTTGGGCTGCAGTGCCTATATGCGATTCTCCTCGCGCTTTAGCCAGTTTGACTTGCTTTTGTCGCTGGGCGAAACGTTTTAATTGTTGTTCCGATACTTTGTTGTGGCAGTGAAGGCATGAAATACCTTCGATATAGTTATCCAGTGTTTTTTCATGCTCGGTAATAGGCATTCTGCAGGCGTGGCACTGATCGTAACTGCCAGAGTTGAGATTGTGATCAACCGTCACGCGGTTATCGAACACGAAGCACTCTCCCTGCCACAGGGATTCGTTTTCAGGCACTTTCTCTAAATACTTAAGGATTCCACCCTGCAAGTGGTAAACCTCTTCAAATCCCTGTTCCTTGAGGAATGCAGTGGATTTCTCGCAGCGTATGCCGCCCGTGCAAAACATGGCGACTTTTTTATCTTTGCTGGTATCTAGATTGTTTTTAGACCACTCGGGGAACTCTCTGAAGCTAGTAGTCTTGGGGTCGATAGCATTTTTAAAAGTACCCACCTGAACTTCATAATCATTGCGTGTATCGACTAAAACCACATTAGGGTCAGAAATTAGCGCATTCCAATCTTCTGGCTTTACATAGGTGCCAACCGTTTGGTTGGGATCAATACCCTCGACGCCCATGGTGACGATTTCTTTTTTTAGCTTGACCTTGGTGCGGTAGAAGGGGATCTTGTTATCGTAGGATTCTTTACTGTCAATATTTTCTAATCCAGGCTGTTGATTGATCCATTCGAGTAAATTATCGATTCCTTCGCGGGTGCCAGATACGGTTCCATTAATACCCTCAGCGGCTAGCAAAAGCGTGCCAAAAATATGGTTCTTGGTCATGGCATTAAGCAGGGGAGTGCGAAGACTTTCGAAGTGAGGAAGGGCCACAAATTTATACATGGCACAGGTGACATACTGGGTCGACATAATTGTCCCTTTGGTTTGTTCGGCTAAACCAGAACGTAAATCTGGCGCAATTAATAAGCTTTATTTTTTCAGCAAGTGCTATTGTAGCAAAATGTGCAATTAATAAGCATAAAAGTAGTTTATATCTATATCTTTAGTATTAATTATTTTTATCTAATCTATATATTTCAATATCCTATGAAATATACTTAAAAAATACATTAAATATTATTTCAGCGCTTTGGCACCTATAAATTACTACAAATTATTAAATTTTATAAAACTCACGAGTCATTATTTTTGATTTACTGGAGTCGCTAGATCCGCTTATTCTTGGTTATTGCCATAGCGAATATATCGCCAAAAGGAATGATTGCCAATGACAGTTTACAAGGTTCCTCAGCAAGAACTGCAGTTTATTCTCGAGCATCTGGTTAACTATTCAGAGCTCAGTGCTATGCCCGGTTTTGAGGATGCCAGTCAAGATATGGTGGCTGCTATATTACCCGAAGCGGCAAAATTCTTTGAGCAGGTTGTCGCCCCGACCAATTGGCCATCTAATACTCAGCCAGCCTATCTTAAAGATGATCAAGTAGTTACTTCGCCGGCATTAGATGGGGTGTATCAGCAAATGGTAGACGCCGGTTGGTGTTCCCTAAGCGGGTCAACTCAATACGGTGGTGCTGGTTTTCCTGCAGTAATAGACGCTGTGGTGCAAGAAATGCTGCAATCAGCTAATGTAGGCTTCAGTTTACTGCCCACCCTGACTCGCGGGGTGATTCACGCGTTGAGTTTGTATGGTTCTGATCAGCAAAAAGATCTGTTTCTTCACAAGCTTATTTCTGGTGTCTGGTCGGGCACTATGAATTTAACTGAACCTCAGGCGGGTAGTGACCTTTCGGCGGTTAAAACCAAAGCAGTACCCAATGGTGATCACTATCTTATCAGTGGGCAAAAAATCTACATTACTTGGGGTGATCATGAACAGGCGGAGAATATTATTCATCTAGTTCTGGCGCGGTTGCCCGATGCTCCTGAGGGTAATCAGGGTATTTCGCTGTTCTTGGTGCCTAAGTACAGGATTAATGCAGATGGCAGCTTGGCACAGCGCAATGATGTTAAGACGGTGGGTGTTGAGCACAAGTTAGGTATTCACAGTAGTCCCACCTGTACTCTGGCTTTTGGCGATCAGGGTGGTGCAGTTGGTTATTTAGTAGGACCGGCAAATAAGGGCCTTATGTGTATGTTCAGTATGATGAACCATGCGCGTTTAGCGGTAGGTCATCAAGGCGTGTCAGTGGGTGAGCGCGCCTATCAGCAGGCAGTTGAGTTCGCATCGCAAAGAGTACAGGGCGCAGTGCAGGGTATTGAGGGCAGGGCGCCCATTATTCATCACCCCGATGTAAAGCGTATGCTGATGCAAATGCGTGCCCTGACTGAAGCTGGCAGAGCAATGTCGCTCTATACTATAGCTGCTGAAGATCGTGCTGGCCATCATCAGGATCAGCAGACCAGAGAGCTATTTGCTCAGCGGGTGGAAATTATGACACCGCTAGTAAAAGGTTGGTGTACTGAAATGGCGATGGAAACCACATCTCTCGGTGTGCAGGTGCACGGTGGTATGGGCTTTATTGAAGAAACAGGTGCAGCTCAGCATATGCGTGATGCCCGAATACTGCCTATTTACGAGGGCACCAATGGCATACAGGCGTTAGATTTTATTGGACGCAAATGTCTTCGAGATAAGGGCAGTGGCATCCAGCAGTTGATCACTGAGATGATTGAAAGTGCTAATAGCTGCGATTGTCAGTCAGATGCGGTTAGAGCACTGCAGAATGCTCTTTACAGCACCATTGATCAGTGCCAATCGGCGCTAGAGCATATTTTGCAGAATGAACAGAAAGCTTCTTTTGTGGCCTATCAGTTTATGATGTTGTTTGGGAATTCGGTTGCCTTTTGGCAATTATGTCTTCTTGCCTGCGCCGCCCAGAGAAAAATAGATGCAGGGGATAGGGATCAATTTCTGGCACAAAAAATTGGCACCGCACAGTTTTATCGTACGCAACTATTACCGCGCAATCATGCTCATCTAGAGGCGATTGTGTGCGATGCTAAATTTGTAGATGATTTAAGCTTCTAGCAGACTTAAAGCCGATTAATTGCTTAGTACAAAGCCTACTACTGTTGCTATGCTGGCGATAAATAACAGGGTAAAGACAATACCGCCAATAATAAAGACAAGCGGATTGCCCTGTTCAAAGTCTCGAGTTCTGTTTTTGTCACTCTGAACCCCAATGCCAGCGGCTAAAATACTTTTAACCACTGCAATTAGTCTGGGTTTTGGTTTTTTGCTCTGCTGTGTCATTTTTTAGTCTAAAATCGGGCTTAACCAGCGGGCAAGTTCGTCAATTGGCATTGATTTTCTCTCCGCAAGTGATGACAGCTGATCTTTATCAATTTTACCTGTATTAAAGTATTTGGACTCAGGATGACCAAAATACCAGCCGCTAACCGCCGCCGCAGGCGACATGGCGAAACTGTCAGTCAGCGTTAGGCCGGTATTTTTTTCAGCGTCCAACAAGTCAAAAAGGGCGGCTTTTTCAGTATGATCAGGACAGGCAGGGTAGCCTGGCGCAGGGCGAATACCACGATATTTTTCTTTGATCAGAGCTTCATTATCAAGCGTTTCATCAGCGGCATAACCCCAATATTCACGGCGTACTCGTTCATGCAGATGCTCTGCAAACGCTTCCGCTAAACGATCGGCCAGCGCCTTGACCATAATCGCATTGTAGTCATCTTGCACAGCTTCATATTGTTCGGCCAACTCATCGGCACCAATCCCCGTGGTCACTGCAAAACCGCCGATATAATCCTTAGTACCACTGTCTTTAGGTGCAATATAATCCGCAAGAGACAGCAACTCTTCGCTGGCGCCGGGCTTTTGAATTTGTTGGCGAATATGATGTACTGTTGCCAAAGTATGTGAACTATCCGTTGGGTCATAAATCTCAATATCATCATGATTAACGCTATTGGCTTCCCAAAGACCAAATACAGCGCGTGCCTTGAGACGTTTATTATCAATAATATCTTTTAACAATACCTGAGCATCATCAAAAAGGTTCTGAGCTGCCTCACCAACCACCTCGTCCTTGAAAATCTTTGGGTATTTACCAACCAGATCCCAAGTGATAAAAAACGGTGTCCAGTCGATATAGGGCACTAAGGCTTCCAGTGGGTAATCATCTAAAACGCTCACACCTAACTGGTTAGGTATATCCGGTGTATAGTCGCGCCAATTTAGCTGTGGCTTTTGCTTAACAGCGTCTTCATAGGCAAACAATGTACCTCGTGAGGTACGATTAGCCGTACGCAATCTAACGGCGTCGTAGTCCTTTTGTATATCGGCAACAAAGTCATCGCGACTTTCTTTGTTGATAAGCTTGCTGGCCACACCAACAGCTCTCGACGCATCGGATACATAAATGGCCTGATTGTTCTCGTAATTAGGGGCAATTTTCACCGCTGTATGGGCTTTAGAGGTAGTGGCGCCACCAATCAGCAGGGGTACGGAAAAATCCTGACGCTGCATTTCTTTGCCAAGATGTACCATTTCATCAAGCGATGGCGTAATCAGCCCAGATAAGCCGATAATATCAACCTGTTCCTCTTTGGCTGTCTGCAATATTTTTTCGGCGGGCACCATCACGCCGAGGTCAATCACCTCATAGTTATTACATTGCAGCACTACACCCACAATATTTTTGCCAATATCGTGAACATCGCCCTTAACAGTGGCCATTAGTATCTTGCCATTACTACTAGCAGATTCGTCTTTTTCTGCTTCAATGTACGGCTGTAAATAAGCCACTGCCTGCTTCATGACGCGAGCTGATTTAACCACCTGAGGCAAAAACATTTTGCCGGAACCAAATAGATCGCCAACAATATTCATGCCATCCATTAGCGCGCCTTCAATCACATGCAGAGGGCGTTCTGCCTGTTGGCGTGCTTCTTCAGTATCCTCTTCGATATATGCCGTAATACCTTTTACAAGGGCATGCTCGAGGCGACGATTTACATTTTCTTCACGCCAGCTTAAATCTTCGGTATTGGTTTTAGCTGTGCCATCGCCACGATAATCGTCGGCTATCGCCAGTAAATTATCAGTAGCTTGCTCATTTCGATAGAGTACAACGTCTTCTACTGCATCGCGCAGAGTAGGGGGGAGCTCATCGTAAACCGCCAATTGACCGGCATTAACGATACCCATGGTCAACCCTTCGCGAATAGCATGGTATAAAAATACCGAATGAATCGCCTCGCGCACCGGATTATTGCCTCTAAATGAAAAGGAGACATTGGAAATGCCACCAGATACTAGGGCATGAGGCAAGTTTTGTTTTATCCAGCCCGTGGCCTCGATAAAGTCCAAACCATAGCGATTGTGTTCTTCAATACCGGTTGCAACCGCAAATACATTGGGGTCAAAGATAATATCTTCTGCGGGAAAGCCCACCTGATTGACCAAAATATCGTAGCTGCGCTGGCAAATCTCTTTGCGACGCTCAAGGTTGTCCGCTTGACCCTGTTCATCAAACGCCATTACCACAATTGCGGCACCATACTGCTTGCACAAAGTGGCTCTCTGAATAAACTCTGTCTCGCCTTCCTTAAGGCTGATGGAGTTTACGACAGACTTACCCTGTATGCATTTAAGACCCGCTTCGATCACCTCCCATTTGGAGGAATCGACCATAATTGGCACTCGAGAAATATCTGGCTCCGAGGCAATTAGATTAAGAAATGTCACCATAGCGGGAATGGCTTCAAGCATTCCCTCATCCATATTGACATCAATGATCTGTGCGCCGTTTTCTACCTGTTGCAAAGCAACTTCTAGAGCCTCATCATAATTTTCTTCAAGAATAAGCCGTTTAAACTTGGCCGATCCGGTGACATTACATCGCTCACCCACATTCACAAATAAAGATTTAGTATCTATGGTGAATGGCTCTAAGCCAGAAAGTCGACAGGCAGGGGCAATATCCGGTATTTGACGCGGTTTAATATTAGCCACAGCCTCGGCAATTGCTTTAATGTGCTCGGGGGTGGTACCGCAACAGCCGCCCACTATATTTAATAGACCCGACTGAGCAAACTCTGCAATGGTGTTGGCCATAGCCTCTGGGCCAAGATCATAGCCGCCAAATTCGTTGGGTAAACCGGCATTGGGGTGAGCGGTAACTAAAGTATCAGCCACATTAGATATTTCTAATAGGTGAGGACGTAACTCATCGGGCCCCAACGCGCAGTTAAGACCAATACTAATCGGTGTGCTGTGGCGCACCGAATTCCAAAAGGCTTCTGGCGTTTGACCTGATAATGTTCGACCACTGGCATCAGTAATGGTGCCACTAATCATAATCGGTAACTCATAGCCGATTTTCTCAAACACCTTCTGTACGGCAAAAAGGGCTGCCTTGGCGTTTAGCGTATCAAAAACAGTTTCTACCATGATTAGATGGCAGCCACCCTCGATAAGCGCTTCTGTTGATTCGCAATAGTTCTCAACCAATTCATCATAGGTCACATTGCGCGCGCCGGGGTCATTAACATCCGGTGATAGTGACGCAGTGCGACTGGTAGGCCCTAGGATACCGGCGACAAAGCGCGGGCGTTCGGGCGTAGAAAACTCTTCAGCTGCTTGACGAGCAAGTTTGGCCGATTCACGGTTAATCTCCGCAGACAGGGACTGCATATTGTAGTCAGCCTGGGATACCTGAGTAGAGTTAAAGGTATTGGTCTCAATAATATCGGCACCGGCCTCAAGGTAGGCGCGGTGAATATCGAGAATAATCTGCGGTTGAGTCAGGCTTAAAAGATCATTGTTGCCTTTAATCTCAGAACCCCAGTCGGCAAAACGCTGGCCGCGAAAATCCGCTTCCTCCAGACTATGCTGTTGGATCATGGTTCCCATGGCGCCGTCAATAATCAGAATGCGCTTTTCTGCTGCGGCTTTTAGGGATTTATGAACTTTGGATAAACCAGTCTT
>JBMZFJ010000037.1:0-8497 GCA_049615345.1 Porticoccaceae bacterium | reverse complement strand
AACCATTTAACGATAACCGAGGTATCTAAGCCGCCTGAATAGGCGAGTACAACTTTATTCACCGATGACACTTTACTAAACCCTATTGATTAAGAATGACGCGAATTTTACCCTAAATTACATCTTCTGTGTGGTTTATAGTTGCGATTGGCTAATTTGTTGTTATTGATTGCTTCAGAAGGGTTGTTTAGCCTGTTATGAAGTCGTGGTTTAGGGTAGCATTAGCTGATTATTTATGGACCCTATAATTATGGAAAAATTCACCATTATTCAACCCGATGACTGGCACCTTCATCTTCGCGATGATTCAGCCTTGGCGACCACAGTCCCATCGGCAACAAGAGGCTTTGGTCGCGGCATAGTGATGCCAAATTTAAAACCTCCAGTTACCACTGTTGCACGCGCACAAGCCTATCGCGATCGTATTATGGCCAATCGCCCAGAGGGGTCAAATTGGGAGCCTTTAATGGTTCTCTATTTAACCGACAATACCTCACCTGACGAAATTCGTGCTGCTGCGGAAAGTGGCATTGTGCATGGCTGTAAATACTACCCCGCCGGCGCTACCACAAATTCTGATTCGGGAGTTACCAATATTGACAATATCGACGCCGTTTTAGAGGCCATGCAAGATGTTGGCATGGTATTGCAAATACATGGTGAGGTCACCGATGCCGATATTGATATTTTTGATCGCGAAGCGGTATTTATCGAACGACATCTAATTAATCTTGTGAAAAAATTTCCGAGATTAAAAGTGATACTTGAGCATATCACCACCAAAGAAGCAGCAGAGTTTGTAGCCTCAGCCGGTGACAATGTTGCGGCCACCATCACTCCGCAGCATTTACTTTATAACCGCAATCATATGCTAGCTGGCGGTATTCGCCCGCATCTATACTGCCTGCCAATTTTAAAACGCGATATTCATCAACATGCGCTAGTAGAGGCCGCGGTCAGTGGCAATAAAAAATTCTTTTTGGGAACTGATTCTGCACCCCATACTAGGGACAGCAAAGAAAGCTGTTGTGGCTGCGCGGGATGCTTTAGTCACCCTGCGGCGGTTGAGCTGTATGCAGAAGTCTTTGAAGAAGCGGGTGCTATGGACAAGCTAGAAGCCTTTGCCAGCATTAATGGCGCTGATTTTTATGGCCTACCCTACAACCAGACAACCATAACCTTAGAGCGCGAGTCATGGGTAATACCTCAGTCTGTACCATTTGATGATTCTGAAATTGTTCCTCTTGCAGCGGGTAATCAACTTAACTGGAGACTTAAATCCTAATGGATATGCCAGAGGAACTGTTACAGCCTTCGTTAATATCCCAGCGATTTCGCGGTTTTTTGCCCGTGGTCATCGATGTTGAAACCGGAGGTTTTAACTCAGGAACTGATGCCTTATTAGAGATTGCCGCTGTTACCCTAGAAATGGATAGTCAGGGTTATCTGCAAATAAAAGAAAGTTTTAGTAAAAATATTGAGCCTTTTCCCGGCGCTGTCGTAGAGCAATCTGCCCTTGAGTTTACTGGCATTGATATCTATGACCCGAAGCGAAATGCAGAAGATGAAGGCGAAGCACTGCGAGAAATCTTTCAACCGATTCGCCGTGAAATTACCGAGACTGGCTGTACGAGAGCGGTAATGGTAGCGCACAACGCGCATTTCGATTTAGGCTTTGTTAACGCCGCAGTCGAAAGAGCTCAAATTAAGCGCAACCCTTTTCATCCGTTTTCATGCTTTGATACCTCGAGCCTTTCTGGATTAGCTTTTGGGCAAACTGTTTTAGCCAAAGCTTGTCAGGCGGCCAAAATTGATTTCAATAATCAGGATGCTCATCACGCTCTTTATGACACCACCAAAACGGCTGAGTTATTTTGCACTATTGTTAACCGCTGGAAAGATTTGGGCGGCTGGCCCAGCGACTAGCGCTACTAGCTATTTACCCTGAAACTCTAAGGCAGCCTGATACATTGCCTTTTTATCGACACCGCATATCTTCGCTGTTAATGATGCCGCTTTCGAAGCCGGCAATTCCTTCAACAGTAACCTGAGAACCTTGTCCGAATCGACACTAGTATTGGCAATTTTTTCATCCTCACCCGCAATGACCAACACTATCTCACCGCGCTGTTGATTCGTATCCATAGAAATTTGTTGCTGTAACTCATCCAGACTACCCTGTAAAAAAGTCTCGAATGTTTTACTAATTTCTCGCGCCAAAAAAGCTTGCCGCTGTTGGCCAAATATCTCAGCCATTTCAACTACAGTTTCCAAAATACGATGGGGAGCTTCATAAAATACCAAGGTTTCAGTCGCTGCTTTTAACTCATTGAGGGCTGTTTTTCGCGGTCCGGTTTTCGCTGGTAAAAAACCACCAAAATAAAAGCTATCGGTTGGCAATCCAGACACACTCAAAGCTGCGATAGCGGCACAGGCCCCGGGAACTGGTACCACAGTTATTCCTCGGCTGCGCGCCTGAGCCACCAATCGATAACCCGGATCAGAAATCAGTGGGGTTCCCGCATCGGAGATAAGGGCAATATCCTCACCATTTTCTAGACGCAATAATAACTTTTCTATCATGTGCCGATCACCATGATCATGGTAGGCTATGCAAGGTTTATCGATACTAAAATGATTTAGTAACTTTTTACTGTGGCGAGTATCCTCGCAGGCGATTAAACTGACAGACTGAAGGGTCTGCACTGCGCGCGGTACCATATCGTTTAGATTGCCGATAGGAGTTGCTACAATAGTTAATACACCGGTTCGATTAGAGTCCATGAAAAAATACACTTTATCTTTATTTGTCGTAGGGAGCATCTTAGCCTTTATTGGGGGCTGTGCGTCAACTACTAGCGTACAAAAAAAGACAGATACTGAAGCGCTAGTATTATTTTCTGACGAGGACCTCAACTTTCAGTTAGACCCTGCACTAAAAGAAGTTGATCAAATGTCTGATCAACAAAAATATACTCGCGCCGAAGCTTTATCTGCTTCTGGTCAAATCGAAGCAAGTAACAAGATTTTGAGTAGGGTAAAAACGCAAAATCTTAGCAATCGACGCTTTATTGATTTCACGCTGTTAGCGGCAGAAAATTATTTTGCATTATCGCAAATGCCACTGGCCGCAAATCAACTTAATCAACCGCGATTTAGCGCATTAGTTGCCAGACAGAACAAAGAACTCAAACAACGTATTTTAGAATTACAGGCCAAGGTAGCCGTCGCTAACGGTGACTACTATCAAGGCTTGGAAAATTTGATGAGCTTAAGTCGAATGGCAAAGCGTAAAACTCAAATACGTGACATCCATGATCGTATTTGGTCAGTCACCTCTCGTATGCCCTACCAAAAGCTTACCAATACTGAGGTTAAGGGATTTGCACTATCAGGCTGGCTTGAATTGGCAGCAAACAGTCGTCGCTTCTTAGCTCACCCCGACGAGCAGAATTCGCTACTCAGTCAGTGGCGACGCAATTGGAAAGGTCACCCAGCGGCAAAAGTACCGCCTTCTTTCTTCAGTAGTGGTAATTTTTGGAGTAGCAGCCCAGATCAGATCGCTTTACTGCTTCCCCTGCAAGACGATTACTACACGCCAAGTCAGTCGTTGATTCAAGGCTTTATGAGCGCCTATTACAAAACCATGAATCTCGACAGTAAAAAATCCCTCGACCTACCAGAAATGAGACTTTATGACACCTCTAAAACATCTATTGTTGATGTTTATAATCAGGCGGTTGATGATGGCATGGAGATGGTTATAGGCCCTCTGCGGCAATCTGAAGTTGAAGATTTAATCGCAATCGGTGACTTACCTGTACCTACCCTTACTTTAAACCGACTCGACAACAATCCGATTGCCAATATTGATAACCTGTTTCAATTTGGTTTATCCACAATCGATGAATTAACTCAGATTGCCGATCGAGCATGGGAAAAAGGCCATAAAAATATTTTAATGATTACACCGCAAAATAGTTGGGGCAAAAGATCATCCGAATTTTTTGATCAATACTGGACTGATAAGGGGGGAAACCTCAGTGAAAATTTGCATTATCCCCTATCAACTAATGATTTCACTAAACTATTAAAAAAACCATTACAAATAGATTTAAGCGAAAAGCGCGGGCTAGAGATAAAGCGTTTTATAAATAGTCGTGTTAACTACACTGCGCGCAGAAGACAGGATATTGATTTAGTAGTTATGCTCGGCTATCCGCTTAAAGCGCGACAAATAAAGCCAGCTCTAGATTTTCTCTATGCAGCTGACATACCGGTAATAGCCACCTCACACGTTTATAATGGGGTACAACAGGTAGGCTTGGATCGCGATTTAACCGGCGTTGTCTTCTCATCTATGCCCTGGACTCTCAGCGGGCAATTACCGCAGGATTTGCAACCGGACAATCAGTTACATACCGCTTATAGGCAACTGTTTGCTCTTGGATATGATAGTTTTTTGATTGCTAGGAATTTTAATACCCTCGATGAATCACAGTCGTTGCCAATTTTTGGTTCAACCGGTCTACTTTCTTTGAATCAGGGAAAAATAAAACGTGAACAAAAGTGGGCTAAGTTTAAGGGAGGAAAAGCAGTAGAAATTTATTAATGCTGACTCACCCATGGAGGGGATCATTGTTTAGTAACCTATCGGGCAAATCCATTAATTTCCAACGTCCAACTACCACTAACCCCAAAGTATTAGGTGAATGGTCTGAAAATTTGGCCTGTAACTGGTTACTAAAACATAAATTAAAGCTCCTTGAACGCAACTATCACAGTCAATATGGTGAAGTAGACCTAATAATGAAAGACCATCATTATCTGGCTTTTATAGAAGTAAGATATAGAAAAAACTCTTTCTACGGCAGTGCTGAAGACTCAATCACCACAAAAAAATGTCAGCGGTTAAGAGCTACCGCAGAAAATTATCTACTCGCCAACAATTACGGACACAATACAGCCCTAAGATTTGATGTAATTGCCATTAGCCCCTCAAAAGAGTCAGATTTACACTGTACTATCAACTGGATTAAGAATATCCTTGTCTAACTTTTAAGCGGGATCGGAATTATGGATCAATTGGTATTTCAACATCTTCAAAATCATATTGAAACCACGATGTCGATGGGTGAAAATTGCGCCAATAATTTAGCTGCTGCGTCTGATTTATTTACTCAAACACTACTATCGGGCCAAACCATATACAGCTGTGGTCATGGGGAAACCTCCCCTCTGTCTCAGTTGTTTGTTTATTACTTAACCCATGGTTTTCAAATTGAAAGGCCAGGCTTTCCCGCCCTAGATCTAGATAACTTAGCTAACGGCAATAAAGATGAAGATGGCTTTGCTAAACTAGTACATATTCATGCAAATGTTGGTGATATATTAGTTGTTTTTAGTAGTGGTAATAATAGCTCCCTATTAAAAAATACAATTGATGCTGCAGTGGAAAAAGGGCTTCAGTTATTACTGATTTCAGCGACAGATGACTTTATACTATCTCAGGCAATAGGCCCTCAGGATATTGAAATTAGCTGCGCAGACTTCGGCAAGCAATCGGTTTCAGCAATAAACTTTTTAATTATTCAGTGCCTTTGCACATTAATAGACAACAAGATTTTTGGAGAAAATTAAATGCGACAATTAATAGTGCTGGCTATCAGTGCATTTTTTCTTATTGGTTGCACTACTGTGGTAAACACCTTTACCACCGAACCTTTTGAACCTGACCCCACTAAAAAGGGCATCATTTCAAATTTAAATGATAAAAAAATGAGTACCTATATCGGTGTTAATTTAAAGAAAGCTAGCCCTGAACTCAATGACGCTCATATTAATGTTACTACGGTTAACTCAGTGGTTCTTCTAGCAGGTGAAGTACCCAGCAACGAAATGAAGCTTCTGGCGGGCAAGGTTGCAAGAGAGTTTACCGGTGTTCGCAAGGTCCACAACGAACTTCAGGTTAGAGGTAATACTTCACTGGTATCAAGAACCAATGACAAAATTCTTGCCGCGCAAATTAAATCTAAATTAATATTTGAAGAGCAGGTTAGCGCGTCTCAAATAACGGTGCTTGCCGAGGACGGCGTGATCTTTCTAATGGGCGTTACTAGCAAAGCTAACGGCGATCTAGCAGCCAATATTGCAAGCAGCAATAGCGGTGTGCGAAAGGTGGTTAAGGTTTTCGAATACGTAGACTAATCGTCCTTTATAAGCTCAAGGGCCACTGCGGTGGCCTCTCCACCGCCTATACACAAACTAGCAACACCCCTGCTTCCATTGGTATGCCGCAAGGCATGGATCAAAGAAACAATAATTCGTGCACCACTAGCCCCTATTGGGTGGCCCAATGCACAGGCACCGCCATTGATATTGACCTTTTCGTGAGCTATTCCTAATTCATGCATTGCCGCCATCGGCACTACCGCAAAGGCTTCGTTAATTTCCCACAGATCGACGTCCTCAACCTTCCAGCCGACTCGCTGTAAAGTTTTTTCTATGGCGGTTACTGGGGCCGTGGTAAACCACTCTGGCTGATGAGCTGCCTGATCATATTCATGAATTAAAGCGATCGGCTTTAAGCCTTGCTGTTGTGCTTTGGATGCGGACATCATGACCAGTGCCGCTGCTCCATCTGAAATTGAGCTAGCATTTGCCGCTGTGATAGTGCCATCTTTTACAAATGCTGCTGGTAGTGTTGGGATTTTTTCAGGCTTGGCTGAAAGCGGTTGTTGATCATGCTCTATTGAAACCTTTTGTTTTTTATTGGCCAGGCTTACAGGGGTAATTTCTTGCTCAAACAAACCCTGATCAATCGCCTGTTTAGCCCGAGTTAAAGATGCAAGAGCAAAAGCATCTTGATCGGCTCGACTAAACTGATACTTTGCCGCACATTGTTCAGCAAATTGACCCATTGACTGGCCTTTAAAAGCATCCTGTAAGCCATCAATTTGCATATGATCTAATAGTGGTCGCTCACCATAGCGATAACCCACTCGCGCCTGAGGCAGTAAGTGAGGCGCCTGACTCATATTTTCCATACCACCGGCAATCATTGCTTCAGATTGCCCAGACCGCAACGCGTTACAGGCTGACATCACTGCATTCATACCCGAACCACAGACTTTGTTGACCGTCGTACAGCAGGTGCTAGGGTTTAAGCCGGCAGCTAAAGCCGCTTGCCGAGCGGGCGCCTGACCAAGTCCCGCACTCAGGACACAGCCCATAATAACTTCATCAATTTGATTGGGGGTCAACCCTGAAGATTCTAATGCAGCCCTTATTGCTACTGCACCTAACTGCGGACTTGAAACAGTGGAAAGATCACCCAACATTGCCCCTATCGGGGTGCGCTTTGCGGATAAAATTGCAATAGGCTCAGGCATAGATTCCTCCATCACAGCCTTCGCTTGGGTATTTTATTTGACGACGCGCAGCGAGGGCTTATCTTTAGACTTTGAAGATTTTTTCTTTGTTTTAGACGATGGTACCACAGTTGGGCCTTTGATCGGTGGCGGATCATTCTCGGGATCCTCTTCCAACTCAAACACCATACCCTGGCCATTTTCATGGGCATAAATGCCCATAACAGCCGCTACCGGCACCATAATATCTATAGGAATACCGCCAAAACGCGTGGTGAAAGCAACAAATTGATGATTTAACTCAAAATTACTGACGGCACGAGGAGCAATGTTCAATACAATTTGACCATCGGTGACAAATTCTTGAGGAACCTCTACACCGGAATGATGGGCATCCACAGCAATGTAGGGGGTACAGTCACAATCCACTATCCACTCATAAAAGGCGCTGAGTAGATAGGGACGATTTGACTTCATAGTCATATGAATAGCTTAGGCGCGGATTTCGCGCTCAAGATCTGTAAGACTTTCTTGGAACGAGGGTCTTTCAAACAAACGATTAATATAATCCAATAATGGTTTGGTTTGACGGGTGCTTGGAATTTCAATACCCAATTGCGGCAGTCTCCACAACATTGGCGCTAAGCAACAGTCAACCAAAGTGAATTCTTCGTTCATAAAATAAGGCATTTCAACAAAGATATCAGAAATAGATATTAGTGAATCTTTGAATTCCTTTCTAATCGCTTCAGTTTTCTTAGCTTCAGGATTAGCAATAATACTATCGACTAATGTACACCAATCTTTTTCAATACGATGGACCCACAATCGACTCTGAGCTCTAGCCACTGGATAAACGGGAAGCAATGGCGGATGAGGAAAACGTTCATCGAGGTACTCCATAACAACCTTTGACTCATAGAGCGCCAAATCACGATCAACCAGAGTTGGCAGGGTGCCGTAGGGATTAGCCTCTAAGATTTCTTCGGTCACGTTATTGGAGTCGATATCTTCGATATCAACAGTCACACCTTTTTCGGCCAAAACAATGCGAACCCTGTGACTGTATTGTGAACAGGGATCGGAGAATAATGTCATTGATGATCGTCGCAAAATTGCCTCTCATT
>JBMZFJ010000036.1:0-8527 GCA_049615345.1 Porticoccaceae bacterium | reverse complement strand
TTCCCTGATACTAACCTCGCGGAAGCACTGCAGCGTGTTACCGGTGTTTCTATTAATAGAGAGCGCGGTGAAGGTAGCAAAGTAACTGTTCGTGGTTTCGGTCCTGAATATAACATGGTAACCCTAAACGGTCGTCAAATGCCTACGCACAGCGGCACAAGCCGTGCCTATGATTTTGCAGATATTGCTTCAGAAGGCATATCTGCTGTGATTGTTAACAAAACCGGTGATGCAGCTGCTCCATCAGGTGGTATTGGTTCAACCATTAATATTATCACTACTAAACCTCTTGAAGCTGGTGCAGTAAGATCACTTGGACTTAAATCAGCTGTAGACACCTCGGTTGAAACTGGCGATGAAATATCACCAGAGATTGCAGGTCTTTTCTCAGAAACATTTGCTGATGATACTGTGGGTGTTTCATTGAGTTTCTCAGCTCAAGAGCGAAACAGTGCTGAAAGATTCGCAAACGTAGGTGGTTGGAGAAGTCAATTTGCCACAGCTGATGCTGCCAGATATGGTATCAGTCTAGATACTCCGGGTGAGCTTACAAGACATCTTAACAGACCGCTTCCTGCGGACAGAATCCTCCAAGAACGTATTGATGACGCTAATAGAGATCTCAACAATAAGAAAAATCTTTATGCTAGTGAAGTTGCAGATTTAATTATTACGCAAACAGAAGCTGATTCAAAAATTGCTGAAGCTCAGGCTGAAGCTGACTTAAGCATAGCTAATGCTAATGAATGGCGATCAGGGGTCGAAAACACTAATACATTTTTTGATCAAAGCTGCGATGTCAATAGCGAAATTTGTCAGCATGAATCCATTTCGCTTCCACAAAGTGTGGGTTACAACCTGACTGAATATTCATCATCTCGTCTTAATGGTCAATTAACATTGCAATATAGACCCTTTGAGTCTGTTACAGCTACTGCTGACTATACCTACTCTGAGCTAGATGTTGAGAATAGCTACAACGATTTATCTGCATGGTTTGGTCATCAAGGTGCTAAGGAGCAAACATCACAATGGGATAGTAACCCTATTTCGACGCCTCTAGTTTACCGTGAAGTTGCCGAAAACTCTGACTATGCTATGGGGCTTGGCATCCAAGGCTTTACAAACGAAAATGAATCATTGGGATTAAATCTTGATGTATTTGTTAATGACAGATTGCGACTTAATGCGGATTACCATAATTCTACAGCAGAAAGTGGCGCAAATACTGACTATGGCACAAGCTCGCTAATAACTATGGCAAGCTTTAACAGAACAGTTTCCAAGGTTTACTTTACTGAAGATCTGCCCATTTTGGAGCTCGGATTAGATTCAGATCTTGAGAGAGACTCGTCAGGTAATATTGTGCTTGTAAACCCAATTACAATTAATGAATCTGACGACCCAGATTACCAAGGTCGAGTACTCAATCCAAGTGATATGATTCTAACGGGTAGTGTTTTTGGAAATGGCAGATCAAAAATGGAAATTGATCAGTTCCGCTTGACCGGAACCTATGATATTTCGGATATCAGTAGTATTGATTTTGGTATTGAAGCATCAGAGGTATCTAATAAGTCAGTGGGTAGTAATGTACAGCGTGATACATGGGGTGGTATTTCCGACCCTGCTGATCTAGCGCATCTATTTATAGATGATAACAATACTCCAGATGACAGCAGTGATGACAAAATAATCTACAGTAATATGGCTGATAATTTCGAAAATATTTCGGGTGGAGCCAATGGTCTTCGTCAGACGGAATCATTCTGGGCAGATTTTGATGGTATTGTTGATACAGCTAGATCTCTGGATGCTGATTATTGGACTGATCCAGTGAATATGCAGGGAACCTGTGATGTTAATGATCCCGAATTTACTCAAGAGTCTGATGAGCCAGTAAAAGTCAATTGGTACTGTGCTGCTGACGGTGACAAGGTCGCTGGTCATTGGGACTCAGATCTGAGAACTACAGAAAAAACTCAGTCTGTGTTTATGCAGTTTAGTCAAGAAGATGACTTTACAAGTATTAGAGCTGGTTTCCGCTGGGAGGAAACAGATGTTGAATCTGCGGCCTTGACGCCTAAGTATATAAGAACTCTGTGGAAAGGCGGGAACGAGTTTAGTCTAGAGCAAGAAAAAGATGAAAATGGTAATGGAGTGAGTGTTTTCATTCCACAAACGGGGAAATACAGTGTATTCCTACCCAATCTTGATATAAAAATGAATCTTACTGATGATCTGATTGGTAGAGTGTCTGCCAGTAAAACCATCACAAGGCCAGGTTACGATGCCATCAAAGGTGGTATTTCATCAGCCACTTCTTTCAAATATGGTGATATCGGTGCAAGTACTGGCTCGCCAGATCTGTTGCCTATTACGTCTAAGAACTTTGATATCTCTGCAGAATGGTACTACGACGAGGCCAGTTATTTTTCTGCAGGCTGGTTCAAAAAACAGACATCAAACTTTATTGGGACGAAAAGAGAAACAGTTACACTTGAAAACATATTCCCTGGGCTGACATCGGTCTTTTCAAACGGTGAACCAGTAGGGGCTTGGTATAAAGCCTGGGAAGTGGCTAATGCCAGGGACCCAGAGGTTACGCTTGATCAGGGTGCTGAGTTTATAGATGACTTCTTTCTTGGGGGAGAAAAACAAGATATAACCCCGGATACGCCTTTACGTTCAGTGAATGCGGAGGATGTTGCTCTTGATCAGGCGTTGCCAGAAGAAGAGCAGCTAGGTCTTATTGCAAACACTGTACAGAGATTTAATCTAAGCTATCCATTCAATGAAAAAGATGCAGATGTTTATGGTTGGGAATTTAATATTCAGCATAACTTCGGTGAGAGTGGCTTTGGCTTTATTGCTAACTATACCAATGCTTGGTCTGATGTTGGTTATGTAAACACGCCAACAACAACACCTTGTGAATCCGAAGCCGATCGCGATGCGGGTAAGAAATGTATGATTACCCAGTTTGCCCTAAGTGGTCTAAGTGATTCTGCCAACCTGATTGCTTTTTATGATAAAGATGGCTTGAACGCGCGTATTGCCTACAACTGGCGTGATGACTTCTTTGCTGGAGACGGTCAAAGTCAAGGCGCTTTCTATGATGATGATGGTGGTCAAATTGGCAATAACCCAACTTTTGTTAAGGATTATGCCCAGGTAGATATCAGTGCTAGCTATGAATTTAGCGATAATCTAACGGTATTTATTGATGGCATTAATGTTACTGACGAGGGTTATAAAAACTACGGTCGTACAGAGCGTCAAGCATTGCGTGTTGGCAATACTGGACCACGCTACAATCTTGGTTTGCGTTATGACTTTTAGGAATACTGCAAGGTTGTAATCTAGCCTAAAGTTAAAGAAGCCGCTTTTTTAAGCGGCTTCTTTGTTTTTGGCGTATAACATGTTTAGACACAGTAAGTTTATAAATCTGTATACTACTCACCGGAATATTTTTAAGTGTAGAAACAAAAATACTAAATCTTTGATATGAAAAACACTGTTAATCGAATTGTAATTGTTGGTGGAGGCACTGCAGGATGGCTTTCAGCTGGAATAATAGCTGCTGAGCACTATCGCGGGGAAAGTTTATCTTCAGGTGATAATAATTTCCACTTGGTTTTAATAGAATCGCCTGATATACCAACTATTGGCGTTGGAGAAGGCACCTGGCCTTCAATGCGTTCAACCCTGAAGAAGATTGGTATTTCAGAAACAGATTTCTTTCGTCAATGCAGTGCTAGCTTTAAACAGGGAACAGAATTTCACAATTGGTCCAATGGAAAAAAGGGTAAAGATGACACCTACACCCATCCTTTTACCGTGCCGCATAATTTTCATGAGGCTAACTTGGCACCTCATTGGCAGCAAATTAGTGACAAGGTTAACTTCGCCAAAGCTGTGAATCCTCAAAGTGCATTATTTGATAATCAGCTTGCGCCAAAAAATATTGCCACCCCTGAATATGCGTTTCATGTGAATTATGGCTACCATTTAGATGCTGGTAAATTTGCAGAACTATTGCGCCAACATTGTGTTGATAAACTCGGTGTTGAGCATGTAAGTGCAAATATGACTGCTATAAATTCAGAGGATGATGGCGATATAGCCTCTATTTCAACAGATACTCATGGCGATATAGTGGGCGACCTATTTATTGACTGCAGTGGCTCAAAAGCACTGTTATTAGGTGAGCACTATGGCATACCACTGGTTAGTAAAAGTCAGTATCTGTTTAATAATTCTGCTCTTGCTGCTCAGGTTCCCTATCAAAACCCAGAGGACCCTATTCAATCTGCAACCCTATCCACAGCGCAAACTGCTGGCTGGATATGGGATATAGGGCTACCAACCCGAAGGGGTATCGGGCATATTTATTCCAGTGATTACACCACTGAAGAAAAAGCCCGATCTGAATTGATTAACTACATTGCTGAAACGGCGGGCAAAGATGCCGCTGCTGATGCAACAATTCGAAAAATAACCTTTGATCCCGGTCACCGAGAAAAATTTTGGCATAATAATTGTGTAGCAATTGGTATGTCCTCCGGTTTTATTGAGCCACTTGAAGCTTCAGCGCTTGTATTGGTCGAATTATCTGCAGCTATGATTGCAGAACAGCTCCCTGCGAACCGAGCGGTGATGGATATTTTAGCTAAGCGCTTTAATGATAAGTTCTTGTATCGCTGGGATCGTATCGTTGATTTTTTAAAGCTACACTATGTATTAACCAAGAGAACCGATACTCAGTACTGGATAGATAATTGTCAGCCATCATCTATTCCGCAAAGTCTTCAAGAATTGTTACAAATTTGGCAGCACCAACCACCTTGGCATCGAGATACGCAGCACGCCGATGAGATGTTCCCATCGGCAAGTTTTCAGTACATTCTCTATGGTATGAATTTTAAAACAGACCTAGATCCCAGCTTCAAGCGCACTGATCGCGAAACAGCCCAAAGAGCTGTGGGTTTATTCACTGAAAATGCCAAGCGCACTGAGCAGTTGATGAATTCGATGCCAACCAATAGAGAATTAATTAATAAAATTTATAAATATGGATTTCAAAAAATCTAGTTTTTAAGCACGATTGAAAGTCTTATGGAGAAAAAATTGAGTAACTACAGTATTTTAAACCCAGAGGTACACAAGAATACCCGCATAGTAACTGAGCGTGGAGAGGCTATGGGAGACGATATACAGTATTCGTTAACCTATCCGCTTGAATTTAGAAATATACAATCCTGCTACCCGATCTTCTTTTCAAAAAGCGGTGAAACAGGTGAATTTTTTCCGATTGCGCTGTTTGGTTTTGAAAAAAATGAGAATCTTTTTCTAGATGAATCTGGTTGGAATGCCTCTTATATTCCAATGATGGTTGAGCGCGAACCTTTTCTAATTGGTTATCAGGGTGCATCTGAGGATGATTTAAAGCCTATAGTCTCTATTGATATGGATAGTCCAAAAATCAGTGAAGAAAAAGGCCAAGCCCTTTTTGATAATGATTCACAGCCTACAGATTTTCTTAAGTCTGTAATGAGAAGGCTGGAATCACTGCATCAAGGCCATGAACACAACAAAGAATTTATTGCTGCGTTAACAGCGGCAGAGCTTATAGAGCCTTTTACTCTTGAGATTACATTGGATAATGGCTCCAAAAACCAACTAATTGGTTTTTATACCATTAATGAAGACAAGTTATTAGAGTTAGATGGCTCAATCCTAGAAGATTTTAATAAAAAAGGATTCCTTCAGCCTATCTATATGGCGGTGGCATCTTATGCGCGCATTAGAGCGCTGATTGATAAAAAGAACGTAATAGAAAATGCCAAGAAGGTCGCAGACTATTTATAAAATTTTCATCAGCTAAATATTAAGAATTTGAGGATATAGACGTGTCAAATCAACCGGTTAAAAAAGTGGTAATCGTAGGTGGCGGAACTGCCGGCTGGATGGCGGCTGCGTCTATTTCCAAATTAATTGGCAAAACTATAGATGTCACGTTGATTGAATCTGATGCTATTGGTACCGTTGGCGTAGGCGAGGCCACAATTCCCACTATGATCACTCTTCATCGATTATTAAAAATTGATGAACGCGAGTTTATGAAGGCCGTTCAGGGGACATTTAAACTTGGTATATCCTTTGAAAATTGGAAAAATGTTAATGAAAACTATATTCATTCCTTCGGTTTTACCGGAAAGGATTGCTGGGCAGCAGGATTCCAACATTTTTGGCTAAAAGGCAAGGAGCAGGGTATAAGTTCGGAGTTTGGCGATTACTGCAATGAACTACAGGCGGCAAAACAGAATAAATTCGCAGTTATACCGCAAAATGGTCTTAACTATGCCTTTCATATGGATGCTGGGCTGTATGCCAACTACTTGCGCAAAATTGCAGAGCATAATCGCTGCAAGCGCATAGAGGGCATGATCACTGAGGTTGTGACTGATCCTCAAACTGGCAATATTAGCCAGGTTAATCTGAAATCTGGTCAATCTGTAACAGGCGATCTATTTATTGATTGCAGTGGCTTTATGGGATTGCTAATCGACAAAGCATTAGATACGGGTTATGACGACTGGTCGCATTATTTACCCTGCGATAGTGCAGTGGCAGTTCAAACTAAATCGGTGGCAGAGCCAATACCATATACTAGATCTATCGCCAGAGATGCCGGTTGGCAATGGCGAATTCCACTCCAGCATCGGGTGGGTAATGGTTTGGTTTTCTGTAGTCAGTATTGGTCAGATGAGCAGGCAACTGAAACGCTACTGAATAATATTGACGGTGAGCCTTTAACCAAGCCTCGAGTGATAAAATTCCGCACCGGTCAGCGTCAAAAGCACTGGAATAAAAACTGTGTAGCCCTAGGTCTTGCTGCTGGATTTTTAGAGCCTTTAGAATCAACCAGTATCCATCTTATTCAGCGAGGTATTATTAGGCTATTGCAGCTTTTCCCAACGCAGGGCATCAGTGAAACCGATGTAGCTGAATTTAATGCCCAGATGCGAGAAGAGTTCTTAAATGTTAGAGACTTTATTGTGTTGCATTATCATGTGACTGAACGAGAAGATACGCCGTTTTGGCATCGTTGTAAGACCATGGAAATACCTGAAACCCTTAAGCATAGAATTGAACTGTTTAAACAGTCGGGGCGCATTTTCCAAAAAGATAATGATATTTTTGCCGAAAACTCATGGTCTCAGGTGATGTTGGGTCAAGGCTTAATGCCAGAACAATATCACCCCATTGTTAATATGATGGGCGATAAAGAGTTAGAAAATTTCCTCAACGGCATCAAAGGTGCGGTGAATAATTTGGTCGACCAATTGCCTAGCCATCAACAGTTTATCGATAAATACTGTAAAGCCACTCCGATGTGATTAGCGCTGATTATTTAAGTTTTTCAGCTAAGAAATTGCGCACCTCTACCTGCTGTGCTGGGCTTAAATTAGTCACTACATCTTTTAAATCAGTTGGCAGGTGTTCCGAAGGGCTATCCATGGTTTTAAAGACATAGTAGTTAAAGAAATGCTGCCATGCCTCGCGCTTTTCTTGCTCCAAATTAGCAATACTCATCATGCTGTGCAGAAGGCTGTCATTAGGTGAAAGATCGCCTTGCTTGTTACCTCCCCACCAATAGTTGACTAAGATATTAAAGGTCTTCAAAGACTCTACGCCGTGCCACCACAAAGCGGGAATATAAACTGCATCCCCAGGCTCCAATGTGGCTTGAAAACCAGCTTTAACAGCCTCTTTGTATCTGGGGAAGCAGTTATAATCAGGATTTTTTATATCCACCATACTAATCGGTACGCCGGCGGGGGTTCTTAAAGTAGGGCCGGGGTAAAGGTTATTAATTTGCTCCGGTGGAAATAGCGTGAATTTTCTTTGACCGGCAACCACACAGGCTAGGTTGTCATGTATATCATAATGTGGCGCTACAGTGGCTTGATTGCCGACCCACATTGTTGGCTCAGCAGAGCTATCTAGCAGCGGCTGCGGATGGGAGGCCTTATATTCAGGCAGCACCTGACGCAGTTGAATGGCCTGTAGAGCAATAGCGTGTGGCTCTGATCTATCTTTAATCGCTAATAGTCGCTCTAAGCCAATGGTTAGGGTTACTTCGGTGCGCTGAAAATTATGCTGTGTTAAATCATCAGAATAGAAAAAACGACCCTTTATATCTGGTGTTCCGACCAATGCTGGAACTACGGTATTAGTATCAAAGGGTTTTAAATAGTCGACCACAGCTTGAGGCGATTTTTTCGCCGCTGTCACCGTCGGCCAATCAGAAACTATGGATCTGATAACAGCCGGTTGATTTAAAGGGATGATCTCGTTTTGAAAACGCTCATAATCGACATCTTCCCAAACTCTAATTTCCTGCAAAGCTACCACCTAATCGGGTTAATTCACTGCATAATCAGCTTTGGATTATGGCAGAATTTGTACAAAATTTGTGTATTTATTGTTGTTCTTGGTCGAGCAACCAAATTTTTAAGTT
>JBMZFJ010000035.1:0-9146 GCA_049615345.1 Porticoccaceae bacterium | reverse complement strand
AGTAATAAACCACAGCCATCGCCTGTTTTACCATCTGCTGCCACACCACCACGGTGAGTCATACAGGTGAGTGCTTTAATAGCATTTTGGAGTAACTGGTGGTTGGCTTTACCCTTGGTATGGGCAATCAGTCCAAAACCGCAGTTATCTTTAAAATCATCAAGCCGACATAAGCTTTGAGTCATATTTAAACTCTGAAAATTAACAGGTGGATTTTGAGCCCAGTTTTAGCTCATCTGGGCGAAAAGGCGCACATTTTACACTTGAGACACTGTTTCGACAAACACTTATACGCAAACATGAAAACGGGTAGTTTATACGGGCGTAAAATTTATACAAAAAAACCCTTATTGTTACTCTGAAAAACTGCTAGAAAGCACTGTTTGTAGGCTTTCAACTGAATAGTCACTGGTAACCTCTGCATCGCCAAGGGCACGCAATAAAACTAAACGTAATTCGCCATCTAATACTTTTTTATCTCTATACATCAACTTATTAAAATCTTCAGCGGTCATATCTGTGGGAGGAGCTACAGGTAAGGACCAACTTTTAATGAGGTTTTTAATGCGATCAAACTCAGATTGAGTTATTCCATCCATGATTAATGACAGTTTCGATGCCATAACCATCCCAGCAGCTACAGCTTCACCATGGAGCCAACCAGAGTAGTTTTGAAAGGTCTCAATTGCATGACCAAAGGTATGGCCTAAGTTAAGGATTGCGCGAATACCCTGCTCAGTCTCATCGGCACTAACTACCTTAGCCTTATTCAGACAGGATCTCTCGATGGCATAGGTCAATGCCGCCTGATCACCCTGCTTTAAAGCGGCAGAATTTTGTTCCAGCCAAACAAAGAAGTTGGCATCGGCAATCAATCCATACTTAATCACTTCAGCCATACCTGCACTAAACTCACGCTCTGGCAGGGTCGCAAGGCTATTGGTATCAATTACCACTGCTTGCGGCTGATAAAAAGCGCCGATCATATTTTTACCCAGTGGGTGATTGACTGCAGTTTTTCCGCCTACAGAAGAATCAACCTGAGATAAAAGCGTGGTAGGTACCTGAATAAATGGCACCCCGCGCTGGTAGCAAGCGGCGGCAAAGCCGGTGATATCGCCAACCACTCCGCCACCTAAGGCAATCAACGTGGTTTTTCTGTCATGCTTACTTTCAATTAACTTGGTTAGAATACTATTAAGTGTATCTAGGTTTTTAAACTGCTCACCATCATCTAAAATAATAGAATCAACCTGCTTATCGCTCAACTGGGCTTCTAAGGCAGATAAATAAAGTTTTGCGACTGTTGTATTGGTTACAACTAGTACTTTATTGCCCTGAACAAAACGCGAAATACCCACAGCCGCCAACTGGCCAGAACCAATAAATATAGGGTAACTGCGATCTTCGAGTTCCACATTAATCTGTGCGGTTGAAAGGCTATTATTTTGCTCGCTCATCTATACAAATACTCTTAACAGTTTTGGGTTTACATTATGCTTGGGTCGAATAAATTATCAATGCTTTGATAATTCGTCCAACAATACCTTAGCCACTCTTGCCGCAGAGCCACCCTCGGAAGAAAATACAACATCGGCCACTTCTCGATAAAGCGGATCGCGCACCTCAAGTAGCTGATTAATGACCTGCTCACGATCTTCAACCTGCAATAGGGGTCGAGATTTATCGCGGCGCATTCTTTCATACAGCTGTTCTTTGGATGCACAGAGGTATATCACCTGACCACTCGACTGAAGAACCTTTCGATTTTTAGCCGACACAACAACCCCACCGCCGGTCGCGATCACCGAACTTGGGTTGGTCTCAATAATATCTTGCAGAACCTTTGATTCTCTTTCACGAAAACCCTTCTCGCCCTCCATATCGAATATCCACTGAATATCCGCACCACATCGGGTTTCAATTTCAGCATCTATATCTACAAAAGGTCGATGCAAAAGACTGGCTAATTGCTTTCCTACAGTGGTTTTCCCCACACCCATGGGGCCGACCAAAAAAATATGTTGTTCACTCATTTCAAATTCAAAAACCGGTTGGTTAATCACAGCGCCAATTGTACGGATTATTATTTTTTGCTCTCACCACAACAGTCATTGTGACTACACTTTTATACATCGATCCTCTAAGTAGCAACCTAAAAGTGGACCGAGTAATGTCAAATGCACAAACAAATAATACAAAACAGCGTCTTAAGGCTCTATAATACACTGGAAGAAACCTTGGCGTCTGCAGACCTTGCTTAAAAGACATAAAAAATTAATAAAAGGCATACTTACCCTCACAATTCTTGGTGTGGGCGGTTTTCTTATAGTGGCGTCTTGCCTATTTTTATACCTCAGCCCCAAACTCCCATCGGTAGAGGAACTTAAGCGGGTTGAATTACAGATTCCCCTAAAAGTTTATTCCGAAGATTTACAGATAATTGCCGAATTTGGTGAAAAAAAACGCTCGCCAGTCAACTTTAATCAAATACCGCCAGCCATGGTAGATGCCTTTCTGGCCGCGGAAGATGATAGCTTTTTTAAACATGGTGGTATTGTTGTCTCAGGTCTAGCCAGAGCGGCAATGGAGCTGATTACTAGCGGCTCAATCCGCAGTGGTGGAAGCACCATCACCATGCAGGTGGCGCGCAACTTCTTTTTAAGTAAACGTCAGGAATTTACCCGTAAATTTAATGAAATTTTATTAGCGTTTAAAATTGAAGAAGAGCTCACCAAAGAAGAGATACTCTCCCTCTATACCAATAAGATATATATGGGTAACAGAGCCTATGGTGTGGGCGCTGCAGCACAGGTATATTACGGCAAAAATCTCGACCAATTAACGCTGGCGGAGATGGCTATGATTGCCGGCCTCCCCAAAGCACCCTCAAAATATAATCCTATCGCAAATCCAGAGCGAGCACTGCAACGCAGAGACTGGATTCTCGGCAGAATGCTGAGCCTCAAGAAAATCAGCAGGAGTGAGTATCACACCGCAGTTAACGAGCAAGATAAAGCGACTTATCACGGTTCAATAGCCAAGATTGATGCCGCCTACGCCGCAGAGATGGTTCGCCAACAGGTGATCACCAAGTATGGCCTTAAAGCCTATACCGAAGGCTATACCGCAATCACTACTATAGACTCTAAGCTGCAAGCTAAGGCTACAAAATCCGTTCAGGCTGGATTAATTGCTTACGATAAACGCCATGGCTATCGCGGCGTCGAACTATCGGCAATAGCTGAAGAAAACTGGCAACAGGTGCTGGACGATACCCGAAGCTATGGTGGGCTTGAGCCAGCCATTGTTAGCTTTGTCGCCGATGATCATATGCAAGTAATAGATAATCAGGGGCAAACCTACCCACTTAATTGGGCCAATGGTCTAGAGGGTCTACGACTTTTCAAAACAGCTAATATTCAATCAGCACCTATAGAATCAGCCCATGATATCTTTCAAGTCGGGGATCTTATCCGTATTCAAAAGCGCGCTGGCTTTATACAGCTTGCTCAATTACCTTCAGCTCAAGCGGCAATGGTAGCCATATCGCCAAAAGACGGTGGTATAAAAGCCCTAATGGGTGGTTTTGATTACCGACAAAGCCGCTTTAATCGAGTAACTCAAGCCGCGCGACAACCAGGCTCTAATTTCAAACCTTTCATCTACACTGTAGCCCTTCAAAATGGCTTTACACCGGCCTCAACGGTCAACGATGCCCCAGTGGTGTTTGATGATAGTAAGCTCGAAGATATATGGCGCCCAGAAAATGATGGCGGCAAGTTTTATGGTCCTACTCGAATTCGCGAAGCATTGTATCGATCGCGCAACTTGGTATCTATTAGATTGCTTCGGCGCATGGGAATTGATAACACGCTTCAGGGTCTGCAAAAATTTGGCTTTGACACAGGTGATATGCCGGCAGATCTCTCTTTATCCCTCGGCAGTCATGCGTTGACACCGATGGATATTGCTCGCGGCTATACCATTTTTGCAAATGGCGGCTTTCTGGTTCAGCCCTATATTTTGGATAAAATCATTGATCGCGATGGCAATATTATTTTTGAAGCCACACCAGATACCGCCTGCGACCCCTGTATTGAAGCGAAAAAAGCCAAGGGTTCAGATGAATTTTCTGCCGAACAAATCGATCTAGAGTTAAGCCAATTACTAGACACCCTAGCGGAAGAGTCGATTCCCGACTCAGAAAAAGATCACTATCAGTTGATTAGCCAATCCCTGCGCAATCACCCGCAACCGCAGACTATTCCTGCCAAGCGAGCGCTGGATGCGCCAACCGCATTTTTAATTGATTCGATACTTAAAGATGTGATCAAAAAAGGCACTGGTAGAAAAGCGAAATCGCTAAAGCGTAATGATTTGGCCGGCAAAACCGGTACCACCAACGGCCCCAGAGATGCATGGTTTTCTGGCTATTCATCCCATTTGGTTGCCACTGCATGGGTTGGTTTTGATGACTATTCACAGCTTGGTCGCAATGAGTATGGCGGCTCAGCTGCTCTGCCAATCTGGATCGACTTTATGGGCGAAGCACTTAAAGATAAGCCACAAACAAACCTTCCCCAACCAACCGGAATTGTCAGCATTAAGATTGATCCCAAAACAGGGGCTCGTGTAGCGCCCAATCAATCGGGAATCTTTGAATTCTTTAGAACAGAAAATGTTCCAGAGGCGATCACTAAGGGTAGCAAACCGGTGAGCAACGAAGAGCCTCTGCCCGAGGATCTATTTTGAGTAATCTGCCCATTCAGTTAGATTGGGATAGCATTGATACAGTGCTACTCGATATGGATGGGACATTGCTTGACTTACATTTTGATTTCTATTTTTGGACCCAACATCTACCGCAAAAATACAGTCAAATTCACCATGCTGATATCAATGAAGTTACTGACTATATCGCCCATCGCTTAGCCGAAAAACAGGGGCAACTTGAATGGTATTGCACCGATTATTGGTCACAGCAGTTTGAGCTAAATATTATTGCCGCGCAGACTGAAGTACAAAATTTAATCCGCGAGCGGGCACAGGTGATCGAGTTTCTTAACAAGTTGGGTATGATGCATAAAAAACGCATTCTAATTACCAACTCTGACCGCCCAAGTATTACACTAAAATTTGCCAACTGTGCTTTAGAACCGCTACTTGATCAGGTGATTTCTTCTCACGACTACCAAGTAGCCAAAGAACAACAGCAATTTTGGCATCAACTGCAAACAGATATCGACTTTAACCCAGAAACCGCTGTGTTTATTGATGATTCAGAGGCAGTACTCGATTCAGCCCAGCAATTTGGCATCAAGCAGTTATTAAGCATTAAACAACCAATTAGCAGTCAATTGCGTGAAGTGGGTAGCAAATACCCTATGGTTGAAAATTTCTTAGCTTTATTCACTGGAGATACCCATGGATAAGGTACGTATCGATAAATGGCTGTGGGCCGCGCGATTCTTTAAAACCCGAGCTCTAGCCAAGAATGCCATAGATAATGGCAAGGTTCATATTGATGGACAAAAACCCAAAGCCAGCCGCATGCTCGAGTTGGGTGTTACTTTGACTATCCGTCAAGGTTTTGATGAAAAAGTCGTCAATGTTGTTGCGCTGTCTGATCAGCGCCGCGGCGCACCTCAAGCACAGACACTGTATCAAGAAACTGATGAGAGCATTGCCGCTAGAGAAAAATCGGCCGCTGAACGCAAGGCGATCAATAGTAGCCTACCTCATCATGACAAACCCAATAAAAAGCAGCGCCGCCAAATTCATCGATTTATTCGCGGCGACTAAAATAACTGTGATTGGCTACAAATTTTATGCATTCAACCGCATAATTTTGTAAAATGCGCGCCATGAAATCACTAGATACCCGACAACGCTTCCTATTCGACGATACACATATTCGTGGTGAAGTAACCACCCTTTGCGAAAGCTTTCAGGCTATTGTGCAAAGGCAGAACTACCCAGCGGCTGTTAACGCCATTCTTGGGGAGTTTCTAGCGGCGGCAAGCCTATTGAGTGCCACCCTCAAATTTAAGGGGATTGTAAGCATACAGGCCATAGGGCGCGGCGCTATTACTTCACTGATGGCAGAGTGCAGTAATAATACCCAGCTACGCGGTATAGTCAGAGGTGATTACCAATCAATTGATGATAGCGAGAACTTTAAAAGCCTTCTAGGCGGCGCCACACTGGCAATCACCATCGAGCCTGAAGGTCGAGAGCGCTATCAAGGCCTAGTTCCCATAGATAAAGACAGCCTTAGTCAGTGCTTAGAGCATTACTTCGCTCAATCGGAACAGTTGAGCACCAAGATTAAACTAACGGCAAATCAAACCACTGCCGCAGGTATCTTAATTCAAGAAATGCCGCATAATAGTGAAGATAAGCAGACTGAAGAGAATTGGCAACACCTAAGCTTGCTTCTTGAAAGCCTTAAATCTGAGGAGCAACTAGAGCTAGAACATGAAGAACAGCTCTATCGTTTATTTCACGAACAACAGGTGCGTCTATTTGACCCTGAAACGCTTCAATTCTTTTGCAGTTGTTCAAAAGCACGAACCGCAAAAATGCTGTCATCTCTGGGGGCTGATGAAGTTAATAAAATATTTGAAGAGCAGGGCTCGATTGAGGTTACCTGCGAGTTTTGCGGGCAGCACTATCAGTTTGATCAATCAGATACCAGCGTCATCTTTGAAGAGCCCAAGCCCTCAGTTCACTAGCTAATCACCTTATTGGCTCAATAACAGACAATAAAAAACCCGCTATTAAAGCGGGTTTTTAGTATCTAGCCTAAAATCAACTATTGGCTATTCTCAAGCATATAGTCGATAGTAGCGATAATTTCGTCATCACTACAATCCATACAGGTTCCCTTAGCAGGCATGCCACCAATACCATTGATTGCATTGGCATATACTGTCTCGATACCCTTAGTAAGACGATCAGCCCAAGCCGCAACATCACCGGTTTTCGGTGCACCAGCCACACCATAGTTATGACAAGCCTGACAGTTGCTCGCGTAAATTGATTCGCCAGTGCGAACAGCCGCAGCCACAGCCGAAACCACGGCCTGACCCGCCATTACCACACTGCCATGAGGCGCAATACGCTCGGCAACAAGGTTTTTCTGATTATCCGTAAGCTCGGCAGAGCCATCTTGGCCGCTACAGGCAACCATAGTAAATAGGGTGAAAATTACAAATCCAAAAACTCTGAGCTGACTCATTTAAGTCTCCGTTAAATAGTGGCGTGGAAGTTATTACAAAACTGGTTACTAATGTACGCATTATACAGTGAAATGGATAATATCTCACTACCACATAGCATTTTTAAATAGCCTAGGCGAGAGATTTATCCCAGCGGACGAATTCCCACCGCTTTGCGCACATCTGTCATTAAAGCAGAACTATAGGCACGTGCCTTATCACCGCCCTGCTGAAGAACTTTTTCCACCTCCGCCGGGTTGTCGATAAGCTGATTATAGCGTTCGCGCGGCTCTCTCAGCTGATCGTTAATTAATTCAAATAATTGCTTTTTCGCCTCGCCCCAAGCAATACCATCGGCAAACTGCTGACGCATCTCTGCAGTTTGTTGCTCTGAAGCAAAGGCTTGCCATAATTGAAATACCGCAGAATCATCTGGATCCTTTGGCTCTCCTGGCTCGAGCAAGTTAGTCTTGATCTTATTGATATGTTTCTTAAGCTTTTTCTCAGTTAAAAACAATGGAATGGTATTGTTATAACTCTTACTCATTTTGCGCCCATCAAGGCCCTGCAATACTGCCACATTGTCATCCACCACCGCCGAGGGCAATACAAAATGTTCGCCGTAGTGATGGTTAAAACGCTGAGCAATATCGCGCGCCATTTCCACATGCTGAATCTGATCGCGTCCCACCGGGATATCACTGGCATTAAACATCAAAATATCTGCCGCCATTAGGGTAGGGTAGCTAAATAAACCCATAGTAATAGCCAGATCATCATCCTCACCCGCTTCCTGATTCGCCTGCACCGCCGCCTTATAGGCATGGGCACGATTCATTAATCCCTTAGCTGTCATACAGGTGAGAAACCAATTTAACTCAGAAATTTCTGGTATATCCGACTGGCGATAAAACACAACCTGATCCGGGTCCAAACCAAGCGCCAACCAAGCAGCGGCAATCTCTAGCGATGACTGATGCACCGCCTCAGGGTCCTGACACTTAATTAACGCATGGTAATCGGCTAAAAAGAAAAACGACTCAATACTCTGATCGCGACTAGCTTCAATCGCTGGACGAATAGCACCAACATAGTTACCCAAGTGCGGGGTTCCAGAGGTGGTAATACCGGTTAAAACTCTTTTCTGGCTCATAAAAAATCTTCTGCGTGAATATAGCAGGCTATGATAAGGGTTCTGCTCAGTTACTCAACCTCTAAAGGGCAATAAAAATGCTTTACGCACTATCTAAACCCAATCACAACCCATAGGTTCAGCACTGCTAAAAAATGCACCCAGTACCAGTGCCAGTCTTAAAGAATCCTTTGATCCAGTCAATTCGCGGCAGGAATGCATAGCTAATTGAGGGATACCAACATCAATGGTGGCTACGCCTAAACGCGATGAGGAAATTGGCCCTATGGTGCTTCCGCAACCCATATCAGCACGCGATACAAACTGTTGCACGGGCACATTGGCTTGCTCACAGAGCTGTTTAAAACGGCTTGAGGTAACACTATTAGTGGCATAACGCTGTTTTACATTAGTTTTAATCACTGGCCCACCATTAATACTGGGCAGATGGCCGGCATCGTGCTTATCCATGTAATTTGGATGCACAGCGTGGGCATTATCACAGGAGATTAACAGCGACTTATCCATTACTGCACTGATATCTAATGTACTAGATTCACTGGCTGCTATTCGCTCTATAACCGATTCCAAGAATGGTCCATCGGCACCCACAGCGGAAACACTACCCACTTCTTCATGGTCATTACAGGCCATAATGCAGGTTTGAGTGCCATCGGCCTTGATAAGTGCCTGAGTAGCCACAAAACAACTTAATAAGTTATCTAGTCTTCCAGAAACTAAAAACTCTTTTTCTAAACCGACCATAGCGGCTGGTTGGGTATCGAATAAGC
>JBMZFJ010000034.1:0-9340 GCA_049615345.1 Porticoccaceae bacterium | reverse complement strand
CCCAACGCGCCAAACATGGGTCTGTAATGCACAGGCTGTGGCGTTGGAATAGAGGCATTTGGATCGCCCATTGGTGCAGCGGCAATCATGCCACCTTTAATAATAGTCGCTGGTTTGGCGCCAAAAAAAGCCGGTTTCCACAGTACAAGATCAGCCAGTTTACCGGCTTCAATTGAGCCTACTTCATGGGAGATACCATGTGCGATGGCTGGATTAATGGTGTATTTAGCAATATAGCGCTTAATGCGATTATTATCGTTTTCGCTACTATCTTCAGCCAGTGAGCCTCGCTGAACTTTCATTTTATGCGCGGTTTGCCATGTCCTTATAACTACTTCACCCACACGTCCCATTGCTTGGGAATCTGAGGCAATCATAGAAAAGGCTCCCAGATCATGCAGAATATCCTCTGCAGCAATCGTCTCGCGGCGGATACGTGACTCAGCAAAGGCCACATCTTCAGCGATATTGGGATCTAAGTGATGGCATACCATCAACATATCTAAATGCTCATCAACCGTGTTTATAGTGTAGGGGCGTGTGGGGTTGGTGGATGACGGTAATACATTTGATTCTGCGCAGGCTTTGATAATATCTGGCGCATGGCCGCCGCCAGCACCTTCTGTGTGATAGGTGTGTATAGTACGACCATTAATTGCGTCCAAGGTTGATTCTACAAAGCCTGACTCATTTAGAGTATCCGTATGAATCGCCACTTGCACGTCGGTTTCATCGGCGACATTGAGACACTCATTAATTGAAGCGGGGGTTGTGCCCCAATCTTCATGTAATTTCAAACCCATTGCGCCAGCGGCAATTTGTTCTGTAAGCGGTTGTGGCTGGCTTGAGTTACCTTTACCCATAAGTCCGATATTCATCGGTAATGTATCTGCCGCTTCTAGCATGCGGTGAATATTCCATGGCCCCGGGGTGCAGGTTGTTGCATTAGTGCCAGTGGCCGGACCGGTTCCGCCACCGAGCATGGTGGTAACACCGGACATCAATGCTTCATCAACTTGTTGCGGGCAAATAAAGTGGATATGAGCATCGATACCGCCGGCAGTAAGAATATGTCCCTCACCGGCAAGTACTTCAGTCCCAGGGCCGATAATAATATCAATATTACTTTGGGTATCTGGATTGCCCGCCTTACCGATGGCATAGATGCGACCATTTTTAATGCCTACATCAGCTTTAACAATGCCCCAATAATCAATAATGACTGCATTAGTAATCACTAAATCAACTGTCTCTGAGCTGGGTCTTTGGCTTTGGCCCATGCCGTCACGGATGGTTTTACCACCGCCAAATTTCACTTCATCACCATATTGGGTGAAGTCTTTTTCAACCTCTAAAAATAACTCTGTATCAGCTAAACGAAGTTTATCGCCAGTTGTAGGGCCGAACATTTCGGCATAGGCTTGTCGTGAGATTGATCTTGGCATAATAGTCTCCTAGCCTTGGTTGGTGTTATGGCTAGAGACTTTACCCATCACCTTGCCTTGGAAACCGTATATTTCCCTATCGCCGGCAAATTCAACCAGTTCAACTGTGCGCTCTTGTCCAGGTTCAAAGCGCACAGCAGTGCCAGACGCTATATTAAGTCGATAGCCCAGTGTGCTTGGTCGATCAAAAATAAGTCCTTCATTGGCCTCATAAAAATGGTAGTGGGAGCCAATTTGAATAGGTCTATCACCTATATTGGCAACCGTGACACTGGTTAGCTTGCGACCGCTATTAAGCTCAATTTCGCCATCGGCAGTGATTAGTTCTCCGGGAATCATTGCTACAGTTCCTAAACGATTGGGTTGTGCACGGTGACAAGCTTGGTGCCATCGGCAAAGGTGGCTTCAACCTGCACGTCATGGAGCATTTCGGGGATGCCGGGCATTACATCCTCAGCGCTTAGTAGCGTTCTGCCATAATCCATAAGCTCGGCCACGGTTCTCCCCTCACGAGCGCCTTCAAGGATGGCGCCGCTAATTAGGGCAACAGCTTCAGGGTAATTGAGTTTTAGGCCCCGATCTTTGCGTTGTTGGGCTAACATTGATGCTGTAAATAGCATGAGTTTGTCTTTTTCGCGGGGCGTTAGTTCCATTGTCAGTACTTTACTTAGGTATCCCAAATGCGTGGTGCACACGCTGGTCGTTGTAGCCAGTGAGTTCGCAACTGCGACCACAGGCTAATAAAACTTTCTAGTATCGGCTCAATATGATCGCCCAATACCCTAATTACCAAGACCTCATCAACTATTGTCAAACCAATAAGATCTTTATGAGGATAATCTAGCAATAACTGTTCCAACTTTTGCTTTTGTGCTTCAGAAAATGGTGCTGCAATAAGGCTAGCCTGCATTGATTTATTGCGAAGTCCACATGAAGACTGCGATAGGGAGTTGCCCTCGGTATTTAGCTGTTCAACTAATTTAAGATGTCCATCAATTATTATTTGCGTACAGCTCTTTATTGCGCCCTGATCAAAGCCTTCTTGATTTGCTGGTCGACCAAAACAATGCATTTCCCAGCCAATGAATTTTCCTCCGGGTTGAATATTAATTTCAGCATTTAACTGAGATCGAGCACCGGAAAAAAATATATTTTGTTGTGGTAGCCATTCAACAATTGCATCTTTTTCAACATTAATACGCAGGGTTTGATTACTTTCAAGGTCACTTTTTGAACGATAAAATTTGGTTGCACCTGGTGTGGTGATTAGGCAGTGCGCATTGGAGGCTGCATTGAGATCAATTTCTAATATATCGCCGCCTACAACACCGCCGGGGGGATGAAGTATATAGCTGTGACATATATCACCCTCTGGGTAAAAGGGTCGTTGTAACGTTAAGGGGCCTTTTTGAGATTTTTTGACTAGACAGGTTTTGTCGCCCTTGAGTGAATAATCTAGCTTGAGTTGTGCCTGCCATCTGGCTCGTTGATCTTTGGGTGATTTAGAAGTTTGCATAAAGTTGGAACTCAAACTATGGGATATAGGTTAAGCCTAACATCAGAAATTGCTACTGAAAATGAAATTTAGAAAATAAAAATACAGTTAAAAAAATGGCACATATATGGTGCAAAAGTTAATAATATTGCACCATAGAAGATCGAATAGCCACAAAAAAAGCCGAGACTTTGATCTCGGCTTTTTTGATGCTAACCTTGGTTGCAGATTAGCAATAGTTGGCGCATTTTATGCAACAAATACACTACCGCGGTAGGTGTGCTCGCAAGGCTTATGTGACTCTGTTGGTAAAGCAGTATAAGTAGAGCCGCGATAAGTTTTAGATAGGCTACGACGCTTACTAGCAGATGAAATAGACTTACGCACCTGAGTTGCGCCACGGTATACAATTGAGTTTCTTGAGTTGTTCATAACACTTCTCCTATGAGCTTTTTGAGTTTGCTCTGGTTAAGGAATAAGCGGTCTTTTAACGCATGATCAATGCGAGGCAGTTAAAGCATGCCTTTGCTATAGAATAATATATACGAGGTTTAATAATTGGTCAATCAATTTATTGTAAAAAAGCTATTCACGCCTGAACAGCTAAGTGATGTTATGGCGACCTTTGGTTTAAAACGAATGACTAAGGATGAATTTGAATTAGCACTGCAAAAGGCATTTTCAGACTATATTTTACTGTCACTTTCAGAGCTTGGTGGCGAAACAGAGGATCATCGCAGGCTGTATATAGAGGCTCAGTTTCATTTACAGAAATCAATGAAATTGCTTGAGGGGCTCCCCCATCCAGCCGGAAAAATGGCATACAGAATTTCATCGATGAAAGACACACTGGATAAGCTAATAGAAGGGCGAAATGATTTTTCAGCAGATCGAGCTTCACGATTTGTGGAAAAGAACTTGGTTCGACGGCTTCGTGAGATTTGGACGGCCAATACGGCAACTCCGTTCCATTCTGGTTTTGACAGCTCTGGACGCAACCCCACTGATTTTTTGCTTTGTTGCTTTTCAGCGGCAGGTGACAAATACCCTGAATTAACCTGGTTTAAGTCGGTAGATTTAAAGATAGCAGATCAGCTAATCAAGGCTATAAAGCGGTAGAGTGGAGTAACTGGCAGTAGACAAGCTACTACCAGTTACTAGATTTGATTTTAGTGACTAATCATCCAAGGACGCATAGAGGGAAACATCTTTTTGCCGTCAGCTGTATAGAAAAGGTTACTTTTCTTTTTGCTACTACAGCCGCAGGTTGAAGAATGTTTATGATCATTTTCCCGCCTATCCAATGTTGACACCACAGGCTGATGTTGCGCTTTTTCATTGCGCTCCATAGCAACTCTTGTTTCCTTCAGCATCGACGCTATATGGGGTGGCAGTGTAAGCACACGCGCACACAGCGTTCCGCATTGGGGACAGTTAACCGGTTTTTCCATATCAGCAATGGTGGCTAATTCAGAGAATACTCCGTGTTCTTTACATTTATATTCGTATAAGGGCATGGATTTCTCCTTTTAGACCAGGTCAGGTGCTTTGGGTATATCTTTGCCTAGATTATCAACACCCTTACTTGGTCCGTCTGCACCAGGCTGAATATCAAAGTCAAACACATCGGTCGGTAGCCATAGAGTTGCACAGGCATTGGGTATATCAACCACCCCACTAATGTGTCCTTGAACAGGCGCACAACCTAAAATCGCATAGGCTTGGGCTTCTGTATAGCCAAACTTAGTCATATAGTTAATGGCATTGAGACAGGCTTGACGATAGGCAACATGGACATCTAGGTAGTGCTGTTTTCCACCTTCATCCACTGAAATACCTTCAAAGATAAGATAATCGTCGTATTTGGGCACCATTGGACTTGGCTTGAAGATTGGATTTTTAATACCGTATTTAGACATACCATCTTTAATCAAATTAACACGCATATGAATCCAGCCTGCCATTTCAATAGCACCACAGAAGGTAATTTCACCATCGCCTTGGCTAAAGTGAAGGTCGCCCACAGAAAGACCGGCACCATCTTGATATACAGGGAAGTAAACCGTTGAGCCGCGAGTTAGATCCTTAATATCACAGTTACCGCCATGCTCACGAGGTGGAACAGTACGTGCACCTTCTTCAGCGGCAGCATCACGCGCTTCACCGGTCATTTTGCCCATATGAGCAACACGTGCTTCAGGAAGAGCTGCTAAAGCAGGGATGCGATCTGGTTCTGTTTCAAAGAGTTCTTTTTCACGAGCATTCCATTCTTCGAGCATTTTTCTGTCTGGAAGACAGCCAATAAGCCCAGGGTGAAGACAGCCGGCGAATTCAACGCCAGGAATATGACGAGACTTGGTGAACATGCCATTAAAATCCCAAATAGATTTTTGTGCATCAGGGAAATGTTCGGTTAGGAAGCCACCGCCATTATTTTTACTAAAGAAGCCGTTAAAGCCCCAGTTAGATTCTTCAAAAGCACCTATATCGAGTATTTCAACTTGAAGTAGATCGCCAGGTTCTGCGCCTTCAACCTCGATAGGACCCGATAAAAAGTGAACCTGACCGAGGTCGACATCGCGCACGTCTTCTGCGGAATCGTCGTTCTTGATTTGACCACCCGTCCAGTCATAGCACTCAACGATAAAGTCATCGCCGGGCTTTACTGTGGCCACCATAGGAATATCAGGGTGCCAACGGTTATGGATATTTTCGTTGTCGTAGGGACTTTCGTTTAAATCGATTTTGATAATTGTTTCAGCCATAATTTTACTCCTGCAAAATAAAATTGTTAAACGGACAAATACGCTGCGATCTTCTTCTGATCAGCCTCCGCACTTGATTCTTGGTGAACGATTTCACCTTTTTCAATAACCATGACTTTGTCAGAGACATCTAAGGCGAAACTTAGAACTTGCTCTGAAACTAAGATGGTTAAACCGCGCTCATCACGAATTTTCCTGAGAGTTTGCGCCATTTCTCTAATAATTGAAGGTTGAATACCTTCAGTTGGTTCATCCAGAACCAAAAGCTTGGGTCTACTAGCCAATGCGCGAGCAATAGCTAGTTGTTGTTGCTGACCACCAGATAAATTACCCCCTCGCCGTTTGCCCATTTCTTTCAGGACAGGGAAGAGGTCATACAGATCTTCGGGCACTTTTTTCTCGCCGGTGGTGGTTAAACCAGTAACGATATTTTCGGTTACAGTCATTGTTGAAAAAATCATTCGACCCTGAGGTACGAAACCAATTCCGCTGGCAACTCTTTCATGACTCTGCTGCGCACTGATGTCTTCGCCATCAAGTAAAATCTGACCAGACTCTTGGGGCACCATGCCAATTAAAGATTTCAACAGTGTGGTTTTACCCATACCATTTCTGCCGACTAACGCAATAATTTCACCTTCACCAATTTCGAGGTTCATATCGCTTATCACCCGACTTTGGCCATAGGCGACGTTGTAGTTATTGAGTTTCAACATAATTAGGGCTCCTTAATGACCTAGGTAAACTTCGACCACTTTAGGGTCATTTTGGACATGGTTCATACTGCCTTCAGAGAGCAATTTTCCCTGATGCATCACAGTTACACGGTTAGCAATATCTGCAACAAAGTTCATATCGTGTTCAATAACGATTACTGAACGATCTTTGGTGATTTTGCGAAGTAGCTCCGCGGTTTTTTTCCGTTCAGCAACAGACATACCCGCAACCGGTTCGTCTAGCATCAACAGGCTAGGGTTTTGGATTAGCAACATACCAATCTCTAGCCATTGTTTTTGACCATGACTAAGAAGCGCTGCGGATTGATCCAACATATTATCTAGGAACACCATTTCGGCAGTTTCTTGAATTGCATCAAGAACTTCGTTGCTACGTTTAAATGCCAGAGCGCCAAAAACATTGCGTCCCTTAGGGAACGAAAGTTCAAGATTTTCAAAAACTGTTAGATCGTCATATACAGATGGATTCTGGAACTTACGGCCCACACCGGCATGAACAATGCCATGCTCGGACATCTTAGTAAGTTCTTTACCACAGAATTTTATTGAGCCTTCGGTTGATTTGGTTTTGCCACAGATAAGATCCAATACTGTGGTTTTACCAGCACCATTGGGTCCAATAATTACCCGAATTTCGTTCTCTTCAACATAAAAAGAGAAGTCGTTAACGGCTTTAAAGCCATCAAAGGAAACGGTTAAACCCTCTACGGCTAGAACAAAGTCTTTATCACTCATAATTTCTCTCCTTAGTTTGACTCAACAGCACTGCCGCGAGATGAAAATTTCTGTTTAAGCGAGCTAAAAATCGGACTGATGTATTTGTCGACATAGACTTCGATATAAGTCTTGTAAAGACCCGCCAGGCCATTTGGGAAAACCAGAACTACCGCAATAAATAATGCACCTAGAGCGAATAGCCACACTTCAGGCATCGCCTCAGATAGGGTTGTTTTTGCAAAGTTAACGAGCAGAGCACCATATACAGCACCTAAGAGTGATAGACGGCCACCCACAGCACAGAAGATAACCATCTCAATCGATGGAACAATGCCAACAAAGCTGGGCGACATAAAGCCAACTTGAAGAGTAAACATCGCGCCACCAATCGCAGAGAGCATGGCTGCGAAGGTGAAGATAAAGATCTTAAAGTTATCCACGTTATAGCCGGAAAAGCGAACTCTTTCTTCGGTATCTCTGACCGCTACTAATAATCTGCCTAATTTAGATTTCATTACAAACTGGCTGATTAGCAAGCAGACAAACAAGAAGAATACACACACAAAGTAGAGTATAAATTTGGCATCATCGGTTCGGATATCCCAGCCCAACAGAGTCCTAAGATCGGTAATACCGTTAATTCCACCGGTCATACCCTGGCTGCCTACAATAAGGATGGTCAGAATGGCGGCAATCGCCTGTGTAATAATCGCAAAGTAAACACCACCAACACGGCGCTTAAACATTGCCAAGCCAATGATAAAGGCAAAGATGCCCGGCACTAAGACGACGGCTAATAATGCGAAACCGAGGTTATTAAATGGTTCCCAAAACCAGGGTAAAGCAGTGAGCTGATTCCAGTCCATAAAATCAGGAATGCCAGGAGTTGACTGAATCGCCGTATTTTCTGGACTAGAAGCCTCGAGCTTCAAGAACATTGCCATACAATAGCCTCCAAGACCAAAGAAGACACCTTGGCCAAGGCTCAAAATACCGCCATAACCCCAACATAGAACGAGGCTCATGGCTACAAAGGCATAGCTTAAATATTTGCCTACAAGATTGAGTCGAAACACATCTAGAGACATAGGTAAAACTACTAAGAGAAGAATTGCCAGGAAGACGTAGCTACCAAGTTCTTTTGCAGATAGTAGTGGTTGTGATGAAAATTTAGTCATTATCCTAATGCTCCTATTTGCGAATCTTGAGGACAAAAAGACCCTGCGGACGAAGCATTAATATGCCCACCACTAGACCTAGAGTGAGTACTTTGGCAATAGAACCACTCATAAAGAATTCAAGAATTGTTTGCGCTTGCGAAATAGTGAAGGCTGATGCAATGGTGCCAAGTAAGTTAGCAGCACCACCAAATACAACCACCATAAAGGTGTCAACAATGTAGAGCTGACCAGAGGTTGGACCTGTTGAGCCAATCATTGTAAATGCGCTACCAGCAATACCAGCAATACCGCAACCTAAGGCAAATGTCATGCGGTCAACCATAGAGGTATTGATACCTACAGCTGAGGCCATAGGACGGTTTTGAACAACAGCACGAACCTTTGCGCCCCATTGAGAGCGTTGCATCAAGTAGTAAACGCAAAAGGTAACTATGATGGTCAGTGCCATCACAAAAATTCCATTGATGGGAATTTCAACTAAGTCAGTTACCGGAATAGAACCCATCAGCCAATCGGGTAGTGATACACCTTTTTCTCTGGCACCAAATACTGATCTGTAAATTTGCTGCAGGATAAGGCTTAGACCCCAAGTTGCTAAAAGGGTGTCCAAAGGACGTTTGTACAAACGACGAATTAAAGCCCATTCGACAAAGGCTCCCAGTCCACCTGCAGCAAAGAAGGCTAATATCATTGCTACAAAGAAGTACATACCGTAGAGGCTGGGCAAAAATGCTTCAAAAAATAGAGAAGTAAGGTAAGTGATATAAGCACCAAGGATCATAAATTCACCATGGGCCATATTGATAACGCCCATTTGGCCAAAGATAATGGCCAGACCCAGTGCCATAAGAACAAATACTGAAAACAATATGAGCCCAGCAAAACCTTGCATAGCAAAAATAGCTGTGAGCTCTGAAGCTGTGTAACCGTCAAACATAGTGAATTCCTTGATGAAAACTAATCGGAAGTAAAGCTGGCGCCCTGATGGACGCCAGCTTTA
>JBMZFJ010000033.1:0-11965 GCA_049615345.1 Porticoccaceae bacterium | reverse complement strand
ATTTATTTATTTTTACATATGTATGCCTTTTTCGACACGAGCCCACCCTATCACGTTAAACAAGTAAAAAAAACCCTTATTCATATAACAGATATAGCGGTTTTTAATATAAAATACCCCTATATGTGGTAGATTTAGCAATATTTAGCGTTTAAAGCAAAAAATAATAGTTACTCACTACACTACCTTAAATACTCTAAAAGTTGATTACTCATTTATGGCTCAATACGTTTACACAATGAATCAAGTGGGGAAAATTGTTCCCCCCAAGCGGGAAATCTTAAAAGACATCTCTCTTTCCTTCTTCCCCGGCGCTAAAATTGGCGTTTTAGGTCTTAATGGCTCGGGCAAGTCTACCCTGTTAAAAATTATGGCAGGATTGGATGCTGATATTCAGGGTGAAGCGCGCCCAATGGCTGATATTAACATTGGCTATCTGCCACAGGAGCCGCAACTCGATGCCTCTAAGGACGTTAGAGGTAATGTTGAAGACGGTGTTAGAGAGGCAGTTGATGCGCTTAAAGGGCTTGAGCAGGTCTACCTCGATTATGCCGCACCAGATGCAGATTTTGACGCCTTAGCAAAAAAACAAGCTGACTATGAATCAGTAATTGATGCTTGGGATGCGCATAATTTAGAGCACACCCTCGACGTTGCAGCAGATGCCTTGCGTCTTCCGCCATGGGATGCTGCTATTGACAATCTCTCTGGCGGTGAGAAACGTCGTGTAGCACTCTGTCGCCTTCTGCTTTCACGCCCAGATATGCTGCTGCTCGACGAGCCGACCAACCACTTGGATGCTGAATCTGTATTCTGGCTTGAGAAATTTCTCGAACAGTTTACTGGCACTGTGGTTGCCGTAACTCACGATCGATACTTTCTCGATAACGTTGCTGGCTGGATATTAGAGCTTGATCGCGGTCACGGTATTCCTCACGAGGGTAATTACTCCACTTGGTTAGAAAATAAAGAGCAGCGGCTCAAAATTGAAGCTAAACAAGAAGTTTCTCGACAGCGAGCCCTTAAACAGGAACTCGAATGGGTTAGGCAAAACCCCAAAGGCAGGCAGGCTAAAAGCAAGGCGCGTTTAGCTCGTTTTGAAGAGCTTAATGCGCAAGATTTCCAAACCCGCAATGAAACCAACGAAATATATATAGCACCAGGGCAGCGACTTGGCGATAAGGTAATTGAACTCAATAATGTCTCTAAAGCCTACGGCAATAAAATGCTGATTGAGGACTTATCACTATCTATCCCCAAAGGCGCAATTATTGGCATTATCGGTGGTAATGGCGCAGGTAAATCAACCCTTTTCAGGATGATTGCTGGAACAGAGACACCCGATAGCGGGTCAATTGACCTCGGCGAAACTGTCAAGGTTGCCTATGTCGAACAAACACGCGACGCGCTAAATGACAACCATAGCGTCTGGGAAGCCATTTCTGGCGGCTTAGATACCTTAAAAATTGGCAATAATTACGAGGTTTCATCCAGAGCCTATGTCGGCCGCTTTAACTTTAAAGGTACCGATCAGCAAAAACGTGTTGGCGAGCTATCAGGTGGTGAGCGCGGACGTCTTCATCTGGCCAACACATTAAAACAGGGTGCCAATGTACTCTTGCTCGATGAACCGTCAAATGATCTAGATATCGAAACCTTACGCGCCCTTGAAGAAGCCATACTTTCGTTCCCCGGCTGCGTTTTAGTTATCTCTCACGATAGATGGTTCCTAGATCGAGTGTCGACCCATATTCTCGCCTACGAAGATAGTGGCGATGTTACCTTCTTTGAGGGTAACTATAGCGACTATCATGAGGATTTAATTAAACGCCAAGGTGGCGATGCTCAACCTAAGCGTTTGCGACACAAAGCACTAAAGGACTAATTTGACCTAATAGTTCGCTTATCTCCGACTAAATTCCACACTAAAAAAGGTGCTTAGCATTTACCTAGCACCTTTTTTGTGCCTGCCAAAATTCAAAAAAGCATTATTTTAGTGCACGATTAAATTTCATGGCATAAAAATTGCTTTATAAACGCTGTAAGGGGGCAAATATAGCCCTAAACAGCTCTTAATTGCACTAATATAGTGCAATAAGGGTACAATAACGACACAAAGCACTATTTTAGTGCCAATTATTGCAGAGGAAAAACAATGTTTTTACAGTCTAGCAGTCTCCAACGAGGCGCAATCGCATTTCTTTTATGCTTACTATCCGGCCAAGTATTTGGTCAGGAATTAGACGGCGCAAATACATCATGGATCATGACGTCTACCGCCCTAGTCCTGTTTATGACCATTCCCGGCTTATCGCTTTTTTATGCCGGTTTAGTACGCTCTAAGAATGTACTATCAGTATTAATGCAATGTTTCGCCATTACTTGCCTAGCTTCAATTATCTGGTTGGTATTTGGTTACAGCATTGCATTTGGTGATGGCGGTTCTTTCAATGCCTATTTCGGCAATTTGGATAATATCCTTATGGGCAACATCACCGAAGGTTCTATGGCCGGTGATATTCCAGAATCAGTATTTGCTATGTTCCAAATGACATTTGCTGTTATTACTCCAGCACTGATTGTTGGCGCTTTCGCCGAAAGAATGCGCTTCAGCGCCATGCTACTATTCAGCGCACTTTGGCTAGTGGTTGTTTATGCACCTATTACCCACTGGGTATGGGGCGGTGGCTGGCTAGGCGAAATGGGCCTACTAGACTTCGCGGGTGGTACGGTCGTTCATATCACTGCTGGTGTTGGCGCATTGGTTGCTGCATTAGTCATTGGCAACCGCAATGGTTTCCCAACTCAAGCAATGCCTCCACACAACCTAACCATGACTGTTACTGGTGCTGGTATGCTTTGGGTTGGCTGGTTTGGCTTTAACGGTGGCTCAGCGCTAGCCGCTAATGGCGATGCTGGTATGGCAATACTTGTGACTCATATTTCAGCAGCAACAGGCTCACTAGCCTGGATGATGATGGAATGGATTAGACATGGTAAGCCATCTGTACTGGGTATTGTAACGGGTATGGTTGCGGGTCTCGGCACTATCACACCAGCTTCAGGTTTTGTTGGTCCTGGTGGCGCTTTAGTCATCGGCTTTAGTGCTGGTATCGTCTGCTACTATGCCACTCAAGCAATTAAGCAGAAATTTAAAATCGATGATTCCCTCGATGTTTTCCCGGTTCACGGCGTGGGCGGTATCTTAGGTACTATCCTAGCAGGTGTATTTGCTTCAGATGCACTTGGCGTGTTTAGCGGCCAGGGCTTCAATGAAGGCATGACAATGTCGAGCCAAGTTCAAGTACAAATAGTGGGTGTTGTTGCTACTTTTGTATATACCGCAATCATTACATATTTACTCTTGAAACTTGTCGATAAGCTGTTAGTATTACGGGTAGATGAAGAGCAAGAACTACAAGGTGTTGACCTTGTAGAGCATGATGAGAAGGGGTATGACCTGTAACAAGAAAAATAATAAGCGAATGAAAAAACGCTGCCTTAAAAAAATAAAATATAAAAGGCACTCAAAGCCGCTGATTAAGTCAGCGGCTTTTTTATATCTACTAAGGATTAATTCTTCTCTCCAGCACTCGAACTTACTGGCCTAGCTAGATCAATATACTCACACATCAGCTGCGTACCCTCAAGTATTCGATCGGAATGACGCTGCAGTAAATCTGAGGGAATGGCATATAAATGCTTATTTTTGACTGCGGATATACCTGACCATTTACGCCAATATCCTGAGTCCAATAGATCACTTTTATTCTTGCCGCCTGAGATAATAATTTGCGGATTAGCCGCCACCACTGATTCAATATTAACGTAGGGCACCAGTGCGGCTGCATCAGCAAAGACATTAACACCACCGCATAATTCAATCATATCCGTCACCATATGATCGCCGTTTAGCGTCATTAAAGGCTCATTCCAGATTTGATAAAACACGCGAATGGTTTGTCTTGAACTAAAACTTTTACGCAACTGATTTAAACGCTGTGAAAATATTTCAGCCTGTATGTTGGCTTGCGCAGCATACCCCGAAAGCTGACCTAAACGGCGGTATAAATTTGGAATATCTTCTAGGCTTGCAGTTTCGACCACAAATACCGGAATATTTAATTCTCTTATTCGGCTGATAATTTTTTCACCATTACCGGACTGCCAAGCAATAACCAGATCGGGCTTAAGCGATAAAATTAATTCATAATTTGCCGCGGCATGATTATTAACTCTTATAATTTTGTTGGCCGCTTGCGGATAATTACTATATTCGTCCGCACCAACAATTTTTTCTCCAGCGCCAATATGAAATAGGATTTCGGTTGTATTAGGCGACAGACTAATAATTCGTTGGGCTACATTAGAAATAGTTAATTTATCGCCATTATCATCAATCACCTCAATAGCGGCCATGCTGTTATGGGTGAATATGATAAAAAATACTGCTAATAGTCTTGGCAACATTAGGTGATTACCAATGGCGTATTGGCTGTTGGATGGCGTGAAATAGTTACTTTTACCTCAAACACCTTTTCGACTAACTGCTCTGTTAATATTTTTTCCGGACTACCAAAAGCTTCAATAACACCACCATTAACCACTACCAGATTATCCGCACATCGAGCCGCCAAATTAAGATCATGTACCACCATCAATACGCCTACACCGCGCTTAGAGAATTGTTTAACAATATCCAATGTCATCTGCTGATGGGCTAAATCAAAGGCCGCTGTGGGCTCGTCGAGCACCAGGAATTGCTCCCCCAATGAATTAGGACTCCAGATCTGAGCAAGCACACGGGCTAACTGAACACGCTGCTTTTCACCACCCGACATTTGCGTATAGAGTCGACGCTCGAGGTAACTGGCATCTACCATCTGCAATGCATCAGCAATGATTTTTTGATCTACTGCATAACCGGTTGTGTGAGGAATACAACCAAGACTAACAACTTCGTTGGCAGTAAATGGAAAATTAAGCTCGCTATGCTGAGGCAAGACTGCCAGCACATTCGCCTTTTCCTGAATATCCCACTGAGATAATTCTCGATGGTTTAACCACACAGCACCCTGAGTTGGACTTAACTCGCCGGTTAAAACCTTGAGTAAGCTAGATTTACCCGCGCCATTAGGACCCACAAGAACCGTTACCTGCCCCGCCTCTACCGATAAATTAATATTGCGCAATAAATCGAAACCCGCCAGATGCAAAGAGATATTATCAGCCACTATCGACATCGCTAAAACTCCCCGCGCTGACGAATTAACAAGCCAATAAAGAATGGCGCACCTAACAGCGCGGTCAAAATGCCTGTGGGCAATTCTGCTGGCAATACCACAACCCTAGCAATACTATCAGCAATCATCAAAAGACTGGCCCCAGCAAGTGCTGTGGCAGGCAATAGCCATCTGTGATCTGGGCCAATCAGTAGCCTCACCATATGCGGGATAATCAGTCCAACAAAACCAATAAGCCCAGCAAGCGCCACACTGACACCAACACCCAATGCGGTTAGAAAGATAAGTTTGCGCTTTATTCTTTGAACATCTACACCCAGATGACGCGCCTCAGACTCGCCAAGTAACAGCGCATTTAGTGACTTAGCCTGTGTCGGTAAAACTGCTGCCAAAATAGCCGCCACAGCAAGCATAATACTCACCTTAAGCCAGTTAGCGCCGCCTAGATTACCCATTTGCCAAACACTAATTTGGCGCAGCATTTGATTATCCGAAAAATAACTTAATAAACTATTAAAAGCACCGGCAATGGCACCAATAGCAATACCGGCCAACAACATGGTTGTTACCGAAGTACCCATACCGGAAGTAGCGACGCGATAGACAACCAGAGTAGAAATAACCCCGCCGATAAAGGCGCCAAAAGAAATCAGCGATAAACCGGCTAACGGCGAAGCTACAGCCCCACCTACAAGAACAATAACTACGCTAGCGCCAACCGACGCACCACCGGACACACCAATGAGTGAGGGGTCTGCTAAGGGATTGCGAAATAAACCCTGCATCACCGTACCCAATACTGCCAATACGGCGCCCACCAGCAATGCCAAAATAATTCGCGGCAAACGAATATCTAAAACAATACTGGAAATTTGAGTGTTTTCAATCCCGTCACCTATACTGTCGAATAGGGTTTGTATAATTTGTGATAATGGAATACTGACCGTACCCATCGATAAAGAGACAATCGCTACCGCTGGCAACAATAATGCCAGACACCAAACGAGCTTGGCGGCAGCTAGGTAACGCAATTAGAAATCCACACCTTTGCGCGCCATTATACCTTCGTTGTAGGCATGCTTAATTTCTTTAACCTCTGATACCGTATCAGCCAATTCTGCCAACTCACTACCACCACCGCGACCAGTAACTACCAGTGATTGCTCGTAGGGACGATTCTGTATCGCGCTTAAAACACGCTGTTTATCGAGGTATTTAAAGCTCAGCATATAGGTCAACTCATCCAATACAACCAAATCATACTGCTCATCAGCCAGAGCCTGCTCTGCTACCGCCCAGGTTTTTTCTGCCGCAGCAATATCTGCTGAACGATCCTGAGTATCCCATGTAAAACCGGTACCCATCTGATAAAACTTTACCTGTGGGCATTGATCCCGCAGGTAAAGCTCTTCACCAGAAAGTTGCTCACCCTTAATAAACTGCACCACAGCGACCTTATGCCCATAACCTAGCGCGCGCATGACCATACCAAAGGCAGAGCTGGTTTTACCCTTGCCATTGCCGGTTAGTAAAATACACACTCCGCGCTCCAGTGAAGCAGACTCAATAGAAGCATCTATATTCTCTTTAAGCTTCTGCATCTTAGACTGATGGGAATTTTCCTGTTTTGTTGTCACGTCTGTCATAGGGTGAGCCTTTGATTACCTTAACTTGTAACGAAAGCCAGCGCTTAAACCAAAGCCAAGCGTTTCATAACCATTGACCTGTTGATAATCTTCATCAAACAGATTATTTGAGCTTAAATAAACATCCATCTTATCGCTTGCAGAGTAGTTTGCACTAACATTAACCAATGTATATGCCTTGAGAATGACATCAGGATCTCCCCATGAAAGTGCACTATCAATCTGTGAGCCATTATGCTGAATATTTACATTAACCTTTACATTTGACTGTAATTGCAATGCCGCATTCACGCTTGCTATGTGTCTGGCGCGGCGCTTCTCATTGATGCCTGAACCATCCTCGCTATCAGTATATGTATAAGCTGCATTTATAAGAAGCCTATCATTAATCGCGAAGGATGATGTCAATTCAGCACCAACTCTACTGCTGGCTGATTCAGCATTCAGAGGGTTGCTAAAGCCATAAATCTCATTTTCAAGCTTAGCATTAAAGTAGGTCAACCCAACATCCAAACGGCCATCTAAGTGGATAGAATCAAAGCCAAACTCATAGCTTTTAGATTCCTCTGGAATAAGATTTGGATTATTAACAAATCCACTATAAATACCATAAAGTTCGGTAAAAGTTGGGTTTTTAACTGCTGTACCCCAAGCGCCGCGAAGCCTTAGATTGTCGCTTTGCTGATATACAGCCTCTAGTCTATGAGTGTTAGATTTTCCAAAAAAGTCATTATCATCATTACGCGCGCTCACAGCTAGGGTAACAGACTCTATAGGATCAAAACGATATTCAACAGTTACACTATTTGTATTACGATTGACTAGTTTATTTGCATCCGCACCCGAAGCCCATCCGCCCTGTTGCCTAAAGTTCTCTTTTTCACGCTCAAGTGCCAAGGATAAACGCTGATCTTTTACCTGCCAAAATCTTGAACCAATATATTGGTAGTTTTGCTTATTAGAAGACGTGTTACCGTTAGCTACTGACTGTGAATTTTCTTGCTTAAAGTTATCATTTTCAAAATCTGAGTCTGCTAGTGAAACAACATGGCTCCAAAGCCCATCTGCAGTATTATATTCGGCAGAAAGCTTATTATGGAATCTACTGAAATCACTAAACTGTTCTTCAGGGAAGTCATCAAATTCATTCATACCCGTAGTTTTCCGACTAGTTAGGGATAGATTTAGTTGATCGCTATACTGGTAACCTGCCTTTAGATTGATACCTGTATTGCGGTAACCATCAATATCACTACCAGTGCTTGGCCGAATATTAATACCATCGGTCTCAAGATGAGTTGCTCCTAAACGAACAGAAAATTTTCCAGACTTATGACCTAGATTAAAGCCATTTTTGGTTGTTGCTCGACTGCCAAACTCAGAGAAAACATTAGCTGAAAGCGCCTGATTAGCCTCGGATGTAATAATATTTACCACACCAGCAATGGCATCACTACCTCTTAGTGAACTTTGAGGTCCACGAATAATCTCTATACGCTCTATATCAGCAGTTGACAAGGTTCCCCAATTAGTCATATCAGTCTGAGATGGATCATTAACTTCAACGCCATCAACCAGAACTAGTAGATGATTTGACTCTGATCCTCTGACACGAATTTCAGTCAATGAGCCCAAGACACCACTTTGGCTCACAGCAAAACCGGGTACATCACGCAATAAATCGCTAACGCTCTGTGCCGCACGAAATTTTATTTGCTCACTATCAATCACCGTAATGGCATTCGCTGAACGATTGGCTGCAATTGGAATAAGTGATGCGCTAACCAGAATTTCTTCAATTTCTGAAGAGCCTTCAGCACTATTTAGGGCTTCTTGCGCATTAACCGAAGACAGCGCAAACAACGGAACTAGGAACAAACCTAGGTTTAAATTTATTAATTTTTTCATCATAAGATCCTGTACTCTCACCCGAGCATAATTATTTTATTTTTCACGGGGTACACACAGGCGAAAGGACAGCAAAAAACTGTCGATCAGCGCAATACCGCACCCCGCGGTTTGTCTGCAAAGCGACAGGCCGGTCTCCGGACTTGTAAGTGAGCGATTAGCTGCTCTGCTAAGTTACCTTCCCATGCCTCATTTGAGCACAGTGGTCATACAACCTACCATTCTTACCTACCGTTGCGGGGGCAGTATCGGAATAACTTATACTCTTGAAAATTAAAAAGAGATAGGCGCACCGATTTCCCGTTTCACTCTTTGATTTGAGAAATAAAATCAAAAGAGAACCTGTTGCCGAAGCAAGTTGAGATTTAAACACAGTACACTGATTAATTAAACACTTAATAAATTAAGATAGGGCCTCAAGCGCTTGAGTGACATTTCGCACAGCAGTTACCCTCATACCTTTAATCGGCTGTTTGGGTTTATTGCCCGCAGGCACTATAGCGTGCTTAAACCCATGCTTGGCCGCTTCGCGAAGACGTTCCTGACCATTGGCCACTGGGCGAATTTCACCGGCAAGACCCACTTCACCAAACACCACCAAGTCATCGGGCAGGGGGTTATCTCTAAAGCTCGATATAACCGCCATTATCAGTGCTAAATCGGCACTGGTTTCCAAAACTTTTACCCCGCCAACCACATTGACAAAAACATCTTGATCGCCAGCCATAATCCCGCCATGCCTATGCAGCACCGCAAGCAACATAGACAGTCGATTATGATCCAAACCTACAGTGACTCGGCGCGGATTGCCCAAATGACTGTCATCTACTAACGCCTGTAATTCAACTAATAGTGGGCGCGTACCCTCCCAAACTACCATCACTACACTGCCGGATGAGATATCTTCACCGCGCTGAAGAAATATTGCCGAGGGGTTAGCTACTTCAACCAAACCCTTATCGGTCATGGCAAAAACCCCCAACTCATTGACCGCACCAAAGCGATTTTTATGACTGCGCAGAGTTCTAAAGTGACTGTCACTGTTGCCCTCAAGCATCAGAGAGCAGTCAATCATATGCTCCAATACTTTGGGCCCTGCCAGTGAACCATCTTTGGTTACATGGCCGACCAAAATCAACACCGTATTTGTCTGCTTGGCGTAGCGCACTAGCATCGAAGCACTTTCTCGCACTTGGGAAACACTTCCCGGTGCCGAGGTTACTTCTTCCATATGCATCACTTGAATGGAATCAATCACCATAATTTTTGGCTTTTTCTGCTGAGCAACGGCACATACGGTTTCAACCGAGGTTTCCGCCATAATTTCTAGTTTATCCGTGGGTAACTGCAGACGTGAAGCACGCATCGCTACCTGCTGGGGTGATTCCTCTCCGGTGATATACAACGCCGACTCTGTATTTGCTAACTTACAAAGGGTTTGTAATAGCAATGTGCTCTTACCAGCGCCCGGCTCACCCCCGACCAGAATCACAGAACCCGGGACAAGCCCGCCGCCTAAAACCAAATCTAATTCACCTACGGAAGTGCTGATTCTAGGAATTTCATCTAGGGTTATTTCAGACAGGGTTTTAACCTGGCCATCAACCGCAGCCGCAAAACCAGTGCGGGAAATGGACGATGAACGCGTCGCGCTTCCCAGACGAACCTCAGCTAGGGTATTCCAAGCCTTGCAATCATTGCACTGACCTTGCCACTTTCTGTACTCAGAACCACAATCGTTGCATACGTAAGCTGTTTTGGTTTTAGTAGACAAGCGCCTATCTCCATTACTGTTTTTATATACAGTAACTTAAACAAAGGTTATTTTCAATCTCATTTTTGCAAAACCATTCGCCGTCAAAGAGACTATTTTCTCGTTCATTCGGAATGTTTCTGATAAAGTAACGACATGTCATTAATACCCGAAAAATCAATTATTTTTTCGCCAACTTTAGCCGCTACTTTAGGTTTAGAGGAAGCGATACTGCTGCAAATCCTGCAAGAATGCGCCAGTCATTCTGAGCGGGTAGCGAGCAGTGGCTTTTCCTGGACATCTATACCGGGTCAGAAATTGCTAGAGTTGAGCCCCTTCTGGAATGAGCAAGATATTCGACGACTAACCGCTAGCCTGCATGAAAAAGGGCTTTTACTTGTTGGTGGCGGTGCTTTTCAGACCAATCAAGAATTTCGCTTTGCTTTTAATGAGAACAGTGCAGCCTCAAGTAGTTCTCGAGTCAGCAATAGGTCTGCTCAAACAGCGCCCAAGGCAAATTTAGCAAAAACTATTGGCAGCAGTTGGCAGCCCAGTGAAGATTGCTTGCGACAACTTGCCCAGTTAGGAGTGACCCACGAATTTGCTCTGCAACAAATTCCGCAATTCGTGGCCTATTGGCGCGAGAGAAATATTCCGCGCCACAGTTGGGAAGCAAAGTACATTAAAGAAGTGTGGCGACAGTGGCAGCAAGCTGAGGCTGACAGCCATCGCAAGAACAAACAATTACCGATGGCGAGTGACTGGTATCCCTCACAGGATGCACTTAATATTCTATCTAAGCAGGGCGCTATCAATAGCAATTTTATTGAAGATGCCATTCCAGAATTTATACTCTATTGGCGCGGTACTGGCGAAGCTTCTAGCACTTGGGACTCAAAATTTATACAGCATGTTCGCCGCCAATGGCAATTCTTCAACGGTATGATGAATCAAGACAAAACACCCAAAACAATGAGTGAGTCTTGGAAGCCTAATGAATCTGTCTACGATGTGTTACAGATGGCTAATATTGAACGTAGTTTTGCCGAAAGACTAATTCCTGAATTTGTGCTTTACTGGCAAGAAAATGGCTCAGCACAATGCTCATGGAGCACGAAATTTTTACAATATGTTAAACGTCAGTGGGCGCGACATATTCAACCCCAGACAGCGGACAAAAACTATGGCAAGCAACAAGGATCTGGTTCAACAGGTCGTATCCGAGATCGCAACATCATCGACGCGCTCTCAGACAGAAGCTGGGCATCCTGAAAATGCACCTCAGAGCCCTGAACTGATTGATGCCATCAATCAGGTATTTGCGCTGTTTCAAATAAATTATCACAATCAGTATTTCAGTGCTTTTGGCGATAATACCAAATCAGAAAATTTAGCTAAAAATCTATGGCTTAACA
>JBMZFJ010000032.1:0-16219 GCA_049615345.1 Porticoccaceae bacterium | reverse complement strand
AGATCTTTTTTATCAGTTAAAAATACAAGCCAGTCCTTCGGGGTTTCATGGGTTCCTATGTGGACGGCTTAGCTGTGGTACGGTACAAATGGAAGACTTGGTCAATAGCTCAACGGCATGGATGGGCTTAGAAGGGGAGACCGCTGAAGGGGCATCGAGTAATCTTGAGAGTTTTTATGAAGCAACCCTAAGTGACCTTCAGGATATTAGCTTTCTATTTCAGCCCCTGTTGCCAGATGACGAGCTGCCTCTGGCGGAACGACTTATTTCACTTGGCGATTGGTGCACCAATTATCTCTCTGGATTAGGTGAGGGTATGGGCGCTGAATTTGAGGTGTCAGAAGACGGTAAAGAGGCGCTGCAAGATATTGCCGCTATTGGTCAAATTTCGACTGATCTCGATGCAGATGAAGAAGCAGAAGAAGATGGCGAAAAAGATTATCTTGAGCTTGTGGAATACATTCGCATCGCCGTCCAGCTTATTTTTTCAGATTTAGACCCCATGGAAAAAGCTAAGCCTGAAGCGACTATTCATTAGGGTTATCTTTAGCCGAACTAACTATGATTGCAAACAAAGAGTACGCCGCTAGACGTAAAGATCTTATGTCGATGATGGGACATAACAGCATCGCCATAATAGCGTCTGCCCCAGAGAGAGTGCGTTCCAAAGACACCTATTATCCCTACAAGCAAAATACCAATCTAAGTTATCTATGCGGCTTTGCCGAACCCAGCGCGGTTGTGGTGCTTTTGCCTAACCGAGCTCAGGGCGAATTTATTATTTTTTGCAGAGATAAAGACCCCTTGCGCGAGACTTGGGACGGTCACCGCATGGGACCCTTAGAGGCCAAAAATAGGTTGGGCGCTCAAGATGCATTTCCGATTGATGATATCGAAGATATTTTACCGGGACTTTTAGAGGATAAAGACCATGTCTACTATTCTCCCGGCAAGAATAAAGCCTTTGATGGCCGCTTAATGCACTGGGTTGATGAGGTGCGCAACAATAGAAATATTGAGGGCAATTCAACCTGTGAATTTGTCGACTTAGATCACCTACTTGGCGAATTGCGACTGATTAAATCAGCCGCTGAAATAAAACTGATGCGCAAAGCTGCAGATATTTCGGCGCAGGCGCACTGTCGGGCAATGAGACAGTGTAGCGTCGGGCAAAAAGAATATCAGTTGCAAGCAGAAATTGAACATGAGTTTATGATGGCCGGTGCCACGGGTCCGGCTTATACCAGTATTGTTGGCAGCGGCAAAAATGCCTGCATACTGCACTATATTGAAAATCGTGCAACGTTAAAATCAGGCGATCTGGTATTAATTGATGCCGGCTGTGAATATCACAATTATGCGGCCGATATTACCCGCACCTTTCCGGTCAATGGCACCTTTAGCAAGGCGCAGGCGGCAATATATGACGTAGTGTTAGCCGCTCAAGAGGCTGCTATTAAAACCATTGCCCCCGGGGTAACTTTTGATCAAGCCAATCAAGCAGCTATTGCTGTAATTACCCAGGGGTTGGTTGAGTTAGGTATACTCAAGGGTGAGGTAGAGGCCTTAATTGCCAATGGCGCCTATCGGGATTTTTATATGCATAGCGTAAGCCACTGGCTTGGTATGGACGTACATGATGTGGGAGATTATAAGGTCGATAACCACTGGCGCGTCTATGAAGCGGGGATGCTGCTAACCATAGAACCTGGCATTTATATAGCGGCAGATAACGCTGCGGTTGATAAGCAGTGGCGTGGCATAGGCATTCGTATTGAGGATGATGTTCTGGTGACTAAAAAGGGCTATGAAATCCTGACGGATGGCGTGCCCAAGCAACGCGATCAAATAGAGAAATTAATGGCATGAGCCACTTAGCTGACACTAATCATCAATTCGATATCACCATTGTTGGCGGTGGTATGGTTGGTCTTAGCCTGGCGCTATTGCTCGCCGCGCAAGATCGATGGAAAGTTTTAGTGCTTGAGTCTAAAGCCATCAATGCTGAGGGAGTGCCTCAATACAGTGCCAGTTTTGATGCTCGTTCAACGGCATTATCATGGAGTAGCCGCTGTATTTTTCAGAAAATGGGTATTTGGCGAAAAATTTCACAGCATGCCCAAGATATTTTATCGATTCATGTCAGTGATCGCGGTCATTTTGGTATGACGCGACTTGAAGCGGAAGAAGCCGGCGTCGATGCCCTCGGCTATGTGGTAGAAAACAGTTGGTTGGGCGCAGTATTAATGCAACAGGTTTCCGAGGCCAATATCTGCTTAAAAGGTGATGCAGCGGTCAATGCCATCACCCCCAAAGCCGATTCAATGCAACTTGAAATAGACATTGAAGGCCAACATCAGCAAATTGATAGCAAATTATTAGTGGTGGCTGATGGGGCTGATTCAGCCTGCGCTAAAATGCTTGGCATTAATCAGCATAGTAAAGCCTACAACCACAGTGCCATTATTGCCAACATCAGCCTAGATCAGGCGCATAATAAAGTAGCTTATGAACGCTTTACTGATCAGGGCCCTATGGCATTATTGCCGCTCAAAGATTTTAACAATAGCCACCGCTGTGCGCTGGTGTGGACTCAGCCCACAGATCAGGCGCAACAATTATTGGCAGTGGATGATAGTGCGTTTCTTGAGGCGTTACAGGCGCGTTTTGGTCATCGATTAGGTTTGTTTAAGCAGGTGGGCGAAAGAGTGAGTTATCCTCTAGCGTTAACCACCAGTGAAGAACAGGTGCGCCGTCGGTTAGTTGTGGTTGGCAATGCGGCGCATAGTCTTCACCCTGTGGCAGGGCAGGGCTTTAACCTTTCTCTGCGCGATATAGAATGCCTGGCCCAGTGTTTAAAAGATCAGCCACAAATAACCGATGTTGGGGCGTTAGAACCCTTACTTGGCTATCAAAAACAACGTGATAGCGACCAGCGCAATACCCTAATGTTTACCGATAATCTGAGCAAATTGTTTGGCCTTACATCTCCGTCAATCGCCTTGGGTCGCAATTCAGGGCTATTGATGATGGATTTAGTGCCAACCCTGCGCAATCAATTTGCCCATTTTGGTATGGGAACTGGGCAATCCGGAGTCGATCATGGGTGATTGCCGACAGTTTGATATTGTTATCGTTGGTGGCGGCGCTGTAGGCTCAGCCGCGGCATGCCTTGTGGCGCAGATCACCAAGAAAGGCGATAAGCCTCTAAAAATCGCCCTTATAGAGTCACAGCTTTCACCGGTTTTTGACCCTAATCAGGTTGATCCAAGAGTGGCTGCTGTCACCGAAAAAACCCGATCAATTTTCGAGCAAATAGGTATCTGGAATAATATAGTCAATAAGCGCGTCTGCGCCTATAAAGCGATGAACGTTTGGGATGCCGAGGGTACAGGCAGAATCACCTTTGATTGCAATCAGGTACAGCAGCCCAATCTAGGGCATATCGTTGAAAATGTTGTGCTAGTGTCTACTCTCACGGAGCATCTGCAACAGCAGTCAAATATTGAGATATTTTGTCCGGCCAATATCTTGGATTATCAATTGCAACAGGATGTTATAAGACTAACCCTTGATAACCAATGCGTATTATCGGCACAACTTTTAATTGCCGCCGATGGTGCTAATTCTGCGGTGCGCGAACATTTCCAGTTTGCCACCAAGCAATGGGACTATGGCCAGCATGCCATAGTGACTACCATCAAAACCGAAAACCCCAATCAATTAACCGCATGGCAGCGATTTATGCCAACCGGACCATTGGCATTTTTACCATTAGATGATATCGAAGATGACCACTGCTGTTCTATTGTTTGGTCTCAAGATACCCAAGAGGCTGAACGATTAATGGCATTGGATGAACAACAATTCTGTAGGGAATTATCTCGAGCCAGTGAGTACTGTTTGGGTGAGGTGCTGAACATACAAAAGCGCTACCTCATTCCACTGCGCCAATCCCATGCTACAGATTATGTGATGCCAAGGGTGGCGTTAATCGGTGATGCCGCACACAGTATTCACCCCCTTGCGGGACAGGGTGCTAATCTTGGATTTTCTGATGCGCAAGTATTAGCGCAAGAAATCGGCCAAGCCTGTGCCCGAGAAGTGGATCTGGGTGATTTAACGCTTCTAAAGCGCTATCAGCGTCAGCGCAAGCCAGAAAATCTTGCCACCATGGCGGCGATGGAAGGCTTTAAGCGTCTATTTGGTTCGCAAAATTCCACCCTGCGATTACTGCGCAACTATGGGTTATCAGCGATTGATGGTTTGGGGGCGATTAAAAATAAATTAATTAAGCAGGCTATGGGGCTTTAGTAATCATTTTGTTATTTAGACATTATTAGGTTGGGTGGGCTATATAAGTTAGTGTTTTAGTTTAATTAGCTTAAAAGAACCGTTATTGGCCACCACATCAATCTGCTCAAAGTATGACTTGGCTTTATGCTCTAAGGGGATAAACGTATTAACCACAAACAGGGCTTGCCCACCGCGATTTAACAGTCGTTTGGTTTGGCTAAGAAATTTTATCGCCAATTGATCATCTACCGAAAATCCGCTATGAAAAGGTGGATTACATAAAATAGTATCAAACTGTTCTTCTATGTCATTGCCTGCATCGGTTGCTAGCGCGTCTGATTCAATTTTGGTTAAGGGCTTTAGGTTTTCTCGCACAGCTAACAGGGCAGCGGCATTATTATCGGTTGTCACTATTCGATTAAATCCTAGTTCACAGGCGCTAAGGGCGATATAGCCATAACCACAACCCAAGTCGAGCAATGTCTGCGGTGCAGTGTTGTAGCTGTTTAAAAACTGTGGCAGATAATCGATTAAAAAAGCACTACCGCGATCAATTTTATCCCAGCCAAAAATTCCTGGCTTCGATTGAAGGCATAAATTGTCACTTAGCTGAATCGACCTTAGTTGAGAATAGTTTTTATCATTCAGCGCGTCGGTTGCAGGGGCCTTTAGTGCTATGGAAGCAATATAGGCTTTGCCATTTTTTTCAGCACTTACCGGATTTGAAAATAATTTACCCGCCTGTTTCACGTAGCTTTTTACGCCATCATTTTTCTCTCCAGCCAGTAATAGGATAGCATCGGGTTTTAGCAATTTTGCGGCTTGGTTAATAACATGATGACTGGTAGCTCGTTCCTTTGATACGCGATAAAGCACACCGTCAAAACTGGCGGGGTTTAATGAAGAAAAATCAAAGTCAGTAAATTGGCAGTCTATATCGGCGCGCACTGCGGCCTGTGCTACATCAAAGCGATTGCTAACAACAGTGATTGTGCGCTCGCTATTATTAATAGATGACCAAATGGCTTGCGGCCAATTTTCATCGGCAACAACAAGCCAACGACCTGTAGCTACAGCGAGCTGGTTGATGAGTAAATCAATCGATTTATCTATGGCTTTAGTCATTGGATGGATGCAATTTCTTGTTCAGTAAGAGGTCTGTAATCGCCCGGTTCCAACTCAGGGTCTAGTTCAATGCCGCCGATCTGCAATCGATGCAGGCTGACTACTTGATTGCCAAGAGATGTCATCATACGTTTTACTTGGTGGTATTTGCCTTCACTAATCGTCAGGCGAATATGGTGATCATCGATGACTTCCATAGTGGCGGGAAGGCAGCGTCGCTTTTCACCCTCAAGGGCAATACCTGCCTCAAGCTTTCTTTGATAGTCTTCACCCACTGGGTTTTGAAGCTCAACCAGATAGATTTTTTTACAGTCGGCTCGTGGCGAGGTAACAATATGATTCCATTGGCCATCGTCTGTAATTAGTAATAAGCCAGTGGTGTCTATATCCAGTCGACCAGCAATTTGCAGTTGATCGTTGCGGTGTTCATAAATAAGGTCAATAGCGGTGGGGTTGGAGTGATCTTTGGTGGCAGATACTACGCCGGCCGGTTTGTTCATCATAAAGTAACGGTCAACCAACAGTGTAATCGGCGACCCATCAATGGTTACACTTTGATCTGAGGATACTTTTTGTGATCCGCTAGTTGCTATTTTCTCATCAATGCTGACATTTCCCGCTTTGATCAGTTTTTTGGTATCGGTGCGAGATAGGTCGGTGGCATTGCTAATATATTTATCGAGTCGCAATCTACTGCCCGTTCAAAATAGTTGCTGCTTGCACCGCAAAATACGTCAGAATGCCATCAGCTCCGGCACGTTTAAATGCCAGTAATGATTCCATTACAGCTTCATCGCTATTGAGCCAGCCTTTTTGTGCTGCGGCACAGATCATGGCGTATTCTCCACTGACCTGATAGGCAAATGTAGGCGCCTTTAGCTCATCTTTAACTCGACGCACCACATCCAGATAGGGCATGCCGGGCTTAACCATAATCATATCCGCTCCTTCATCTAGATCTAGAGCGCATTCATGAATGGCTTCGTCGCTATTAGCGGGATTCATCTGATAGGTTTTTTTATTGCCGCCCGCAAGGTTAGTTGCAGAGCCTACGGCATCGCGAAAAGGACCATAAAAGCTAGAGGCATATTTTGCTGAATAAGCCATAATTTGCGTGTTGGGGAAGCCCTCGTCTTCAAGAGCTTCTCGGATAGCGCCAATTCGACCGTCCATCATATCCGATGGTGCAACTATATCTGCGCCGGCTTGGGCATGAGACACAGCCTGTTTCACCATAACCTCAACACTAACATCATTGAGTACATAATGGGTATCTTCATCGATAATGCCGTCTTGGCCATGGGTGGTAAAGGGATCCAAGGCAACATCGGTTATCACGCCGAGTTTAGGCACAGCGTCCTTTATGGCTTTTACCGCCCTCTGGGCTAGACCATCAGGGTTATAGGCCTCTTCTGCGAGCAAGGATTTTTTGTTATCGCCAACCACTGGAAAGAGCGCAACAGCGGGTATGCCAAGTTTGAATACCTTTTCGGCCTGTTTGACTAGCAGGTCGATAGATAGCCGGTTAACCCCGGGCATTGATTCAACCGCCTGAGATTGATTTTCACCCTCAATCACAAATAAAGGCAGAATCAGGTCATTAACATTGAGCTGGTTTTCGCTATTTAGGCGGCGGGAAAATTCCTCGCTACGGTTGCGGCGCATTCGCGTGTAGGGAAAGGGGCCGCGGCTACTTTTTAAGCTCATAATTGCTCCGATTCTATTGGCTTTGTTTGGTCTAAACTAAGAACTGTTTGCGTATTATACGCAAAATGGACGTGGAGGAACCTATGACCATTGCATTTTGGACATTATTAGTTGCGATTGCCTTTCCTTGGTTAATGGCAGTGATCAAAAAAAGCGCATTAGCCTCCAACGGCAATTACAACAACAGCGCGCCTAGGGCGGGCCTGGATAATCTTCGGGGCGTCAGCCAGAGAGCTTTGTGGGCGGAGAAAAATAGCTTTGAGATTCTCCCTGCCTATATAGCTGCGATTCTAGTTGCCCATGTTGCAGGGGCTGCACAAAGCTATATTGATCTAATAGCTATACTATTTATTGCATCCAGAGCGCTCTATGCACTCTGTTATCTAATGGACTGGGCAACCCTGCGATCTATCGTTTGGACCCTTGGGCTCGTCTGCATAGTCGGACTTTTTGTAATCTCAGCATAACTTCAAAGTTTATTTAACGATCGCTCTGCAGCATCCAACGTAAATTCAATATCTTCATCAGTGTGGGCCGCAGACATAAAGCTGGCTTCATAGGAAGCCGGGGCTAAATAAACACCCTCATCGAGCATATGGTGGAAAAACTTGGCAAAACGCTCAGTGTCACAAGCCATAACCTGTTGATAATGCGTGATGCGCTCTTCTTCGCTAAAGAAAAAGCCCCACATGGTGCCCACGTGATTACTGGTCATAGGGATCCCCGCATGGGTGGCTCTTTCAACTAGCCCCTTGACTAATCGATCGGTGCGTTCGATAACTGGATCTAAAAATCCCTTTGCAGAAACCAGTTCTAGCGTTTTTAATCCCGCCGCCATTGCCACTGGATTGCCTGACAATGTGCCTGCCTGATAAACCGGGCCCAAGGGGGCGATATATTCCATAATTTCTCGTTTGCCGCCAAAGGCGCCAACCGGCATACCACCGCCAATTACTTTACCTAAACAGATAAGATCGGCGTCGAGGTTATAGTGCCCTACAGCACCAGTTTGGCTGATTCTAAAGCCAGTCATAACCTCGTCGGCAATTAGCAGTGCGCCACTGTTAGTGCAACATTCGCGCAAGCATTCCAGAAAACCTTCAACGGGTGGTACGCAGTTCATATTGCCGACTACTGGCTCAAAAATAACACAGGCGATCTGCTCGCCTATGTCTGAAAACACCTGATTAACTTGCTCGATATTATTGTATGACAGGGTAATAGTGTGATCGGCCAAGCCTTCGGGTACACCTGGTGAGCTAGGAACGCCAAGGGTTAGGGCGCCAGAGCCCGCTTTTACTAACAACGAGTCCGAGTGACCGTGATAACAGCCTTCAAACTTGACAATTTTATCTCTACCGGTGAAGCCACGGGCCAAGCGAATAGCGCTCATAGTGGCCTCGGTGCCGGAGTTAACCATGCGCACCATTTCCATACCTGGAACTATCGAGCAGATTTTGTCAGCTAGTTTGATTTCTAATTCTGTGGGGGTGCCAAATGAGGTAGCTTTATCTAATTGGGTTTTGATGGCGTCGACCACTTCGGGATGATTGTGACCCAAAAGCATTGGTCCCCAAGATAGTACATAATCGATATAGCGCTTGTTGTCGGCATCATACATATAAGCACCGCCTGCGCGCTCAAAAAATACCGGCGTGCCTCCCACTGCGCGAAACGCCCTGACGGGTGAATTAACACCGCCGGGGATATGTTTTTGTGCCGCATGAAAGAGGGCCTCAGATTTTGAGGTTTTATTGTCAGAGCTTTTTTGAGACATGTATTTTTCCTGAGTTAATTAGATCAAGCCTTGAATTTTTTGATCTTGCATCAGCCTTACGCTGAGAGCCTAATAAGTAGATTAGCGGCAATCATCAAAATGGTTTAACAATGACCAAAATAACAATGGCCACCATAAAAATAACGGGCACTTCATTAAAGAAGCGAAAGTAAACATGTGATTTTTCACTGCTGTCGTTGGCTAGTTTTTTCATATGCGCTAGGCACATATGGTGATAGCCAATTAATAGGATGACAAAAACAGCCTTGAGATAAAACCAGCCCTGGGTCAAATAAGCCTGAGGATTTAAATAGACCAGCCATAACCCCAATATAACCGTGGCTATCATCGATGGATTTGCGATGCCGCGATAGAGTTTGCGCTGCATCAGTTTAAAGCGCTCAATGCTGATGCTATCTTCTGCCATTGCGTGGTAGACAAAAAGACGAGGCAAATAAAATAGAGCAGCAAACCAGCAGATTACTGCCATTAAGTGAAAAGCTAGCACCCATTGATACATCTTATACTCCAATTACCGAATATTAATTGACCAGCAACCAACGCTATAATTATCTGATTAGACTAGTTTACTGCTATTATAGTGGTCTTAGTTTAATCTGGATATTTAAAAAGCGAGGCTATGGTGATAAAAGTTGGAATTGTAGGGGGAACGGGCTACACGGGTGTCGAGTTGTTACGTTTACTCGCCGGCCATCCAAATACGGAGTTGGTCGCAATTACCTCTAGGTCTGAAAAAGGTAAATCTGTGTCGGCGTTATTCCCTAATCTTAGAGGGATAGTTGACCTGGCGTTTACTGAGCCGACGGTTGCCAATCTAAAACAGTGCGATGTGGTATTTTTTGCTACCCCTCATGGGGTGGCCCAGAGTCTGGTGCCTGAAATACTGGCGGCCGGCATTCGCGTGATCGATCTATCAGCTGATTTTAGAATAAGAGATATAGATATCTGGGAACAATGGTATGCCCAAGATCATGCGGCGCCAGATTTGGTGGCTGAGGCGGTCTATGGTCTTCCTGAATTTAATCGTGATGCAGTTGCCAATGCCAAATTAGTGGCTTGTCCGGGCTGTTACCCTACCAGTGTGCAGCTTGGTTTGAAGCCATTGCTAGAAACGGGCGCTATTGATGTGTCGGATATTATTGCCAACTCAGCCTCAGGGGTGAGTGGAGCCGGCAAACAGGCCAACGTGGCAACCCTATTATCTGAAGCGGGTGATAACTTTAAAGCTTATGGCGCTTCAGGACACAGACATCAGCCAGAGATTGAGCAAGGCTTAGCCGATATGGTGGGCGAGCCTGTAGGCTTGACCTTTGTGCCCCATCTTTTGCCTATTATACGAGGTATTCATACCACATTATATGTAGATTTAAAGCAGGATATGGATGTGCAGGCGTTATATGAACAGCATTATGCCAATGAGCCTTTTGTCGATGTATTGGAGCCCAATAGTTACCCAGAAACTAGAACCGTTAGAGGCTCTAATTGTTGTCGTATTGCTCTGCATAGACCGGGCAATGGCAATAAGCTAGTGATTTTAGTGGTTGAAGATAATCTGACCAAAGGTGCTTCAGGGCAGGCGATTCAGTGTATGAATATCATGTTTAGCCTAGATGAAACTGCGGGCTTATCAATGCCGGCATTGATGCCCTAATGTCCCAGCGTCATCCGCTGATTATCCATTACACAAGCAGCCAGTTATTAGGGCTAGTGGTTGCTGTGATTTTATTGCTAGCAGCGGTTGGCTCGGCGGGATTTTTCTATGGTGACAAAACTGCTGCGGACGATCGGAAATATATTGAAGATCTCGAGATAAGCTATGACCAGCTATCCGAAAAATTGGCCGCCAGTCGTCAAGCTCTAATCGCGTTAGAATTGACGGCTAAGGTTGATGCCGCCGCCCTTGAGCAAACCCGTCAGCAAATGCTCGATATGCAAAAGCAAATTTATCGTCGCGAACAGGAGCTTACGCTTTATCGTGAAATGCTTCAGGATAATAGTGGATCTACCGGTCTATCGGTTAGCGACTTTCATATAGAGAAGGCTGGTGAGGGGCTTTTTCAATATGATTGGGTGGCAATACAGAAAACTCATGAAGCGAAAAAACTTCGAGTTAATGCAAATATTTGGGTGATCGGCAAACAGGATGGTCAGGTAAAAACTCTGCCTTTGAACGAAATAGATGCAGACATAGATGATTTGCCTATACAATTAAAGCTAAGATACTTTTCGATCAATCGAGGGCTTGTAAGATTGCCCGAAGGCTTTAGTCCGGAGTTTGTTAGAGTCACTCTGCGTTATCCATGGATTGAAAAGCCGCAATTCGATAAGAAATTTGTATGGCAAGTACAGGAGTAGAGCATTTTGTTTAAGAAAATTAATGCAGGATTAGCAACTATGGCAAACGATGCAACCACACTTATATCTGAAGGAACTCAGCTATCGGGTGATGTAGTATTTAGCGGAACCCTAGAAATTCTAGGTACAGTGACCGGTAATATAGTTTCAGAGCAAAAAGATGCGCGCGTACGTGTCCTTAATGGCGGTTCGGTTGAGGGCGATATCAAAGCGGCAATTATTGAGGTCAATGGTTCAATTAAGGGCAATATATATGCACTAGATCGTCTTTGCCTAGAGCCAAACTGCACGGTTGCTGGTAATATTCACTACAGCGATATGGAAATGCGCAGTGGTGCCCAATTGATTGGTTCTTGTAACTATCAGAAGATGAGCCCAGCGAAAGAAATTCCAGCGCAAACTGCGGTGAAAAGCGAAAAAGTAAAAGAGATTCGCAACACTAACCAGCAAACTCTCGATAAGCAGTGGCAGTAGTCACTGTTGGTAATAAGCTAGGCTCTTGGAGCAACCATGTCAGCAATTGAAACATTTACACCGTCCGCCTTAAACGTCACTGCAGGTGCAGTAGCCAAGGTGCAAAGTCTTAGGGACGAAGAGGATAACCCGCAGTTAATGTTGCGGGTTTATGTGACCGGTGGCGGCTGTTCTGGATTTCAGTATGGGTTTTCGTTTGAAGACAGTATGGCCGAGGATGATACGCCAGTGGAAAAGGATGGCGTAACGGTACTGATTGATTCCCTGAGCTATCAATATCTTGCCGGCTCAACGGTTGATTACGAAGAAAACCTTATGGGTTCAAAATTTGTAATCACTAACCCTAACGCTTCAACCACCTGCGGCTGCGGCGCTTCATTTACTATCTAATTGTTCGGCTCAATTGTAGTCTTATGTTCTAGGGTAGAAATAGCCCGCCCAAAATAGTCTGCCTTTTGGCGCCAGTTACCTCAGCTAAATTTCCATACTGATGGTCGAGCCGCTGTTTGGCTAGCCATGCAAAGGCACAGCTTTCCACAAGGTTGGGAGCAATACCTAGAGACTCAGTGCTGTGTAAATTGGGCACCTGCTCTGCAAGCTTTGCCATAAGTTGCCCGTTGTAGGCGCCACCGCCACAGATATAGACCTCATCCACTGGCGTATTTAAATTTTGAATGGCTTCAGAAATTGTTTCAGTGGTTAAGCTAAGTAGAGTCGCTTGAATATCCTGTGAAGCTAGTTGTGAGAATTCAGCTAGCTGAGTGTTGAGCCAACGGTGATTAAATAATTCTCTTCCAGTACTTTTAGGTGCGGGCCTAGAAAAGAATTCGCAGCGCTTCATTTGTTGTAGTAGCGGTTGATAAGGTTTGCCGCTAGCTGCCCAGTCGCCATTATTATCGTAGTGCGCGCCAATATGCGTTTGGCTCCATAAGTCCATTAGAAGATTACCTGGACCGGTATCAAAGCCAATGCAATCACCATTGCTGGCAACAAAACTAATATTGCTGATGCCGCCGATATTGACGATAACCCGATTGGCATTGGGGCTAGCAAAAGCATGCTGATGAAATGCGGGCACCAGAGGGGCGCCCTGACCACCCAGAGCCATATCTTTACGGCGAAAGTCTGCAACAACAGGGATGCCAGTTTCAGCTGCCACAATATTGGCATCACCAATTTGCAGACTGAATGCTAAATTGCCTTCGCTGGGCGCGCAATGGCGTATGGTTTGTCCATGACAGCCGATAGCACTGATCTGGCTAGACTCTAGCTGTGCTTTGGCGATTAATGCAAGCACTGTTTTGGCATATAGCTTGCCGAGTCTATGGTCTGTTTCTGCAAGTAGTTGCACGCTATCGTTTGGCGGTTGGCACAGGTCTAAAATCTGCTGCTTTAAATCCTGCGGTATGGCTTCGCTACAGGAATCAATCAGCGCAATGCCATCCTGATTAAATTTTACGGCGACGGCGTCCACAGCATCAATACTCGTACCGGACATAAGTCCTATATAAATATTATCTGAACCCATGGAGCTACCTCTTACCTGTTATTGGCCAGTTGAGTGGCTTGTTGGTTCGCTGTTAACTGTTCTAAAAGCGCCAAAGCCATGCTGTTAAACCTAGACTTTTCTGCCTTGGGTATGGGGTTGGCCTTTGGTAGAGATACGGTTCTTGGGTTGCGATGCACGCCATTTACTAAAAATTCATAGTGCAAATGTGGCCCAGTAGCGTATCCCGTAGCGCCAACGGTACCTATTACCTGACGCTGTTTAACCGATTGCCCCGTTCGGACCTTTTTGCGGTGAAGATGAATATATTTGGTAATATAGGTTTGCCCATGCTGAATAAAAACATAGTTCCCATTTGCCTTGGTATAACCTGCCTCTAGCACTCTGCCGTCGCCGCTAGAATAAACGGGGGTACCAGTAGGCGCGGCATAGTCTACGCCGCGGTGAGCTTTGATCTTTTTATGAATGGGATGTTTGCGACGCAAATTAAAGCCTGAGCTGATGCGGAAGATATCTAGCGGGGTGCGCAGAAACGCTTTGCGCATGCTCAATCCGTCGGGGGTGTAATAGTTGGTTTGCCCCTGGCTATTGGTATAGCGAACCGCCTTATAAGTTTTACCGCGATTGGTAAAAGAGGCCGCCAGAATGTTGCCAGTGCCCAAGCGCACCCCATCAATATAGCGCTCTTCAAATAGAACCGCGAACGAGTCGCCCTTGCGTATATCAAATACAAAGTCGATATCCCAGCCAAAAATATTGGCCAGCTCCATGACCGTTTTGTCAGGTATGTTGGCTCGCTTGCCTGCTAAATAGAGCGATTCTTTAATAGTGCCCTCTCTATAGCTTTTAAGTACTTCAGGTTCTCGAATAATATGTTCAGAGACAAATTGATTGCCCCTCACGCTAAAGACATAGGCTTCCAATGCTGACCTTTCATAGCGCATTTCAATTAATTTGCCTTCAGAGTCTATTCCAAAGCGAAGAACTTCGCCGGGTAATAAGTTTCGCAATGACTTGCCCTGTTTTGCGTTGGAGACGCGATATACATCCAAATCATTTAATCCAGCGCGATAAAATAATCGTGAAAGATTATCCCCCGAAGCGACGGTTTGCTCTTTCCAGTTGATATAAATATCGGGCGCTTGGCTTAGCTGTGTTTCATCCGTTATTAAATGAGAGCTAAGGTTTAATGTTTCGCGAATAGGCTCGTCGCCGACAAGGGGCTCGGGTCGCGGGTCAAAAGCCACCGCAAGACCATAGGTTAGGATGGCCACCAAAATAAGACCGCGCCTTGTCATCAGTTTTACTGCCAAAGGGCGCAAGAGATAAATGGTGTATTGCCAGCGGCCCATAACAGGTCTCAACTTTGTTAGCGAAAGAGGATTCTAGCCCGAATAAACAACAACTTACAATAATAGGTTAGCACCTAGCGCGATCACCAAGGATTAAAATGGTGTGTAGTTATAAAAAGTAACATTGGGTCGACAGGCTACCTAAAGCAAGATGAATGACATAAAATGTTGAAATTGACCGATCAATCTGTACAGTGGTCGCTTCTTAAATTTACCTGTTATGACTTTTAATAATGAAACATACCGGCCAACAACTTATACAGCAGCTTCAGTCTCGAGATTTAGTCGCACAAATTTCTGGGGATCAAGAGCTACAAGCCCATCTCGATCAGCCTAGATCGGTTTATTGCGGGTTTGACCCTACCGCAGACAGTCTTCACTTAGGGCACCTTGTGCCTCTGTTAGTGCTAAAGCGCTTACAGCAGGCAGGGCATACGCCAATTGCTTTGGTAGGGGGTGCAACGGGACTGATTGGCGATCCAAGTTTTAAAGCTGATGAGCGCAAGCTTAATTCGCCCGAAGTCATAGCAGGCTGGGTAGATAAGATAAAAGCTCAGGTCAGTCAATTTATTGATTTCGACTGCGGAGACAATTCTGCCATTGTTGCTAATAACCTAGACTGGACTGCCGAGTTAAGCGCTTTGGACTTCCTTCGAGATGTAGGCAAGCACTTCTCAGTTAATAGTATGATTGCTAAAGAGTCGGTAAAGCAAAGAATAGATAGAGAGGGCTCAGGTATTTCATTTACCGAGTTTTCCTACTCTCTATTGCAGAGTTTAGATTTTGCCGAGCTAAATAAACAGTATAACTGTACGCTTCAGGTTGGCGGCAGTGATCAATGGGGTAATATAGTAGGTGGTATTGATTTAGCGCGTCGTCGCAATCAGGCGCAATGTTATGGCCTAACCGTTCCGCTAATTACTAAATCAGATGGAACAAAGTTTGGTAAGACTGAAGCAGGTGCTGTTTGGTTAGACCCGAAAAAAACCTCGCCTTATAGTTTTTATCAATTTTGGCTTAATGTCGCAGACGCCGACGTGTATAAATTCCTCAAGTACTTTACCTTTCTCTCGGTAGAGGAAATAGATCAAATTGAGGCAGATGATGCCAGTGCGCAAGGACGTCCTCAGGCGCAAGGTATACTGGCGCGTGAAGCGACCGCATTAGTGCATGGTCAATCTGGATTAGACGCTGCGTTGCGAATCACTAACGCACTATTTAGTGGTGAGTCGAATGATTTATCCGAACAGGATTTACAGCAATTGCTTCAGGACGGTCTGCCAAGTTCGTCTTTAGCAGGTGAAGATTTAGCGCAAAAACCACTAACCCAGTTATTTGTGGATGCCGGCATGGTTAAAGCGGGTCGCGAAGTGAAGGATGCTTTAGGGCGAAATTCGGTCTTCATAAATGGAATTTCTAAGGGTAGTGAAGACAATATGAGCGCCCAGCAACTATTTAGTGCCGACAATGCACTCTATGGAAGATTCTTTTTGGTTAGATTGGGCAAGAAAAAATACCATCTTTTTGAGCTTTAATGCCTAAAAAACAGTCAACTGTAAAATAATTCAAAATAATCACAAATTCTTGTTGACAGTCTCGCGCCGG
>JBMZFJ010000031.1:0-17418 GCA_049615345.1 Porticoccaceae bacterium | reverse complement strand
CTGGGAAGAGGCGAGCATTCTACCTAACTGATACCTGCTGTCAAACATTTTCTGATGCTATATACATATCTTGTTGAGCAACCTAATATAGCGACCTTAATTAACCCGAATGTGTCGCTAAATAACGCAAATCAATAAAGAATATTTTATGCCCATAGAAATTGGAAAATTCAATCACCTACAGGTGGTAAAAATCGCTGACCATGGCGTTTATGTGGATGGGGGCGAAGAGGGCACAATTTTGCTGCCTAATCGTTATGTCCCTGAGGGTTTGGATATTGACGATTGGGTTGATGTATTTTTGTACTTTGACTCTGATGACCTTTTAATTGCTACCACAGAAACACCAAAAGCCCTAGTTGGCAGTATCGAATTACTTAAAGTGATTGATACCAATCGTGTTGGTGCCTTTTTAGACTGGGGGCTGCCAAAAGACTTACTTGTTCCTTTCAGCGAGCAGCAGCATCCAATGAGAGAAGGTGAGTTCTACGTGGTTTATGTGTTTCATGATCATGAGACCGATCGTATTCTCGCGTCTTCCAAGCTTAATCGATATTTTGAAGAAGAGCCGGTAGGGTTAAAGGAAAAGCAAGCGGTTAATCTTCAAATTACCGATAAAACAGAACTTGGCTATAAAGCGGTGATTAACAATCAATACCTAGGGCTTATTTTTCATGGTGATGCCTTTAGGCCGCTCGCAATGGGTGAGCGCTTGCCGGGTTATATTAAGACAATACGTGAAGATGGTAAGGTCGATTTAATTATTTCCCAGCATTCCTCTCAGGGTGATAACAGTCTTGAAGATCAAATTATGGCTCAGTTAAAAGCCTCTGGTGGCGAATCTGATCTCACGGATAAGAGTGATCCTGAGCTAATATACCGCCAGTTTAAGGTATCTAAGAAAAAATATAAAAATGCGTTGGGTGCGTTGTACAAGCGAAAGCTTATTGTGATTACACGAGAAAAAATTTCCTTGGTAAAAGCGCAAAAAACCAGTTCCATCTGGGGTTAAGACCCTCTAAAATTATTTTATGGCTAATGCTTATGGTGGAGCATCATAATGGTACGTTTATTAATTATCAGCTTAATTTTTCTTGCTAGCGGGTGTTCGACCTATCAGCCCAAGCAGGTCAATGATGTATGTTCAATTTTCTACGGTGAAACCGATTGGTATAAAGCTGCTAAAAAATCTGAAAAGCGCTGGGGCACGCCAATTCATGTGACCATGGCTATTATGAAGCAGGAATCCACCTTTAGAGCCAAGGTTAGACCTAAACGACCCACATTTTTATTTATTCCATTACCCAGAAAGTCCTCCGCCTATGGCTATGCTCAGGCACAAAACCCCGCCTGGAACGATTACCGAAAAGATACCGGCAATTGGAGTCACGATCGCGATGATTTTGGCGACGCAATTAATTTTATCGGTTGGTATACTAATAAAAGCAACAAACGTTTAGGTATTTCAAAATGGGATGCCTATAAGCAGTATTTAGCCTATCACGAAGGTTGGGGTGGTTATTCGCGAGGTAGTTTTAATAAGAAGCCAAAACTTATCAAGGTGGCAGCAAAGGTTAAGCGTCAAGCGGAGATGTATGGCGTGCAGCTTAAGGGTTGTCGAGATAGATTGGATAAGGCTACAAAGGGTTGGTTTTCTTGGTAGCATGCCCTGTTTTTAAAGGGTGTAATTGATACCAAACCTAATCTTGCGGTCGATGGACTCATTGCCTTCTTGAGGTTGGTTGTCAAATGACCAATCCCAAGTGATCTTTGTATCCAGCTTATCGGTAACTGGAATAATAACCCCAATATCTGCGTTTAATTGGGTATTTTCAGAGTCTTTAATAGATACGTTCAACTGGTGTGAATAAGACAGTAAGATTTTTTTCATCATTAATTTTTCATACCTACCAGACCACGCCCAAGTGAGTCGATCATCGGTGACTGAGCTAAATAATTCATCATTGATCCAAGTCAAACCGACGGCAGTGGAAAGCTTGCCTGTTTCATTTTTCCAAAATTGATAGCCGACGTTTGTACCCACGGATACCGATTGATCAATTTGACGTTTGTCATCAGCACCATAGAAAAAATTGTTGCCCCAAAACCAACTATCGCTAATCAACCAATCAATACCATAGTCAATGCCATAATCATTAATGGTTGATTCACCGTTTTCGCCCAAAGTTTCATAATTGATGTTTGCACTATGGGTTGCATCACCTTTTTCAAAGCTAAAACCAATTTCCAGTTCAAGATCATCACGTTCCTCGTTACCACCAAGGTAAGAGCCGGATAGTCCAACACTGCCCTTAAAAGTATCCTTTTTATTGAGGTCTGTTATCAATTCTTGGGTTTCGGGCGCCAGGCTAATTGATACAACCTGATCTTTAGGGATCTGTAATTCACCAAAATTATCTGAATGCCACAGCACAAAAGTATCTGTTTGTGAGGTTAAGGAGCCCTGCAGCGTATCGCCGTTTTTTAAACTGATTTGATCGCTGAAAGCGGGGTAGCTATGCGTAAAAGTAATAATTGCAATTAAAGTAGACAGTGGTTTTTTTGGATCCATGGATTTCTCTGTTAAAGCAATGATCAAGATTCATTAGTTGATGGAGATAATGATATTGATTAAACGCTCGGCTTTTCCTTAAGGGATAGGGTTTTGGGCGCGAATTTATTGGGATTATTATAAAGGTTTACGTCTTAAATTGAAGTGGTAGTTGAGGGTTTTGGTTGGCTTTTTGGGGTAGATGTCGCCACTGATTCGCTCTCTTGAATTCAGGAGGTCAATTCTGACACTCGAAGGTCCTTTTTTAAAATAGCCCAAAAGAATTAGATACAACCATTCAATTGTAGATTGTTTGAGGGTCCGTGTAAGTAATTAATCTAAGAAAATAAAAAAACCAGTCACACACATCATATATTTAAGGGGTAGTAACTAATTTTTATTAACTTTAAAGGAAAAGATTATGAATAATGTAATTGAATTAAACAGATTTAAAAAAAAACAGCTTAACCAAGGAGTTAAGGGATATAGCGGAGTTGCGCTACCAAGCCTATCTAGATAATAGTTCTATCAGGCGTAACTCAGAGCAAATATTCTATGACCGGTATGATTTAAGTGTGAACTGTCACTCTAAAATAGAATATATTGACGGCAGACCAGCCGCCGCAATTAGAGCCTGTGTGCATGACCCTTCAAAAATAGATAATGAGATTCCAGTCATGGAAATTTTTTCTAATGAAATTAAATCATTGACCAATGAAAATGACATTCTTGTTGAAACTAACAAATTCGTAATACACCCAATGCATCAGGCAAAAACCATTCGGCTTAAATTTAAATTATTTAGCTTTATCTATGATTTGGCTCTGAAGAAAAAAGCCTCATTTATTATATCCGCAGTCCGAGAGGAGCATATAAGGTTTTACCAAAGTATGAATTTCCAACCAGTTTCTAGCGCTAAAAAATACCCTGGATTAGATTTTAAAACCACACTCTTAATGAATAACCTTCATTCAAGCCAAGAGACTTTAAATAATTTACCGCGAAAAATTAGGCAGAACTTTAATATACAACCTTTGGCGGCGTAATTAGCTGGCTTTTTTAATGGCAGGGGATAGATGAAAGGTAAAGGTTGTTCCATGATCAACAACGCTTCTAACATCTACGGTGCCGTCTAGTTCATTGATGATGTTTTTAATCAATTTCATGCCGACACCACTTCCCCCCTTTTTTGTCGTCATTGATTGAGTAAATAGCTTTTCGATGACCTCAGCCGGCATACCTTTTCCTCTATCACTAAATTGGAAAAAAATTTTACTATCTGTATGTTTGTAATAAGTTTGTATAGTAATTTGCGCGCTTTCTTTGGAAGCCTCAATAGCGTTTTTGTAAAGATTGGCTAAAAGAATTTCTAGCATATCTTTTCGCACAAATATTTTTGGTATCAAACCAAGATCAAGATGAGATGAACCAATATTAACTTTAAACATGTTGTGAATATTTTCTATTGATTCGTTAAGATCAGTTGATTGTTTAGCTTTATTATTTCTGCCATTAAGAATGTTGCACATGGTGGTGACGCGTTTAAGACCTATCTCAACTTGTTCTTCAATGATTTTGTTTTTTTCTTCATTTGAAAATAAACCATCTGAGTGTACAAGTGCATTAATGTTATTAAGTGGTGCTTTGACATCATGGTTATAGGTATTAAAAGTTTCAACCATGCTTATGGTTTGTCGTGCTTCCTCTAATTCATGCATGGATTCGTTGAACTTGAGAATTAAAGGTAAACGACCGCCTAATTGATTGCCTAGCCAAGATAATAGTTGGGTATCTTGATAGGAGAATTGTTCTTTTTTTTGCGGCTGACCCAGTGTAATCATTCCAATAACGTCAGAATTTAGGGTGATGGGTAAGAATGCACTTTGCTTTAGATGAGTGAAATCATTTTTTTTGTTATGACTTGCTTCTTCGTAATAAGTTAATTCTGGATAGTCCAGAAAAATATGTTCTTCGTCATCTAAGAGGCTGGTATCAAGTTTAAATTCATTAAAAATATTTGGTGCTTCAACTTTTAAGTAAATTTTATAATCTTGTACTCTTATTAGTCGAAAAAACACATCATTCAATAGATTCTTAAAGTCTTTGCAGTCTAAACAATGTGATAAGGATTGAAGTATTTGGGACTGTTCCTCTTTTAAATCATAAAAATGATTGATGAGTAGAGAATTAGTGTAGGGTTGAAAATGACTTTGCAGTTTATTGTAAAGTCCGAAGCAACACAGCATATAGAGTGCGTTTGAGTAGATAACTTGCCCTTTTTCCATAATTCCATTGCTAAGGGTAAATTCATTAATTAGTATTAGTCCCATTGCAAGTGATACTGCAATAATACTCTTCGCTAGCAAGTGGCTTGCAAAGACACGGGTGCTAATTAGTCTGTAACGAAATACCGCATAGGCAAGTATTGATAGAAAAGAAACAGCCCCCAGTGTGCCAAAAATTTTAGAAAAATTAAAAGCAAGTACTCCAAAGAGTGAACCCACGAAATAAGCAACTATCACCCAAGTAATACGCTGCTGCTCAGTAAAGATAGTTTGACGGTGTGCAGATACACAAATAACCAACGAGAATAATACAGAAAAGACAAAATTTATTTTATAAATTAAATCAATTATGTCTGGCTCTGGAAGAAAGCCACTTGGGGAATACATCAGATTACTTGGCAGAGCAGTATTATTTAAGATTGATATACAAAGCCCTATAGCAAAAGATAGAATTGTGACTGTGTTAGTCCAAGTCTTATTTGTGTTAGTAATAAAAACTGATAATAGGAGCATTGCTGGACCGATAAAGAAAAGGCCGATTCTAAAAGTATGAAACAAGGGTAAAAGCGTTTTTAAATTTTCTAATGATGAGAGTAGGTACAGTTCCACCGACCACATCGCACAACAAAAACACAAAAAGGCAAAGGATAAAGACACCTTAGATTTATACCAAATGGCCGCTCCAGTTAAAGCGATACATATAAAAGCGGTGATTAAAAAACTGTACATACTTACCCTCCAAAAAATCTTTGCTTTAAATATAGTCCAGATGCATTAACTTATTGATGTTATAAAAAAGGGGCCTAACTGCGCTTTTGTTGTTACTTTGCAATTTTCTGAGCGCGACTATGGGGTAGCTCTTTGGTATGTGAGGGTTGCTTCGATCTCGATAAGTACGTCTCGCGCTTTGCGCTCGGCTCGAACTAGGTGTTCGAACCTATACTCCAGATGACGCAAATAAAAAAACCCCAGCTTAAAAGCTGAGGTTTGTTATTTGGCGCACCCGGAGAGATTCGAACTCCCGACCAAGTGGTTCGAAGCCACCTACTCTATCCAGCTGAGCTACGGGTGCTGGAAGTTTTATAAGTGTAACTTAAATTAGCGTTCTAGGTGTTGTAATTTGCCTTCGACGCCGTCCCACTCAGCCGCATCTGCAGCGGGGGCTTTTTGCTCTGAAATATTTGGCCATACATCGGCGAGCTCGGCATTGATCTCGAGGAATACTTCTTGGCCTTCGGGGATTTCATCTTCGGCATAAATTGCTTCTGCAGGGCATTCTGGTTCGCAGAGTGCACAGTCGATGCATTCATCGGGGTGAATAACGAGAAAGTTAGGGCCCTCGTAAAAGCAGTCGACAGGGCAGACTTCTACACAATCTGTATATTTGCATTTGATGCAATTTTCACCAACGATAAATGTCATGTTGTAATCTCTTGGGTTAGCGGTCAATTTTCGCGCGGCATTATAGCAGGAAGTAAGCGTCTGTGAACTTATACTTCATATAAATTTTAGTCTGCCATGTCGCTGTGAGTGATTAGCTACGATTGCTGAGTCGCTTTAGTTTATAAAGCGCGTCTAATGCATCTCTTGGCGATAATTCATCGGGCTCTATATCTTGCATCATCAAATCTAGTTCAGAGGGTTGATTAGATGCGAAAAGATCAGTTTGTGCTGTGCTTGTTATCTGTTTTGGTGTGGCATCTATAGAAAGATTTTTTTGCTCTAGTCGCTGAAGTTCTTTTTTAGCCAGCATAACCACATCCTTAGGTATACCGGCGAGTTTGGCAACCTGTAAGCCATAACTTTGACTCGCTGGGCCCTCTTGTACTGAATGCAAGAACACAATGCTATCGTTATGTTCTGTGGCATCTAAGTGCACATTTATAGTACCACTAACAGTGTCAGGCAAGCTTGTAAGTTCAAAATAATGGGTGGCAAATAAACTGAAAGCTTTCACTTTTTCCGCTAGGTGATAGCCACAAGCCCAAGCTAGCGAAAGACCATCAAAGGTGCTGGTTCCACGACCAATTTCATCCATCAGTACTAGACTGTTTTCGGTAGCATTATGCAGAATATTAGCGGTTTCCATCATTTCTACCATAAAGGTTGAGCGGCCACCGGCAAGGTCATCGGATGAGCCAATACGGGTAAAGATACGATCCACTAAGCCAATTTTGGCTGAGGTTGCTGGCACAAAACTTCCAATTTGAGCCAATAACACAATGAGTGCAGCTTGGCGCATATAGGTCGATTTACCGCCCATATTAGGGCCGGTAATAATCAGCATTTTTCGATTACTATTCATTTTTAGGTCGTTGGCAACAAAGGGCTCGGTTAAAACCTGTTCAACCACAGGGTGACGCCCCCCTTGAATATCGATACCAGGCTGTTCGGATAATTCGGGCTGACAAAAATTTAAGCTGTGAGCGCGCTCTGCTAAGGTCGCTAAAAGATCAATTTCTGCAACTGCCGACGCGCAGTTTTGCAGGCAGTGTAAATCTTGATTCAGTGTTTCTAATAATTCAGCATAAAGTTGCTTTTCTCGACTTAGAGATCTGCTTTTTGCGCTGAGCGCCTTGTCTTCAAATTCTTTTAACTCGGGCGTGATAAAACGCTCGGCATTTTTTAATGTTTGACGGCGTATATATTCTACGGGGGCCTTATCGCTTTGACCGCGAGAGATTTCTATGTAGTAGCCATGTACTCTGTTGTAACCGACTTTAAGGTTAGAAATACCTGTTGCCTGTTTTTCCCGCTCTTCCATCGCCAGCAAGAACTCACCGGCATTGCTATTAAGTGCTCGTAGTTCGTCAAGTTCGCTGTCATAGCCATCGGCAATGACGCCGCCTTCACGGATCACCATAGGTGGGTTTTCAATAATTGCACGATCTAATAATTCAACTAAATGAGGTAATGGTTTGGCTTTTTCAAGGAGTTGTTTTATATGTTTGTGATTACTGGGCTGAAGAGTCGATTTAATCTGCGGCAACACAGCTATTGAAGAAAGCAAGCGCGTAAGATCTCTGGGACGTGCAGAGTGAAGTGCGACGCGAGTAAGAATGCGCTCCATATCACCCACCTGTTTGAGATGTCCATTTAGCTCTTCATATAAATAGTTATTTTGCAGTTCAGCGATGCTCTGTTGTCTTGCTTCTAGTTCAGCAAGCTGTCTGAGTGGTCGGTTTAACCAGCGCCGAAGTAAGCGGCTAGCCATGCTAGTCGCGGTATTATTAAGCACATCAAAAAGGGTGTTTTCTTGCCCACCATTGAGATTAGTATCGAGCTCAAGGTTGCGCCGACTCGCGGCATCCAGAGCAACGCCATCCTCACGATTTTCGACGCTTATACTGTGAATATGTGGCAGATTGCCGCGCTGAGTATCCTTGGCGTATTGCAATAAACAGCCGGCAGCGCAAATAGCTGCGGGCAGGTGTGAGCAGCCAAACGCATTTAAATCTTTTGTGCCCAATTGCTGATTTAATAGTCGATTGGATGCATCCCAATCAAATAACCAGGGTGCCTGTGTGCGCAATCCCTGCCAATTTTCGAGCCAATCTATACGAGGGAATTCCTCTGAAATAAGAATCTCTACTGGGTTGAGTCTTTGTATTTCGCTGTGCAGTTCTTGATCATCACTTACCTGCGATAACTGAAAACGGCCACTGCTCATATCAAGTGTGGCTATACCGTATTGATCCTCTAATAGATACAAGGCAGCCAAAAGATTGTCAGAGCGATCATCGAGCAGGGCTTCGTCGCTCAGTGTGCCCGGAGTAAGGACTCTAACCACGGCACGTTCCACAGGGCCTTTGCTGGTAGCAGGGTCGCCAATCTGCTCACAAATTGCGACTGAGACACCCTCTTTAACCAGTTTGGCTAAATATCCCTCAGCAGCATGGAAGGGCACGCCACACATAGGAATTGGATTGCCATTCGTTTTTCCACGCGCGGTTAGGGTTACATCAAGAAGCTCGCTGGCCTTTTTGGCATCATCAAAAAATAGCTCATAAAAATCGCCCATACGATAAAACACCAGATCATTTGGATGCTCAGCCTTGAGGCTGAGATACTGTTGCATCATCGGAGTGTGGGTTTGGTTTTGTGACTGACTGCTCATCGGCTAAAATTCTTATGCTATTTTAGAACGCTCTATTATTTGGCGTTTGGTTATGGTGAGAGTGTAGTACAGACTGAGGGTCTAAGACCATCCAAAATCCACTAATCAATTTAATTTCTTTGCTAGTTGCCATAGGACTAAACCATTTGCTTGAAGTTTAGGTAAACTATAGATTAACGGGGAGAGCTTTTTTGCCACAATCAACCAGTAATCAAACGATACATAATATTGCCACACAGCTCGGTGAGCGCTTGCGTCATATCAATGCAAAAGTAACCGCCGCCGAATCTTGCACGGGTGGCGGTATTGCTGAGGCGATTACCGCCGTCGCCGGGAGTTCGCAATGGTTTGAATATGGCTATATTACCTATGCCAACAAAGCAAAAACACAGCTTCTTGATGTTGAGCAATCAATACTTGATACCTATGGTGCAGTGAGCGAACAGGTGGTTGAGCAGATGGCTGCGGGTGCTTTGCGTGGTTCAGATGCAGATTACTCAATAGCGGTAAGCGGTGTAGCCGGGCCCGATGGTGGCACAGTAGAAAAACCCGTTGGAACGGTGTGGATTTGCTGGATTACCCCAGACGCAACTAAGGTCGAAAAATACCAATTACAGGGCGACCGCCAAGCTATCAGACAACAGGTAATTGAAATTTCTTTGCAAGAACTCTTGCATCAACTAGACTGATAAGATACTGTACGCACATACAGTAATATACTGGTTTGAAAAATCGAACCTAAATAAGTCGAAAAAATTTATGAGGAACAGAAAATGGATGCGAATAAAGAAAAAGCACTTGAAGCGGCACTGGGGCAAATTGAACGTCAGTTTGGTAAGGGTACCGTTATGCGCATGGGTGAAGATAAGCGAGAAGCTGTGCCATCCATTTCAACGGGTTCTCTCGGTTTAGATATAGCACTTGGAATTGGTGGCTTGCCCAAGGGTCGAATTGTTGAAATCTATGGTCCAGAGTCCTCAGGTAAAACCACCCTGACACTGCAGGTGATTGCAGAAGCACAAAAAGCCGGTGGGACCTGTGCCTTTGTCGATGCTGAGCATGCATTGGATCCAGTGTATGCCGAAAAGCTTGGCGTACAGGTGGATGATCTTATTGTTTCGCAACCAGATACCGGTGAGCAAGCACTTGAAGTCACCGATATGTTGGTTAGGTCTGGAGCCTGTGATGTATTAGTTGTTGATTCTGTAGCTGCTCTAACACCGCGTGCAGAAATTGAAGGTGAAATGGGTGATCATCACGTTGGCTTACAGGCTCGTTTAATGTCTCAAGCTCTGCGAAAACTAACGAGTAATATAAAAACCGCTAATTGCCTAGTAATCTTTATTAACCAAATTAGAATGAAGATTGGTGTTATGTTTGGTAACCCTGAGACAACCACAGGTGGTAATGCACTTAAATTCTATTCATCGGTTCGATTGGATATTCGACGCATTGGTGCGGTTAAAGAAGGCGATGAGGTTGTCGGGAATGAAACACGGGTTAAGGTTGTTAAAAACAAGGTATCACCCCCATTCAAACAGACTGAGTTTCAAATTCTGTATGGCAAAGGTATTAACCGCAACGGTGAATTAGTTGATCTTGGCGTTAAACATGGTTTGGTCGATAAGTCTGGTGCTTGGTATGCCTACAAGGGCAGTAAAATTGGTCAGGGTAAAGCCAACGTGGGTGTTTATCTGACCGAAAACCCAGAAATAGCGGCCGAAATAGAGACCGCGATTCGAGAAAAAGAGTTGAGCCATCTTTCACCCTCTAAGGATCAGCCGCAAGAAGCATAATGATAAGTCTGTAAGATGGGTAGGTATCTACCCATCTTACCTATATTAGAAAGGTGTTTTTTAATGGAAGAAAAACAGCCAGATACTAAAGCTGACATAAAGCACAGTAAAATCCGCTTATCCGCCATGGGTATCTTGGCTGGTCGCGAATATCTTCGTAGCCAACTGCAGGAAAAACTCGAAAAAAAGTTTGATAACTCTCCGTTAATTCCAGATGTATTGGATCAACTAGCCGCTGAAAACCTGCAATCAGATTGTCGATTTATCGAGGCCTTTATTCGATCTCGCATCTCCAGAGGTCAGGGAAGTACTAGAATACGTTTAGAACTTAAAAGCCGCGGCGCTGAAACTTCACTGGTTGAGCAGTTACTTGATCAAGCCGAGATTGACTGGTTCGAATTAGCCAAGAATACCGCACAACTAAAGTTTGGTAGTGATCATCGGGTTGATGCCAAAGAAAAAGCTAAACGAATGAGGTTTCTTCAATATCGAGGTTTTAGTTTTGATCAAATTAACTATGCTCTCAATAATTAGCACTTAATCTTCAAAGCTTATACTGCAATTTCTTTTCCCTTTTTTAGCGCATTGCGATAACCTTTTGATTGATTTTAATTATCAGTGGATATGCTATATATGCTGTCTTATCAAAAAACTTTACCCTTACTGATTACTCTATTTGTTTTCATCGTTAGTAATAATGTAGCGGCATCTGAAAGCCCTAAATTTATTGGTTCATTTCAACAGGGTGGTTTGGTTTTAGGTCAGTTGGCTAAGGGTGAAACCGTCAGCTACAAAGGGAAGTTGTTAAAATTAAACGATAACAGACAATTTTTACTTGGCTTTGGTCGCAATCAACCTGCAACTGCAGAGATCACAATCCATCAACAATCTGGCAATAAAAAAATTGTGCTTAATATTGCCCCGCGAGATTATGCGATTCAAAAAATAGAAGGTGTGCCGCAGAAAACAGTGACGCCCTCTGAAACAGATATTCAACGTATCAAACAAGATATATCGATCGTGAAAAAGGCCCGAAGTTTAATTAGCGATCAAGATGATTTTACTGCGGGCTTTAAGCAACCCGCTAATGGTCCAATCACTGGTGTCTATGGTAGTCAGCGATTTTACAACGGAGTACCTAAAAGTCCCCACTATGGTATTGACTATGCCGCACCAACAGGCACCCCGGTTATTGCACCTGCGGCAGGCTTAATTACTATGGTTCACGATGATATGTTTTATTCTGGGGGCACCCTAATTCTTGATCATGGTCATGGTTTAAGCTCTACCTTTCTACATCTCAGCGAAATACTAGTTGAAGAGGGGCAGCGAGTGGCATCAGGAAGTGTTATCGCCACAATAGGTGCATCGGGACGTGCTACCGGTCCTCACCTCGATTGGCGTATGAACTGGCTTGATCAAAGAATTGACCCCCAGCTTGTTCTAGAAACCCTTCCAGTCTCTAACTAAAACGTCAAAATAATCTTGCAATAGCAGTTTTCTGTTATTTTGCGTAAACTAGCGGCGTTTTTTTATGGATTCTTAGCGTGGATAAAAAATTACTTAGTATCTTAGTATGCCCTGTAAGCAAGGCGCCGCTCGAATATAACTCGGAAACCAATGAGCTGGTGTGTCGTGCAAGTGGTCTGGCCTACCCGATTCGTGATGGCATTCCTGTCATGCTTGAAGGGGAAGCGCGAGCCTTAACTGCTGATGAAAAGCTAAGCTCAAGTAAATAGAATTAACCACAAAACGCTACAAGTTATTATTAATGGGACCCCAAATGAGTGAAGAAAGTCTCTTTACCCGAATTATCAATAGGGAATTACCGGCTGATATTTTGTATGAAGATGATCAATGTATTGTCATCAACGATATATCGCCTCAAGCGCCAGTTCATATGCTGGTAATACCGAGGCTACCTATCGCTAAATTGGCTGATGCAAAGCACAGTGATCGTGCCCTTATGGGTCATCTTATGTGGGTTGCAGGCGAAGTTGCGCGCATGGCCGGTGTGAGTGATGCCTTTCGTCTAGTAGTAAATAATGGCAAAGGTGCGGGACAAACTGTCTTTCATTTACACCTTCATGTGCTAGCCAATAAGGGCTCCCAAGACACATTCTCAGAAGACAATCTGTAAATTTAATAAATATCATGTCGAGATATCGGAAATAACTATGAAAAGTGCTGAAATTAGAGACGCATTCCTTAACTACTTTGCCTCCAAAGGGCACAGTAAGGTGGCTAGTAGTAGCTTGGTTCCGGGCAATGACCCGACCCTGCTTTTTACCAATGCTGGCATGGTGCAATTTAAGGATGTGTTCTTAGGTGGAGAAAAGCGTGATTACTGTCGTGCTGTTTCATCACAGCGCTGTGTGAGAGCTGGTGGTAAGCACAATGATTTAGAAAATGTTGGCTATACGGCTAGGCACCACACCTTTTTTGAAATGTTGGGTAATTTCAGTTTTGGCGACTACTTTAAACAAGATGCAATTAAATTTGCCTGGGAATTCCTGACCGAGGAATTAAAGCTACCCAAAGAGCGCTTGTGGGTCACTGTTCATATTAGTGATGATGAAGCGGCTGATATATGGGTCAATGAAATTGGCGTTGATCCAGCACGTTTATCAAGACTAGACGAAGATAACTTTTGGCAGATGGGTGATACCGGACCCTGTGGTCCCAGTACCGAAATATTTTGGGATCATGGTGAGCATATAGCCGGTGGTCCTCCGGGTAGTGAAAATGACGATCTTGATCGTTATATAGAAATTTGGAATCTGGTGTTTATGCAGTATGAGCGCGATAGCTCAGGTGAAATGACAGCCTTGCCCAAGCCTTCCATTGATACTGGTATGGGATTAGAGCGTGTAGCTGCAGTTATGCAAGGCGTCCACAATAATTACGATATTGATCTCTTCAAACATCTAATTGCTGCCGCCATTAAGATTACCCAATGTAAGGATCCTGAAAATGCATCGCTCAAAGTGTTAGCGGATCATATAAGGTCCTGTGCCTTCTTGGTTGCTGATGGTGTTCAGCCATCCAATGAAGGTCGCGGCTATGTTTTGCGCCGAATCATTCGTCGAGCTTTACGTCATGGCCATAAGCTGGGTGCAAAAGGAGTGTTTTTCCACAACCTAGTGGCGCCACTAGGAGAAGTAATGGGTGAAGCCTATCCAGAGCTTATTGAAAAAGGCGAGCTAATAGCTCAAGCCATCAAAGCTGAGGAAGAGCAGTTTGCCAGAACCCTTGATAAGGGTATGGGTGTTCTCGATTCAGCGCTAAAAGATTTACAGGGGGATATTCTTCCCGGTGAGATTATTTTCTTGCTTTATGATACCTATGGGTTCCCTACAGATTTAACCAATGATGTCGCTCGTGAACGAGGATATACCCTTGATTTAGAAGGTTATGAAAGCTGCATGGATCAACAGCGTGCAAGAGCGCGCTCAGCCAGTCAGTTCGATATAGATTACACCGACAGTATTCGCCTTGAGGGCAGTACAGACTTTAGTGGTTACTCAACCCTAGAAGAAACTGGCACCGTTGTTGGTCTTTATTCAGAGGGCCAGCAAATTGAGTCTGCCTCAGAGGGGACGACGGTTGCTGTAGTATTGGATAAAACATCCTTTTACGCGGAATCTGGTGGTCAGGTTGGTGATACAGGCTATTTGATCTGTGGTGATGCTAAGGTTGAGGTTCTCGACTGTAAAAAGTCTTCAGAGCATAACTTGCATATTGGCACAGTGCTTTCAGGCTCGATCAATGTTGGCAATAAAGTTATCGCTAAGGTAGATAAAAACCTTCGTCAATCCATTGCTTTAAACCATTCTGCCACCCATTTAGCCCATGAAGCCCTGCGACAGGTTCTCGGTGAGCATGTTACGCAAAAAGGTTCTTTAGTAGATAGTGAAAAGTTACGCTTTGATTTCTCCCACAATCAAGCCGTGACCTCGCAACAGTTAAGACTGGTTGAGCAGATGGTCAACCGTGAAATTTTGCGCAATACAGAAGTATCAACTCAACTGATGTCGATGGATGAAGCCAAAGAGCAGGGCGCAATGGCCTTGTTTGGCGAAAAATACAGCGATGAAGTCAGAGTATTATCCATGGGTGGCGATTTCTCGGTAGAGCTATGTGGTGGAACACATGTTGAGCGAACCGGTGATATAGGTTTAATTAAAATCACCTCTGAAAGCAGTGTTGCCTCAGGGGTACGTCGAATAGAGGCAGTTACAGGTCAATCTGCGCTGGCTTATTGCGAACAAACTCAGGATACAGTGGAAGAAGTTGCTGAAATCGCCAAAGCAGCGAAGGATAAAGTAACTGAAAAAGTACGTCAGGTCATGGAAGATAACCGCCGTATGCAAAAAGAAATTGATCAGCTTAAGCAAAAGCTGGCCAATTCATCTGGCTCGGACATTATGTCGTCTGCACAGCAGATCAATGGCGTAACCGTACTTTCAACCATTGTTGAGGGTGCCGATGCTAAAAGTCTGAAATCAGTGGCTGATCAGGTACGCTCAAAAATTGAAAAGGGCGTATTCTTTTTGGTTGCTAAAGAGGGTGATAAGGCATCACTGGTTGCCGGCGTGACTAAAAATCTAACCTCAGATATTAAAGCAGGCGATCTAATGAAACATGTTTCGTCCCAGCTAGATGGTAAAGGAGGGGGTAGACCCGATATGGCAATGGGTGCGGCATCCGATCTAACCAATTTGTCTCAGGCGCTTGAGTCAGTAGCAATTTGGGTTGAAGATAACTTAGCCTAGGTATAAAAAAATTCTTAACTTTAATCGTAAATTACTGTTTAATTTGCGCCCTTCAAATACGAAGCAACAAATATGAGTTTAATTGTTCAAAAATATGGTGGCACCTCGGTGGGTTCGATAGAGCGAATCCAAGCGGTCGCCGCGCGGGTAGCAGAATCTCACAAGCAGGGTGATCAGGTTGTAGTCGCTGTTTCAGCAATGAGCGGAGAAACTAACAGACTGATTGGTCTCGCCAAAGAGATTGATGCACAGCCTGCAGCAAGAGAAATGGATGTTTTGGTCAGTACCGGTGAGCAGGTTACCATTGCGCTATTGTGTATGGCACTGCATAAAATTGGTATTGAAGCTAAATCATATACCGGAAGTCAGGTCCGAATTCTGACTGATGATTCCCATGGTAAAGCCAGAATTAAAGAAATCGATGATCACAAAATGCAGGATGACCTCGATGCGGGTCGTGTGGTTGTGGTTGCAGGTTTCCAAGGCTCAGATGAAAACGGCAATATAACCACACTGGGTCGAGGTGGTTCTGACACCACAGCAGTAGCCCTAGCGGCAGCTCTTAAAGCGGATGAATGTCAGATTTATACCGATGTTGACGGCGTTTACACAACCGATCCCAGAGTGGTCAGTGTCGCTCAGCGATTAGAAAAAATTACCTTTGAAGAAATGCTAGAAATGGCGAGTCAGGGCTCAAAGGTATTACAGATCCGTTCAGTAGAATTTGCAGGAAAATATAAGGTACCTCTTCGAGTAAAATCTAGCTTTGAAGATGGCCCCGGCACATTAATTTCTTTAGAGGAAGATGATCTAATGGAAAAAGCAGTTGTATCAGGCATAGCATTCAATCGCGATGAAGCAAAACTCACTATCCGCGGCATACCCGATCAGCCCGGCGTTGCTTATAAAGTGCTGGGCGCCATTAGTGACGCCAATATCGAAATTGACGTTATCGTGCAAAATGTTGCCAAAGATAATTCTGCAACCATTACCTTTACGGTTCACCGTAATGACTTGGCAGCAGCGCATGAGTTGCTCAACCAAATTGCCAAGGATTTGGGTGCTATTGAAGTAGAAACTGACGATGCTATCGCCAAGGTTTCGATTGTTGGTGTTGGTATGCGATCACATGCAGGTGTAGCGGCAAAAATGTTTGAAGTACTAGCGGCAGAGAATATTAATATTCAGCTAATTACTACGTCTGAAATTAAAATAGCAGTCGTGGTTGAAGAGCGTTATTTGGAGCTGGCAGTACGTGCATTACATACCGGTTTTGGGCTTGATGCACCAGCGTAAAAAGTAGGCCTTGGACAAAAAAACTAATACAAAAAACTGTTAGCGCCGTAGAGATTTTAGGTGCTACAATTAACACCACTATCTAAAGCTAGTATTTGTGGCATCATACAAGCAGTTTATAAGTGCTAAGATAATGTAAATTAAGGGATTTTAAGGAGTAAAATATGTTGATTCTTACTAGAAGAGTTGGGGAGACTCTCGTTATCGGCGATGATGTTAATGTCACTGTTTTAGGTGTTAGAGGTAACCAAGTTCGTCTAGGTGTAAATGCTCCTAAAGAAGTGGCGGTCCATAGAGAAGAAATCTATCAACGTATTCAAAAAGAAAATGATTCGGATATTTCGTCTTCTGACGATGAATAGTCTTTGAATTTTCTCCTGATGTGATATTATGCCGCCGCTAATGTCGGTCGGTCTTCAAGTGTAGCCCTCTGTCAAAATCATTAAAATAATGCGCCTAGGCGAACAAGTTAATTTTTTCGATAGATCTTTAGCTACTAAAATTAAGAACCCCCATCGACACGTAATCTGGATGCGTTCCTCCAAGGATTAAAATGCCAGAAAAGTTTATGGTGAAGTGGCCGAGTGGCTGAAGGCGC
>JBMZFJ010000030.1:0-17993 GCA_049615345.1 Porticoccaceae bacterium | reverse complement strand
GAGCGCAACCTTGCCAAGGTTGAGGTCGCCGGTTCGAACCCGGTTTCCCGCTCCATTCCTTTTATACTAGCGCAAATTAGTACTCCTAAAAATAAAAGTGATAGGGCATGTGCAGCTGTTAAGTTAACCTGCTAAAATTGGTCTACCGATTTAGCTCTAATCATTAAATAATCTTTTTAATTACATCCTTTAATATTTTTAAATTTCTTAGCATTTTTACATTTTTTTCCATCATTTCCAGCTTTGCCTCCTCTTCCAGCCCAGGTTTTGTAGGAACTTGGCGAAAAACGTTCAATAAAGGTAAATTCATGATGAGTAGCATCCTGACCTGGTTGCGCATGCCGATATTCATCAGTGGATGCTTCTGCCCTATCATCAATAATTTCAAATAAAAACCCTCCATTACCCCCTTTACCTGCCTTTCCAGTTTCACTGTTATGGACATGCTGTCCAGGCTTTCCCTTTACAGAAGAAAAATTAAAAGAAAAGCCTTGCCCACCTTTTCCTCCTGAAACGCAATTTTGACCTGTTAGATTTACTATGCAGGCGCCGCCGCCACCGCCGCCACCGCCTTTGCCGCCTGTTAAAACACCGCCATCTTTATTAATAATAGTGACATTGTTACTTTCGATGCATATGGCATCACCGCCATCTTTTCCATCCTTACCGACTAATTCTGAATACTCATAAGACAGGCTGCCCGATGGCACATTGTTGAACCAACTTTTTTCATAGGTAGGTTTGGCACCATCACCACCACTACCACCGTGCCCATGAATACGACCATAATTTGTAATAGTTAATTGTTTATAGGGGCCCCCAGTGTTGATAGCACAGGTATCAGTTGAAGGTGCACCGAATAAACTAGGCTTTTCAATGATGACTTCTACTTTGCGAGTCGCTGCATTTTTTACTTCGGGCATGATTAGATATGTTGTATCAATTGAGTTGTTAATTGATATTTGGCAGGACTCGGTATAGCACTGTCGGGCATCTAAACCCTCAGGGCAATTGCCGCCAATGCATGTCCTTGTTTGCATGCCAGCTTTATCTTTGCAGGAGTCAATAGTTACGTCACTAATTCCGTCGTTATGTATGGTGCATTTTGTCCATTCACCCCATTGACCACAGGTAGGTAGCTCTAATTTGATGGTTTCGATATCTTGGAATCGGTAAAATATACCGAAGTCGTCTTTACAACCATTTTCTCCTTGGCAAAAACGCGTTTTTATGGGTTGATCTTCACCTATCTGAAGGCAATTTTTAGTTGAGTTTGGAAGTTTCCACTCACTCCAAATACCGCAGGATTGAGTTTCACATCGTTTCTTGTAACCAACGTCAACTAAATTTCCATTATCATTACGACATTGGTTAGGACCAATGCATGTTTGAATGACGAAGTCTGGTTGACCTTCATACAAGCAGGTTGAAGGGCATGCTTTTTTTTCTGTCCATTGGCCGCAGGTTGGCAATGCTAATTCTTGGGTTTCCATGGTATTGAATGGGTAAAAATTCCCCATATCATCTTTACAGCCATTTATGCCTTCACACAAACGTTTTATGACAGGTTGTTTTTCGCCTGCGCTTAGACATTTTTTACTCTTATCAGGTTTGGACCACTCATCCCAGGTGCCACAGGATTTGATACCACAGGTTTCTTGGTAACCCTTTACGAGTCGATTACCATTAGCATCTTTGCAATGGTTGGGGCCATCACATTTGAGTTTTACGATGTCCTTCTGCTTAGGGCTTAATAAGCAAGTTGGAGTAGTGGGACAATTTTTTGTAATCAATTTTCCACATGTGTCGACATCACAAAATTCATAATTACCCACCACAGTGACTTTTCCATCGGCATCCTTGCAATCGTAGCGCTGGCATTGACGCTTTGGCTGTGCTTTTTCATCAGGATTTAAGCATATTTGAGTGCATGCTTGGGGTTCAGTCCATATTCCGCAGTCAACCATTTTAGTTGTATCACAAACTTCATACTTCCCTTGACGATATATTGCGCCAAAATTATCTTTGCAAATATTAGGTCCTAAACAGGTACGTTTTACCTTGTTTTTTTCTTCAGGCCTTACACATACTTTAACTTCGCATGACGATGACTGACTCCATTGACCGCAGGACATGATATTACAAGTTATTTCATGACCCACTGCGACTAATTTTCCTTGTGCGTCTTTACATCGTTCAGGCCCAAGGCATGTCTTTAATATGGGCGGGGTTTCTAGTGATGTTAAACAGTCATTAGTCGGGCAGGCTATTGGATTACTCCATTGACCACAGGGGGTAATATTTTGGCAGTCTCGCGTTTCAAAGTTATTACTTGCTGAGGTTAAACTGCCATCATCCCTTTCACAGGGTGCGCCATTGTTCTTGGGGGCTGGCTTAGTGCAGTAACGTTTTTGTTCTACTTTGCCACAGGGTATGTCGGCGGGGCAGGCATCCCATTCAGACCAACCTCCTGGACTAGGCTGATCTGCAGAAACACATGTCCAGCAAAGGCCTATTTTATTATTCTTAAGCTTGGCCATTATTCCCAAATCATAGGGCTTTCGGCTGTAAAGACGCTGGGTCCAGGTTAAGGTTCTTTGTTTATAGTCAACAATAGCGCCTTGAATTCGCTCAGAAGCTGTTGCAGCTTTTATTAACGAGTAAAAATCTTCATCATTATTTGATGAATTTGGAGGAATCGTTACACTAAGTTTGGCAATATCACAATCAAGGCCAGTTATCTCTGTGCGCCACGTATTACCTTTTGGTAATTTATCGCTAAAATCAAATGACATATTTCTTGAACAGTGGTCTATTGGTGGTTGTATATTAGGATTATTAAGAGGAGTATGTTGGGCAAATTTTATAGTAGCCTCCTCGAATCCTGTTAGAGCAACGCGGTAATTTATTGTAGTAGGTTCATCTTTTTGATTTTGTAAATAAAAAATACTTACGGATGCTGCCAATGCGATGCTAAAAATTGTTGGCATTAAGTTCATAAGGGTATTGCCATCGACAGAGGACTATTTGTTCTTTTCTTCAAGTTTTTGAACTCGCGCATGAAGATTAAGTAATAACGTACCCTGGTTATATAATAACCGATCGAATGTTTTCATACGGATGTCAAATTGATAGGGTAAAGCAGTGAGGTATTTTGTAATGTCTACATCCTTATCACTCACGCGCATGACTACCTTTGCGCTGCCCAGATCCAGCTCTGAACCATTTATTTGTAAATCACCATCCAAACTTAATACACCATCTATATTGAGGCCTTGGACTGTTGGAGTGGCGTTCATTGCAGGATAGATTTTGACAATTGTTTGGTTGCTTATGACTGCAGAACTACCAATTTTACGCACCAAAGCTCTCGCAATAGCCTCATCACCAGTCTCAGTCTCGAAGTACAACATCTTATTAGTGTGTGAGACAGATTTCATGCTCCAAAAATACCCCCATGGGTTGCGGAGATTGAAATGAGCAAGATAGTCAGGAACTAGAAAAGGGACTCCTGTAGGTGGTGTCCCTGCTGAGGGTAGTGATCCTGGTAGCGGTGACGGACCACCATTTAGATTACTATTATCAAAGAATCTTGTAGGCCATACATTGTTTTTTGCTCTGTAGGCATAGGTTGCTTGAATAAGATTTTCAGCGGTATTGGCGACGGCATTAATATTGGTATCACGTAAATTACGTTGTTGATTTGGAATGACCACTTGAGTTGTTAGCACGGTAAAAATAAAAATAGTAACTAATGCCGGAACAAGACTAATACCTTTCTGACTATTGATAGTGTTTACTGTATGTATTGTTACCCTTTTTTTTACTATGAGTTGCATCCTTAATCTGACTCCATTTATATCAAACCTCTTCCTATTGACTGGCCACTTCTTTTTAATAAACTCATAACTATACTTTAGACCAAAAAAGGGGAGGCTTATGGCAAAAACTTTGGCGTTTTAAAGCCAGATGAGCATATCCGCTTAATTTAGTCATTTTAAATGCCGGACCTTACAGCTAATTAGACTAAGCACTTCCCTCACCGAGAACAAACTCTAACCTTGAGTATGTTCTTGGTGAGATTATGTAATGCACTGATTGCCCTAATAACCTTTTTCACCTGCAAATGAAGAACAAATGCTTTGATTAGGCCTAATTTAAAGTGATGGTTAATACTGCAGAATCATCATTTTCAGCATCATTACATGTTGTTGCATTAATGCCTTCTAAATTGGCTGGTATTCTAGATCTTAATTCTGTGCACGCAGCAACAGAATCAGTGGTATAAGCTATTGTTGCGGCATCATCATCGGTTGCTTGAGTGTAGTTTATATTTAGACCATAAGTAGTATTATTGGCGTTGAACACATCATCATCAGCTGGCCTAGGCGTGTTTTGGGTGGCTATATTCCATTCAGACATCATTGCAGCAATTTCATTTTGTGCGATAACAACTTTATTTTCCATTGCTAAATTGGCGCCCTGAGTTAAAAAAGCTATGGTGGCTAAAGCTGATATTGCGAGTGCAATAATGACGGGAACTAGGGTGTTGCCACGCCACTTTGAAGGTATGTTTTGACGTTGGATCTTAATACAATCGTGGTGCTTAGTTTCTGTTTCAATGTCAGTTTGATTGTGAATTTGGTTTTTCATTTTTGTTACTCCTGTAGTCTGTTTTTTCCATAAAAGATTATTCAAAACTATGAGGCTGGCAATGCTGCGCCAGTCATTAGTTCTAGAATGGGGTAAAATAAGGCGCCTGCGATTAACATCAATACTGACATTAGATAGTAGCCAATTTGTCGAAATTGTTGTTCAACTCGGGTGTTGAGTATTTTGGCCACCCGGTCAAAGGCTTCTGTTAGCGGGCGATATTGAAAAATCTGCCGAATCGATTTTTTTACAGCATTATAATTTGCCACCAGTGACGGTATTGGTTGCGCCTCATCACGGTAGCAACACATCTTCAAGTAAGCCCTTTGTGGACCAATTACAACCCCAGCATGTGGTTTTTCCCGCCGGTTATAGGCATCACTTTGGGCATCCGCATATTGATGTGGTCAATCGTTATAAGGCGTTGGGGTCGAAGCTGTGGAATACAGCCTCAAGTGGCGGTATTAGTTTTGAGTGGGATATTAATGGCGATCTCAAAATTTTGACGGCTAGAAAACATAAGCCAAAATATTGGTGGCGCTAGCTTAGTTTCTTTTCTTTGTTAAAAGTAGTTGAAATAGGAATTTTGCACAGCAGCATATGGCAACAGAATAGTTTGTGTTAAAGTTCTGATCACAGAGCATCTATAGCTATTTTGGTTGGCCAAATATAGCTTTAGAGGGTGCAAATTATTTCAGGCTTGATTGTAGCCAATAAGAGCAAATATATGACAAAGAACATTAGTTCTTCAGGATTTCAGACGTATCTTCGCCTTCTGCGCTATGTGGGACGCTACTGGCTTGCCTTTGTTATTAGTGTGCTTGGTTTGTTTATGCACTCTGCAGCGGAGATTGCATTTGTAGACTTACTTGGATATATCACTGATACCGTAGGTGCTATGAATTCTGAGTCTGGCACATCATCCAGCCTGCCTTCTGCGGGTATTACTTCTTCAATAGCCAATGCTTTTTATGGTGACTCCACTCTTATAAATGGTGCCATTGTAATACCACTATTTTTGATTGTTATAAGTATTGTTCGTGGCCTAGGCTATTTAATCGGTAGTTATGGCTTGGCTTATGTGTCTAATTTTTTGGTTCATGCATTGCGAACCGATATCTTATCAAAGTACCTTCATTTGCCATCTGACTTCTTTAACCGGTCAATGTCTGGGCATCTTGTGTCGGTTGTTACCTTTAATGTGCAACAGGTCACTGAAGCAGGCACAAGAGCAATTAAAACCCTATTACAGCAGGGTAGTTTGGTGTTGGGTTTGATGGGTTATTTGTTCTATATAAACTGGAAGCTGACGCTATTTTTTATTGCGGTAATGCCATTGATTGCCTTCCTTGTATCGGTAGTTAGCAAGCGCTTTCGTTTAATTAGTCAGCGTATTCAATCGGCTATGGGCGATGTTACCCATGTCACTCAAGAAGTAGTGAATGGTCATCAAGAGGTTCGTATGTTCGGCGGCGCTGAAGTCGAGCAGGCACGCATGCAGTTGGCGAGTCATAATAATCGTCGGCAAAATATGAAAATGGCATTTACTGAGGGCTTGAGTAACCCCTTGGTAATGTTAATAGTATCCCTTGCATTTGCCGCCATAACCGCATTTATGTTGAGCCCTAGTATTTTATCTTCAATGACCGCAGGTAGTTTTATTACCTTTTTAGTAGCCTCGGGCATGTTGGTCAAACCAATTCGCCAGTTGACCGAAATTAATAGTTCTATCCAGCGCGGTATTGCGGCGGCACAATCTATCTTTGAGGTGCTAGACGCTGATTCAGAAATGGATACTGGCTCTATTGAGATTGAGTCTGCCAGAGGTCAATTTGAATTTTGCGATTTAAATTTCAGCTATCAGGGTAGTGAGAAGCAGGTTTTGTCGGGTATTAATTTTACTGTTGACGCTGGAGAAACTATCGCTTTGGTGGGATCTTCAGGTAGCGGTAAATCCTCTTTGGTTAATCTTATTCCGCGATTTTATAACTTAAAGCAAGGCTCTATTTTGCTTGATGGTAAAAATATAAATGACTATTCTCTATCGAGTTTACGCCAGCAGATAGCCGTAGTAAGCCAGAAGGTGACTTTGTTTAATGGCAGTATCTATAGCAATATTGCATATGGAGATTTGGCCAATAAATCTGAGCAACAGGTAAAAGCGGCCGCAAAAATGGCTAATGCCGATAAGTTTATTGATAACTTACCTGATGGTTACGATACATTGATTGGCGACGATGGGGTTATGTTGTCCGGCGGTCAAAGACAGCGAATAGCAATTGCCAGAGCCATTTTAAAGGATGCCCCCATTCTTATCCTCGATGAGGCTACCTCGGCCTTAGATACAGATTCTGAGCGTTATATACAGGCTGCATTAGATGGCCTTATAAAAGATAGAACAACCTTTGTAATCGCTCATCGCCTGAGTACGGTTGAAAAAGCCGATCGGATATTGGTTATGGAGTCTGGTCGCATTATAGAGCAGGGTTCACACGCAGAACTTTTATCTGCCAATGGTCGTTATGCTCAACTCTATAATCAAGAGTTTGATAGCGCTGATGACGCTGTAGTCTAGTCGAGGCTAACATGGATAGCCTACAGGCACGCATAACTAGATCATGGCATTCCAAATATTCGTGGGTGCTTCTGTTGTGGCCACTTTCGATGGCCTTTAGGGTTCTAGTATTCTTTCGTCGCTGTGTTCTTCGCGGTTTTTTTCAGGGTAAAACGTTCTCATCGCCTGTGGTGGTGGTGGGTAATATTTCTGTCGGTGGCAGTGGTAAGACGCCCTTAATTATTGCTTTAGCCAAGCAATTAATCGATCGTGGCTTAAATATTTCAATTGTTAGTAGGGGCTATGGAGCAAAAGCGCCGCTTTATCCAATGACAGTTGAGATGGATACCTTGGTCAGTGACTGCGGTGATGAGCCGTTACTCATCAGGCACAGCTTGCCTCAAGGTAGTTGTCATGTGGTGATAGATCCCAATCGCACACGTGGTGTTGATTTCGCCCTGGAGCACTTTAATGCCGATTTAATTTTATGTGATGATGGGTTACAGCATTATCGATTGCATCGTGACATTGAAATAGCGGTTATTGACGGTACTAGGGGCTTTGGCAATCGACAATGCCTGCCTGCAGGGCCACTAAGAGAGTCAATTGGGCGCTTAAAAACGGTAGATTTTGTGGTTGTTAATGGCGATTCTCAATGGCTCGATAATACGCCTGTAGATACGGTATTTAATATCTTGCCATATCAGTTTCGCAATTTAACGACTGGCGAAGTTATTGCAATTAATGATTGGTCATACAGTAAAACTGTGCATGCATTAGCGGCTATTGGCAATCCTCAAAGATTTGCAGATACTTTGGTTTCATTGGGTTTTGAGCCTTTTTTACTCGGTTATGACGATCACGAGACAATGACTGAGTCGGATCTGACCTTTGATGATGATTTGCCTGTATTGATCACGGCAAAAGATGCTATTAAGTTGCGTTCCACTGGTTTAAAGCATGTCTGGGTATTGGATGTCGAAGCTGAAGTTGCATCCGTTTTTGTAGATAATCTTTTAACGGCTGTTGATTTAAAGCAGTCCAACTAGGAATTTTTATGCAGTTTATTGTTGTTATACCTGCGCGCTATGCTTCTTCTCGGTTACCGGGAAAGCCTCTGCGAGATATTAAGGGTAAGCCAATGATTCAGCGGGTCTGGGAGCAGGCTTGCAAGAGTTCAGCGAGTCGAGTGGTAATTGCTACCGATGACCAGCGCATTGAGGCGGCAGCGCTTAAATTTGGCGCTGAGGTGTGTATGACGCGAGTTGACCATCAATCAGGTACTGATCGGCTTCAAGAGGTGGCCAGTAAGCTAAAATTGGCATCAGATCAAATAGTGGTGAATGTGCAGGGCGATGAGCCAATGATTCCACCGCAGGTGATTGATCAGGTGGCAACTAATTTGTCGATTGCGGCTGACGCCGGTGTGGCAACCCTATGTGAGCCGATTGATTCGATTGAGGACTTTTTAAACCCTAATGTGGTAAAAGTTGTGACAAATCTGAATCAGATAGCCTGCTATTTTAGCCGTGCGCCGATTCCTTGGCCTCGAGATGCATTCAATGTGGCGCAAGATTCTGTTCCCACTACAGCTCGGCGGCATATAGGAATTTATGCCTACAAAGTGGATTGTCTCAATCAGTTTATTGCATGGGATGTTGCCCCCTTAGAGCGCTTAGAATCATTAGAGCAATTACGATTTATGCACAACAATATTGCTATTCATGTGGCTGATGCCTGTGCGCCTGTTCCTTCGGGAATAGATACTGAAGATGATCTAAATAATTTAATTAATCAAATATAAACAATACGTTATGAATATAATCTATAATATATATTAAGAATTATATATGTCGAAAATTTCCGTTTTATTTGTTTGCCTCGGCAATATCTGTCGCTCACCAACCGCCCATGCGGTATTTCAATCTATGGTCGATAAACAGGGTTTAACTGATCAAATATTTGTCGATTCTTGCGGCACGGGTGACTGGCATATAGGTCGCGCACCAGACCCACGTTCTCAACAACATGCATTAGAGCGTGGTTATCAAATGGATAATCTTCGCGCCCGATTGGTCGGCGATAACGACTTCAATCAATTTGATTATATCTTAGCCATGGATAAACAGAATTTAGCTAATTTAAAATCTATGAATTGTCAGGGCTACACGGGAGAGCTTGGATTATTTCTAGATTTCTGTCGCAATCCAAACTATGCCGATTACTCGGAAGTTCCAGACCCTTATTATGGTGGTGATAAAGGATTTTCGCTTGTGCTGGATCTAATTGAGGATGCCTCTTCAGAGCTATTGCGGCAGATAATGGAGCGTCTATGATTGAGGCCTCATCTACAGAGATACAGATTAAACAATCTGTAGATTTAAAGCCTTATAATAGCCTAGCTATACCAGCTGTAGCAGAGTATTTCTGCTCGGTACAAGATATTAGCCAGCTTGAGTCTGCACTGGCGTTTGCTAATGATAACAACCTAATATTAACCCCGATAGGTGGTGGCAGTAATCTGGTGATTGCCTCAGATCTTATTGGACTTGTAGTGCATATTGATCTCAAAGGTATTGAGATTATTTCTTCAGATAAAGAAACTATCAATATTCGCTTTGCCGCTGGTGAAAACTGGCATTCTAGCGTGACACATTGCCTTGAAAATGGTTGGTATGGCCTAGAGAATTTAGCCCTTATACCCGGCGATATGGGTGCGGCACCGATTCAGAATATTGGCGCCTATGGTGTTGAGTTATGTGATTTTGTGCACTCTGTTGAGGTAATTGAGCGGACTACAGGTAATTTAAAGCGTTTATCTCGTGATGATTGTCAGTTTGGCTATAGAGCCAGTGTGTTTAAACAGGCCGCCAAGGATAGCTATGTTATTACGGCGGTTACGCTAACTCTTAACAAGACGCCGAAGGTCAATATAGATTATCCCTCTCTTCAGGCCTCATTAGAAACCGACAATCCATCGCCAGCCGATATTTATCAGACTGTCTGTCATATTCGCCGCAGTAAACTACCCGATCCTAAAGATATTCCCAATGTTGGTAGTTTTTTTAAAAACCCTATTGTTAGCAAAGATGTGGCTGACACCTTAGCTCAGAATTATCCTGATCTACCTATTTACGCCTATTCTCAATCACAGTGCAAATTAGCAGCGGCCTGGCTTATTGAGCACTGTGGCTTTAAAGGTTGTCGAAAAGGCGATGTAGGTGTGCACAACAAACAGGCATTGGTTTTAGTTAATTATCAGGGCGATGGCGCCGCTGTTTTAGCTCTGGCTGAAGAGATCAAAACTGTGGTTTTGCAAACCTTTGCGGTTGAATTGCAGATAGAGCCCAGAATCTACGGTAATTTAACCTAAGATCATGGCTATGATTTTATTTGATCATCAGGTTATTCCCTTGCCGTTATCGGATAATACTCATCAATCTGAATTGACCTTTTGGCCGCAATGGCTCGCTCCTAAACAGGCGGACGAACTATTATCGCAGTCTATACAATCGATACCTTGGCGACATGATAAAATTAGAATGTTTGGCAAGCAGGTGCCGGTGCCAAGACTGCAAAATTGGTTTGCCGATCATACTAATACCTCCTATACCTACTCGAATATCTGCATGCAGGCGGTCAAATTCCCGGGTTGGATGGCAGATTTAGCTCAATCTGTTGCCAGTGAAACCGCCCATCCATTTAATAGAGCCTTAGTTAATTATTATCGGGATGGTAGCGATAGTGTTGACTGGCATGCGGATGACGAAACAGAGCTCGGCCCGGATCCCATTATTGCCTCAATTAGCTTGGGTGCTGAGCGGGTCTTTCAGCTTCGGCACAATATTACTGGTGAAATTACATCTCTCAGTCTACCCCACGGGTCTCTGTTGTTAATGGGGTCAAAAATCCAACATTTTTATCAACACCGATTAGCTAAGGTAAGGCATTTAGATCAACCGCGGGTTAACTTTACCTTTCGCTATATGGACGATTCATCTGAAGTAGGGATAAACCAATGAAACTCTCTTCTTTTGGAAAAAAACTGACCAGTGGGTCTGGCATCATAGAGCTAATGGAAGATCTAGGGTCTGCGCTGAATGAAAACCCAGATATGATTTTTATGGGCGGTGGTAACCCCGCAAGAATCCCTGAAATGGAAGCTGTTATTAACAGCCAATATCAAAAGCTAGCCCAAGATACTGAACAGCTGTATAGCACCACGGGTGTCTATCAGTCACCCCAGGGCGAGTTGGGCTATAGGCGCGATATTGCATCCATGCTTAAAACACAATTTGGCTGGTTATTGTCTGAGGACAATATCGCAGTCTCCAATGGTAGCCAGTCGGCCTTTTATATCCTATTCAATCTATTGGCAGGGCAGATGCCCGATGGCAGTGTTAAGTCTATTCATTTGCCGCTGACGCCAGAGTACATCGGTTACAATGATTTGGGTTTATCTGAAACATTTTTTACCGCTACTAAGCCAGAGATAGAGCTTATTGGTGAACGCCAATTTAAATATCATGTAAATTTTGATGAGCTAAAACTATCCGAAGAAACAGCGGCGCTGTGTGTATCTAGGCCCACTAATCCCACCGCCAATGTTCTCACCGATGCTGAGATAAAGCACTTAGACAGCATAGCTCAGCAGGCTGATATACCGCTCATTATCGATGGTGCCTATGGTGTGCCATTTCCCAATATTAATTTTGTCGATGTAAGCCCTCATTGGAATAACAATACAATCTTGGTTTTAAGCCTTTCTAAGCTAGGTTTACCGGGGGTTAGGACTGGCATAATAGTCGCCAATCCAGAAATCATTCAGGCCTTTAGTAATGCCAATACGGTGATTAATCTGGCTAGTGGCAACATGGGTCCAGCATTGACTCGCGATCTATTTTCTTCGGGTGAGATTGTTGAGCTAGGTCAGCAATTTGTTAAGCCTTTTTATCAGCAACGCTCACAGCAGGTGATGGCACTATTTGAACAGCAGATGCAGGATATACCCTGTCGTATCCATCTTTCAGAGGGGGCTATATTCCTGTGGTTGTGGTTTGAGGGGTTACCTATCAGCAGTGAAGCGTTGTATCAGCGTCTAAAGCAACGCGGTGTTCTAGTGGTTTCTGGGCATCATTTCTTTGCTGGGATAGATCATCAATGGCACCATCAGCACGAATGTATTAGGGTATCCTATGTACAGGATTTAAGTGATATTGAGCAGGGTGTAAAAATAATCGCTGAAGAAGCAAAATTAGCGTATCAGCAAGGGTAGGGGAATAGAGTGACTGCAGCGCGTTATTCTAAAATTATAGAGGTGCTTGATCAGAGGCAGCCAGATTTGGCCGTTGTTACTGATTCTGTGCACAAGGGAAAAAACTTATCAGCGATTATTAGGACCTGCGATGCCGTGGGTGTTTTGGATCTTTATTCTGTCTCTGAAAATGACTTTTTTGGCGCTCATACCGGAACCACTGTCGGTGCCCATAAATGGCTTAATATTTCTTTATGCAAAACCATATCCGAGCCTCTAGAAAAACTAAAAAGCAGTGGTCATCAGATTGTTGCTGCAGAGGTTGCTGCCTGCAGTAAAGATTATCGAGAAGTCGATTTTACATTGCCTACAGTGTTAATTATGGGCGCAGAAATTGAGGGTATTAGTCAAGAAGCTCAACCCTATATTGATCACAGTATTACCGTGCCCATGATGGGTATGGTGGAGTCATTTAATGTGAGTGTAGCCGCGGCAATTATTTTATCTGAGGCGCGTCGCCAACGGGAAAATGCTGGTTATTATGATAACCGGCGACTGGATGATAAAACCTTTAACAAATATTTGTTTGAGTGGATGCAGCCAGTGTTGGCCCAATACTGCCAAAAGCATCAATTAGACTATCCTGAATTGGATGAAGAGGGCGATGTAGCAGACCCTAATTGGCATCAGCAGGCCATAGGTAGCTAGTCTAAAGTTGCTTCCAGCGTGTTTAAAATTAAACGAATTTTATTCATCGATTCTTCAAATTCACAGTCTGCGTCGGAGTCAGCAACAATACCACCACCGCCCCAACAGTGAAGTTTAGCGTTGTCAGCAATCACGGTGCGGATAGCAATATTGGTATCCATTTGGTTTGAGGCGCAAATATAGCCGATACTGCCGCAATACACCGACCGCTGAAGAGGCTCTAACTCGTCAATAATTTCCATGGATCGCTTTTTGGGGGCGCCGGTTATTGAGCCGCCGGGAAAGCACCCCTGTAAAAGATCCAAGGGCGTGCATTCAGGCTTTAAGATACCAGTTACGGTGCTGACAAGATGGTGCACATTAGGGAAGCTCTCGAGATCAAATAGTTTTGGTACCCTAATACTGCCAGCGACGCAGGTTTTGCCTAAATCATTGCGCAGAAGGTCAACGATCATTAAATTTTCAGCGCGATCTTTATCGCTATTCAGCAGTTTGATTGCGTTTTCTTGATCTTCTTCAAGGGTATTGCCTCGCAAAACAGTCCCTTTAATGGGTTTGGTTTGCGCCCTAATACAATCATTATCAGCTTGGGTTTGAATAAAACGCTCGGGCGATAGGGACAAAATCGCCTGATTATCCCATTGCCAAAATGCCGCGTAAGGTGCAGGGTTAGCTTTCCTTAGGTTGAGATAGGCCTGCCATAGATCACCCTTATATTCAGCAGAATGGTGTTGAGCATAATTCACCTGATAACAGTCGCCTTCAGCAATATACTGTTTTATATGCCCAATATCCTGTGTGTACCTATCCTTGGTTACAGTGGATGTAAATTTAGACTGAAGCTGAAATTTATCGGTGTGGGGTGCAATGCTCTCAATACTATCCTTGAGTTGATGTTGAATTTGATTCACTAGGTCTTTTGGGCAAGACTCATGAACATATAATGTGGTTTTTCTAAGCTCATGATCAACAATCAAGCTCCACAAATATAGACCCAAACGCATATCCGCTAGCTGTGTGGCTGTCTCATTCTGCGATGCAATAGACTCGGAATCGCGCCCAAGGTCATAGCCAAAATAACCGATTAAACCTGCAGTAAAAGGTGTTTCAGCTAGGGTCTCAATGGGTTGAATCTCACTGAGTAATGCGCTGGCAGTAGCAAATGGCCCCTTATCTGACTTTGTAGTTTTTCCATCAGTGATAACCAAAGTTTGATTATTAATACTTTGTATCAAAGAACTAGGGCAGGCAGAAATAATATCAAAGCGCCCCTGTAGGCTTCGTGGTTTGCCGCTATCAAGCCATATCGCATCAGGAAGGTCACGCAGGCAGTCGAACACTAGCTCGCTTTTAGCCTGATAGGGTATTTCTTCGCTGTGTATTTTAAACATAAATAGACTGGCAGTTGAGAGACAAATTATCGAGCGCCTACTCTAGAGGCTGAATTCTTAATACGCAATGTTTAATCATTTGTTTCATCCCTTTAGTCATCTGTAAAACTTAAAAACAGGTCGATTTGATTAAAATAGCCGTAAAACCCGAGCATAAATAAGCGTCTTTTTATCTTTAGATTAAGAAACCCATAAAAACAGGGTATAATGGCCACCTTCTAACAGGTATTTAGCGGTTAACAACCTGAAATCTCTATAAGGTAATCAATGAATCCTCAAGCAATGACTCCTACTGCACTCTACGATCATCCTAAATATTGGGCTGAGTGTTTATTGCCTGCACCATTTTTACCTATGTCGAGAGAAGAAATGGATCAGTTGGGCTGGGATAGCTGCGATGTAATATTGGTTACCGGTGATGCCTATGTGGATCATCCAAGCTTTGGTATGGCTGTTATTGGTCGAGTACTAGAGGCGCAAGGTTTTAGAGTGGGTATTATTGCTCAGCCTGACTGGCGCAACGCCGAGAGTTATAAAGTCTTAGGAGAGCCTAATCTATATTTCGGTGTAACTGCCGGTAATATGGACTCAATGATTAACCGTTATACCGCTGACCGCAGAATGCGCCATGATGATGCCTATACACCTCATGATGAGGGTGGCAAGCGCCCTGATAGGGCTGTTACTGTGTACACACAAAAGTGCCGGGAAGCCTATTCCCATGTACCGGTCGTTATTGGTGGTATTGAAGCTAGCCTCAGACGTTTGGCCCACTATGATTATTGGTCAGAATCGGTCAAGCGTTCAGTATTGATTGATTCAACCGCCGATATGCTTTTATACGGTAATTCTGAAAGGGCATTGGTTGATCTAACCCATAGACTAGCCAATGGTGAATCGATAAAAGATATTACCGATTTGCGCGGTACCGCTTTTTTACGCAAAAAAATCCCAGCAGGCTGGCGTGAAATTGATTCAACCAGTGTTGATCAAGTAGGCGCTACTAAAAAGGCTAAAAACCCCTATGATGCCCCGCATCCTAGCAATTGTGATGATGCTAAAAAGATAAGAACTGAGGCTGAAGCGCCCAAGATTGATCAGCAAGAAACTCAGATCGTTTCTCTAGTGCCCGACACTCAAGCGATCAAAACAGATCCCACTAGTACCTACATTCGCATGCCATCTTTTGAGCAGGTAGAAAATGATCCGGTGCTCTATGCGCACTCAGATCGAATCTTCCATCGCGAAACTAACCCGGGTAATGCCAGACCTTTGGTTCAAAGTCAGGGCAGAAATGATATTTGGGTCAACCCGCCGCCAATTCCTCTAGAGACAGAAGAGTTGGACTGGGTGTTTGAACAACCCTACAAGCGCGTCCCTCATCCAACCTATGGCGATGCCAAAATACCTGCTTACGAAATGATTCGCTTCTCGGTGAATATTATGCGCGGCTGTTTTGGTGGCTGTACTTTCTGCTCCATTACCGAGCATGAAGGGAGAATTATTCAGAGTCGTTCAGAAAAGTCGATTCTAAATGAAGTGGAGAATATTCGCGATATGACCCCGGGCTTTACCGGAGTGATTTCTGATCTTGGTGGGCCCACCGCCAATATGTATCGTCTAAACTGTAAAGATAAAAAGATTGAAGAAACCTGCCGCAGACCCTCCTGTGTATACCCAAGTATCTGTGTCAATCTAGAGACTGATCACAAACATACCACCCAGTTGTATCGTAAAACCCGCAACCTAGACGGTATTAAAAAAGTCGTTGTCGCTTCAGGTTTGCGTTATGACCTTGCGGTCAAAGATCCAGAATATGTTAAAGAATTAGTGACGCACCATGTGGGTGGCTACTTAAAAATTGCCCCAGAACATTCTGAAGAGGGTCCGCTTTCTAAGATGATGAAGCCGGGCATGGACAGCTATTACGAATTTAAAGAAATGTTCGAACGTTTCTCTAAAGAAGCGGGTAAAAAACAGTACTTAATACCGTACTTTATTTCAGCTCACCCAGGCTCGACCAATAAAGATATGATGCATTTATCACTATGGTTAAAGCAGAATAAATTTAGGGTCGATCAGGTACAGAATTTCTACCCATCACCTATGGCGTCGGCAACCACTATGTACTTTACCGGTAAAAACCCGTTAAAGCCGCTAAAGCGCAACGCCGATGACCCCATATTCAGTGCCAAAAGCAAAGAGCAGCGTACATTGCACAAAGCCTTCTTGCGTTACCATGACCCAGAAAACTGGCCAATGCTGCGCAAAGCACTGCGTCGTATGGGCAAAGCCGAGTTAATTGGGCATGGGGATGATTGTTTGGTGCCCGGTGAATCAAGGCGCGAGAAAGAAATTCAGCGCCGTGAGTCGCGCAAGATAAAACAAAAGCCAAAAGCTAGGGGCGCACTTAACAAGCGCCGCAATCGTTAATCCTAACCCGGGAATAAACGAGATATTATCGTTGGCACCGCCGTTTCAACTCTAAGGATGCGCGGCCCGATGGTCACAGCCTCAACATTGACCTCTGCAAGTTTATCAATTTCATAAGGGATAAACCCACCCTCAGGGCCAATAACCAGTGTAGACGGCTTTTTGATATCAATAGGGCAGGGTTGAGAACCACTGGGATGGGCCACAAAAGCATGGCTATCACCGATGATGTCGCTTAGCTCGTCCTCAACAAAAGGCTTAAAGAGTTTTCGTTGATAGACTGTGGGCATTAACGTATCGCGAGCCTGCTCCAAGCCCAAAAGCAACTCATTCCGTAAAGCCTTATCATCCAGAAAAGGCGTTTGCCAAAAGCTTTTCTCCACCCGTACCGAATTTATTAAATAAATCTGTTTAACTCCAAGTGAGCTAATAGACTGCAAAGTACGGCGCAGCATTTTAGGTCTAGGCATCGCTAAAACAAGCGTTAGTGGTAAAGGCGGTGGCGGTGGGGTATTTAACTCAATATCCAACACAGCAAACGCTTTGTTAATTGATTTAACAATGCCAGTGCCCATCAAGCCATTAATTTCACCCACACGCACCGATGAACCCTCATCTATTTGATGAATGCTGATGAGATGCTCTAGCTGACGGCCTGAAACCGTTGCTTGACTGCCGTTAATCTGGCTTGATTGGAGTAATAATAAATTCATTGGCGAAATTGTAGCGGATTTAAACAACTAAGCTACAAAAACAGTGACTTTTTAGTGCTTGATGGAAATTACCTAAAGTGTGAATATAATAGAAGTGAGTCCCGTTCGATTAACAGGATAAATCCGTCGCCTCCTAAGCGACTGCTGGGGGTTCGAGTCCCTCACGGGACGCCATTTATTAAGCCTAATTCTGTCTATTTTCTTAATAAAACTGCTTCTATGATACAGTTGAAGAAATAAGTAGTATAAAAATAAACATTTAAATTATGTTCAAAGCACATTTTGAG
>JBMZFJ010000029.1:0-18796 GCA_049615345.1 Porticoccaceae bacterium | reverse complement strand
GGCACAATAGATAGCAGTAAAGGAGAACACCATTGATTAAACCTCATGGCTCAGACAGTCTAGACCCACGTCTTGTCAGTGAAGACAGAGCACAGCAGTTATTAGCAGAAGCTGAGACTCTGCCAAGTTTGCTACTAAATTCAGCGGCAGCAGCCAATGCAGTGATGTTAGGGGCCGGTTATTTCAATCCTTTAAAAGGCTATATGAATCTAGCGGATGCACTCAGTGTTTCAACCAGTTTGCACACTGAAGACGGTTTATTTTGGCCAGTACCTGTTTTAAATATGGTAGAAGATACCTCTGGTATTGAGGGCGCTAGCAGAATTGCCCTGCGTGATTCTAATACCGAGGGCAACCCAATCATGGCAGTCATGGATGTTGCCGCCATTGAGACGGTCACTGATGAACAAATTACGCAAATGGCGCAGGAGATCTTTGCGACTACAGATCCACAACATCCGGGTGTAGCTACATTTACTAGTTTAGGTCGCTATATTGTATCTGGTGATGTAGAGGTGCTAAATCTAAGTTACTTCCAAGCGGACTTCCCCGATACCTTCCGTACAGCGGTAGAAATTCGCGATGAAATTGCCGAGCGTGGCTGGAATAAAGTGGTGGCTTTCCAAACCCGCAACCCTATGCACCGTGCGCACGAAGAGTTATGCCGTATGGCCATGGAGCGTTTGGACGCTGATGGTGTTGTGATACATATGTTACTTGGCAAGCTGAAGCCGGGAGATATTCCCGCCTCAGTTCGTGACAACTGTATTCGCAAGATGGTTGAGCTGTACTTCCCAGAAAATTCAGTGATGGTTACGGGCTATGGCTTTGATATGCTGTATGCCGGTCCTAGAGAAGCGGTATTGCACGCTGTATTCCGTCAAAATATGGGTGCGACACACTTGATTGTGGGTCGAGATCATGCCGGTGTTGGCGATTACTACGGTGCCTTTGATGCACAGACCATCTTTGATGACAAGGTGCCTGAAGGCGCGCTTGAAATTGAAATCTTTAATGCTGACCATACTGCATTTTCGAAAAAGCTTGGTCGCGTGGTGATGATGAACGAAGCTGAAGATCATACCAAAGAAGACTTTATTCTGTTGTCGGGTACCAAGGTGCGTCAGATGTTAGGTGAGGGCATTGCGCCACCGCCAGAGTTCTCGCGACCCGAAGTCGCTCAGATTCTGATGGATTATTATCAAATTCAAAACGACTAAATCGCCTGATAGCGATTTATTCCAAAGCAGGTAGTTTTAGCGAGCTATCTGCTTTGTTGTTTTTGAAATAACGTTTTTTTAGATTTTTAGGTGTTTTTGTTGAGTTTAAGTCGCTAGAGCTGTGTTTTAGAGTGCAATTCTACGGCAGAACCTGTAAGCTTCGCGCCCTGTGAAACAGCAACAAAATGCAATTCAACTCGTCAACACTGTCGAAGCTTGGCTATAACTCTAAAGTAACTATTTATGACCTTTAAAGAACTGGGTTTATCTGCGCCAATTTTAAAAGCTGTAACCGCTCAGGGTTATAGTGAACCATCGCCTATTCAAGCCAAAGCGATTCCGGCTGTCCTTGAGGGTCATGATCTAATGGCCGCTGCGCAAACAGGTACCGGTAAAACAGCCGGTTTTACCCTACCTATCTTACAGCGTTTAAGTGGTGGGCGCAGAGCAGGGGCTAATCAGGCACGCTGTTTAATTCTGACACCTACACGAGAGTTGGCGGCACAGGTGGGTGAAAGTGTTGCTACCTATTCTAAGCATCTTTCATTAACTTCAGCAGTGGTATTTGGTGGCGTAAAGATCAATCCACAAATGATGAAGCTTAGGCGCGGTGTCGATATTTTAGTCGCCACGCCAGGTCGGCTAATGGATTTGCACAGTCAAAATGCAATTAAGTTTGATCACTTGCAGGTATTAGTGCTCGATGAAGCAGATAGAATGCTGGATATGGGTTTTATTCGAGATATCAAACGTATTATCGATTTACTACCTAGACGCCGCCAAAATCTACTATTTTCCGCAACTTTTTCCGATGATATTCGCAACCTAGCACGTGGATTATTGCGCAAGCCGATAGAAATTTCTGTCAGCCCACCCAATACCACGGCAAAATCGGTTTCACAGCATATTCATCCGGTGGATAAGAAAAAGAAAGCGCAGCTACTAACGCGTTTAATTCGCGATGGGCAGTGGGAGCAGGCACTGGTATTTACCAAGACTAAGCATGGTGCCAATAAGCTGACCAAGCATTTGGAATCCGAGGGGATTGTGGCAGCGGCCATTCATGGCAACAAAAGTCAGGGTGCGCGAACCAAAGCTTTAGCAGGCTTTAAAGCCGGTGAAATTAGAATTCTAGTGGCAACAGATATTGCAGCTCGCGGGTTAGATATTGAGCAATTGCCGCAGGTGGTGAATTTTGACTTGCCCAACGTGTCAGAAGACTATGTGCATCGTATTGGTCGAACCGGTCGGGCGGGGCAAACGGGTCAGGCAATATCACTCGTCAGTGCCGATGAGGTTGATCTGTTATCTGATATAGAGCGCTTAATTCAACAGCTACTTCCGCGTGAAGAAGTTGAAGGCTATGAGCCTAAGCACGCCCTTCCTGAAACCACGCTAAGAGCGCCAGTTAAGCCGAAGAAGCCAAGAAAAGCACTAAACCGTGAAACTGGTGCTGGCAATAACAGTAGGCATAAGAAAAAATTGGGTGCCAATAATCGCTCAGGTTATGGTCAGGGGCCGAAGCCCGGCTCCAAGCGCAAAAGTGGTGGACGCAATCAAACGGCTAAAGCTAAAGATGGTGCCAGCAGAGATTCTGGCAAACCATCAAATTCCCAACGAAAATCACCGTCCAAAGGCAAGCCTTTCTCCGGAGCAAGTAAGTCACCCTATGTTTCTGGTGGCGGCAAACGAAGTGGCGGTAAGAGCTCTGGTGGCAATCGTTCTGGATCCGATAGACGCGGTAATCGATAAATCCTTTTATTCAGCTTGCGGTAATACTGATGAGCTCTATTAAAACCCTTATTGAGAGAAGATAAATTAATGTTTGAATTTCAACTAAGCAAAGTAGCAACGTTTAAAAATGATCTATTATCGGGCCTGACGGTTGCCTTGGCGTTGGTTCCCGAAGCTGTAGCCTTTGCTTTTGTTGCTGGCGTAGAACCCTTAGTGGGACTCTATGCGGCATTTATGGTGGGTTTAATAACAGCGGTTATTGGCGGTCGCCCGGGAATGATCAGCGGTGCTACCGGTGCTCTGGCTGTAGTTATGGTGACCTTGGTTGCACAGCATGGGGTTGAATATCTATTTATTACTGTGGTGCTAATGGGCATTCTTCAAATTGCTGCGGGTATATTTAAGCTGGGTAAATTTATAAGAATGGTTCCACATCCAGTTATGCTGGGTTTTGTAAATGGTTTGGCGATTGTTATTTTCTTAGCGCAACTAGGTCAGTTTGGTGAAGCCGGTCAGCCTGGTTGGTTGGATGGTACCTTTATGCAGGGCACTATTGTCGATGTAGCATGGTTGGAGGGCAGTGCATTACATATGTTGCTCGGTTTGGTATTTCTTACCATGCTGATAATTTACTTTCTGCCAAAAATTACTAAGGTAATTCCCTCATCATTGGCAGCTATTTTGGTAGTTACCGGTTTAGTTTTAGGCTTTGATTTAGATACCAAAGTGGTAGGTGATGTAGCTTCAATAAGTGGTGGCTTGCCAAGCTTTCATATTCCTAGCGTGCCATTTACCTTTGAAACCCTGATGATTATTTTACCTTATGCCATTATTTTAGCCGCTATTGGGTTAATTGAGTCACTGCTAACACTTCGTCTTATTGATGAAATTACTGAAACTCGTGGGCGTGGGAATAAAGAATGTATTGGTCAGGGTGTGGCTAACACAGTGACAGGATTCTTTGGTGGTATGGGTGGTTGTGCCATGATCGGACAGAGCATGATTAATGTGAATTCCGGTGGTCGTGGTCGCCTTTCTGGTATCAGTGCGGCATTGTTTTTATTGCTATTTATCTTAGTGGCATCGCCATTAATTGAACAAATTCCGCTAGCCGCGCTTATTGGCGTGATGTTTATTGTGGTTATAGGTACCTTTGAGTGGTCTAGTTTTAGAATTATCGGCAAAATTCCCCCTAGTGATGCACTTATTTTAGTCCTAGTGTCTGGCGTGACTGTAGCTACAGATTTAGCCGTAGCGGTGGTAGTCGGTGTGATTGTTTCGGCCTTGGTTTTTGCTTGGCAACACGCCAAATATATTCGTATTGAAGCCAGAGAAGATCATAAGGGATCGACGGTCTATGCAGTAACAGGTCCATTGTTCTTTGGCTCAGTGACTTCATTCCTAGAGCGTTTTGACCCTAAGCAAGACAATGACGATGTGGTGATTGATTTCGCTCGATCACGTGTGGCTGATCACTCGGGTCTTGAGGCTATTGATACCTTGGCTGAACGCTACCTAAAAGCCGGTAAAAACTTGCACCTTGTTCACCTCAGTGAAGAGAGTCGTAAATTGCTGAAAAAAGCGGGCAATCTAGTAGAGGTAAATGTGATTGAAGATCCAAAATATTTTGTTGCTGATGATAGCCTAGCTTAAAGGATATTGATAAAAATCTGTCATTTCTGACACAGCTAATACTTGAAATTGGGTTTTTTGCCCATACCTAGGTATCAGAGGCAAATAAAATTGCCAAAGATTTGGTTAAACTAGGAGAGATGGCAAAAATGACAGCAAAGTCAAAAAGCAAAGCAGAAACTATGGGGTTCCAAACTGAGGCAAAGCAATTGCTCCAGTTGATGATTCATTCTCTATATTCAAACAAAGAAATATTTTTACGTGAATTAATTTCTAACGCTTCCGATGCAACTGATAAGTTGCGCGTTGAGGCGCTAGAAAACAGCGCGCTTTACGAAAGTGATGGCGACCTTCGAATCCGAATAGCGGTTAACGAAGAGGCTAAAACCATTGAGATCTCTGACAATGGTATTGGTATGTCAAAAGACGAAGTTATCGCTAACCTCGGTACCATTGCCAAATCTGGCACCTCAGAATTTCTCAAGAACCTAACCGGTGATCAAAAGAAAGACTCGCAGTTAATTGGTCAGTTTGGTGTTGGTTTTTACTCCTCTTTTATTGTCGCCAAGCAGGTTGTGGTTGAAACTCGCCGTGCTGGCGCTGAAGCCAATGAAGCCGTGCGTTGGACTTCTGAGGGTGAGGCTGATTTTAAAGTTGAGTCCATTGAAAAGGCAGATCGCGGTACCAGTATTACCTTGATTCTTAAAGATGATGAGCAAGAATTTGCCAATAATTGGCGCTTGCGAAGCATTATCAAAAAATACTCCGATCATATTGCCATCCCAGTGCAAATGGAAAAGCTACAACCTCCAACTGAGGAGGGTGAAGAAGCCAAGCCAGATCAAGCGCCAGAATGGGAAGCTATTAATGATGCAAAAGCACTTTGGACCAAGTCCAGAAGTGAAGTCAGTGACGATGAATATAAAGAGTTTTATCGTCATATATCCCATGATTTTGCTGAGCCATTAAGCTGGAGTCACAACCGCGTAGAAGGAAAGCATGAGTACACCAGCTTGCTATATATCCCAGGTATGGCGCCAATGGATCTATACCAGCGCGAAGCCGCTCGAGGCTTGAAGCTGTATATCAAGCGCACCTTTATTATGGATGACGCAGAGCAGTTTTTACCTATGTATTTGCGCTTTGTTAAAGGTGTTTTAGATAGTGCCGATCTTCCACTCAATGTGTCCCGTGAAATACTTCAGAGCACGCCCATGGTTGATAGCATTCGATCAGCACTGACCAAGCGTATTTTGGATATGTTGACCAAGATGGCTAAAAGTGAGCCAGAAAAGTACGCAACATTCTGGAATCAATTTGGTGCAGTGCTCAAAGAAGGCCCAAGCGAGGATAATGGCAACCGAGAAAAAATTGCCAAATTATTCCGCTTTGCCAGCTCAGCAAATGATAATGCCGAGCCATCAACAAGCTTGACCGACTATATTGAGCGCATGAAAGATGGTCAAGATAAGATTTACTATGTAACCGGCGACAGTCATTCGGTAGTGGCAAATAGCCCCTATCTAGAAGTATTCCGCAAGCACGGTATTGAAGTGTTATTGATGTCTGACCGTATTGATGAGTGGATGATGGGTTACCTAACTGAGTTTGATGGTAAGTCGTTCCAAGATGTAGCGCGAGGTGACCTCGATCTAAGCGCAATTATTGGCGAAGATGCCGATGATAAAGACAGCAAGTCAAAGGCTAAAAAGAAAAGTAAAAAGGCTGATGATAAGGTACTTGAGCGAGTAAAAGAACTGCTAGAAGCCAAGGTAGAAGAGGTTAAGAGTACTAACCGCCTAACTACATCACCGGCCTGTTTGGTTGTGGGGCAAGGCGATATGGGTGAGCAGATGCGTAAAATAATGCAGGCTGCTGGTCAAGCCGTACCAGAGTCCAAGCCTATCTTAGAGCTTAATATGGAACACCCACTAGTGACTAAGCTAGCTGATGAAAAAGATGATAAAAATGCCGCTAGCTTGGCAGGCATTCTCTTTGATCAAGCGGCGCTCTCAGCGGGTAGGCAATTAGAGAACCCTGCGCAATTTGTACAGGAACTAAATAAGCTAATGTTTCAATAAAATTGCCATCATCAAAAAAGCGCTCTTAATAGGGCGCTTTTTTATTTTAAGATGGCTGACATCAATCCCTTCAGTACCTATAATGCCAGTCCATATAGCCAAGGATTAAGTTGGAGCGGTTTCAGTTGGAAAATACTAATAAGCTAAAAATAGCAGTATTGGGTGGTGGCAGTTTTGGAACTGCAATCGCTAATATGGTAGCCGAGAATAAATACTCAGTGACCCTGTGGATGCGCAGTGAAGAAACGCTAAAACAAATACGAACCACAGGTCAAAACTCAAACTATCTACCTGGGTATACGCTTAATCGATCCCTTGATTTAACCAATGATTTAAACCAAGCATTGCAAAATGCTGATGTGGTATTTTTTGCTGTTCCCAGTAGTTCTTTTAGACAGTTGGCGCGCAAGGCAAAAGATCTTTTATCAGCTGATACGTTGTTAATTAGCACCGCCAAGGGTATTGAGGCAGACAGCTTCTTATTGCCCAGCCAGATACTGGAAGAAGAAATTCCTCAGTGTGAAGTTGGGGTTATTAGTGGTCCTAATTTGGCTGCCGAAATTGCACAATTTCAGATTACCGCGACAGTGATTGCCAGTGAATCTGATGCCCTTTGTGCTAGGGTTCAAGAGTTATTAGCTTCAAACTATTTCCGTGTTTACGCCAATCACGATCGCTATGGGGTAGAACTTGGTGGTGCACTTAAAAATATTTATGCCATTGTTTCTGGAATTGCTGAATCTATGAATGCGGGGCAAAATACTAAAAGCGTAGTGCTCACTCGCAGTTTGGCAGAAATGAGTCGCTTTGCAGCCCAGTTAGGGGCGAACCCCTTAACCTTTTTAGGGCTCAGTGGTGTCGGTGATCTCTATGTAACTTGCACCTCGCCTCTGAGTCGTAATTTCCGTATTGGTGCGGCACTGGGTCGAGGAGAATCACTGGAGCAGGCTGTAGCTTCTGTAGGTCAGGTTGCCGAAGGCGTTAACACCACCAAATTAGTAAAACAAAAATCGGAAGAACTTGGTATTTATATGCCATTGGCATCCGGTTTATACTCAACCATGTTCGAGGGTCTCTCGATCGTGGAATCATTAAAAGCCATGATGTTGGCTGAACAAAACACAGATGTTGAATTTACGGTGAAAGCAAATGATTAATGGAAACATGTCCCTAACAAATGTAAATACATGGATTAGACTCGCCTATATGGTGCTATTTGCACTCTTGGTTATGGCGGCTCGCTTATTGGTAAGTATTGTAGTGGTTGTGCAGTTTGCTCTTGTCTTGATTTTTGGTAGAGATAACGAGAATCTTCGCAACCTAGGCCAAGGTTTAGGCAAATGGGTGTATCAGGCTATTATGTTTTTAACCTTCAACAGCAATGACAAACCATTCCCCTTTGATGAGTGGCCTGTATTGGATCCCTCAGAGGGCTATTCAGTCTCAAGCCCTGAAGAAGTAGAAGATGTTGAGTTTGTTGACGCAGAGCCAGACCTAAATGTAAGCGATGAAGATATTCCTTCGTTTACCGCCGGTGACAGACCCGCCGACAAGGATGCTAGCTAAGAGCTTTTAGCTTGAATAAGCATTTGCTTCAAAGATGGAACTTATAGTCTTGCGTCACGGTGACGCAGAGTTTAGTTTACCAGACAGCGCCAGACAGTTGACAATCAAGGGTAAAAGTCAGGTTGTAAAGATGGCTAAAACCCACGGCCATAAGCTTTATGATGTGGATATGGTTTTTACCAGTCCACTAAAGCGAGCCATAGAGACAACTGAACTTTTTATGACCAATACCAAGATTGCCTGTAATTATCAGGTTGTCGACTTCCTTGTTCCAGATTCAAGCGTTACAACTGTTGAGCGTCAACTTCAAAATTTTGATGATAAAAAAATACTAATGGTGGGCCATTTGCCATTATTAGATAATTGGATAGATTATTTAACTGGTAATGCTAATGTGAGAATGGCAACCGCTAGCTTGGCATCGTTAAGTATGGATTATGCGTATAAGGGTCTAGCTAGTTTAAATTGGGTATATCATGTCGATTAAATTTATCACCGAACGCACATTTGAATCCAACGGCGTGCAATTGGCAGCAAAAGAGTGGGGCGAGCCCTCAGGTACGCCAGTGATAGCACTCCATGGCTGGTTAGATAATGCCAATAGTTTCGATCAGATGCTACCTTATTTAAATGATATGCATGTAATTGCCGTTGATATGGCAGGGCATAGTTGCAGTGGCGATCGCTCAGCAGATTCCGGCTATGATATTTGGCAAGATATTGGCGATGTATTAGCAATCTCTGAACAGATGGGATGGAGTCGCGTAGCGCTTCTTGGACATTCTCGCGGTGCTATTGTCGCCGCCTTGGTAGCCGGCACCTTCCCTGATTTAGTCAGCCAGTGCTTGTTGATTGATAGTTACTTTCCAATCCCACACAAACCGGCTAATGCCGCCACGCAGTTGGCCAAAGCAATTACCGATAGAAAGCGGTTTCAAACCATTCAACCCTCAGCGTTTAATTCATTTGATGACGCCGTAAAAGCCAGAGTCAATGGCTTTGTTCCCTTGCAAAAACAAGCGGCAACTATCTTAGCTAATCGCGGGGTGGTTGAAATTAATGGCAAGTTTTCTTGGCGCAATGATCAGCGCTTAAAAGCTACCTCGATGGTGACTTTTACCAAAGACCAATGCGAGAGCTTCTTTACCGCAATTAAATGCCCAATTATGTTGATTAAGGCTCAAAGCGGTTTACTACAGGGTCCTATACAGCCCCAGTTACAAGAATGGGTGCCGCATATTGAGGTGGTATCTATAGACGGATCCCATCACCTGCATTTAGAAGATCAGGCCGAACAGGTTGCTAAACAGGCACAGCAGTTATTTCAGTCCTAATAACGTATAGAATTACTGATTACTAAGCAGAGTTAAAAACTCAGTTCTAGTGGCTTGATGGGTGCGGAATGTACCTAACATGGCAGAAGTTTTCATTGAGGAATTTTGCTTTTCAACACCACGCATCATCATACACATATGCTTAGCTTCAACAATAACACCCACACCGCGAGCATTGGTGGTTTCTTGAATAGTCGAAGCAATTTGCTGAGCCAGTGCCTCTTGAATCTGTAGGCGGCGAGCAAACATATCAACCACACGCGCCACCTTAGACAGCCCAAGAACCTGACCATTCGGGATATAGGCAACATGACATTTGCCAATAAAGGGCAACAGGTGATGTTCGCACAGGGAAAACAGCTCAATATCTTTAACAATCACCATTTCTTCAGAATCAGAGGGAAACAGTGCATCATTGATCACTTCCTTAAGATCCATGGTGTAACCACTGGTCAGATATTCAAAGGCCTTGGCGGCTCGATCGGGAGTATCCAAGAGACCCGGGCGATTGACATCTTCACCAGTACTCTCAATGATTTTAAGATATTCGTCTCTCATGATGTTCCCTCTTATTATTTGGCTGTTGCAGTGACATTTTCTAATAAACTACAGACCATTACTAGTTTGATAGGTAAAATAGACCAATAAAAGGCACTAAAAGGAAAAAAATTGTCTGCACAAACAAAAACTATTGGTGAAATGCTTGAATATGGCCAAAAACTATTCGAGCAAAGCGATATCTATTTCGGACATGGCACCGACAATGCGTGGGACGAAGCAGTCTATTTGCTGTCATCTGTATTAAAACTGCCACCGGATGCCGATCGCTCATTGCTTGATAATTCAGTCTCAGCTGATGATCAAGAAAAAATAACCGCGCTGTATCAGCGTCGCATTGATGAGCGAGTCCCTGCACCCTATATAACTAAGCAGGCATGGTTTTGTACCTTACCTTTCTATGTGGACGAGCGAGTTATCGTTCCGCGCTCGCCCATTGCTGAGCTTATATACAACCAATTTCAGCCCTGGTGTACTGAGTCGCCAAAGAAAATTCTCGATCTTTGCACTGGCAGCGGCTGTATAGGTATTGCCTGTGCCTATGCCTTCGAACGAACACAGGTGGTGTTAAGCGATATATCTCCAGAGGCTTTAGAAGTAACCGCAATTAATATACAACAGCACGATTTAGAAAGCCGAGTGACTGCAATTGAATCCGATCTATTTTCAAGTTTTGAAAGCAGTGCCAACAATAGCTTTGATCTTATTGTTAGCAACCCACCCTATGTCGATGCCGATGATCTAGCGCAAATGCCCGACGAATATAGCCATGAGCCCGATTTAGCCTTGGCCTCGGGTGATGATGGTCTCGACTTTACCCGGCGGTTGCTGCGCGAAGCGGCCAATTATTTAACCGAGCAGGGTGTTTTGATTGTCGAGGTGGGTAATTCTTCAGTAGCACTGGAGAAAGCATTCCCCCAAGTACCCTTTACTTGGCTAGAATTTAGCGAAGGTGATGGCGGGGTATTTGTCCTTACCCGCACTCAATTGCGCCAGTATGCCGACTGTTTTGTCTAGGCTATGCACAAGCGCGGCTAATTTGCGTATAATCTCTCCTTTAATAAATTTAACATGCTGAGAATCTTATGGCCGGCAATACCATTGGAAAATTATTTACCGTCACTAGCTTTGGCGAAAGCCATGGGCCTGCTATCGGCTGTATTGTAGATGGCTGTCCTCCAGGCCTAGAAATCAGTTCTGCTGATCTTCAGCCAGATCTTGATCGTCGTAAGCCCGGCCAGTCAAGATATACCACCCAGCGCAAAGAGGACGACGAAGTTCAGATTCTCTCAGGTATCTTTGAAGGTAAAACTACCGGTACCGCCATTGGTATGATCATTAACAACAAAGATCAAAAATCTAAAGATTATGGCAATATCAAAGATCTATTTAGACCCTCCCATGCTGATTATACCTACCATCAAAAATACGGTGAGCGTGATTACCGCGGGGGTGGTCGCAGTTCAGCCCGCGAAACAGCGATGCGAGTAGCGGCAGGCGCAATTGCTAAAAAATTCCTTAAACAACAGTTGGGTATAGATATATTTGGTTATGTCTCACAGCTGGGGCCAGTAGTGCCAGACAGTTTTGATCGCGATGTGATCGAAACTAACCCATTCTTTTTCCCTGATGCTGGCAAGATTTCTGACTTAGAAACCTATATGCAGGCACTGGGTAAAGAGGGTAACTCTGTGGGCGCAAAAGTCACTGTAGAAGCACGCAATATGCCCGTGGGACTAGGCGAGCCAGTCTTTGATCGTCTTGATGCCGATATAGCCTATGCGCTAATGGGTATTAACGCCGTTAAAGGCGTAGAGATTGGTGCTGGCTTTGATGTTGTTGCGCAAAAGGGTACTGAGCACCGCGATGAAATCTCGCCTGAGGGCTTTTTATCGAATAACTCCGGTGGTGTATTAGGGGGCATTTCCTCGGGTCAGGATATAGTTGCCCATCTAGCGATTAAGCCAACCTCAAGTATTCGTCTACCCGGTCAATCGATCGATAAGCACGGCAATGCCGCCGAAGTAGTCACCAAAGGGCGCCATGACCCCTGTGTGGGTATTAGAGCTGTACCGATTGCTGAAGCGATGTTGGCGATTACGCTAATGGACCATTACTTGCGACATCGTGCGCAGAATGCGGATGTAGATTCAGGCTTATCACCCATCTAGTCGACTAAAAAAGGTCTTTTTTTCCCTAGGCAGTGTTGCACTGCGACTTCCAGTGCTCATGTACGCACAGTACATTGCGCTCTAGCTTCTCGTGCGCCTTGCCTAGAATAAAAAATACGCAATTTTTCGATTCGACTAGTTTTAGTCGCCAAAACAACGATTGTTGTTAAGTTTAAAGGGTTTCTTTAGCGTTTAGCTTACAGCGTATATATTCGCTATGGCGTATATGCAGTAGATCGGCAACACGTCGAATAATATTCTCTTCATGCTTATCCAACTCGCCATCGGCGTAAGCCACCCGCCACATAGAGGTGAGTAGCTGAAGTTTGCCATCGAGATCGTAATGATCATTAATCTGCTTAGTGAACTGATACAGCGAAGTGGCATCTTCAACTTCAGCTTTAGAAAGGGTGATCAGTTCATCGACCTGATCCATTGAAAGCTCAAGAATAGAGCATAGGGTAGTGCTAATCGATTGCAGCTCTTGATCATCCATATGACCGTCAATCACCATAACCTCGATCAATAAGGCCGCTGTAGCCAAATGTTCTTCAGCGACCTTTTCCTGATCTGACTGCTCAGCTTTTTTCGTGAACAGTTGCTTAATCTTACCAAGCATTAAGTGATATCTCGAAGCCAAGTTTCCAGTTTATTTTGATCCTTCACAAAGCCGCGAATACCTTCGGCTAGCTTTTCAGTGGCCATCGCATCCTCGTTAAGCTCAAACCTAAACTTCTTCTCGCCGCCCTGAGAATAGCTAATTCTGTTGCCTGTATTGTTAGGGTCTAACTTGCGCGTCAAAGTGCCATAGTCTTCACCCAGTGCCGACAATAACTGCGGGCTAATAGTTAAGCGGTCACAGCCGGCAAGCTCAGTTATTTCATCGGTATTTCTAAAGCTTGCACCCATAACAATGGTGTTATAACCGCTTTGCTTATAGTAGTTATAAATACGAGTAACGGACTGAACACCGGGATCATCTTCAGGCGCATAATCATTAAGACCGGTATTAATTTTGTACCAATCCAAAATACGACCGACAAAGGGCGAAATCAAAAAGGCGCCAGCATCCGCCGCCGCTGCCGCTTGGGTAAAACTAAATAACAGTGTTAGATTACAGTTGATTCCCTCTTTTTCTAACTGCTCAGCCGCACGAATACCTTCCCAAGTCGACGCCATTTTAATCAGCACACGACTCTTATCGATACCCGCCTGCTCATATAGATTGATTAAACGACGTGCCTTAGAAATAGAAGCCTCGGTATCAAACGATAGGTGAGCATCAACCTCTGTCGATACACGACCAGGGATCGTCTGAAGAATCTTTTCACCAAAACGCACCGCCAAGCGGTCCATACAGTCATCCACTTGCTCATCTGATGACAGCTTACCGTTGGTAACCGATTTAATAACGTCTTCAACTAAACCTCTGTAAGCCGGCATTTGTGCCGCCTTAAGCAAAAGCGAAGGGTTAGTGGTTGCGTCTTCTGGTTCATACTGGGCAATCGCATCAAAGTCGCCCGTATCTGCAACCACAGTGGTTATTTCTTTTAGTTGGTCTAGTTTGCTTTTGTTAGTCATAAATCAGTCTGTCCTGTTGTTTTCGCTAAGGCATCAATTAAAACATCGATTGTTGCATTAGGTTTATGGGCATTTTCGCTAATATGTCGCCTAAATTGTCGGGCGCCCGGCATGCCATGAAAGAGTCCTAAAATATGCCGCGTCATCGATTGCAGTCGGATATCTTGAGAGAGCTCATTATCCACATATTGGATAAACTCTTCAGCAATTATTTTGCGGTTTCGTATAGTTTTTTCACTGCCATAGAGTTGCTGATCAACCTCCGCCAACAAGTAGGGGTTAGTATAGGCCTCTCGGCCAATCATTACCCCATCAATATGCTCAAGATGAGTCTTAGATTGCGCTAGATCAGTAATGCCGCCATTAATCACGATCTCAAGTTCAGGGAAGTCCTGCTTTAATTGGTAGACTCGCGCATAATCAAGCTCAGGAATCTCGCGGTTTTGCTTAGGGCTTAAACCCTTCAGCCACGCCTTGCGCGCATGCACAATAAAGGTATCACAACCCGCATTAGCCACAGTGCCGACAAAGTCGCAAAGAAACTCATAAGAATCAAAATCATCCACACCAATACGATGCTTAACCGTAATTGGCAGATCCACCGCATCCACCATGGCCTTCACGCAATCAGCCGTGGTCTGTGCATGCTTCATCATAATCGCGCCAAACATACCATTCTGCACTCTGTCGCTCGGGCAACCACAGTTAAGGTTAATTTCATTGTAAGGGTAATCGACAGCAAGTTTGCACGCCTTCGCCAAATCCGCAGGGTTACTGCCACCCAACTGCAATGCCACTGGTTGCTCCGCTTCATGCATCTGCAAATGACGATGGGTATCACCATAGATAATCGCACCCGTGGTAATCATCTCGGTATAAAGTACCGCATGCTCACTAATAAGGCGCAAGAAATAGCGACAGTGGCGATCGGTCCAGTCCATCATCGGGGCAACGCAGAAAGTTCTTTTCATTGTTTGTAGGTATGTCTTATTGGAAATTGTGATGCGTATTTTACACCAATAATTGATTCATGTTGTTAGTATGGTTGCCAAAAGAGTATAAGTTTATGTAACAAAAAACCCCCTTAAAAAGGGGGTTTTTAATTTAATTAAAACTAAATTAAGCTTTAAAAGCTCGGGACTAGAGAATCAAGATAAGCTTCCACTTCAGCTGCATCAGTTCTTAGTGAACCACTTGCCAATGCTCCACTTACTAGATTTTCTCCTCTCAAACCAAAGGCATAACGAAGGATGATTAATCCATCGGTCAGAGCATCAAAACTACCATTGCCATCAATATCAAGCACCTTAAGTGGAATGGTACCAGCCTCAAATTCTTCAAGGGCTGTATAACCGTCATTATCTTGATCATCTGCAGCATCAGTTGCATCCATTGGGTCTAAACCATATTTTAGTTCCCATTGGTCTGGTATTTGGTCAAGATCATTATCTTGACTGTACTCAGCTCTGTTTGGGAATCGGTCCTCATTGTCACCTACGCCATCGCCATCGCTATCAATAATCTCGTATGCATTGAGCGGGAAATGATCCAATATATCCTGAATACCATCATTATCATCGTCTAAATCGGCGTTATTGCCAATGCCATCATTATCCGTATCTAATTGTTCTGTGGCATCAAAAGGTCGTGCATCAAAGGCATCAATCTGACCATCATTGTCATTATCGGTATCCTCAGCATTTGCAATTCCATCATTGTCGATATCCATATTTGCAACTAATGGATCAAGTCCATTTTGTAATTCGACGAGGTCTTCAATGCCATCATTATCATCGTCAGTATCAGCGTTGTTGCCAATGCCGTCAGCATCAGAATCTAAAGTTTCTTCAGCATCCAATGGGAAATGATCAAGATTGTCTGCTACGCCATCACCGTCATCGTCATTGTCTGTCTGGTCACCTATACCATCACCATCGGTATCTGGCATTGGTAAATTACCCTCAATAAACTCCTGAAGTGCTATGGCACCGTCGTTATCATAATCACTGGCAGCATCACTTGGATCCAAAGGGTTTAGAAGATACAAGGTTTCCCAGGCATCTGGCATGCCATCGGAATCAGTGTCGACAGAATATTTCCAGTCAAGAGGGAAGTGATCATCAGTATCAGCAACGCCATCATTGTCATCATCTGTATCTTGGATATTTCCAATGCCATCCATATCTGAATCAAGGTACTCATATTGATTTAGGGGAAGGGCATCGACGGTGTCAGGAATGCTATCACCATCATCATCCAAATCAGCGTTATTGCCAATGCCATCGTTATCAGTGTCTAAGTATTCTGAACTATCAAATGGAAATGCATCGATTGAATCACCTTTGCCATCATTGTCATCATCGTTATCTTCATTGTTCCCTATTCCATCTTTATCAAAGTCCAATGACTCATTTGGGTTTAAGGGGAGATCATCCTCACTTGAGTTAAACGAATCATTATCTGGATCAATTTTCAAATTAGGCGCGTCAAGTTGATCAAACTCATTATTTCCCCAACAAATGACACCATTTGTATCAAGGGCACATGTTTGTTTTTTTCCTGAAGCGATTTGGTACGGTTGTTCTAATGAAGGCACTTCTGTTTGATTGCTGTCGTTGTGTCCCCAACACTTGACTTGATTTTCTTCCAATCCGCAACTAAAAGAATCTCCAAGGGATATTTGATAAAAATCATTCGGATGGGGTATGTTTTGTTGCCCATGCCAACCTCGACCCCAGCATATTAAATCATTATTAGTAAATGCACAGGTATGATTGTGTCCAGATATAACTGAAATTGGGTTTTCTATTGCTGGTACACTAGTCTCACCATAACCCGAATGGCCCCAACATTGGATCCCGTTTTTATCAAGGGTACATGTATGTGCACCGCCGGCAGAGACCATGATAGGATCATTGAGCGAAGGGATATTATTTTGGCCCCAATTATTCCTACCCCAGCAAATCAATCCATTATCATCAATTGCACAGGTATGATCGGAGCCAGTAGAAACTTGTTTTGGGTTAGTTAACGTTGGTATTTCGAGTTGACCAAACTCATTATTACCCCAACAAACCACTTGAGATTGATCAATTACGCAAGTGTGATCATTAAAAGAGCTCAAAGATGTTGGGTTCGACAACTCAGGTACATTAGTCTGACCTAAATCGTTTCTTCCCCAGCAACTCAAACCATTATCATCGAGCGCGCATGCATGTTGATTACCAACAGCAATTTGATAGTCGGGTGTTAATGGATCTCTATTTTCTTGTATTTCCCAGCCATCGGGTAAATTGTCAAAATCTGTATCACTATTTGTAATATTTGTTCCGAAATTTATTTCCTCAAATGTTGTTAAGCCATCTTGATCAATATCTAAACTTACATCTGTGAAGTCATATTTGTTGAGACCATTAGTATCCTCAAAGGCATCTGCGACGCCATCAGAATCTGAATCTTTAGAGTATCTTGAGTCCAATGGAAAGGCGTCGATTATATTAAATACACCATCTCCATCTTTATCTGGATCCTCATTGTCTCCCATTCCATCATGGTCTGTATCCAAATGCTCAAATGGATTTAGAGGAAAGGCATCATCTATATCCAAAAATCCATCATTGTCATCATCATCATCACTGTTATTACCGATACCATCATTATCCGTATCAATTGAATCTGATGAATCTAAGGGTAATTGGTCAGTGTTATCGCCAACCCCATCATTATCTGAATCTAAAGCCTCTGTGACATCATTGGGAAATAAATCAGCACAATCAGGAAAACCATCTAAATCGGCATCCACATTCTCACAGACAATGATATCAGCATCTATACCAAAGATACTCTGGTCAATAACTTGGTCTGTTGGCGTTATTAAGTAAACTTTCTCTGCACTAGTATATGAATTTTCATGAAGAGTTGTTAAAGAATTACCAATAACAAGAGTTTTAAGATTTGATGGTGACCTAAATACGTTATTACCAATGGTTTCAACATCATTGCCAATGGTGATTGATGTGAGATTGGCGCAGTTGGTGTCGTCGAAGTGCAACCCCCTATATACATAGTAGTTGTTGTTATTAAGGTATGATCGCCGAGAGTCTCCGTAGCTACTTCGACCTATGGCATTTGGGGAATTAATGTGAATTGTTTCTAATGTATTACATACTTGGAAAAACGCGCCATAATTTACATTGTTTAGTGTGCTCAATCCATTACCAATATTAATGGTTTCTAGAGGTGTAAATGCAAAGGCATATTCACCAATAGAAGTGACTGAATCCGGTATGGTTAAGGATGTTAATGCAGTGCCAGAGAAAGCATCTCTACCGATACTTGTCACATTATTGCCAATGATCACCTCTTTGAGTTCAGACGCGCCCATAAAGGCATACTCACCAATGCTGGTAACGGAGTCAGGAATCGTCACCGAGGTTAATTTAGTGTTCTCAAAAGCTCTACTCCCAATGCTGGTGACTGAATTGGGAATTACTACGGATGTTAATTCAGTATGTTGAAACGCGTTACTCCCAATACTAGTAACGGAGTCAGGAATTACTATGGAGGTAATACTTGAGTTGGTGAAAGCATTACTATCAACAGAGGTTACCGAGTTTGGTATATCAATGGAGGTTAAGCTGCTGCCGCTGAATATATGACTGCCAATATTGGTTAGGGAGTTTCCAAGTGTTACTGAGCTTAAAGAAGACGCATTTGAAAATGCACTACCACCAATGGTAATAACTGAGTTGGGTATTGTTAATTCAGATAATGAGGATAAGCCTCTAAATGCATTGCTGCCAATAGTTGAAATATTTTCACCTAAACTTAGCGATGTGAGTTGAGATAGGCCTCTAAATACATCATTACCAATGGTTTCAACATCATTGCCAATGGTGATTGATGTGAGATTGGCGCAG
>JBMZFJ010000028.1:0-19112 GCA_049615345.1 Porticoccaceae bacterium | reverse complement strand
TTTGAATGATTATTAGATTTTTGATCAACTACAGACAGTTTTTCCATAACTCGCAACTCCTTTGCAATTCAATAACTCCAAAGACGAACTCACGCTCGCCCAAACTTCCCTATTTTTAACTCCTAATTAGATCTTCTGAAACTGCTCTAACGATAATACAAATGGCAATAAATCAATTTATATAAGCCACAGGATTAATAGGTTTACCGTCTTTGCGTATTTCAAAATAGAGCCGTCCACTGGTTCCTAATTTTGAGATAATCTTACTACCATCGACTACCTGACCCTCACTAACCAACAGTTTCTGGTTATGACCATAGGCACTTAACAAATAGTCTGAATGTTTGATGATAACCAGTTTGCCATAATCACGCAAACCGTCTCCGGCATACACCACCACACCATGAGCCGCTGGTTTTACTGAAGCCCCTGAATTTGCTTGGATTACCACACCTTTTTGCAAATTATTGGGATTGTAACTTTCAACTATTTTTCCTTTGACGGGTTGTTGCCAACGCAGTTTTTTTCCATTTAACTGGGTCAGGGACTCATTGACAGTCGATTTTTTTGTTGGTGCGCGCGATCTATCAACTACTTTTGAGACAGCTTTTTTCACCTTAGTTACAGCAGGTATGGTTGATGATTTTGGTTTTATACTTTTATCTAAATTAAGTAACTGACCTTTACGAACTCGGTAGGGCTCACTCAAGCCGTTTATTACGGCTAATTCACGAGCATTAAAATCGTAACGCCATGCAATTGAATACAGTGTCTCACCCTCCTCAACCAAATGAGTTTTAATCAATTGACTGGGCGGCTGATCAAGATCAACAATAGGTGCGTTGTAAGGGGTACAACCTTGACTCAAAAAAGAAAGCAGCAAAATTAATATTGGCAATGTGAGTCGTAACATCAGAGCACCTAGGTCACTTTATTTTTTAATTTAACACCGATTATTTCTATTGTAAGCACAATAAACAGACCCAACAAACAAAATAGTACACAGGCAAGTGTATGGGGATCTTGACCAAGGATATCTAGGTAGGCCTGAGGTGAAAGATTAACTGACTCAGTGATATCCAACTTGCCCGATTCGCTCACAATCGAGGATGTTACCTGCTTCCAAGGCCATAAAATTGACAGACTGCCCATTAAAAAACCACACATAGTCGCTATCACTGCTTGTTTATAATGATCTAGTAACCATGATAGAAGCCGACTAAACAACATCAGGCCAATAACACCACCAGCGGCAAATGTGAGTAAAAAATCTAACTCTACATTGACTAATGCATTGATAAATACTGGGTATAGACCCAATAGGACTAAAATAAATGAGCCCGATATTCCCGGTAAAATCATGGCACAAAGTGCAATACTACCGGCTAAAAATAGGCTGAGATAATTACCTTCAATCGATACAGCCGAGGAAATAGAAAGGCTGTAGGCAACTATTGTTCCTGCCCCTAACAAGCCAAACTCATACAGTTTTTTTGGCGGACTCTGTCGTAATAAGTAAATCACAGAAGCGATGATTAAACCAATAAAGAATGACCACAACTGCAGCGGGAATACCTCTAAAAAATACCGCATCAGCCCCGCCAAAGTAAATAGACTAAACAGAATGCCAGATAGGAGAATTAGCAAGAACTCGCCATTTATATGACGCCATGCAGCGACCAAGCCCTGATTTTTTAGCGTCTTGAAAGCTTCTAGGTTAAATGATTTGATTGAATGAATTAACTCTTCGTAAATTCCTGTGACAAAAGCAATTGTACCTGCAGAAATTCCCGGCACTAGATCTACCGCACCCATGGCAACACCGCGGAGAAACAACAGTAATCTATGCTGTATGGATTTCATAAGTTAAGTAACCAATTACCTATCTTTTAATGACTAACGCCCGTTAATAAGGGAACAAATTTTACCTTTTCAACGATATCTTCGTCGAACTCATTAGAATGTCCAACACGTTTTATAACACTTAAACTTTGTGAAACCCCATTGCCAACAGGTATCACCAAAATACCATTAGGCGCCAACTGTCTCAGCAGTTGCTCAGGTATTGTTTGTGGTGCTGCTGTAGAAATTATGCCATCGAAGGGCGCATTGTTATTCCAACCAAAACTGCCATCTGACAGAGAGGTATAAATATTATTTAAACCAAAGGTTTTGAATCGCTCTTGCGCCTTTTTCAGTAGCGGCTCTATGCGCTCTACCGAAAAAACAGTATCCACTAATTGCGATAATACGGTCGATTGATAGCCGGAACCTGTGCCAATTTCTAAAACTCGTCGCAATGGCCCTGCACTGAGAAGTATCTCAGTCATTCTAGCAACGATATAGGGCTGTGAAAGCGTTTGTGAGAATCCAATAGGTAGAGCGGTGTCTTCGTAAGCACGATGGGCTAAAGCCTCATCAATAAACAAATGCCTAGGGGTCAACCGGATAACATCCAATACTTTTTGGTTGCTGATCCCCTGCTCTTTCAAGCGCTTAATTAAACGCTCCCTTGTACGCTGAGACGTCATACCTATCCCAGCAAAATCCATCGAATTCACTCATTGCTCCTGACAAAATAACTGTGCAAAACTATCGATCAAAAATATTGCATTAATATATCACAGGCCTGTGATTTCGGGGCGAAATAATTCAGCAATCTCGCGCAATACTGCGGTGGCATAACTACCGTTGGGCAAAGCAAAATTAAATTCAAATTGGTCCTTGCATAACTGCTTATACGAAAAATTATTTGGCCGCAGTATAAAGGCTCGGCGCTGCTGCTTAAGCCCAGCATGTTCTAGAGCATGACACCAACTGCGCCAGTGACTAAGAAGCTCTTGCTCATGCTGACTAAAACTGGCCTCGGTGGCAGACCTTCCTCTACCCCAAAGTGCACCGGTATCTGCAAAATCGAGCTCACCAAGGCTTAGGTAACGGTCTAATAGAAGATTAAATAACCATGAACGAGCAGCGGATAAATAGATACCTGTACCATGGCGATTTCCTTTTAGTTTGCCCTGTTCGATTAACTCATTAGCTTTCACTAGATTGTTGGCATCCCAACCAAATCGCTGCTCGGCAAAATAGTTAGGCACACCCGCTTTTTCAATTAGCGCAAGTCTCTGTGCAAGCACTTCGGGCTCAATGGTGAAATCACGAACTACAATTGAAAATCGATTCCCCGCATGCATTCCTCGTCTCAATTTCTTGTTATGACGGGCACTGGAAATAATTTGAAAATCACTATGCACTAATTTATCAGGATCAACATCACGCCCGGGGAGATGCAGGCTAAACCATTGAGTAGTGACGGCGAAGCGGTCTTTCATACCGCAAAAACCCACATCTGTTCGATCTATATCTGCCAATTTGGCGAGAAGTCCTGCAACCCACTTTGTATTTTGGTCGCGCTTTTTGATATGCAGTAATAAATGCTCACCTTCGTTTGCGGGCTGGAAATCTATTATTTCATCAACGACAAAATCTTCGGGACAATTGCGAAAACTGGCTGTTGCCAACGATTCGCCATGCATTTTTTTTAGTTTTTGGAAGTTAAAACTAGGTGCGCTGATATCTCTAAACCTCTTTAGCGGCTAATAAAACCACTGCATAGCAAGCTATGCCCTCGCCGCGACCGGTAAAACCCAATTTCTCAGTGGTGGTGGCTTTTATATTGAGTTGGTTTGCCGAACATTGCATATCATGTGCTAAATTATCAATCATCAACTGAAGGTGTGGCGCCATTTTTGGTGCCTCAGCTACCAGAGTGATATCTGCATTACCCAGCTGGTAACCTTTGACCGCTATCAACTGATTAATCTTTACTAACAGGTCACGACTACTACAACCTTTATACTTTGCATCTGTATCGGGAAAATGGTGACCTATATCTCCCAAAGCTAGCGCGCCAAGAATGGCGTCGATAAGCGCATGAATTAATACATCACCATCTGAATGCGCTACCAATGAGCGATTATAGGGAATATCTACACCCCCTATAGTTAAACTATTGCCTTCTCCGAAGGCATGCACATCATATCCATGTCCAATACGCATTATTGAGCCTCCTGACTTGTCATAATTGCCGCGGCTATGGCTAAGTCTTCTTCACGCGTTATTTTTAGATTATCTCTTCGGCCCTCTACAGCGAGCACCTTATGTCCGGCAGATTCGATGGCAAATGCCTCATCTGTTGGCATAATATTTTGCTCCAGACAGGCGCAGATAGCCTGCTTTAAAAGACCATATCTAAACATCTGCGGCGTTTGCGCTAGCCTGTGTTCAGTGCGATCAACCGTCGCTGTAATATGATTATCCACAGCCACCTTTTTAAGTGTTTCATCCACTGTAGCGACCAGAATACCCCCAACTGGGTGACCTTTTACTGCTGAAATTAATTGATTAATATCCTCAGCGGTAATACAGGGGCGTGCAATATCGTGCACCAATACCCAATCGTCATCTGAGGCTACTTGATCTAGGGCTAACAAACCATTGAGTACAGAATTAGCCCGCTGCTCACCACCAATCACCTGTTTAATTTTAGTTTGGCTAATGCATGGGACCTGTGACCACCAACTGCAATCAATTTCACTGGGAACTATTATTTGCTCTAGTTGAGGCACTGCTAAAAGACGGCTTAAACTATGCTCGGCAATCAATTGACCGTTGATCTGGAAAAATTGTTTTGGTTTTGCTTCTGAAAAACGCTTACCCTGTCCGGCTGCCGGAACAATGGCCCATATTTTAGGCGTATTAGTAGTCATCGTATTAAGGCTCAACTCTATCAGTTGCTGACTGTTTCTTTTTATCAATCACCAGATAGAAAACCTCGCCATCTTTTATCATGCCGAGGTCTTTGCGTGCTTTTTCTTCGAGGGAATCGAGATTGGTCTTAAGACTTTCTACTTCTTGCGCAATTAATCGATTGCGCAGCTTGTGCTCTTGATTAATCTGTTGCTGAGCTTCCCACTGCCTATCCAATGCAATTTTATTTGAGATGCTACCCTCACCAAACCACAGACGTATCTGAAGAAGCACGAGAATAGCAACCAAAACAACCATTAACCATCGCATAATACAATCAATCTAACCATATATGTGAAGCTATTGCTAACCCGCAGGAATCACTTAAATTCAGCGATTCCCTTGTATGGCGCCACAGCATTACCAAGTTCTGCCTCAATTCTTAGCAGGCGATTATATTTAGCAACACGATCAGAACGACACAATGAACCCGTTTTAATCTGACCGGCGGCAGTCGCTACTGCCAAATCAGCAATGGTTGTATCTTCTGTTTCACCTGAGCGGTGAGAAATTACAACACTGTATCCGGCCTCTTTAGCCATATTGATCGCAGCTAAGGTTTCAGAAAGTGTACCGATTTGATTAAATTTAATCAGAATTGAGTTGCCGACACCCATCTCAATCCCACGGCTTAGAATACTGGTATTAGTTACGAATAAATCATCGCCTACTAACTGTATCTTATCGCCTAAAATTTCTGTTTGGTATTTCCAGCCATCCCAATCTGATTCATCTAAACCATCTTCAATTGAAATAATTGGGTACTCCTGACAAAGCTCTGCCAAAAAGTCACTAAAGCCCTCTGAGCTGTATACTTTTCCTTCACCAGACAAATCATACTGACCATCTTTGTAGAATTCAGAGGCCGCACAATCGAGTGCCAAAGTCACATCCTCACCCAACTTATAGCCGGCCGCTTCAGTCGCTTCTTTAATCACTGCCAATGCTTCTGCATTAGAGGAAAGGTTTGGTGCAAAGCCACCCTCGTCACCAACCGCTGTATTTAATCCCTTAGCGCCAAGTACCTTTTTTAGCGCATGAAAGATTTCAGCGCCAACTTGAAGAGCTTCAGAAAAGCTCTTAGCAGAAACTGGCTGAACCATAAATTCTTGAATATCAACGTTGTTGTCTGCGTGCTCACCCCCGTTAAGGATATTCATCATCGGCACTGGCATACTGTATTCTTTGGAGCCGTTAACTTCAGCAATATGGGCATATAGGGGTATTCCCTTTGCCTGGGCGGCTGCTTTAGCAGCGGCCAATGAAACTGCCAAAGTGGCGTTAGCACCTAACACAGATTTGTTATCTGTACCGTCAGCTTCAATCATTTTCTGATCTAATATCTTTTGATCGGTAACATCGACCCCAACTAATAGGTCTTTAATGGTGGTGTTAATATTGTTAACAGCCTTTAAAACACCTTTACCCAAGTAGCGAGTCTTATCGCCATCTCGAAGTTCAAGAGCTTCTCTTGAGCCAGTTGATGCACCTGAGGGTGCACAGGCAGTTCCTACAACTCCATTAGCCAAAATAACGTCAGCTTGTACTGTTGGATTGCCTCGCGAGTCCAAAATCTCATAGGCTCGAATATCAGCGATATTACTCATTCAAAAATTACTCCATATGTTGGGTTTGTTCATTTACAAGGAATTAAGCACAGGCTCAAAGGCCACTCTATTCCACTATAGTATTTCTAAATCTGGCTGTGATTTATTCAAATCATCAAATGCTTTCATCTGCGCAAGGAAAGGTTCTAACTTACTTAAAGGTAAGGCACTGGGACCATCGCATTTAGCCGAATCAGGATTGGGATGAGCCTCTAGAAATAAACCGGCAATACCAAGGGCAATTGCCGCTCTACCCAGCTCAGCAACTTGCTGGCGGCGACCGCCAGAAGCAGCGCCTAGAGCATCCCGACACTGCAGTGCATGAGTCACATCAAAAATAAGTGGCAGACCACCGCTGACCGTTTTCATGGTACGGAAACCGAGCATATCAACCACTAAATTATCATAGCCGTAGCAGGTGCCGCGCTCACAAAGCATGACTTTTTCGTTACCGCATTCGCGAAATTTATCGACGATATTGCCCATCTGACTTGGGCTTAAAAATTGCGGTTTCTTGATATTGATAACTGCACCTGTTTTTGCCATGGCCGCTACAAGATCTGTCTGTCTCGCCAAAAAGGCTGGTAGCTGAATAACGTCGCAAACCTCGGCAGTGGGTGCCGCCTGATCATTTTCATGCACATCGGTAATCAGCGGCACATCAAAGGTTTGTTTTATTTCCTGAAGAATTTTTAAGCCTTCGTCTAAACCAGGGCCACGAAAAGAATGAATCGATGAGCGATTGGCTTTATCAAAGGATGCCTTAAACACATAGGGTACACCGAGCTTTTGCGTCACTTCGACGTAGGCTTCTGCTACTTGCATTGCCATATCGCGAGATTCCAACACATTCATGCCGCCAAAAAGCACCATTGGTTTTTCGTTACTGACATCGATTGATGCGACATTAATTAGCTTGGCCGTCATAACTTAGCTCTCTTTGGTTTTTTGAAAAGCCGAAGCGGCTGCAACAAAACCTTGGAATAATGGATGACCATCTCTTGGCGTTGACGTAAATTCCGGGTGGAACTGACTGGCGAAGAACCAGGGGTGCTCAGGCAACTCGACCGTTTCTACCAGTGTTTTATCCGCCGATAAGCCACCGACAACAAGACCTGCCTGTTTAATTTGAGGCAATAAATTATTGTTGACCTCAAAACGGTGACGATGACGCTCTTCAATTTGTTCACTGCCATAAATTTTGTGCGCTACAGAACCCGGTATTAGGTGACATACCTGAGAACCTAAACGCATGGTACCGCCTAAGTCAGAATCTTCAGAGCGCTCTTCTAAGTTACCCTGCTCATCAACCCATTCGGTTATTAGGCCAACAACAGGGAATTTTGTTTGCGGATCGAACTCAGTACTATTGGCGCCCTTCATACCACATACATTGCGTGCATATTCAATCACCGCAATTTGCATACCTAGGCAGATGCCCAAGTAGGGAATATTATTTTCGCGGGCAGTTTTAACGGCAAAGATCTTACCCTCTGTCCCTCGAGTACCAAAACCACCAGGAACAAGAATCGCATCAACACCCTCAATCAGGCTGTTATCTGATTCTAATTTTTCAGAATCGATATAGCGTATTTTGATTTTTGATTTATTGTGGATACCCGCATGTATCAATGCTTCCGAAAGCGATTTGTATGCATCTAGCAGCTCCATATACTTACCAACCATAGCGATGGTCACTTCGCCCTCGGAATTTAATTGGTTATCAACCACTGCATCCCACTCCGATAAATCGGCTGCTGGATTGCTGAGGTTAAAGCGATCTAGAACGTACTGATCAAGCCCCCACTCATGAAGCATGCGCGGAACCTGATAAATAGTCTCTGCATCCATCAATGGGATGACCGCTTTTTCTTCCACATTGGTAAACAGAGAAATCTTTTTGCGCTGCACCTCTTCAAGCTCAACCTCAGATCGACATAACAAAACATCTGGCTGTAGACCGATTGAGCGCATCTCTTTAACAGAGTGTTGTGTCGGCTTGGTTTTAGTTTCGCCAGCAGAGGCAATATAGGGCACCAAGGTTAGATGCAAAAGCAACGCTCTCTGATGACCTAGTTCAACTTTAAGTTGACGCACAGCTTCAAGAAATGGCTGTGATTCAATATCACCAACCGTACCACCAATCTCAACCACTGCGACATCATGGTCACCGGCACCAGCATAAACACGACGCTTAATTTCATCGGTTAAATGAGGGATTACCTGAACAGTGCCACCCAAATAATCACCGCGCCGTTCACGACGTAAAATCGTTTCGTACACCTGACCACTGGTAAAATTATTGTTTTGTGTCATTTTCGAGCGCAGGAAACGCTCATAATGGCCTAAATCGAGATCAGTTTCTGCACCATCTTGAGTTACATAAACTTCACCATGCTGATAAGGGCTCATTGTCCCAGGATCAACATTGAGATAGGGGTCTAACTTTAAGATGGTGACACTGAGGCCACGGGCTTCAAGAACAGCTCCCAAAGATGCGGCAGCGATGCCTTTTCCCAGTGAAGAAACAACACCACCAGTTACAAAAATAAAACGCGTCATAGCGACCCTGTACAGATCAGAAGTTGAGTATTAATAGTCTTTTTGGAAGGAGATTTGGCTAACAATACACATGATTTAAGCCTATGACCCATCCGTCTTAAGATGGGGTAGTATATTGCCACAAATAAGGTCAGTATGCCACTCTCATCTACACAGAATCTACTTGCCAATGAATCTCCATTCCACTTTCTTTAGGCTTTGCACTCCAACCTTCACAAACCCACAAATCACCTACAGCTACCAATTGATCCTGCACGTAAAAAAGTGGCACCCTATCCCTTAACCATGGCGGCAACTGATATTCTAAAAGCAATTTTTTTAAGCTAGATGATCGATCTCGACCCTGCGGCTTGCAACGCTCACCCCCCTGACGATAACGAATCTCAACTGACTCTTCGCTCACTGCTAACCCTCTGCCTTTCGCGCACCGGGCATCTACCCTACTGTCATCAGCCAATACTAGCAAATTTTGCATATTCCAATGTATTGATTGGTCTTGCTGAGTAGTTTTATTCCGGTATCGCAGCAAATATAACCGGCTCTGAAACCGCGCCCAATATTGGTTTTGCCAAATAACTTCGGGCGAGGCATCTTGGCGGGCAGCGACCACCGAAGATAAAATTTCATTAATAATCTTACTACTTGGTGCCGGTAAATTTTTAATCTCTGACCAATGGCGCAATAGATTTTTCTGCCTCACAACTGAAAGACTAGACAAACCATCCATTGAAATCGACCAACCTGCTCGCTCTTTTGATTCATCTAAGCGAGCCAAGTCTTCAAATGCTAAATCTTGTGTTAACTGATTGGCTTGGTCGCTGAGCCCAGCTGAATGCATAATAGCCTGAGGGTATTGTGGCCAGCGCTTGGCAACAACTGGTATTACTTGATTGCGAATATAGTTGCGATCAAATCGATCATCTAAATTAGAGTCGTCCTCAATCCACTTTAAGCCTTTTTTAACAGCTTCGCGATGAATCGACTCCTTTGAATAAGCCAGTAGTGGTCGAATCAGCTGACCCAAACCTAGAACTCTTGACTCAGGCATACCTGCTAAACCTTTAGACCCTGAACCGCGCAACAAACGGTAGACAACTGTTTCTACCTGATCATCTGCATGATGGGCTAAAAACAATAGGCCATCTTTTTTTAAGCGGCTTTTAAACACAGCATAGCGAGCATCTCGGGCAGCTGCCTCTATACCTTCGCCAGAGACAACTAATTGAACTTTTTCGGCATAAAATTCGACACCCAGTTGCTGACAATAGTCTTCAGCAAACTGTTGCCACTGATCAGCATTATCAGATAACCCATGATTGATATGCATCGCCTGAATAAGCTTAGTATCGACTTGCTCGCTGAGTAGTTTTAGCAATAGTATGGAATCCATACCACCACTAAGCCCCACTAAAATCTGTGGCGCAGCAACAATAGCCTGCTTCCAGGGAATTAACGCAGAATCTAATTCTGATAATTCAGACATTGTTAATCAATACCACCCATATCGTCGACATAATCCTGATAAGTATCTAGCTCTTGTTGAGCACAATTTCTTTCTTCCATTAGCGTGCGCTTATGGCGCTGAAACTGATGGCGTGTCAACAACGTACAATTCTCTGTTTTTGGATCAAATGTAATCACAATATCACCAGAGGCTAATTGTTTATGCACCTGCACAACCTTGCTTTCAAAATCTGCCTCATAAGCACCATAGTCGGTGCCCTCACGAAGGATAAATTCTTCGATAATGGCTTGCAGTATTTCGTCACCCAATCGTTGGAACGGTATCTCAATCACCCAATCGGCCTCATTCTTTATTTAGGTTCAAAAAGCTTTATCGCCTCTGTAATCAGATCATCATTTAATGCGATAATAACATTGTCCCATAAATAACTACTGTGCGAATAAAATATTACCTATGCTCGATATTGTACTTTATCAACCTGAAATTCCGCCCAATACTGGCAATATAATCCGCCTCTGTGCCAACACCGGTTTTACACTGCATCTTATTGAGCCTATTGGTTTTGATCTGGATGATAAAAAACTGCGTCGTGCTGGCTTGGATTATCTTGAATTTCAATCACTACAAGTTCATAACAGCTGGCCGTCTTATTTAGAAAAAATAAAACCCAATGCAGTTTATGGCCTTAGCACCAAAGGCAAAAATTGCTTTTCAAAAGTGCAATATCAGCCCGGTGACTGCCTATTATTTGGCCCAGAAACCCGCGGCCTGCCAGTGGATATTCGTCAAAGCTTAGGAGAAGATAAAGTCATACGTCTGCCAATGCAGCCCGATAGCCGCAGCCTTAACCTTTCCAATGCAGTGTCTATTGTTACCTATGAAGCATGGCGTCAATTAGACTTTGCCGGTAGCTCTGATCACGGGGAGTCAAGTCACTAGATGCAAAACTCTATCGGACTTTTTTATGGCAGTTCAACCTGCTACACCGAAATGGCAGCCGAAAAAATTCGCGACTGTATTCAAGCAAAGATGCCTGCACAAACAATTGATCTGCACAATATTGCCAACGACTGCATTCATCTTATACCCCAATACAATCAGCTTATTCTCGGCATACCTACCTGGGATTATGGTGAACTACAGGAAGATTGGGAAAATCATTGGGATGCGTTGGAAAATTTAGACCTATCCCATTCTAAAGTGGCAATATTTGGGCTTGGCGATCAAGTTGGCTATCCCCAATGGTTTCAGGATGCTCTGGGCTATCTTTGGGCTAAAGTGGTCAATCTAGGCGCTAGCCCCATAGGCCTCTGGCCCAACAAGGGTTATGAATTTGAACAATCAAAGGCATTGACCGAAGATGAAAATTTCTTTTTGGGTTTGGCGCTAGATGATGAGAATCAGTTTAATCTTACCGATCAATATATAGACCAATGGTGCCAACAAATATTGCTTGAATTTGGTCTTGCTGGCCATGACTAAAACTGATGGGGTAAGGCTAGAACCTGCCACCATCGAATGGCAGGATGGCTCGCCCTTTTGCAACGAATTTGACGATGTTTATTATCGCAACGAAAAACCCTTTGTCGATAATGGACTAAAAGAAACCGAATACCTCTTTATACAACAAAATCAACTGCAACAGCGTTGGGAAAAACTAGCCAACCAAGAAAAAAGTGATCACCATCAATTTGTCATTGCCGAGACTGGCTTTGGCACCGGGCTTAATTTTTTAACTGCCTGCGACCTTTGGCTGAAAACCGCCCCAGTGAACTGGCGCTTACAGTTTATTTCTACGGAAATAAGACCGATTACAGCCTCTGATCTCAAAGCTATTCATAGTAGCTGGTCCGTTTTTTCGGATCTCTCTGAGCAACTACTCGAGCAGTATCCAGTCTTAACTCCAGGGGTACATTTAGTCACTCTAGCCGAGGGGCGCATCCAGCTTATATTGCTGTTGGGTGAAGCCAACCTGATGCTCAAAAGCATAGCGCAGAGCCCGCAATCTTTTTTAGCTAGTTATCAAAAAAAATCGGTAGATGCATGGTTTTTAGATGGCTTTGCGCCCACCAAAAACCCCGATATGTGGACTGACGAAATATTCAATACAGTGGCTTCTCTATCAAACAAAGAGACGACTTTAGCGACCTTTACCTGTGCGACAAAGGTCAGAAAAGGGCTTAGTAACGCAGGTTTTGAAGTTGAGAAAATTAAGGGTTTCGGCAATAAAAGAGAATCTTTAAAAGGCCGCTATACAGGCCAATTCAAAACAGAAGATATAGCCTCAACCCATTGGTATATTGACCAGTCGCCAATCAAGAACACACAGCGAAATGTGATTATTATTGGCGCTGGCATTGCCGGCTGCACTGCCGCGGCTGCTCTGACCAAAAAGGGGTTTAAGGTACAGATCATCGATCGGCATACATCGGTAGCTAATGAAGGCTCTGGCAATCTTCAGGCTGTTGTTTACCCCAAATTATCCCGCCAAAATGATGCCTTACCGCGAATCAATCTGACGGCAATGACATTGGCGAGTCGCTATTACAAACCCTATTGGCAGCAGGGTTTAGGGGCTCAATGCGGCGTTATGTTACTGCCCGAAAGTGATCAATCTAGATTAAATTTACAGCAAATTGCCGAACGGTATGCCGATCACCCAGACTTAGTAACTGCGGTAGACAACCAACAAATACGCGCCATAAGCGGTCTTACCCTTGAGGCACAACAGGGTTTATTTTTCCCAAATTTAGGTTGGCTTCCACCACGCGATTTTTGCCAGACCCTATTAGATGAAAATAATATTCCCCTATTAAATGCCGATATCGAACAAATACAGCGCGACCCAAACAATCATCAATGGGTGGTTAAAGATCAGCGAAACACCATTATTGCCAGTGCGCAAACCTTAGTTATCGCTAGCGCCTATGAATCTGTTAAATTTGAGCAAACTAACTTCCTTTCTGTCAATCAGCTACGTGGTCAGGTGACTCATATTCCCAGTGACAGCACTAGCGAAAAACTGAAAACTATCATTTGCGGCAAGGGTTACATCGCGCCGAGTACTAACGGTGTGCTTAGTTGTGGCGCATCCTATAATAAGGGTCTGATATCGAGAGAACTGCGGCAAGAGGATCATATCGCCAACCTAGAGATGCTCAAAAAAACTGATCCCGAAATTACCAATGCTATTAAGGTTGAACAACGACAAAACTTGGATGGCAGAGCAAACTTTCGATGCACCACCAATGATTACTTACCAATAGTAGGCGCAGTGCCAAATGCACAAAAGTTTAAACAGCAATACCAACGATTGCGGCATGATGCAACCTCGACTATAGACTGCCTTGGAAGCTATCAACCCGATCTCTATATCCACTGCGGATTGGGCTCTAGAGGCTTAAGCTACGCGCCGCTAACCGCAGAAATTCTTGCATCAGAAATTAGCGGTGAAATACCACCCCTTGAAAGAGAACTAAGATTGGCAATGCATCCAGCACGGTTTTTAATTAGAGATTTAAAACGACGTAAGATCTAAACTTTATACCCACTCATTGAGTCGCAAAGCGCAATCCCTTTTTATAGACTTCAGAACTACTTTTACTGTCACCAAGTAACTCAAGCACCGCCGCTAACTCATTGTATGCCTGAGCAGATGGCGCCAGCTCAATGGTAGATTTCATATAATCTTTGGCCTTACCGAGAAAGCCCATACGCCGACAAATAAGGCCTAATGCCAATAGTAAAAGTGGATCTTGAGGGTATTTAACCAACCACTTTTCACCCAACGCTAGCTGTTTGGAGCCATCTTTAATCTCTAGCCGACCATAGGCTTCGAGCAAACATTGATGCCACTGGTTTTTTAGCGCCTTAGCCAAAATATTCAGCGCCTTTTCCGGCGCATCTGCAGAGGCCAAGGCATCAACATAGGCGGCAATTATTTCAGGAAAATGGCGGAATGCTCTTGGTATATCAGACCATACAGCTTCTATTTTTTGCCGCCTAACCACTGTCGTCAGGCTGTGATCGCTAATATTCAAGCAACCGCGATAACATGTAACTTGCAGTGCCTCTAATGCATGTTTATCAAACACCGACTGACGCTTAATCTTTGGTATCAAAGCACTGAGGGCAGACCAATTGGATTGCAGGCAATAAAGATCTGCAAGCAATCTCAGGCTCATTTTATTTTCTACCTTGATGGCTTCCAAGATTTCTTGAGCTCGGTCAATTTCCGTGGCTTGAATTAGCATCTCTGCCAATAACAACTCTGCATACTCTTTATCGCTGGGAAATTGAGAGACAAACTGCTTCAATAACTGCTTGGCCTGTTGTATCTGACCATTATTAGCTGCTGCCTTTGCGGCAAATAACAAACTCACTCTTGTAAGCGCCGGATCCTTTATAGATTGCGCAAGCACCCGCTCAGCCATGGACCAATCGCCACTTAAAAAATCCATTAGCCCTTTTGCTGTTTTACCCGTCTGTTTGATTGAACGCCTAGCGAGCCACCACTGGCGAACGCCCCCGGCACCCAAAAGCCACTTAAAAAATAATAGTAACCATATAAAAAGACAGCTCGCTGCAACAAAAATAATAGCGCCAAGCCAGAAACTCATCTCAATACTAAGGGTGCCAAGACTAATAAGAATATAGCCTTGATCCTGCTGCATTAACCAAATCGCTCCTGCACCTAAAAGCAGTGCACCAAGAGTAACCAGCAATAACTGCCTCACTGATCAGACTCCCGTTGTTCTGGTGTTTCAGACTCCAGTAATCGCTGTTCACGCATGATTAATAAAGACTGAATTGCATCGAGCGAGCGATAAATATCGGGTAACTGTTGAATAATATTTGCACCTAACAATACCGCTAATCGTTGACTTACCGCTTCACTGGCGGGGTTAGACTGAAAAAATCTCAGCAAATAATTTTGCGCCTTTTGCAGGGTTGCCTGATAAATCTTCTGCTCTTCGCGCAACAAAGCTATTTGCGCTTGTTCAAAAATCATTTGCATATTGCGCCTAACGATTCGCTCCTCTTCTTGATGCAGCATTGGCTCGATCGGTTGTTGTCGCTGACGAACGCGAATCAAACCACCTAGATCAGATAAAAATTCATCTAGAACAGATGTTTGCCTGTGGTTGGTTACAACCGGTTCTTGTTCAATCATCTCAGGCTCAGCCAACTCAACTAGATCAAGCGCCTCAATATTGGCTGCTAGTGCCTGAAGCTCAAGATACATTCCCTCTCGATCAATATCAGCAGCCAATCTGAGTTTGGTAATATCTTCAGCCACCGCAGTGCGAGCCGCGAGTATATTTGGATCATCAATTTGAGTAAGAATAAGGTCGACACTTTCAAGTAATGCCAAAGGGCTTTTAACACTGCGTTCCGTCTGTAAGCGTTGGCGAGCTAAACGCGCCAAATACTCTGCTTCCGCCAACAACCAATCACTGCGGGTTGTTGAGCCCAACTCCACCAGTCGCTTACCCTGAGCATTAACTCGAAGTTCAATATTTTGTAGCTGATTGTTATAAACAGCGGCTATTTTTTTCTGCTGTTGCTGCTGCTCAATGGCTGCTTGAGACTGGTTTTTGGCTGCTTTAACTGAGGACTTCAATGATGCTATGGTCGATCGATTATTATCTACAGCCTGAGTATGAAGCTGCCACTCCTGCCAAAACAACCAACCAGCCGAGCTTGCACCAACGATAAATACAATAATTAGCATTCTTGTTAACGCATTTAAAAAGCCGAAAGATGACGCAGACTTTGTTGCCGACTTTGGTTTAGCCACCGTTTTTTTCTTAGCAACCTTTTCATCGGTTGACGGCTGTTTTGGTTTAGCTTTTGGTTTGGCTTTATCGGTCAATGTATAACCCCAGTTTTTAATTCATATTATTTGCATGCAACCTGAACAATACACTATTAAAGAGTGGTTGGTTATTGGGGGTCAAGAATAATTTTACAGTGATGGCAAAAAGCCCCTATTAGAAGGTAATAATGATGGGCTAAAAATTTATTTTTTATCCAAATCAAACAGCTCTTGGGTCACATTAATCGTGTCATCACACCCCTGCTCACCGGCCTGCTTAAGCCTAGTAGTAGGCTTGTGAAGAAGCTTGTTGGTTAAATTGCGCGCCAGGGCATTAATTACTTCAGAAGAATCCTGACCACGCTCTAATGCCGCCAGTGCTTTTTGCACCTCAGTATCTCTTATTGTTTCAGCACTATCTCTAAACGCTTTAATAGTATCGACCACACTGAGTTCACGCTGCTTTGAAGACCAATTCTCAACCTCTTCATCAACAATCTGCTGTGCAAGGTCCGCCGCAGATTGTCGCGCTTTAAGGTTTTCTTGAATAACCTCTTCTAAATCATCCACCGTGTATAAATAGACATCTTCTAGTTCTTCCACCTGCGCCTCAATATCTCTAGGCACCGCCACATCAACCATAAACATTGGTTTGTGAAGACGTTTTTTTAACGCAGTCTCGACCGCACCCTTACCTAATACAGGCAATTGACTGGCTGTAGATGAAATCACAATATCTGCCTTGTGAAGATGCTCTGGCATATCAGCAAGCAAAATAGCCTCGGCAGAAAAATCTTCAGCCAATTCCTGCGCTCGCTCAAGGGTGCGATTTGCAACCGTAATTCGACCTATTTGCTTATCGCGCAAATAACGCGCCACCAACTCAATCGTTTCACCTGCGCCAATTAACAACACATGGGCCGATTTTAAATCAGAAAAAATTTGCTCCGCCAAACTGACCGAAGCATAGGCCACCGACACAGGATTTTTGCCTATGGCGGTTTCAGAGCGAACGCGCTTTGCCACAGCAAAAGCCCACTGAAAGGCCATATTAAGTTGCCCAGAAACCGTTTCAGCCTTTTGCGCCACAGAATAGGCCGATTTTATTTGACCAAAAATCTGCGGCTCACCAACAACCAGAGAATCCAACCCGCTGGCGACACAGATCATATGTCGAATAGCCTCTGTATTGCGATAACAGTAATAACAATCTTTGAGCGCCTCTACGTCTAATGCTTTAGTTGCCGCCAACCACTCTAGTACCTGTTGGTCAGATAGTTCACCCACTATATAAATTTCAGTACGATTACAGGTGGAAAGAATGGCAATTTCAGTGGCTTTTAGACTGGGTAATGCAGCGCGCAGGGTCTCGACAACGGCTTCGGGCGCAAACGACACACGACCACGGAGGTCTACCGACGCAGACTTGTGGTTAATGCCAAATGCTATGATATCCAAAGCCATTCGTGTCTTTCCATACCCATTAGATTTTTTAAATACAATTGGCATCAAGCGCCATAACCGCAATTTTACACTAGACTTGCAGTGAATAGGAAAATTGCTGATCAATAATATATAAACCATGGCAACATACAGGACAGTATGTTCCTTAACTGATAACATCCTTACCTAGGTTAAAAGCTGTTATTGTCGATTCATTGAATGCTAAACGGACGTTATGAAATATCCTTTTATTTTTTTGCTAACTGCATTGGTATTTACCCAACTAACGGGCTGTTCCTCTATTAATCACAATGCCAAACTGCAATATCAGCCATCAACCGAAAGCCCTGATCTTTCCAGATTAGATCACTGGAAATTAAACGCCAAACTGGGGATAAGATCTGCGCAAAAAGCACAGTCAATTAGTCTGACATGGCAACAGCTGGGCACAAATTATTCAATAATGCTCCAAGGTCCAATGGGTTTTGGCTCAGCCACTATCGATGGCAATCAGCAACAAGCAACTATCCAGCAAGGGTCTAAAAACCTGACGGGGGCACCCGATCATCTAAGTACTGAGCTATTAGGTGTACCCCTATCAATTAAGGCAATGAACTGGTGGGTTAAGGGACTTACATCGCCCAATCACTCCACAGCTGCAAATATTGTTATTCAAGAAAATGGTCAGCTGAGTAGCTTCGAGCAAAATGGTTGGCAATTACAATTTTCTAGCTACACTAAAAATGGACCTTACCTTCTGCCTAAAAAAATATCTGGTCGCCGCGGGGAGCTTTCATTTAAGCTTGTTATTAACCAATGGAATTTTTCAGTTAAAGACGCAAGTACAAAATGATATCAATTACTCTGCCATCGCCAGCAAAATTAAATCTATTTCTACATATTCTCGATCGCAGAGAAGATGGCTACCATAATTTACAAACTTTATTTCAAATCTTAGATTATGGCGATCAACTTAGTTTTAGTGTCAACAAACAGCCTGAAATAAATCTTATTAGCGCAATTGAAGATGTAGCACCGCAGGATAATTTAGTCTTTAAAGCCGCTCGTGCTTTACAGCAAGCTACCAACTGTCGTTGGGGCTGTGAAATCCAATTGGATAAAAAAATACCCATGGGTGCCGGTCTAGGCGGGGGTAGCAGTAATGCGGCCACAGCTTTAGTGGGTTTAAATAGTCTTTGGCAGTGTGACCTTTCACTTGATCAACTAGCAGAAATTGGCTGTGAATTAGGGGCGGATGTTCCAGTATTTGTAAAGGGATTCAGTGCATTTGCCGAAGGTATTGGCGACAAATTAACCCCTATTTCACTGGATGAATTTTGGTATCTGGTGGTTACACCAAAAATAAAGGTCTCAACAGAGCAAATTTTTTGCCACAGTGAATTGACAA
>JBMZFJ010000027.1:0-20459 GCA_049615345.1 Porticoccaceae bacterium | reverse complement strand
TTTCTTCATTGGATATCTCCAGATATTTAGATCAAATTAAGATCTATTTACCAGCGAATGGCTGATAAATAGTGTTGCAGTTAATAGTGCCACAGCACCCACCTGGTGAGCTGCAGCAATGGCAACAGGCACGTGAAAAATCAACGTACTAATACCAAGGGTGATTTGTACTACTAATAAAAATAGCATGCTATAGATACCGATGCGGACATTGCTAGAAATATTTTTTCTCAAGGCGAATACCGAAAAACTAATTAGCAGCAGGGCAATAATATAGGCAAAGATTCGATGATTAAATTGAATGGTAGTAATATTCTCAAACGCCGAAAGCCAGGCTGGGCTCATAGAATACAATCCAGCAGGAACGAAACTATCACCCATTAGCGGCCAGGTTGAATAGGCGTAGCCAGCTTTGGTTCCAGCCACTAAACCGCCAGATAAAATCATTAAAAACACCAGGGCACTTAAAATGCATGCGGGTTTACCTAGCCCCGAGGGTTGGTTGCAAGGTTTGTTGATAAGGCCAAACGCAGTCCAGATAATAAAGCCATAGATAACGATGGCTAAACCGAGGTGCGCGGTCAATCGATATTGGCTGACATGAGGCACGTCAACGAGTCCACTTTTAACCATATACCAGCCCATAAGCCCCTGACAGCCACCCAATATCAGCATTAACAACAATTTGGGTAAAAGTTGTGGCGATATGCGACGACTAATGTAAAAGTAGACAAAGGGTATAAAAAATAACAGGCCAATTAACCTACCTAATACGCGATGCAAATACTCATACATAAAAATGACCTTGAATTCACTCATTGTCATTCCTAGATTAATTTTTTGATACTCGGGGAACTGCTGATATTTCAGAAATAGGTCCTGCCAATCCCCTTGGCTTAATGGCGGGATAATACCCATAAGAGGTCGCCATTCCACCATCGATAATCCTGAATCTGTCAGGCGTGTTACTCCGCCCAGCAGAATCATACCGAAAATAACCACAGCACAGGTCAAAAGCCAGCGTGCGATTAATTTATCATTTATTGCTTGAGTGGGGTTTGGTTGAATCATTTAAAATCCTGAAAGCTATTGCATGCATATGCACAATAATTGCGTTCTTCTTACGCGAAATACTACTTTTTAGACTAATAAAGCCGTGTGATTTTTTGCATCTATTAATGGTGTTTGAATCTATTGTGACGAATTATTTCAATCTTAGTCATAAACTGTGGAAAGCGCCTAAAAGGGGCTCTATTATAACATGAACTCAAATTAGGTTGCTTAATGAGAGATAGATATGGTCAATCAGCGGGAAATTAGGCTCCACTCACAATGGCAAGAGGTCATTGGTGAGGAATTTAACAAAGATTATATGCAGTCACTACGTGAATTTTTAATTCAGCGTAAACAGCAGGGTGCCGTTATTTACCCGCCTGCACAGGAGTGGTTTTCAGCGCTTAATAGCACCCCGTTTGATGATGTGCATGTCGTCATTCTAGGGCAAGACCCCTACCATGGCGCCGGTCAGGCTCACGGTCTGTGTTTCTCGGTCAGACCTGATGTTAAAGTGCCGCCATCATTGGCTAATATTTACAAAGAGATTAAATCTGACCTATCGATAGACCCTCCCGATCATGGCTGCTTGTCTAGTTGGGCCAAGCAGGGCGTATTGCTTTTAAATGCCACTCTAACCGTCGAAGATGCCAATGCTGGCGCGCACCAAGGCAAGGGTTGGGAGCAATTTACAGACCACATAATTAAGACGATTAATGATCGGCGACAAGGAGTGGTGTTTATGCTGTGGGGCAGTTATGCGCAAAAAAAATCAGCCATGATAGATGCGTCGCGTCATCTGGTTTTAAAATCCGTACACCCATCGCCCTTATCCGCCTATAGAGGTTTCTTTGGCTGTGGCCACTTTTCTGCCGCAAATACTTATCTGCAACAACAGGGATTAGCGCAAATTAATTGGCAGTTGCCGGATCGAGAGAGTGCCTTAAAAGCGTTGCAAGAAAACTAATTACCCACATTAAGCGGTGGTTTATCGGCTTTTTTTCGCAACCAATTAAGACCTTTTAAAATAGCGGGAATGCTCACCAGCTTCTTCTCAAACGCAAATTTTTTCGGGTAATCGATTAAAACTAGGCCCATAAAAATGGTTAATAAACCCTGCCCAGGAATAAATAACATCAAAACCCCGCCGGCTAATAAAATACATCCCAGAAGGTTTTTAACCACAATCAATAGCAAGCGAAAAATAGGGCGAGTCTTAGCTTGCCATAGGGATGGTTGGCGTTGGCTATATAAAAAATAATCTTGAGGAATTTGTGCCGCGAGCCACGGCAATGATAAAAGACTTATAATAAAAATTACCGCTGAAACTGCACCAACTAGGGGTAAAATCGAAGCATAAGAATAAAATAGTTCGATCATCCCAACGCCTAGTTTAGCCTAACTCATAGGGTAGATTGAGTAGCTCCACTGAGATTTCAGTTTGATCTAAAACTACTGTATTGATCTCTGGGCCAGAGGTTGAGAGTACCGCGAGAGCCTCAACCTGACCCTGCTTGTTAGCCTCGGCATTAACAATGGTACCCAGTTGTTTGCCTTCAGAATTACTTAGAGTTTGGCCAGATGCAGGCACTGAATCAGTGGCTAGTGCCAGTAGGTACATTCTTCGTTTAACCGCGCCCAAATAATGTGCCCGCGCAACCACTTCTTGCCCAGTGTAGCAGCCTTTTTTAAAGCTAATAAAATCTAGCAAATCAAGATTTAGCATCTGAGGGATAAATTGATCAGTAGTCTCTGAGGTAATATCAGCCATTCCGGCTCTAAGTCGATCTAGGCTGTTCAATTTAGCCTCAACAGCAAGAGCTTGGTCGCTAATATCAGTAATCTCAGTTTTAAAAAACACCGCATATTTTTTTAGGCTAGCAATGGCTGTATCGACGATTGATGGATGAGTTTCCAATACAAGACAGTCGTTATCCTTAGCCATTACAGAAAAAAGAAATATGACGCGTCCCTTAGGGGTGCAGTGACAGCCGCGAATAATCTTGTCATCGCTGAGTTGGTGTAGGTCACAGCTAACCTGACCCTGAAGAAACTTAATGCTGTCTTGTCCGCGCAACTCAATGAAGCCGCGATTTGTATTGCTCATAAATCATCCAATCAAACATATCGGTAGTAAATAGGCAGATAGTTTAGCCTATTTTACCTTAGTTCCCTATAATATCCGCTTCATATCAAAGGTGTAATTATGCAAAAAAATCGTCTGTTATGGGCTAGTCGGCGTGGAATGTTGGAGTTGGATCTTCTGTTGCAGCCATTCGTGGAAAATCATTATGACCATCTCACAGATGACGACAAGCAGCAATTTCATCTATTCTTAGAGTTAGAGGATCAGCAATTGTTCCAATGGTTAGTGCAAAAGGAAAAGGCATCGGACAGCAATACTCAAAGGATTATCGATATTATTCATGCAAGTCGAAAGCGGCCCCAATAGTTTTACAATCTGTCCTGCAAAATCACTTCTCTTTTTTGATCTTACTGTAGTTGCTCTAGTGTTAATAATGCTGATAATAATTCCAGTTATTCTCAGTGTTAAGCTTATCGCTATTATTTTAGTGGCCTGGTACGGTCTAGTAACAATGGCTAGTCATAAACAGGCAAAAGCAGATCATTTGCAGTTTCAGCCTGAAACTGGTGAATGGATACTCAATGGTAAAAAGGTTTATTTGCAAACTCAGCAATTTTTGACGCGACACTTACTGGTAATGAATTTTTATGCCAGGACCGGTGCTAGATTAAGCCAAGTAATACCCGCAGATTCAATGCCTAGAGAGCAACATATTCGCCTGCGGAAATTAATGATTGCCTGGTCAAAAAAACCTAATCGCGGTGGATAACGACATCCTGACCGGCAAAATTAATCGGTACCATAATAGTGTCTCTTGCTACGGGCGATAGCTCAGGGTAATCCACGGTAAAGTGCAGTCCACGGCTTTCTTTGCGCTGTTGCGCGCAGCGAATAATGAGTTCAGACACAGTAGCTAAATTGCGCAATTCAAGAAGATCACGTGAGATTTTATAGTTGCTGTAATACTCCTGAATTTCATTGAGTAAGAGCTTAATTCTGTGGTGCGCTCGCGCCAGTCGTTTGTCGGTTCTAACAATGCCCACATAGTCCCACATAAAACGGCGTAACTCGTCCCAATTGTGGGATATAACTACATCTTCATCAGAGCTGTTGACGCGTGATTCATCCCAGTCTTGAATTAAATCAGGGGCATTAATCGAAGTGATATTGGCATTGATATCTTTAGCCGCCGCCTGAGCATATACCAAGCATTCCAGCAGTGAATTACTTGCCATTCGGTTAGCCCCATGCAGACCGGTAAAAGCAGTTTCACCAATCGCATAAAGATTCTTGAGATCAGTTTGACCCTGCTTATCAACCACTACGCCGCCACAGGTATAGTGAGCCGCCGGTACTACGGGAATCGGCTCTTTTGTGATATCTATATTAAATTCGAGACAGGTTTTATATACGGTTGGAAAGTGCTCAGTAATAAAGTCCGCCGGCTTATGACTGATGTCCAAATAAACACAGTCACAACCGAGACGCTTCATTTCAAAGTCTATAGCTCGCGCCACAACATCTCTGGGTGCCAGTTCACCGTCTGCATGAAATTTATCCATAAAGCGTGAACCGTCGGGAAGTTTCAGCACTGCGCCTTCACCGCGAAGAGCCTCGGTAATTAAAGATGATTTTGCCTTGGGATGGTACAGGCAGGTCGGATGAAATTGATTAAATTCTAAATTTGCTACGCGACAGCCGCGACGCCAAGCCATCGCCAAACCATCACCGCTAGCTCCATCTGGATTACTGGTATAGAGATAGGCCTTGCTGGCCCCGCCTGAAGCAAGCACCACAGATTTGGCTTGAAAAAGAGAGACCTTCGAGGTCTCAATATCCAGAAGATAAGCGCCATTGCAACGTATTTTTCGCGAGTTATTGTCCGCTTGAGTTACAAGATCAACAGCGCAGTGATGTTCATAAATATCAATATTATCTCTAGCGATTACTTGATCGACTAGGGTGGTCGTTACCGCTTTTCCAGTAGCATCTGCAGAATGCAGTATGCGTCGATGACTATGGCCGCCTTCTTGGGTTAAATGGTAATGAACCTGATCGGAATCGAGCGTAAAATCCACGCCCTGTTCAATCAACCATTTTACCGCCGAGGGGCCATTTTCAACCACATAGCGAACACTGTCTTCATGGCAGAGGCCAGCACCGGCAATCAAGGTATCCTTAATATGCGCCTCAGCACTATCATCCTTATCAAAAACGGCGGCAATTCCACCCTGTGCAAGCCATGAGGCACCACCCTTTAAGGTTGATTTACTGATGAGTGCTACTTTGAGGTACTGGTCTAACTGAAGCGCCAAGGTAAGTCCTGCAGCACCGCTACCGATTACCAAGACATCATAGAAATTGTTTTTGATCATTAATAAACCGCATATAATAAAACTATCGTGATAGTATAATATGAGATGCCCAGTGACTACGGCAAATTGTATAAATCTGTTAGATTAAACCCCATCCAAGGGGTACATAAGCTGAAGAAACTGTTAATACGTAAGAGCGCACACTGTAGCCCAGAATAAGATAACGGATTTTTAATGAAGGAACACAATTCAGAGTCAACGGATCACCAACTAGTGTTGCGGGTGCAAAAAGGTGATAAAAGAGCCTTTGATCTTCTGGTGCTAAAATATCAATACAAATTACAAGCCATTGTTGGACGTTTTATACGCGATACCGACGAAGTCGCTGATGTCACTCAAGAAGCATTTATTAAAGCCTACAAGGCACTGCCCAAATTTCGTGGCGATAGTCAGTTCTACACCTGGCTGTATAGAATCGCCATCAATACAGCAAAAAATTACCTAGTGTCTAAAAGTCGTCGACCTGCCAACACCGATATCGATGTCGAAGACGCTGAACAATTTTCCAATAATGACAAGCTGATTGATGAGGCTACGCCTGAAAATTCGATAATGACCGAAGAGCTAGCCACTATTATCAAAAATGCCCTAAATGCCTTGCCTGAAGATTTGCGTACCGCTTTAACATTGCGAGAATTTGAGGGTATGAGTTATGAGGATATCGCTGCCGTAATGGATTGCCCAGTGGGTACCGTAAGATCAAGGATATTCAGGGCTCGAGAGTTTTTGGATGAGCGTGTTTTGACGGCGGATAAGAAAAATTGAACCTTTTGCAACCCTATGAGTCTTAAGGGTAAGGATTTTAGATTGAGTGTTTTAATCTGGGTTTTAAATGATGAGGAAATTGTATGAGCGAAAGTAAACAGCGTCTTACAGAATCAGTGTCTGCACTGGTCGATGGTGAGGTCAGCGAGCTTGAGTTGCATCGTATTCTCAAAGAGTTAGCGCTCGAGGGGTCTAGCGACCCAGCCGATTTAACCGATCAGGCTATTGCCAATAAATGGTCTAGATACAACCTTACCTCTCAGGCTATGGCCAATACACCGCTGGCGGGCAAAGATATTTCTCAGTCCGTATCAGCTGCTATAGCTAATGAAAAAACCTACAGCAACCATTTTATACAGCAAGTTATTCAGACTAGGGCAGTAGGTCGGTTTGCTGTAGCTGCCAGTGTTGCCTTTATGGCGATTATTGGCGTTCAGCAACTTAATAACGTCAGCCCAATGCAAAATGAGGCTTTTCAAACAGCAGGCTCTGCTGAAAATTCTGCGGACCAGCTTCAAAGGCCAGCTAATCAATTCCCCACCGGCTTTCAGCCATTGATTGAAGCGCGTACGGTCAATGCCGGCGGAGCGTTCAAAACGTCACAACAACCCGCTAAACTAATCAAGTTATATGTTCCTTCGACGGATGCAAAGGCAAGCCAGTTAGGCTCAAAGTCAAGTTATGTCGAGGATCAAACTGTATTCGAGTCTAATACTGACGAAGATAACCTATCACCTAAAGAATCTATTGCTAAGTAAACCTGTGGCTGTTGTTCTGGTTGCCAATCGAATACTGCTTGTTAGAAGTTTTTAATAGGCTAAGCTAAACTTTACGTATTAAATACATATTCAAAAGAGATTCATCAATGATTCTTGAGACAGCTACTGTAACTGCCATAGAAAACGATGCCCTATGGGTGGAAGCGGTGCAAAAATCGGCATGTGAGACCTGTACTGCGCAAAAAGGCTGTGGTACAGCTGTGCTCTCCAAGTTAACCGGCAGAACTAGCCGCTTGCGGGTGCTAAAATCTCTGGACAGTACTCAGGGATATAGGGTTGGTCAGCAGGTGACTATAGCTATACCTGAAGATGTCGTAGTGCTGGCCTCAGTTTGCGCCTACCTTGTTCCTCTTGGTGCTAGCTTGATCGGTTTATGGTTGATGAGTTCAAGTGACGCGATGAGTGTTTTAGGTGCAGTGTTAGGGCTCGCTGCCGGTGGTGGCTTGGTCAGTATGCTCAATGCCAAACTTCGCAATGATCCACGCTTTAACCCAGTGTTATTTGAAGCAAATGCTGTTCAGGAATCTTTGAGTCTTTCTTAGTTTAATTGTGGTTTGGAGATCATTCTGTGTTTAAAAGTTTGTTGACCTACGTTATTGCTATTGTTGTTCTTTCACCATCGGCGCATGCGACACTGCCAGATTTTGCCAAGTTGGTGGAACAGGTATCCCCCTCTGTGGTAAAAATAAATACGGTTAGTATTTCAGAGCAGCAATCCTCACAACAAATTCCGGATATTTTCAGAGAGCTCTTTGAATATGGCAATCCGCCAAGATCACCGTCACAGAAGGTTCGTTCATCTGGCTCTGGTTTTGTGATTTCCCGCGATGGCTATATTTTAACCAATCACCATGTGGTTGATCAGGCACAAGAGATACAGGTGTTATTTTCTGATCGCAGCGAGTATGAAGCAACAATCATAGGCACAGATCGCCGATCAGATTTAGCGCTGTTAAAAATAAAAGCCAAAGGGTTGGATGTTCTTGAATTTGCCAACTCGGATAAATTAAAAGTGGGTGAATGGGTATTGGCTATAGGCTCTCCCTTTGGGCTGGATTACTCAGTCACGGCTGGCATTGTCAGTGCTAAGGGAAGAAGCTTGCCGACAGAGCAGGGAGAAAACTATGTACCCTTTATACAGACTGATGTGGCGATTAATCCGGGTAATTCAGGAGGTCCACTATTTAATTTAGAGGGCGAAGTGGTGGGTATTAACTCACAAATATTTTCACGCTCGGGGGGGTCTATCGGATTGTCCTTTTCTATTCCCAGTAATGTGGCTCTTAGAGTCATAGAGCAGCTGAAAGATAGTGGCGTTGTAGAGCGTGGCTGGTTGGGGGTGGCCATTCAAGATGTAAACAAGGCGATTGCTCAATCATTGGAGTTGGATAAACCCAGAGGCGCGCTTATTAATGCCGTGGAGATCGATAGCCCTGCTGATAAGGGGGGTATCGAGCCGGGTGATGTTATTATTGGTATCAATGGTCAAGATATTGTCGATGCTGATGATTTACCACACCTGGTGGGTATGTTGGCGCCGGACACCAAAGCCAAGGTAGAAATTATTCGCAAAGGAAAGCACAAAAGCCTTAGGGTAATTATTGGCGCCCTAGATGGTGACGAGATTGCTATTGCAGAAACCAAAGAAAATAGTGATACATTAGGTCTCTCTGTGAAGTCGGTGGATCAAGATCAATTGCGGGCGTTGAAGTTATCTGGCGGAGCCTTAGTGACTGAGGTATTGGCGCAGTCACCAGCTGCTCTGGCAGGAATAAAGCCCGGGGATATTCTTGTTCAGTTGGGTTACAGTCGTATTGATGATACGGATGAGTATTTTCAAATTATTCAAGATTTGCCAAAGAACACACCTATTTTAGTGAGATTTTATCGTCAGGGTTGGGCTATCTCTAAAACCATTGTGATCCAATAATTTTATGCTTGGATCATTCAAATAGGGTTGTTTAGATGGTTTGTTTGATAGCGTCGGTGCTTGAAATAGGCTAAAATCCAACTCGCAAATTTTAATGGCAGTAAATACCTTGTCCGATCTTAGTCATATTAGAAATTTTTCCATCATCGCCCATATTGACCACGGCAAATCGACCATTGCCGATCGGTTTATTCAGCTTTGCGGTGGCCTTAGTGAGCGCGAAATGGCGGCTCAAGTATTGGATTCAATGGATATCGAGCGTGAGCGCGGTATTACCATCAAGAGCCAAAGTGTGACCTTGCCTTTTAAAGCCAAGGACGGAAAAACCTACCAGCTTAATTTTATTGATACTCCTGGGCACGTGGACTTCACCTATGAAGTGTCTCGTTCCCTAGCAGCCTGTGAGGGAGCTCTTTTGATTGTTGATGCCGCTCAGGGCGTGGAAGCCCAGTCAGTGGCTAACTGTTATACCGCTATTGCTCAGGGTCTAGAGGTTATACCGGTCTTAAATAAGATGGATTTGCCTCAGGCAGAGCCTGAAAAAGTGATCAATGAAATTGAAAATATTATCGGTATTGAAGCAACCGAGGCCGTTCGTTGCAGTGCTAAAACGGGTGAGGGAATCAAAGATATTCTCGAAGAGTTAGTATTGCAGGTGCCGCCGCCAGAGGGTGATGTAGATGCACCTTTGCAGGCGCTCATTATTGATTCATGGTTTGATAATTATCTGGGTGTTGTGTCTCTGGTTCGGGTTGTACAGGGTACTTTGCAAGTTAAAGATAAAATCATGGCCAAATCACTAGGCAAGGCGCATGTGGTAGATAGTGTTGGCGTATTTACGCCCAAACGCAATCCAACGGGTGTACTTAAGGCCGGTGAAGTTGGCTTTATGGTCGCCGGAATTAAAGATATTTTGGGCGCACCTGTGGGTGATACCATTACTCATATAAATAGCTCTGAGGCAGAAGCATTGCCAGGCTTTCAAAAAATCAAGCCACAGGTCTATGCAGGGATGTTCCCAGTTGATTCCGATGACTTTGAAGATTTCCGAGAGGCATTGGCCAAATTAGCGGTTAATGATGCCTCATTGTTTTATGAGCCTGAAAGCTCAGATGCACTGGGTTTCGGTTTTCGTTGTGGCTTCCTTGGCATGCTCCATATGGAGATTATTCAGGAGCGTTTAGAGCGAGAATATGATCTTGATCTAATTACCACGGCGCCTACAGTAGTCTATGAGATTGTGACTAATAAGGCTGAAACACTGTATATCTCAAACCCCTCAAATCTCCCGGATCCAGCCGCAATTGATGAAATGCGCGAGCCTATTTGTGAAGCCAATATTCTGGTGCCAAAAGACTATGTGGGCAATGTAATTGCCCTATGCGTTGAAAAGCGCGGCATACAAAAAGACATGCAGTTTATTGGTGGTCAGGTTTCGTTAAGCTATGACTTGCCGATGAGTGAAGTAGTTATGGATTTCTTTGATCGACTAAAGTCCGTCAGCCGTGGTTTTGCCTCACTTGATTACAGCTTTACTCGTTTTCAGGCAGCTTCATTGGTTAAGCTAGATATCCTTATCAACGGCGATAAGGTCGATGCACTAGCGGCAATTATTCATCGCGATCATGCGGTGCAAAAGGGCCGTAGTTTGGCTGAGAAGATGAAAGAATTAATTCCTCGACAGATGTTTGATGTTGCTATTCAAGCAGCGGTTGGTGGTAGTATTGTGGCGCGAACTACGGTGAAGGCATTGCGTAAAAATGTGACTGCCAAATGTTACGGTGGTGATGTTACACGTAAGAAAAAATTGCTAGAAAAGCAGAAAGCCGGTAAAAAACGTATGAAGCAGGTAGGGCGTGTGGAAATCCCACAGGATGCCTTCCTTGCTGTACTGAAGACTTAGTCAGTAAACCACAGGGAGCGCCTGATTTTGGATTTCAATTTTGAGTTAATTCTTACAGTAATCTTTTTGCTCTGCGGCCTTTGCTGGCTAATGAATAAATCGATTCGTGCCAATGAAGATTCGCTGATTGGTTTTCTTGCTTCTCTCGCACCCGTACTCGGTTTTGTATTGGTACTACGCTCATTTGTGGCCGAACCCTTTCAGATCCCTTCTAAATCCATGGAGCCAACCCTCAAAGTAGGCGATTACATTCTGGTCAATAAATGGATTTATGGAGTAAGATTGCCGGTTTTACATACTAAAATAATCGATGTGTCTGAGCCTCAACGCGGCGATGTAATGGTGTTTTACCCACCACATGATGACAGATATTTTATTAAGCGTGTGATTGGTCTACCCGGCGATAAGATTAATCTGATCAAGGGCCAATTATTTATCAATGGCGAAAAGATGGTGCAACAACCCTATCTTGACGAGCCTGCGCCACCCAGATCTGTGGTTATGATAGAAGATTTAGGCGATACCGAGCATCTAATGCAAAGGCGTAATCTGCCTACGCGCTTAAGTCTAAATTTCTCTGTGACTGTCCCTGACGGTCATTACTTTATGATGGGTGATAACCGGGATAATTCGAGCGATAGCCGAGTTTGGGGTCCAGTTCCCGAAAGCCGAATTGTGGGTAAAGCGTTTGCTCGATGGATGTTTTGGGATAGCATTACAAGCCTTCCCAGTTTTGAGCGCGCAGGTAAAATCCAATGATTATTAGCGTCTACTCATGATTGCTAACGTCGGTATTAAGCAACTGCAACAGCGAATAGACTATCAATTTCGCGACCCAGAGTTACTTAAGTTAGCCCTTTCACATCGCAGTTGTGGCGCCAAAAATAACGAACGCTTGGAGTTTCTGGGTGATTCGATTTTAAGTCTTGTTATCAGCGATTTCCTATTCCAAAAGTTTTCTGATTCGCGAGAGGGTGATCTTAGCCGCATGCGTTCACAGATCGTACGAGCAGAGTCACTGGCTGAGGTTGCTAGAAGACTAGATCTAGGCTCTGAACTACTACTGGGGCAGGGCGAAATGAAAAGCGGTGGACACCGGCGCGATTCAATTTTAGGTGATACAGTCGAGGCGTTAATCGGAGCCGTTTACTTAGATTCTAATCTCGATGAAGCACGGCGCTGTGTTCTCAACTGGTTTGAAGATCTACTGAGTATTGCCGAAGAGGCAAAGCCGGCTAAAGATGCCAAAACTACGCTGCAAGAATTTTTACAGCAACGCGGCCATGCACTGCCTCAATACAGAGTGATTGAAACCGGTGGTGAAGCTCACAGCCGGTTATTTACTGTAAGTTGTAAAATAGACTTATTAGATAGAGAGTTTACTGCGACTGCAAGCAGCAGACGTAAAGCAGAACAAATAGTGGCGGAGAAATTTTTATCAACCTTAGAGATAGAGCATTGACTGATCCTAAACAATTTTGTGGCTACGTCGCCATTGTGGGGCGGCCCAATGTTGGCAAGTCTACTTTGCTCAATCATTTATTGGGTCAAAAGTTGTGTATTACCTCGCGCAAGCCACAGACCACAAGACATACGCTGTTAGGGATTAAAACCGAAGAAAACTATCAGACTATCTATGTAGATACTCCAGGTATTCACACCAACCAAGAACGCGCCATTAACCGCGTAATGAATCGCTCTGCCGCTAGTGTAATTGCTGATGTTGATGTGGTGGTATTTGTGCTTGATAGATTTGAATGGAGTGAAGCGGATGAGTATGTGGCGCGCCAATTAAGTCAGTCATCAGCTCCAGTTATAGTGGTAATCAATAAAGTCGATATGATTGAAGATAAAGACGCTGTTTTACCCCATATAGAATTTTTAAAGGGCAAGTTAGAAGCTGAACAATATATTCCTCTGTCAGCCTTGCGCAAAACCAATATTGATCTGCTCGAACATAAAATTAATGGTTTTATTCCCAAAAACACCCATGTTTTCCCTGAAGATCAGATTACTGATCGCAGTGAGCGGTTTTTAGCCGCCGAAATTGTGCGGGAAAAAATTACTCGCCAGTTGGGCGCTGAATTACCCTATCAGGTGACGGTTGAAATTGAAGAGTTTAGGGTAGAGCCAAAAGTTACCCATATCAGCGCCCTAATTTTGGTGGAACGCGAGGGTCAAAAGAAAATTATTATCGGTAGCAGTGGTGAGCGGCTTAAAAAAATTGGCCAGCAGGCGCGCGCCGATATGGAATCATTACTGGATTGCAAAGTAATGCTTAAAACCTGGGTTAAGGTTCGAAGTGGCTGGTCTGATGATGAAAGAGCACTTCGCAGTTTGGGCTACACAGACGAGTAGCGCGCCATGCGAATTGAGTCTGAACCCGGATTTATTCTTCACACCATTCCCTATCGCGAAACCAGCTTGCTGGTGGATATTTTCACTCTAAACTATGGTCGTTTTCGCTGTGTGGCGAAAGGCTTTCGCAAACCCAATAAGAAGGGCATAGCCAAAACTCTTTTCCCTTACACTGAACATCATTTCCAATGGCAGGGGCGAGGGGAATTAAAAACACTCATTCAAGCCGATCCCATTCAGTCGCCGGTGTTTCTGGCGCAAGAATCATTATTTGTTGGCCTGTATATCAACGAATTGCTGTATAAATTATTACATCAAAATGACCCCCATCAGCCGCTGTATAATTTTTACCATCAATTTATGTCTCACTTGTCAGCCTCAGGCTTGGATCAGGCTGAATTAAGACGTTTTGAGATGCTACTGCTAGAAGAATTAGGCTACGGCTTGGTGCTAGATGCAGACACTGAAACTGGGCAGGCAGTAAATCCAGAGCATTTATATTATTATATTCCCGATCAAGGGCTTAAATTATTGCAGGATCAAACCAAGGATAATGCCAATGCCTTGTCTGGAGCTGATATTATGGCCCTTAGCAAAGGTGAATTTGAGCAGCAGTCAGTGCTGAGAGCGGCCAAGCAACTAACCCGTCAGGTGATTAATTTTTATCTGGATGGTAAACAACTAAATAGCCGCGAACTGTATCGCCAACACCTTTTAAAAAGCCAATAAAAGAGCAAAAAATGACCATTGCCATAGGTACAGATATTGTAGAAATTAAACGTATTGCCGATGCGCTAGAGCGTCAGGGCGATAAATTTGTACAGCGTATCCTTACCGAAAGTGAAATCGCAGAGTATCGCGGACGGGGAAACTCGGTGGCTTTTTTAGCCAAACGCTTTGCCGCCAAAGAGGCAATTGCTAAGGCGTTGGGCACCGGTATTGGTCGCGGTATTAGCTTTCAGCAGTTGGTGGTTTCTAATAATGCCGAGGGCGCACCACAGGTTAAACTGCAAGAAAATGCCGCCGATCGATTAAAACAGTTGGGCGGCAGTAAAGTTTTGCTAAGTCTTTCCGATGAGAAAAACTATGCTCTAGCCTATGTGGCAATTACATAATTAAAGCCCATATATGCCAAAATATTATGCTATATAACATTTGAATAGCAGTGGTAAGTGAAAAATTAGGGCACAATAGACACTTTTAACTACCTAATATTAATTGAGGCAAGACTATGCAGTACCCCACAATTGATCAAACTGTTGGCAATAGCCGCTTGGTGAGGTTACAGCGTATCCCGGGTAAAACCTCTAATACCATTCTTGCCAAGCTTGAGGGCGATAACCCTGCGGGCAGTGTTAAAGATCGTCCTGCCATCAATATGATTAAACAGGCGGAACTGCGCGGTGATATAAAACCCGGTGACCGCTTGGTAGAAGCCACCAGCGGCAATACAGGTATTGCCTTGGCTATGGCATCGGCTATGTTGGGTTATAAAATTACATTAATCATGCCAGAAAACGCGACCGATGAGCGCAAATGGGCCATGACCGCCTATGGTGCTGAGCTTATTTTGGTCAGCCAAGAAGAGGGTATGGAGGGTGCGCGCGATTTAGCCAACGCCATGCAATCCGAGGGTAAGGGCGTGGTTTTAGATCAGTTTAATAACCCCGATAACCCCATGGCCCATGTAAACTCTACAGGCCCAGAAATCTGGCGCGATACTCAGGGTGAAATCACCCATTTCGTTAGCTCTATGGGTACTACCGGGACCATTATGGGGGTGTCAGCCTTTCTAAAATCGAAAAACCCAGAAATTCAAATTGTTGGCCTTCAGCCGGAAGATGGCGCCAATATTCCCGGTATTAGACGCTGGCCCAAGGCCTATCTGCCGGGCATTTTTGATGATGCCAATATAGATACAGTGATGGATATATCCCAGTCAGCGGCTGAGCAGACGATGATTCGATTAGCCCGCGAGGAGGGTATATTTGCCGGTGTATCCTCTGGTGGTTCGGTTGCCGCGGCACTGGAAATTAGCAAGCAGGCAGAAAATGCTGTTATTGTGGCGATTATTTGCGATCGCGGTGACCGCTACCTGTCTTCTGGGCTGTTTGCCTAGTTAAATCGATCTATCTTCTGCGAAGCCACCGCAAATAGTCTATTATTAACTAGGATCGGTACTCTTTTTACCGTCTGTGACATTCGTTATCATTTTTCATTCAAACTGGGAGCTGCTTGGGTTCTAACTTGCTTTTAAATCGCTCTCTCAACTAATTAGCAGACCAAAAAGGAGTTTGGAATGTTATCTTATAAGCAATATCAATTATTAATTCTGTTATGCCCAATGCTATTTAGCCTAGCTGGCTGTGGTGGTAGCAATAAACCAACTGATATAAAGGAAAAGAAAGCACCCACAGTAGCTGCAGGGGAAGACAAGACGGTTATAGAGAAATCTAAGGTTACTATCAAATCAGTTGGAACTGATGTTGATGGAAACATTGTTAGTTATCAATGGGAGCAAATTTCCGGTCCCAAGATTCAGTTGGATAACACTGATAAAGCTGAAATTAATTTTACAGCGCCGGCTATCAATAGCCCACAAACATTAACATTTAAGATTCTGGTTACTGACAACGATGGGCTGGTCGCAACAGATCAAATTTCAATTAGTGTAACAACAAAAACAGAACCATCACCAAAGCCTAAACCCAAGCTACAAAAGCCCTCCGTTGTTGCAGGACCAGACCAGTCGGTTAAAGAAAAATCGAAAGTTACTATTTCATCAACAGCCTCTGACCCTGACGGAAGTATAACGAGTTACCAGTGGCGGCAAATTTCTGGTGCAAGTGCTCAGTTAGATAATGCCGATCAGTCTGAGTTAAGTTTTATTGCACCAGTTATAGGTAGTCCGGAAACGAAACTATTAACATTTGAGGTGGTAGTCACTGATAACGACGGTTTAACTGACGCAGATACAGTGACTGTTGATGTCGAATTAATTCCTTCAGGCGTATTCAACGTATCGGCTATCCCTGGAGATGGTCAAGTAACTCTGAATTGGATGTCCAAAGAACAAGTCGAGCTCACATACTACAGGGTTATTCTTTCGGATCAAGGAAGTGTTCGCACGGATAAAAAGATTCTAAACGAAATTAATGATACTAAGGTTGTCATTCAAGAATTAATCAATGGCACACCCTATCATTTTTATTTAACGGCTCTAAGTTCTAATAAAACGATTCCGATAGCGGCAATACCAAAATCACCATCAACCGGTTTATTGAATGATACGGGGTCAACGCGAGATGCAAATTACGCAAAAGGTAATGACAAAGTTTGTCTTGACAAAACAGGACAACAAGATTGCTCTCATGGGCGTGATTATCACTTTGTTGAGGGGGCTTTTATCAAGGCGGGATTTGGTCACGCTGGATTTGATTTTAGCGTATTAAATGCTGATGGTAGTTTTTACGTGAAGAAAGGTGATTACCCATCAAATCCTTGGGCTTGTATTCGGGATAATCATACCGGTTTGGTCTGGGAAGTGAAAACCAATGATGGCGGTCTTCATGATATGAATAAAGGCTACCGTTGGGGTGGAAAAACAGCCAAGGGTAAGGGGTTTGGTGATTATTATTCAGATTGGGATGTTCTGGTTGATGGTAGTAATTCAGAGTTGTTATGTGGATACAGTGACTGGCGGGTGCCATCACTAAAAGAGCTTCAGGGTTTGGTAAATTATGCGGCAAATATGCCTACCATTAACACGCAGTTGTTCCCAAATACAAATAATTTTTCAATATTTTGGTCATCCTCACCCAGTGCGCCCATAAGCACCCATGCTTGGTATGTGTTTTTTGGCGAGCCAGTGGGTAATTATCAACCTCGAAACAAGGAATCTTCTGTGCGACTGGTGCGAGGGAGCGCATATTAAATGATTAACCAACGCCGAGTACCGATTTAAGCATCAATAATTCAAGGAGAGAAATAATGTTAAATGGATTTAAACACAAAGCAGTCCTATTGATTGCCTTGCTTTGGTGTAGTTCCAGTATAGGGTCACAGATTTGCTTGAGCGAAACTGAAATACCGCCCACAACACCCACGAGCCAGTTCACCCAGCACAGTAATGGCACAGTAACGGATACTGCCACAAAGTTAATGTGGATGCGCTGTAGTGTTGGCCTAACATGGGATGGTACTACCTGTCAGGGTGAGCCGTCGGAGCATGACTGGGAAGGTGCACTTGAGGTAGCCAAAGGCACTAATTTTGCAAATTACAATGATTGGCGCTTGCCCAATATCAAAGAATTAACCTCAATTGTTGAGGAGGCTTGCCACAATCCCGCTATAAATTTAACAGTTTTCCCAGAGACAGTGGTTTATACCCCAGATAAAAACGGTTTTCCCTTGGCTCCTTGGTTGGGTTACTGGACATCAACGCACTACTCTAACGATAGAGCTTTACATGTAAAGTTTCAGAATGGTTTTTATACATTCTACTATAAACGTGATACCTCTTACCGCGTTAGATTAGTTCGTGGTGGATAGAATGAGTATGGTCCACTTTTAATCGGTTACGAGCAGTTAACTATGTGATTTACTGGCTAGGTCTTCAAAATTACCTTGACCCCTATTATTTGCAGTTCTTTAATAGTCGACAGAAATATTAAATTATATTTATCCGCTACTAAAGTTAGGGCTGTGCTATGTCAGTTAATTACTCAATCAAAGATTTACGCTATCTAATGGCGCGTTTGCGCGATCCTGAGACTGGATGCCCTTGGGATATTAAACAGTCCTATGCCACTATAGCCTCTTATACGGTTGAAGAGGTGTATGAGGTGGTGGATGCCATTGAGCGCAATGATCTGAGTGATTTAAGTGAGGAATTGGGCGATTTACTGTTTCAAATTATTTTCTACTGCCAAATGGCTGAAGAGCAGGGTGAATTTGATTTTGATACGGTAATCAACAATATCACTTCAAAGTTGGTAAGACGCCACCCGCATGTTTTCCCTGAGGGCACCCTCGAATCGACTCGAGCGGGGTTGTCGATTGATGAGCAGCAAATTAAGCAAAATTGGGAAGCGATTAAGCAGGAAGAGCGGCAAAAAAAGGGCAATAGCGGTATTTTGGATGATGTACCCAATGCTTTACCGGCACAGATGCGCGCCACTAAATTGCAAAAAAGGGCGGCTAATTGTGGTTTTGACTGGCCAAATGTCGATGGTGTGATTGAGAAGGTTAAGGAAGAGCTAGCCGAGTTACATCAAGAAATTGATAGCGGCGATAAGGCACGTCAAGAAGAGGAGTTGGGTGATTTGATGTTTGCCTGTGTTAATTTGGCGCGTCACCTGTCTATAGATCCCGAAAGGGCATTGGCCAAAACTAATAACAAATTTGTGCGCCGCTTTGAGTCTATGGATGCTGAGTTAGATTTAAACAATAATAAAACTCTCGATGTCGATACTCTTGAGCAGGCGTGGATTAAAGCCAAGCAAGCAGAGTAGAAAACCGTTTCGCAATCTCTAAACAATGCTCTGGACTTGTTTGAATAGTCCAATAGGTGTATGGTGCTCCACCTTATTTATTGGTTGATCTCAGTTGTAAATCAACCCTAAATTTTTTGTACAAAGGAACTCCATTAATGCGATTGATTTTACTAGGTCCCCCCGGCGCAGGAAAAGGTACTCAGGCACAGTTTATCTCTGAGAAATATGCTGTTCCTCAGGTCTCTACCGGCGATATGTTGCGGGCTGCGATTAAAGCAGGTAGCGAATTGGGCAAGAAAGTAAAAGATGTGATGGATTCTGGTGCGCTAGTATCGGATGAATTAATTATTGCCTTGGTAGAAGATCGTATTCAGCAAGCCGACTGTGTTAATGGCTTTTTGCTCGATGGCTTCCCACGAACTATTCCTCAGGCACAGGCATTAAAAGATGCCGGTATTCCTATTGATTTTGTGGTTGAAATATCGGTTGATGATGACCAAATCGTGTCGCGTCTTAGTGGACGTCGTGTGCATGAGGGCAGTGGTCGTGTCTATCATATTGAACATAACCCACCGCAAGTTACCGATCAGGATGATGTGACCGGTGAACCTTTAATTCAGCGTGAAGATGATCGCGAAGACACTATTCGCAATCGTCTTGAGGTTTATCATAACCAGACTGAACCGTTAGTGGCTTTTTATACCGAGCTTGCCAATGCAGATAATCAAGCTCCAGCATTTAAATCGGTTGATGGTTTAGGTCAGTTGGATGAAGTTCAGGCGCGTATTGTTAGCGCTTTAAGCTAATCTGCAATTTCTAAATCTCTGTGCGCAAAGGCTGCGGGTTAGGTATACTCTCGGTTTAATATTTTATCGGTTTTTGCGCAGGCCAAACTATGACCACAATTCTGGCGGTTGATACTTCTACTGAAGCCTGTTCTGTTGCGCTGCAAATTGGTGATAAAACGATTGCTAAATTTGCCGATGAGCCGCGCTCTCATTCCCGATTACTTATGCCTATGGTGCAGCAGGTTTTAGCTGAGGCGCAAATAAAGGTTAATCAGTTAGATACCATAGGTGTCAGCATAGGCCCTGGGTCTTTTACCGGCTTGCGAATTGGTTTTGCCGCGGTGCAGGGCATGGCCTATGGTGCAGATATCCCAGTGGCACCGGTGTCGACCTTAGAACTTATTGTGGCGACTTATAGGCGCCTACAAAATGCACAATCGGGTGAAATAATGGCTCTGCTGGATGCACGAATGTCTGAATTTAATCTGGGCAGATACAGTCTAGAGGATAATAACCAGATTGTGGCGCTAGAAGCTGATCAATTAGTGTCTGCTGAGCAAGCTATTGAGTTTATTAATGCCAACAAGCCAAGTGCTATTATTGGTGATGCTGGCAACCTATTTGAATCAGCTCCCCAGTACGCTGAGCTATTTACCCCTATATACCCCAATGCCATTGATTTGCTACCCATGGCTGAGCAACAGCTTGCTCAAGGCTCAGCGGTTAATATTGAAGCTGTGGATTTGGTGTATTTGCGCGGCACCGAGGCATGGCAAAAAAGAAAACGCTTAAGAGCAACAGAGGAGCAGGTTAACTAATGGATTTTATACAGGCATTTTGGCTGGCAGTGGTGCAGGGCTTAACCGAATTTCTACCTATCTCTAGCTCCGCTCATCTAATTTTACCCTCGGCTATTTTAGGCTGGCA
>JBMZFJ010000026.1:0-22248 GCA_049615345.1 Porticoccaceae bacterium | reverse complement strand
ACGCGTTCTTCAATGTTACTCATCGTTGTATATCTCCTTTCAAGGAATCAGATGTCTTGTTAAAAAGAAGATCTAGACCCTCTTTTATTAAATTACGTTTTGTCCAAGGCGGGCATTTTACCGCACAAATATTAAAATACTAGCCCAGAATACAAAAAAATGAGTTTTTTACGTCAAAATGACGCTTAACCCATGTACATACCACCATTTACATGAATAGTTTCACCCGTAATGTAACCGGCTGAATCACTTACCAAGAAAGTCACTACCGAGGCAATTTCGTTGGGATCGCCCAATCTACCAAGTGGCACCTGACTAAGCATAGTCTCTTTATGGGCATCAGTTAAATCTTTTGTCATATCAGTCGCAATAAAACCAGGTGCCACAGTGTTAACTGTAATTCCTCTAGAGCCAATTTCTTTAGCCAGAGATCGAGCAAAACCTGCAACGCCAGCTTTAGTTGCCGAATAATTCGTCTGACCACCATTACCCATAGAGCCAACCACCGAACTAATATTCACAATACGGCCCCAACGCGCTCTTGTCATAGGCTTTAAACAGGCTTTTGATAAACGGAAGATAGATGAAAGATTGGTATCGATAACATCGAACCACTCATCATCTTTCATGCGCAATAATAGGTTATCCTTAGTAATACCTGCATTGTTGACAAGTACCGTAGGTGCGCCAAACTTTTCACCAACTCGCTCAAGCAAATCGCTAATTGATTGACTGTCAGTAACATTAAGTACCATGCCAGCGCCATTGATTCCTTGATCCCTAAAGCGCTGATCAATTTTTTCAGCACCTGAAACTGAAGTGGCAGTACCTATAACGGTGTACCCTTGATTACCCAACTGATCTGAAATGGCCGCACCAATACCGCGACTCGCACCTGTAACAAGGCAAACTTTTTGTTCTGTTGTCATGCTCTACTCCTGTGAGTGACTATTATAGGGTAAGTGCAGCATCAAAATCAGCTGCGCTTTCAGTGGCTACCGCGGTTAATTCGCGATCAATTCGCTTAGCTAAACCACTTAAAACTTTTCCGGGTCCACACTCAACCAAGGTGCTAACACCGCTTTGTTTTAACTGCTTAACGCAGTCCACCCATTTTACTGGGCTATATATCTGCTCAAGCATCAAGGCCTTGATAGCTTGTGGATCCTGTTCATTTTGCGCATGAACATTATGCATTATAGGCACTTCTGGCGACCTAAATGTAACAGCGTTAACCATGTTGGCAAGATTGTCCGCGGCAGGCTTCATCAATGAAGTATGAAACGGCGCACTCACAGGTAATGGCAGTGCACGTTTAGCCCCTGCATCCTTACAAATTTCCATAGCGCGTTCAACCGCCTCATTAGAACCTGCAATAACCACCTGTCCTGGCGCATTAAAGTTCACTGCATCCACAACGCCTAGATCATTAGCCTCAGTACAGGCCTCTAAAATAGCTTGATCGTCCAACCCAATAATAGCCGCCATAGCACCTTGACCCACAGGAACTGCCTGCTGCATATATTTGCCACGCGCTTCTACTATTTTGAGACCATCAGCAAAGTCGATAACATTAGAACAGACCAATGCCGACCATTCACCCAGACTATGCCCCGCCATTTGGCTCGGTGAAGCACCCTGCTTTTCATTCCACAAACGCCATATAGCCACACTACAGGTTAAAAGAATTGGCTGTGTACGCTGAGTAAGATTAATTTCCTCTTGCGCACCCTGCTGTATTAGCTGCCACATATCATAACCAAGCACCTCAGATGCCTCGTTAAACGTCTGTTCAATAATAGGGTTTTGTTCAGCCAGCTCAGCTAGCATACCTATTTTTTGAGAGCCCTGACCGGGAAAAACAAATGCTAAATTGCTCATAAATTACTCACTAGTTAACTTTAATTGTTTTTTCTAACTCGGGTGCCAATGCACTTGGCAATTGCTGACGAGCCGCATTAATCGCTCTTTCCAAAGCATTAGCAAAAGCCTGCACGTCAGCACCGCCATGACTTTTTACCACAACACCGTTTATACCCAACAGGTAGGCGCCATTAAATAAGGATGGTTGAATAGAGGCTTTAAGATCAGCAAACTGTTGCTCTTGACCAGTGGACAGCTTAGACAGCTTTTGAGAAATATACCGCGCAACTCCCTCACCCGCTTTAAGCGCGATATTACCGCTAAAGCCATCACACACAATAACATCTGCACGCCCCTGAAAAATGCCATCACCCTCGATAAAGCCTTGATAATCTAAAGAATCATCAAGCTCAAGTATCGCAGCTGTGGCCTGCACAAGATTATTGCCCTTACCAGCCTCAGAACCTACGTTTAAAAGCCGCACACTAGGGTTAGCAATGCCCAGCGCCAATTTGGCAGTATGTGTGCCTAAAACAGTAAATTGATAGAGCTGTTGAGCAGAGCAATCAACATTAGCCCCTAAATCAAGCATTAGCTTATTGCCATTATTAGTAGGAATTTCGGCGCAAATAGCAGGCCGTGAAATACCCGGCAATGTACCTAAAGTAAATAGGCTGAGAGCCATTAAAACACCGGTATTACCGGCACTAATACAGGCTTGAGCATCGCCGTCTTTAATAGACTTAAGCGCGAGAGCCATAGATGAATCTTGTTTAGAACGAACGACATTCGAGGGTTTGTCATCACAATCAACCTGTGATTCACAATGACAAATTTGTAATCGAGAACGAATTTTTGAGTCTAAATCTTCACCGATAAAACGTACAAGAGCAGATCTATCGCCAAAAATAAGTGCACTGACATCGGAATGATTGGCCAATACACGAGTAACTGCCTCCATAGTTACATTGGGACCAAAGTCACCGCCCATTGCATCTATGGAGATATTAACAGTCATGGTCAAAAGACCGGCTTATTATTCTGCGTTGGTCTCAACAACTTTGCGACCACGATAAAAACCATCAGCAGTCACATGGTGACGAAGATGCTTCTCACCGCTAGTTGCATCAGTAGATACAGTTGAAGCAGTTAAGGCATCATGCGAACGACGCATGCCACGTCTTGAACGAGTTTTTCGACTTTTTTGAACAGCCATGGGTTACACTCCTTAAAAATTATTAACAGCTACTATCTCTTGAGCTGTTGTAAAACACTAAAGGGACTATCAACGGTAGTCTCTTCAAAATTGGTATCAGCCTTTGGATACAAGGCGCTACCTGTGCATTCTCCGATCTTGTGATAATTAACGATTGGCAAAGCCAGTAGTATTTCATCTTCTATCACAACATCTAAATCTGCTATTTTATCGACTACAACCCAGGGTTCGTAGTCAGGGGCAACATTAGCCATATGATCTTCGGACCAAACAACCTGAAGCGCTATAGCAGCCTTAACCTCAATATTCATTACGTCTAAACAGCGCTGACAAATAACATCAACACAGACACTAGCTTCACCGGTCACCATTGGCTGACGAGACTCATCAAGCGAGAACTGGAGAGACGCCTTCAAAGGCCCAGTAATAGCCTCTACCGATTCACCCAACCTAGTTAAACTATTAGCCGCAAATTCACCCTCAAGGGCTAATCCCTGAAGTGCTAATTTCCGCGGATCAATCTGAGTCGGTAATGACATAGTTTTCGACGGTATCAAGTTAGGCGGGCATAATAGGGATAAGACTGTGAATAGTCAAAGAAAATTGCTTAAAATAGACCAATACAAGCATTAAAAACCTTAGAGAAACTAACTAATGGCCCATCCTTTGATTTTAGCATCAACATCTATCTACAAAAAAATGTTGCTGGAACGATTAAAAACACCGTTTACATGTGTTGCACCTAACACTAAAGAACAGGCTATGCCTGACGAAACCGCAAAATCATTGGCGATTAGACTTGCAGAGGAAAAAGCTCTAGCAGTATTGGCCCTTAACCCTGATTCTATTGTTATAGGGTCAGACCAAGTCGGCGAAACTAAAGGTAAGATATTAGGCAAACCAGGGACATTCGACAAGGCTGTTACGCAAATTAGCAATCAATCGGGACAGAAGGTCTACTTTCACTCTGCCATATGTGTCGTTAAGCAGAATAAAATGGGAGAAATTAGCCATCAATCGAAAATAAATACCACTGTAGTGCAGTTCAAAAAACTTAGTCAGCCGCAAATTGAGAGATACCTTAAAGCAGAAGAGCCCTATGACTGTGCCGGTAGCTTTAAATCCGAAGGTTTGGGCATCAGTTTATTTAGCAGTATCGAGAGCAATGACCCCACATCACTGATTGGTCTACCGCTTATTGATCTTTGCACAATTCTTGAAAGTTTCAATGTAGAAATACCTAACATATAGATTTAATGTTAATATATAAATTATTGATTTATATATATTTAACTAAATCAGAAAAGCAATCTATACAGGCAATAGGCTCAAATTTAAGCAGCCTATTTTTAGCATGTGCGCCATAGGTAACACCAAGTCGCGGCATATTAATTTGCTGCGCCATATCTAAATCAAACTCAGTATCACCTACCATTAGCGCCTGATCTGCGGATACGCCAAACTTGTCAAGTAGCTCAGCCAACATCAGGGGGTTAGGCTTGGAAGCGGTTTCATCAGCACAGCGAGAATCATGAAATAAATCTTCGATATCTGAGGCGGCAAACGCCCTATTCAGCCCTGCCCGACTTTTGCCCGTGGCAACAGCAATAAGATAACCAGACTTTTTAATCTCAGCAAGCACTTCTAGAACATGGGGGAAAAAATCCGTTGGGCCGGCATTTTTCTCACGATAATAGCTAGAATAGCTCTGCACCACAGCGGCAATCACCTCATCATCGGCATTGGGAAACAAATAGGTCACCGCTTCTTTTAGACCTAGACCAATAATATTTGATGCCTCAGCAAAACTGGGTATAGGCAACCCCTGCTGCTTTGCAGCATGCTGGATGCAAGTAGAAATGGTGGTTACAGAATCGCACAGAGTGCCATCCCAATCGAAAATTAGTAATTTATACCGGTGGTTCATAATAATTATTTTAGCTGATTTATGATATTTTTTAGATCATTCGGTAGCGGCGCACTAACAGATATCTTTTCACCAGAAATTGGGTGCTTAAACTCTAGGGCATTAGCATGCAAGAACAATCGCTTTAGGCCCAGCCCACGCATATTCTGGTTAAACATGGCATCGCCATATTTGGGGTCACCCGCAATTGCTTGACCTGAGAACTGACAGTGGACACGAATCTGGTGGGTTCTGCCGGTTTCAAGCCTTATATCCAACAACGTTGCCTGCTCAAATGACTGCGCAATCTTAAAATGTGTTACTGAAGCCTTACCTTCCGTATCAACCCTGACCATTCGCTCACCGGATGACAGGGTATTTTTCTTTAACGGCGCATTAATAGTCGACTTCCCTTTAGGCCAACGACCCATTACCAGCGCCTGATAAGTCTTTTTAATGTGATTTTTTTGCATCTGTTGCTGAAGGTGCACTAAGCAAGCGCGGCTTTTTGCCAGCATTAGACAGCCAGAGGTGTCGCGATCAAGACGATGAACCAGTTCAAGAAACTTATTTTCGGGTCGATCTGCTCTCAAACCCTCAATAACACCAAAAGAAACACCGCTGCCACCGTGAACAGCTGTACCACTAGGCTTATTGATAACGAGCATGGCATCATCTTCAAACAGAATACTGTCATTCAGGCGTTTGCGCATCTGACTGCCAGGCATTTCAGATGACTGTTGTTGCGCTGTGCGTATCGGCGCTAAGCGGATGATATCGCCAGCTTTAAGCCTTGTATCCGCTTTGACTCGACCCTTGTTGACCCGAACCTCACCCTTACGCAACAGCCGATAAATACGTGACTTGGGCACGCCTTTTAGCAGTCTAATTAAAAAATTATCAAGCCTCTGCCCATCATACTCCGCATCAACAGTATGAAAAGTAACAGCTTCGAAAGGATTATTTTGCTGGATATCTGACAAGATCTTTACAACTCTTAGAAATTAGCATCGATTATACCCATGCTTTATGGATAATTCATAAAAAAGAATAGAGCTTAAAAGTACTAAAACTTAAAAAAACCTGCCAAAAAACAAAATACATAGAAAATCAGTCAAATTTAACGCGCTTTTTAGGCATAAAGCTCTATTATTTGCTTAATAAATTGTAGATAAGCCCCATCATTGCTACAATGCAGGCGATTTCGGGTTAGATGAAGTGCAAATCAACCGCACAGAACCGAAAGAAATATTATTATTTAAGAAAGAATTTGTAGCTGTTTGCCGCCCATAGCGCGGGAGACAGAAAAAAGTAAAACTGACAAAGCTCAGTTAGATTACATCAAGTACAGATAAAAGCTTGTGATCATAATAGGCCGAAAAACCAGAGCATTGCGACTCATAACGGCAGTATCACAGCATGAGAAATGCGTTTTTGATAGTTACAGCCTCCAGTTGAGACCCTGTTACTTCAAAACCCAAAGGAATGGATTTACAACCCTTCCTAGTATGGTTGCATCTGATTAAGATGACCTAAGTAGCGTATATATACGCTTTGTAAAGGATTATTGGCACCTTAAATGGACCCATATATCCCTTCGGTTTACAGATGAATCATTGCCCTGAAAGCTTTATGCCACACAATGCTAGCATAGCTTTACTTCTCCCCTATCTCTATCTTGTATCTCTAACTTCAGCTTTATCACTTTAAACATTTAAGGTGTTATATATGAAGCGTATGTTAATTAATGCATCCCATACTGAGGAGATGCGTGTAGCAATGGTCGATGGACAGAGACTTTACGATCTCGATATCGAAAACAGAACCAGAGAACAAAAAAAATCCAATATTTACAAAGGCAAAGTCACCCGAGTTGAGCCAAGTCTTGAAGCCGCATTTGTCGACTTTGGCGCCGAGAGACACGGATTCCTTCCTCTCAAAGAAATTTCTAGAGAATATTTCAATAAAAAATCCTCCGATAACGGCCGTATCCGCATTGTAGATGCAGTCAAAGAAGGTCAAGAAGTTGTTGTTCAGGTTGAAAAAGAAGAACGCGGCCAAAAAGGTGCAGCACTGACAACGTTTATCAGCCTTGCAGGACGCTATTTGGTATTGATGCCAAACAATCCACGCGCTGGTGGCATTTCAAGAAGAATCGAAGGTGAAGACCGCGCTCAGTTACGCGATGCTATGCGTACACTTGAAATTCCCAACGGCATGGGCGTTATTGTTCGTACAGCAGGTATTGGCCGTGCGGCCCAAGAACTTCAGTGGGATCTAGATTATTTGTCACAACTATGGGGCACCATTACCCAAGAGTCAGACAATAGCAAAGCACCGCATTTCTTATTCCAAGAAAGCAATGTTATTGTTCGCGCCATTCGTGACTATCTGCGTCAAGATGTAGGTGAAGTTATTGTTGATAACGAAGACGCCTATGCCCTAGCAGCTGCATTTATTGGCACTGTTATGCCTGACTTCAAAAGCAAGATTAAATTTTATCAGGACGAAATTCCGCTATTTAATCGCTATCAAATTGAAAATCAAATCCAAACGGCCTTTGAGCGTGAAGTTTCATTGCCTTCTGGCGGCTCTATAGTTATCGATATTACTGAAGCAATGGTATCGATTGATATCAACTCCTCTCGAGCAACCAAAGGCGGCGATATCGAAGAGACAGCCTACACAATCAACCTTGAAGCAGCGGAAGAAATTGCCCGCCAATTGCGCTTGCGCGATGTCGGTGGACTCATTGTTATCGACTTTATCGACATGCTGAACAACCGCCATCAGAAGTCGATTGAAAACAAAATGCGTGAGGCGCTTGAAATAGACCGCGCTCGCGTCCAGGTTGGCCGTATATCGCGCTTTGGTCTTATGGAGATGTCGCGCCAAAGATTGCGTCCTTCTCTTGAAGAGACCATGTCTAGAGTATGCCCAAGGTGTAATGGTCAAGGTACAATCCGTGGCACCAGATCACTTGCACTCTCTATCCTTAGACTGGTTGAAGAAGAAGCGCAAAAGGAATACAGCCGCGAAATCAGAGCCATTGTGCCGATTTCCGTCGCCACCTTCCTACTGAATGAGAAACGCAGTGAGATCACCAGTATTGAGTCAAGAAACAGCATCAAGATCACAGTACTACCTAATTCTGAAATGCAAACGCCTAATTTTGAGGTGGTGAGAATTCGCACACAGGATGAGGACGACTCAGATTTCAGCTATAAAATGGCAAACGAGCTAAGCAAACCCGATTTAACAGTAGAAACCGAAGGTAGCCAGTCACTACAAACCCTACCTACCCCAGCTGTTAAGACTATTGTTCCCAACACCCCTGCGCCACAGGTTGAAGTTGTAGAAAAGAAGACACCAAGTCTTGTTCAGCGACTATGGAACAGTATGTTTGGCGAGCCAGAAGAAAAAGAAAAAACACCTAAAAAGAACTCGCGCAATAGAAATCAGCGCAGTTCGCAAAGACGTGGTAAGCAAAATAATCAGCGCAACCGCAACAATGACAGCAGATCACGTCGCGGAGAAAAGTCACCTCAAGGCCAGAGTGACAACAACCAAAAACGCGGCTCAAAGAACGATCAACGTCAAAATGACAATCGTTCTAAAAAGCGCAATCAACGCAACGATCAAGCGAAAAATGATAACAAAAGCACTGATAACACTTCCTTAGCTGATAGCAAGCAGAAAGAAGAATCAGGTATCAAGCGTCGCCCAGACGATCGTAAGCGTGGGCCACGCAGACGCCGTCGCAGACAAGATGTTCCTCAGGAAATGCTCGAGAATACTGTAGATACTCCAAATACAGATACTGGTGACTCTGCTAAACAAGAAGCGCCTAAAGATACAGCTAAAACTGAGAAAGAAGCTACTCCAAAACGTGGTAAGCGCTCTACTGCCGCTAAGACAAGTGAAACTACTCCGCCTGAAAAGGCTAATGCAGATAAGCCAGTGAAAGAGGCATCTGAGTCTACAACCACTGAAAAAAGTGCTACAGCTGATACTGTAGACACTGCAGAAAAGCCAAAGCGCAAACGAAGAGCCACAAAGCCTAAGCAAACAGCAGAGACTGATAAAGCTCCAACAGAGACAATAGATACTACTAAGCCAAATGAAGGTGAAGGTATAGCTGAGGCAAAACCAAAAGCTAAAGCCAAGGCAAAAGCTAAGCCAAAGGCGAAAGCGAAAGCAAAAGCAAAACCCAAAGCCAAGGCTGAGGCTAAAGCTGAATCTGAGGCAAAAGTAGAGGCTAAGCCAGCCGCTGCAACCACAAGAGCTAGTAACGACCCAAGAAGCAAGCCAAAGGTAGCTTCAAAGGTAGAGACCAGCTCAGAGGGACGTACCTCCAAAAAGGGTACGCCAACAACGTCTGATAGTCCTATAGAAGTTGCAACTAAACCATCGGCGCCCGTAAAACGCGCCTCTAATGATCCACGACAAAAGCGTGCAACAGAAAAAACTGAAGAAAAACCTTCAGAAGGCTAATTCGTGCTTGTCTCAGGAAATTGGCGCGGTATAATCTGCGCCTAGTTTCAAAGTCAGACTTTGAAAATAAAAAATTAGGTGGGATGGCAGAGCGGTTGAATGCACCAGTCTTGAAAACTGGCATAGGTTAATAGCCTATCTAGGGTTCGAATCCCTATCCCACCGCCATATTAGAAAAACCTCCTTCGGGAGGTTTTTTTATGGCTAGGGTTTAAGTTAAGTTGAAGTAATATTTTGGTGACTGCGTTTCTTTTAAATAAACTGCGTCAGCAACACTATACCGCCCACGGCTACTAGGCAATATAGAAACATCTTCCATAGGGAAAACTTTCGAGAAGACCAGTCAATACGGTCTTCTCTATTTCTTTGTTTTGATGAGGCTCTAAAGCGCCCCAAGTAGAAAAATATGGCTAGGGATATTAGTGATATGCCGCCGAAGATAATGGTATTGGCATCCATTAACGGCTTCTCAATTTTGCTAGTAAGCGTAGCATTTCGAGATACAACCAAATCAATGTCACCATAAGTGAGAAGGCACCAAACCATTCCATATACTTAGGCGCACCCATCTCTGAGCCCTGCTCTATAAAATCAAAGTCTAGAACTAGATTCAATGCGGCTATACCTACCACGAAGAGGCTAAAGCCAATACCAAAGAGACCATTGGAATGGATAAAACCGACCCCACCACTGCCAAACATATTCATAAACATACTGACTAAATAAAGCAATGCTATCCCCATAGTGGCTGAGGTTACCATTAACCGAAAGTTTTCTGTTGGCTTTACGATACCTGTTTTATAAAGGAATAATAATGATGCCAAGGTGCCTAGCGTAAGTCCTACTGCTTGTATAACAATCCCTGGATACTGAGCTTCAAAAATGGCGGAAATTGCGCCAAGAAAAAAACCTTCTGCAATAGCGTACATGGGTGCTGTAATACCTGACCATTGCTTTTTAAATATTGTGACTAGTGCCAATATGAAGCCAACAATGGCTCCACCCATGGCGATGGGCATTACCGCTGCTGGGTTACCTGATGAAAAATACATTGACCAGGTATAGAAAGCTGAAACAACAACCAACAGAAGTAAAATACCTGTCTTGTTTACAGTGCCCTCTAGGGTCATGGTTGATGCTGGCGCCTGTGAACTAAAAGTTGCATCCTTAGCACTATCGGAAAAAGTTTGGGCGTTTAATGATGGATTGCCTGAACGACCAAACATTTCGAGAGCTTTGTGATTAGACATAATAGTTACCCTTAAGTTAACGGATTATAGTTAAAACGAGGGCTGCTAGAGTCCTCTAATTAAGGAATTATAGCCAAAACCTAATGATTGTGAATAAGTTATTAATCTTAACGTTATTAAGCTTATAGTGAGTCTATTGCGTTATCCAACCAGTTCATGCGAGTTTGGTACCATTGCTTCATATGGTCAACTTCTTCTTGATAGGTTTCGAATACAACGGGGTTGGGCCAAACATACTGACCTAGGGTTTGCCATCTATCATCATTTTCCTGCTGAGCCCATTGTAACTTTTCTGCATAAGCATCAATTTTATCAAGAATAAACTGTTCATTATTTCGGTAATAATCAAATCTCGTTCTAACTTTTGCCACAAAATTAGGATCATCAAGCAATCTGTTAATCCATGGATTTTGTTGTATCCACCAACCATTCGCGTACTGACTATCTGCATAGTCAGTATTTCCAAAACCTAGGTCATGATCCCACAGAGGTCCCATTTTAATTTTTTCACCTGGTATAAGGTGAAAATAGATACTTGAAAACCATCTTGCATCAACATTTTTGATGATTTCGTTAATTAAAAACCAATCGACAAAGCTATCAACATCGATATAAGCAGCATAGCCAGAAACGGAATTGGCAAAGTTACTGCTGAATAAAACATCTTCAAATTGATTAACAAAATTGTTGATGTAAATATAGCGTGGATCTTGATTAAATGATAAGCCGTTTTCATCAACCTGCTCAATATTAGGTTCTTTAATTGCAATGACACTAAACTGATCTGTTGAGAAATAAACATCATCAGGACCAAGTCGTTGTGGTTGATCAATTTCTAATAAGAACCCATCATTAGTAATTGCCACCCGTCTATTAGTTTCTTCAACTTTTTGGGTGATATTGTAAGTCCCTTGATACTGATTATTGAGGTAAACCTCGGCAAATTCGCTTTGTGGTGTCCAATCTAGGTCACTGATATAACCCATTTCAAACACAGTCGTATTTCGCAATAGGGTCTTGTCTGAATACTCAGCTAAAAAGAGCCATTTTTTGTCTTCCGGCATACCAAGAAATTCCTCCTTAGAAGAGAATTTCATTTGATAAGGTTTTTTGGGGTGAAGATGCCATGTGGAATTACCCCTGCCTCTAATTTCAATAGCAGTTGATGGCATATCTGGCACATGTCTACCGCCATCAACAGTGATAGTACCTGTTACATATTCCTCTTTTGAATCAATACCCACATAGTTTGTAGTGTTAATGTAGACGATAGGTAAACCAGTAAATTTAGTTACATCCACTGAATAAGTTTTACTGACACCAGAAGCTTTAGAAACTTTATATTCAACCGGTTGAGTAAAGTCATTACCCGAGGAACCCTCTACCTGTACTGCGGACGAAACCCTTACTTCAGATCCGTTATGAACGTAGCTTGCAACCAACGATTTAACAGAAACATTCTCGGGAATTCGACCGGAAATGGTATTGCTTTTAACATCAAGGGTAACGTCATTAGAAAGGCTTGGATTATTAGATCGTAAAAACTTAAAGCTACTAATATTTGGGGGTTGATCTACGACGACAGTTCGTGTTTTAGACGAGCTATTGCCTGCCGCATCAACAGCAGAGTAAGTTATGATGTAAGTACCTATTTCGCTTCCGATTGAACCTGAGATTGTGACTACAACATCACCATCAGTGAGATCTGTGGCTGAAGCACCAGCTTCCAAATAATTATCACCTATTGCCAATCCTACGGTCTGATCGCCATTAAGGGTTATTTGTGGAGGTGTGGTGTCGGGCTCTACCGTATTTTCTATGGGCATATGGGCTTCAAGATACTGTTCCACCTCGGAATGAGTGGTTCTTGTAGAATCTAAGCCAATTGCGCCGTTAACCAAGGAATTACCTGTGATACCAAAGAGATAACGCAGTAAAAGCAAACCATCGGTTAATGCATCCACACGACCATTATTGTCGATATCTGCGATAACCATCGATGAGTTAATAGACTGCTCTACCTCAAGATTAGAGAGGGGTGAGTCCTGTGCAATTGCACCACCGACTAGAGCTTCACCCGAGAGTCCAAAAGCATGGCGTAACATCATTAAACCATCGGTGAGTGCATCAGCTTTACCATTTTTATCAAAATCCCATGTCGCTGATTGGATGGCTAATTGATAATCCGTAGCAGAAAAATCATACCCCTGAGAATTACTTGATTTAGAGAAGCCGATGGTTGTGTATTCTGTACCTTGCAAGGCAACGTTATCAGCCACAAGAAAATCAATGCTCAGTATCTTCGCAGGGAGTGTTACATTCGGCCAATCACCGTTCACGGATGCCCATGCCAGTGAAATAAATCTATCGGTAATGGGATTATTGTCAAAATCACTGCTATCGGGTTCACTAAAGGTTCCACTCAAAATATTATCTTTATCAATAAAATCACTAACCTGAACAAAACTTAGCTTTGAACTATCGTAATGAACGCGAAGACCTAGTCCGGTGAGGTTATTTTCATCTGAAGTCACGTCATAACCCACATCAAGTGTAAACTGGGTTCCTCTTGATGCTACTGGATCATTGCTAACACTGACCTGCTGTGAATCCCCTGAAATATTAGGATCGAGAGGGTTAGTATCCGAATTATCACCTACGCCATCTCCGTCTGTGTCCTCTGTTTCACTGGGATCATTGGGGAAAGCGTCAGCATTATTACCAACACCATCATTATCAGAATCCAGTGTTTCACTGGGGTCATTGGGGAAAGCGTCAGCATTATTACCAACACCATCACCGTCTGTATCAGCAGACTCATTTGCATCATTTGGGAAAGCATCTAATTCATCTGCAACACCGTCACCGTCCGAGTCTATTGGACCTGGTGGTGTACCATAAGGCTGAGCAGTGCAACTACCATAGGCTACAACAGGCAATACGATGTTAGATTCTGCTACATCGACATAACGGTCATTGTAATCGCCTGTATTACAGCCGCCGGCAATTAGGCCAGTAGAGGCTTCAAAGCCGTCCCATGTGCCATAGGACGGTTGATTGCGGAATTTGTAGAGAACTCTTGTATTAGCATTCAGCGTGGTAGTAACAGACCACAAGTCATTGCCATTATTGAGCATTAACAGACCATTTTGACCAAAAACACCACCACCTGCTAGATAAACACCCTCAGGATGAGTGTCAATGGCCGACATATCGACCTGAAAGGTAACGGATACAGCTGTGACAGTTGAACCACCACATGAATTGGCTATATCACCGGTTACATTACCTGAACCAACAGCCCATGTTCGGTTAAACCATGTATCATCGTAGGCGGCAACATTGCTATTAGCACATTCACCTGCGCGATAAGCGCCTGAAAGATCTTCTTCGAGTCCATCAATTATCCACTTATAGTCAATATTACTGGAAAAACCAGGATCAATGGTTGCTGTCCATGTTCCATCGCCATTAGAGATAGCGTCCACTTGTGCATCAGGATTCCAACCAAAGCCACTTGAGTGAAATTTGACAGAAGTTGCATCAGGAGCAGTCACAGTAAAACTAACCGCTGAAGGGTTTGAAACATTAGAGCCTTCAGTACAGCTACCATAAGCTACAACAGGTAACACAATGTCAACAATCCCCACATCAAAGTAGCGGTCATTATATTGGCCGGTACTACAACCACCAGCAATTAGCTCAACATCACTCTCGAAACCGTTCCATGTGCCATAGGAGGGTTGGTTGCGGAATTTGTACAGATACTGACCGTTTGGAGGAACTAACACCGTCACCGACCATAGGTCATTGCCATTGTCAGACATTAAAAAGCCATCTTGGCCAAAGTCGCCACCCGCCAGATAGACACCATTGGGATTAGTTGCTTCTGCGGACATGTCAACCTGAAATGTTACAGCTACGCTGGTTGGCGTTACAGGCGCTGTCTGAACATTAGGGTCATTAGGTGCATAGTCAGCATTATCACCTACGCCATCACCATCTGAATCAGTTGTCTCGGACGCGTCATCAGGGAAAGCATCGTCATTATCATTGACCCCATCGCCATCAGAATCATTATCGGTTATGGTATTAAATTCGTCGGACCAGACTAAATTACCCGATTGATAAACGCGAACGTAATCAACTTCCATATCACTTTGTGTGAACCCACCGGCAATATTAGACTCAATGGCAACATTGAGTAAAAAGAAAAACTCAGAATCATAGGGCCATGTTTCAGCATTTTTAACACTGGGATTGTAGGTATAATGCTCTACGCCATCAATTTTAAAGATTATACGGTTGGCATTCCAATCCATGGTATAGGTGTGGAATTCCGAGGATATTGTCGGAATGTACCGACCCCCCTTATTTACAGTGTTGCCATTACTTGAGGTCGTATGCATGGCACTTTGAGCATAGTTTTGATTGCTGCCCCAGTGCTCTAGGATATCTATTTCACCAACCGCAGGCCAGCTTGTTGTGCCATAGCCCTGAGTCGCCCAATAGGTGCCGGACTCACTGATATTTTTGCCTAACATCCATATAGCCGGCCATGTACCGACACCAACAGGCATTTTTGCTCTAAACTCGGCCACGCCATACTTAAATGCAAATTTTGAATTAAGCCTAGCAGACGTATATTGCTTGGTCACACCTTGGTCAGTATACGCCTCTTTTTTGGCAACAATTTTAAGGGTTCCATCACTAACATAGGAGTTTTGAATGCGATCGGTATAGTGCTGAATTTCACCGTTAAACCAACTCGAGCCATTGGGCAGTTTTGTTTGATGAAACCATTTGGTTGAATCAACAGGAACACCAGCAACAGCATTGTTATCTCCATTCTGCGGCGGCTCATCTACCGCAGAACTGGTGGGTGTGAGGCTAAACCAATTTAGATTCATACCGGCAGATGCAGCATCGAATTTTATAATATGGGAGCCTGAATTAAGCGCAATAATACGACCCTGCTGTGTTTGCCAGTTTTGCCAACTACCTGTTGATGGGATTGAGAACAAATCAGCATATTGATTATTTACAAACACTCTAAAACCTGGACTACTGCCATTATCGCTAGCTGTACGGTAACTAAGCTGATAATTACCAGAACTCGGAACATTCACAACGTAGGTCATGGAGTCAAATTCATCAATCCATCCTACATTTTGACCGCCGCCCGTATCGGAAGTTGTTTCAAGATCAGTGCCCTCTTCAGAACTGTAACACTCCGCTTCAACTTTGATGACACCATTAGCTTGTGGGGAGTCGTCACAACCACTTTGGGAACTATTTGGAATTACCTGAGCATCCTTGATAGTTACAGGTATGTTACGGTCGTTCAAATATAAGATAACAGAACTAAAGGTTCTATTACCCTGAGAGGGTATTGCAATAGAGTAGGTAGATTCGGTCGCGCCATTGACCGTCACCGAGGATGTATTATAAGCAGGCTCGACATCAGGATATGGATTAAATTCAAGGCGAAAACGGACACCCACCGGGCTATTTGATGCCCCGGTAAAGGTAATAATTCCACCGTTAGGAAAACTCAGAGGATAAAAACCGTCATTTGTATTTGCATAACCAGCCCAACTTTCGGCGGATGTTGGGAATTCAAATACATCGTTTGCATTGACCGCACCACCAAAGCCTGCCCAAGAAGTAATGTTGGCATTGGATGAGGTAGATATTGACATAAAGACCACAAAAACCAACATGGACCATGTCAATTGAAATGCTAAAAACGGATTTAAAATGCTTTTACAAAAAATGGAAACCGTTTTATCTACAGCATTATGAGTAAAAACTTTCACACCCAATATTCCTATTATTATAATTTTATGAGTCTTGTTGTATTACGCAGACCCTCTCTTGTAGGACTTTTACAGGTATTACTGTAAAAGTCCATTCTTATTTGTGGCTATAAACTGTCTAGAAAATCAATAACCGCACTTCTTTGACTGGAGGAAAGCGCTTCATAAGCGTTTTTAGCATTGAGTGCCTCGCCACCATGCCAACGTATTGCCTCATCAATTGTTCTTGCCCGACCATCATGCAGGTAACCAATTCTTTGCATGTTTGCAGTACGGTTCTGTGCATCGGCAATTGAAATAAGATCGTTTCCTTTTAAATCACCTAGCATCACATTTTTAGTCAAACCCAAACCCCATAGTGGCGCAGTTCGCCACTCAGAACCACTGGCAGAACCCTCTGCAAGATTATCAGCAAGCCCTGGACCCATATCGTGAAGAAGAAGGTCTGTGTAGGGATAAATGGTCTGACCTCGTAATTCCGCCAAAGGATGATGATTACTGGTTACGACTGAAGGACGGTGACAACCGGCACAACCAATAGACTGAAACAATGCCTCACCTGTCTGATTATTGTAGTTACGTCTTGCGCCCACACCTAAAAGCGATACGTATTTAACGAGATCATCAACATGTTGATCTGATATTTCTGCACCAGAATTACCACAATTAGTTTGCTGGCTTCCACAATCTGGATTTGGCAACATTGAGGTCATAACACCCATATCGGTATTAAACGCCGAAGCAATTTGGTGCTTGACACTGAAAGTTCCGGCTTTATAGCCGAAACGACCCAAACGAGTAACCCCACTAGCAGGGTCTTCTACCAAGGACGGTCGACCAGAAATACCATCATTGTTAGCGTCATTTTCGTCTGCCCAAGAAATAATTGTTGATTCGTCAATAGCTTCTAGAAGCCCCATACCGACCAGTGACGGCGCTATTCGTGCCGAAAATTGCGGCGGTGTTCCATTGGAAAACTGATAATTTGGCGAACGCAGTCCATTAGATAGCTCTGTCCATGCCCCAAGGGTCACGTTTCCTTCTGAGGAACCAGACCCAATTTTTTGCGGCTGAAGAACACTTCCAATTGAACTTAAAGGTTCGCCGTTTGCGTCTCCGACTTTGAACACCCACCGCTCCAATGAATCACCCACATCAGCAACGAGAGCACGACCATTTCGCACATGGCATCCAGCGCATGATTCATTAATATAATGCGTACTTGCTTTTCCAGCCTGTTGTGTCCAAACAGGGTTATCACTACGTTCACCATGGACGCCATTCACAAAACTTGTATGATGCACGCGACGACCCCGCACAAAAGGCTCAGCATTACCCGGACTCATATTGGTCGCCATTTGCATAAAGCGCCCTGCTGGCTCATTGGTGTAGTTATAGCCCAAAGTGGTATAACCGCCGCTTAAACCCTTCTGAGGAATCGGTGTACCGTCCTGCTGTCCAGTTTGCCATTCAAAAGGATGAACACCCGGCTCCCCAATCACATAGACGAAACTGGTACCGTAATACCTCAAGCGGATACCCGCGGGGGGATTCGCAAGAAACATACTGGCTTCAAATTCCATTTTCATACCAGTCTGAAGCGGTCCAGATGGGCCAGTTAGAGTCCACCTGTCTACTATATTTAATGTATATTTATATTGACCACCCGGCCCCACCCTTTGGAAATCATTGTTCCAAGTACCAGAGCCATGAGAAACTACCGCAGATTCAGCGGTGTTGGCTTGCTGACCAAGTGGTTGAGGATTAAACCAAAATTGACCTGACGTATTAAGGCCGCCATACCAAACACGGAACTCTTTAGCGTCTAGCGCAGACTCAGTGATCCATGTCACTTTAATCAAACTTTGTCCTTTAGGCACATAGTCCTCAAGCTGAATACGCATGGTTCTAAACTGCCAATAATGGCCAAGATAGTGATCATAGTGATCTTGGAAGCCCGAATCTTTAGCATGACGATCTCTTCCTCGATCTGCTATTCGAGTAACAATAACTCCATCATCTCTGACAAAGGAAGACACAGGCTCTAAAGGCGTACTGTCATTGTACAATTTATTAACCTGCCCGATATTGCCATATTCAATTGAGTGCCAACCGCTTTCAGTATCACCGGTTCTGTCACCTGGTTGCTGATCTCCCGCAAAGAAATACAATGGGCGACCTTCATATGTAACCTGCTCGGTTCCATCACTTCGAGTAATTGACGACAGATTCGAGACACCAGAGGGTGAATCATCTTCAACATATACTGGGGGCCAAGCAGAAGCACAGCCTCCGTAACAGCTGCTAACTCCACCAGCAATAGGATCACTATCAAAAACATATACTACAAACTGTGGCTTAGTAGAATTAACACCACCGACTAGATAGCCATCTGCAACAGCGATTTCCTCAGTGGGCACAGCGTCATCACCCTGATAGGAGTCATCATTACCACCATTGCCACCATTGCCATTAGTAGATTCGCCACCAAAATATAAATTGTCGAGCGACATGGCGCCGCTACCAACAATCTTAATTTCATCAACTTTGGTTAAATCAACCACTGACGTAAACGACGCAAGAGGGATATCGAAACTATTCCACTGATTAGCGGTTAAATTAAGATCATAATAAGTTTCTATTGGACCATTACCCGTGACGGCACCAGAATTAATGAGGTAAAGCTGCAAAGACCCAGATTGTTGCGGGTTTATATCGATATGGAAGTATCCATACCCAGACACATCACGTGGACCACCAAAGGTTGTACCCTGATAATTGAGGTTTTGATAATTGATCTCACCGTTTGAGACAGTAACAGAAGTTGCCTGTCCCCAATTAGGGTTAAAGTTAACACCCGAAATATCTGTATATTCGTCGCTGAATATTGAAAGGACACTGGCACTTGACTCGGTCGGAGTTGGCGCAGAACCATCTGGATTCGGTGTATTTGAACCTGAATCATCCGGATTTGAGCCTGTGTTCCCACTGTTATTGCCACCACCACAAACAGCATCCGTCGGAACTGAAATATCTCTTGCAATCCAATCACCACCCATTGTGATTTTACTCCAAAGAATGGTGAAAGTTTCGGTTGCCGGAGCAGATCCTGACCAGCTCAATTTTTTAGCTAACTCACCAGCGGCTAGCGAACTGGCAGTTGCAACATTTGCGCCAGTTGAACTCTCAATCACTAAATTATCAACTGCACTGGTATCTGCAGAGGTAATTGCAATACGCAGCTGGTTATTACCAACATTCTCAACGGTCAAATTAACAAGACTCATTGACTCAGCCTGCATATTAAGATGATAAAGTGGAGTAGCGCAGTAATCAGATTGAGGGCCGCTATTATTAAGTGCATCGGCGTTATCACCTACACCATTGCCATTGGCATCTTGGGTTTCATTGGGATCATCAGGAAACGCATCCTCAGTATCAGCAATACCATCACCATCACTATCAACAGGCACTTGCCCGGGTTCATAGCTAGCGAGATACTGAGTGATTTCTGAAGCGCTTGAGCGAGTTGCATCTATCGCTACAGCGCCAGCTATTAAGGATTCATTTGTTAAGCCGAACATATAACGCAGCAATATCAAACCATCGGTCAAAGCATCCACTTTATTGTTGCTATCAACATCAGCAATATCGGCAATCAAATTAACGCGCGCCTCTACTTCGCTGCTGTTTAATGGTGAATCTTGAGAAACAGCACCTGCAGTCAGCGCCGCCCCTTGAAGTCCAAAACTATGTCTTAAAATAATCAAACCATCGGTAAGCGCGTCGACACGACCATCAAGATCTATATCCCAGCTATAGGAGCCATTTGTGTTAGCCTTCACCGGAACTGATACAAGAACCAATGTGAGAACATATAAAAAAACATGGAAAAATCTTATTAACTGTGACATCCGAACCCTTCTTATCTATTTTTATTACAATACAATAATAATATATTTAGTTTTATTTGAGTAACTCTGGGCATTAATATCAAACTAATTAGTGACCCAGGAGTCGCTACTTTACAGGGTTATTATCCACGTAAAGATGTGTATCTGTCGTTCGAATGGTTCAATTCGTACCCTTTTTATAAACATATGCATGATGTAAGCGTTAATTAAAAAAGGCTTCCCTATGGAAGCCATTAAACTTTCTGTTTTGCGGAAGACTATTCTTTGTGACGCTCTTTCCATCTTTTAGGCATGTATTTTTTTAGATGGCCCCTGATTGCTGTACCCGTTTTTCTCGAGGCCTTTGAGCCGACAGCACCATGAGTTAACCCCTCATCCCCCACAGCAAAAAGATGTCTCAACAATAATAAACCATCGGTTAACGCGTCAATTTGACCATCATTATCAATATCAGCGATTTTTGAGGCACTGACCATTCTTTGCTCTACCTGCTCAACTGACATAACTGATTCAGGATGCATGGCACCCTTAGCCATTGATTCACCACGAAGACCAAACGAATAACGCAGCATAATTAAGCCATCGGTTAAAGCATCAGCTTCGCCGCTGCCATCAAAATCCCAACTTGCGTCAGTTTCAGCGAGCTCGAGCACATAGCTTTCACCGACAAAATCGTAACCTACCGTCGTAGTAATTGCTGAAAAACTTAATACTGTAGAAGGCAAATCATCCACATTAACAGAACTGTTAACGCCGAAGGTAATTTTCAGCAATGAAGCTGGAAATTCGGTACCTGGCCAGTTATTAAGCAGTGATGCCCAACCATAGGAAACATAGCTATCTGTGGTTGGATCATTGTCAAAATCGGCAGCATCTATGGCTGGTCCTTCGCCGCTGACTATAATATCTTGCGCAAATACATCAGACGAAGAAATATAAGTTAGTGCGCGACTGTCAAAGTGTATTCGCAAACCCAGACCAGACAATTCATTATCGTTATCACTTGAGCTGTAAGCTATTTCAAATTCAACATTATTGTTAAGCAAACCCATTGGCTCATTAGCAACAGTAATCGACTGAATCAGCGAAATATCTTCACCAGTTGAATCATCCACAGTGTCCTCACTTGAGGAATCATCTAAAGCATCGCTATCATCGAATGTATTATCATCTGAAGTATCGCCTTCATCGGAGGTATCATCTAAAGCATCACCTTCATCTGAGGTATCATCGTCTGAAGCATCGCCATCATCGGAGGTATTATCATCTGAAGTATTGCCATCATCAGAGCTATCATTGGAAGAATCATCATCTGCTTGATCCTCATCTTTATCGCCCCAATAACTCCAATCAAAATTGTCCCAGTCAGTATCTGGGTCTTTCAAAGCAGCTCTTACTCTACGAAGATACTGAAACAGATCACGCAACCTCGTTCTAAAATGAGATCGAGCTTCTTTTACATAGTCAGACCATCGCTTTTCATGATTATGTTTAGATCCATCATCGTCGTAATGATGTTTGTATTCATAATCCGCTTTGTCATCATAGAAATCAGAAGATTTTTCTTCAAAATACGTCTCATCATTCCATGCTTGATTCTTATCTAGATTTTGCCAAGACTTTGAGTGCTGATCAGCAAACAAATAGCTCGGGGAAATTAGTAAAACAAAAACCAAGACTACTAGCTTAAGTAATCTATTTATCGTGCATTGAAAAACCATGATATAAACCCTCAAAATGTGCTTTGAACATAATTTAAATGTTTATTTTTATACTACTTATTTCT
>JBMZFJ010000025.1:0-22460 GCA_049615345.1 Porticoccaceae bacterium | reverse complement strand
TCGCTTCCTTGCGCTCGACAAATTGAGTCAAACGCTTCTAACCATTCTTGGGTTTCTGTTGGATCTAAATCCTGAGACATGCGGCACCAATAATTGTAATAGATTCAATTTTAAAGGGGTTTAACTATACTAGCCCTGCATCCTTTATAAAGAGACGCTTTGACCCCCTAATGAAGGCGCATATCATAATGTAGTGAGGCTACAAAATCAATGAAATTGAATAGATCCGAAAGGGATATTTAAATTATAATTCAATTTATATTTTAATTGTAAATAATTGATATATATAATTTTTTGATTTTTTATTTTTAAGTTAGTTTAACTACATAAATGCAATTAAACACTTAATAGGAATACAAATAGTGTTTATCTATGGCTGTTTGGTTGACTTGATCAGTATCTGATACAGGCTTATTGAGTGTTTGAACCCATAATCTACGCGGCTTTTCAAGCACCAAACGCTGGTAAGCATTCTGAACATCAGCAATAGACAAGGCATTGATAGCGCTAACTAAATGGCTGCGAAAATCAAAGTCATTAAACCCTAAACTGAGTGACTTTAAGTGACGGACATTGTATTCGGCAAGATTATCTGGTGCCTTCTCTATATCAACCAATAGCGCCCTCTTGTGACGCTGAAGCTCAGCATAGCTAAGATTATCCACCTGTTTCTTAAAACCCTGATTAAAATTAACAAACTCTATCTGTAGCTCTTGCTCAGAAGCAACTGGCGACTGCACAATCATACAAATTCCTGGCACCCTGTTGATTGGCAAAGAAAAGGCAGAGACTACGTAGCCTAGCTGCCTTTGCGTGCGTAACTCATTATAAAAGGGTGCTGAGATCATCTGTGCTAGTAAGCTCGAAACCGCCCTCTCCGCTAATGTATCGGTATCAGCCTGGATATACTGGATAAGCACTGTATCCTTATGGTCAATGGACATGGCTCGGCTAACATCATATTGCTCTAGCCTCGCTATTTTATGATGGTTAGTTACCGCATTATATTTAACAACTTGCAACTGTTTAATCAGCCGATCCAGTGCTTCTCGGTGAAGATTGCCACTAGCAAGCATTTCAACTTCGAGTTCGCCTAACAATTCTGATGAAAACTGCTGTAAATCAGTCATATTAATATCAGCAATAGCTTTAGCCTGATCAATCGGCATCCACCTCCCTTCCACAACTGAATAAAAATAATTAATGATCTGCCTAAATGGATAATCACGCTTAGTATTATTTTTATTTCTTATTTGTTGCTGTTTAACAAATTCAAACCGCTGTTGATTCCACTGAGGATTTGTTAACCCAAAAAGTATTTTCTGTAGCAAGATCTCCTGCTTATCAGAGTAACCTCCAATATTGATGTTAAGGCCCTGATTATCTGCGGTTATAGTGTAATATAGACCTGCCATCAAAGCAGGGTAAAGGGCATCATTAAGCTGATCCAAAACATAGGCAACATATAGCTTAGCACTGGAAAAACCTTGCAAATTGGCGACTCTTTTACTCGCTAATGAAATAGATAGCTGTGCTTTAGGCGTGCCAAATTCGGTATTTGGAAAATGCCAAACTTTAAGTCCGGGCTTATCAACGTAGATTACCGGCTTGGTATAAGAAGGCGAATCGATTAAATCCAGCTCTGAGGGTATAAAGGGATTTGCAGCCGATAGAGATAGGTCAAACACCGAAACGCCATTTTCTATAGCCTGAATATAAGCATCATCGAGAGCCTGAGATTCATAGGGAGTATGGTAAAACAAAGAAGTATTCTTAACTCTCGCATCTGGTGACACCACAAATACCAGCATATTGCTTGGGCTTAATATATCAGCAAGTTTTTTAACCAGTTGAGCATCAAATTCGTGGGCCACATAGGGCGCACGCAATACTTCATCGCCATGATACTGATGCATAGATCTAGCAATAGAGGTGACATAGGACATGGGCTGCTGTTTTTCAGCAAAACGAAAGGCTATATCTCCCATTGCGGCTAACTCTTGCTGACGCCACTTTTCTATTCCCTGCTCTTTGATCAAGTTTATCCAGGCAAAGAGCTCAATTAACACCTGATCACGTACCTTATATCCCTCTGGAGTAAGGCCAATATCAATCGAAAAAAAAGCGGCTGAACGGTCCTCCAAGGCTAAACCAGCCGATAGGGAGTTTGCCCACCCCTTTGCCTTGAGCGCTTGTAATAAGCTACCCTGCCCCTCATAACCAATCATAGAGGCAAGATACTGAGCTGGCTTTGATGACCAGTATGAACTTAACTTTGGCATTTCAAACAGTAGGCCAAGCTCGCGACTATCTTTGAGCGGGCTTACATTGACCTGCAACGGCAATTCTGATGGATTTATATAATGTGCCGAGTAACTTTCTATCTCTAATTGCTTATCTTGTATCGATGAAAACTTATCATAGGCTATAGACTGAAGCTCATCCAAGGACTCTTTTCCAAGCAGCACTAGCGTCATTAAATTGGCTGAATAATACTTATTGTAGAAATCAATAAGCTCACTACGCACATCTGAAAACTGATTGTCAGCCAAAGTATCTAGATTACCTACATTGAACTTCGACAAAGGGTGCTTAGGGTTTGCTATCTCTCTAAGAACATCCCACTGCCTTCGACTGTCATTTTTATATTTTAATTGATACTCCGACTCAACAGCATTGCGTTCTCTATCAACATAACCGGGGTCAAACAGTGGGTCAGTAAAGAATGGGGCAAACCGATCTAAAGCATCACTCAGGTGATCGGCATTAACATCAAAAAAGTAATTGGTATGCTCAAGCCCTGTACTGGCATTGTGGCTCCCACCATGCTCGCTGATAAACGTTTGATAGGCACCAGGCTGAGGATATTGCTTGGTGCCTAGGAACAACATATGCTCTAAAAAATGCGCTAACCCCTGACGTTGAATGGGGTTTTGATAACTGCCTACATAAAGATCTAAAGCTGCTGCTGCCTTGTCGGTGGTGGGGTCAGAAATAAGCAATACATCAAGGTTATTTGGCAATAAAACCCGCCGGTATTGACGCTGGTCGTTAGCACTTTTAACAATTGACTCAGACTGAGGAGATGAAAAAGAATAAAAAAAACCAGAACTGCAGGAAGCCAAAATTGACAAGCAACAAAGCAAGGCAAAAAATGCCCTAATATAAAGAAATTCACGCAATATCGGTATACTCATAAACCTGTTCAACTGGGCCTTTTAAGACTTTTTTACATATTTAATCAGCTTGAACCGAGGTTCTTGGCCATGCGTTGTAAATTGCCTTAACTAGAGTTGCTAAAGGAATGGCAAAAAACAACCCCCAGAAGCCCCAAATTCCACCAAAAATAAGCACTGCTATGACAATCACCACAGGATGTAGGTTTACAACTTCAGAAAACAATAAGGGCACCAAAACATTACCATCAACAATTTGAATAATGGCATAAAGTGCAACCAGCCATGCGAAGTCGTTGCTTATCCCCCACTGCAGGTAACCGACCAACAACACCGGAATCGTTACCAAGGTTGCCCCGATATACGGAATCAACACCGAAAGACCAACTAACGATGCAAGAAGAGCCGCATACTTCAGGTCTAAAAATAAGAAAGTGATAAATGAAACTATCCCTACAATTACTATTTCAATGGCTTTTCCACGAATATAATTAGCAAACTGAATATCCATTTCTTCCCATATAACCGTCATCACCTGACGCTCTTTTGGTAACATATTGGATATAAAGTTAAGGAGTACCTCCTTGTCCTTAAGCATAAAGAAAACTAACAGGGGTACTAAAAACAAATAAATCATTATAGCTAGTATGCTTGGAAAGCTACTGATCGAAAGACTTAGAAGCTGTTCTGCTAAATTGGCAACTTCTTCAGAAATACGCGCAACAACCAGCTGGATTTGTTCGGGCCCTATATACTCTGCAGCCTTTTCGGGCAAAGAACTTAACAGCTGCTTTAACTGACTCACCATATTTGGTAGCTCTTTCAAAAGAAGTGAGGTCTGCCTACCTATTATTGGAATCAAAACAACCAATACAGTGATAAAAGCGACTAAAAATAAGATATAAGTGGATAAGACAGATACTATTTTTGAAAAGCCGTATTTTTGCAGATTATTAACAACGCCCTGGAGTAAAAAGGCAAATACCAAGGCCGCTATAACTGGCCCTAGCACATCACCCAGAGTAGCGAGAATAACAATAGCGGCAATCACAAATACACTTAGTAGTACCGCCTCTTCAGTGCCAAAATATTGCGCCATCCATCTCTGTAAAACCTTCTTCATAACGACTCCGTGATTAAAATAGAAGTTTATACCACCAATATGGCATATTATTAGCAGATGATACAGATATCACGGATGAAACCAATCTGTTTTTTTTCTGTCAAAGCTGTCATGAAAAAGGTTATCGGCCTGATCGATATATTTTTTATAATAAGATAGTCAATGCAAAATCAATCTTTAATATTATCAAGGCCCAAGCAATTGCTAAAAGCACTACTCATACTCTTTCTTTTAGTCCCTAGCTTCAGTTGTATGGCTGCCGACATAAAATTACCTGTGCTCGGTGACAGCAGTTCAGGCATAGTATCTAAAAATAAAGAATATAAACTTGGGAAAGCATGGCTACAACAATTTAGACGATACGTTAAACAACATGATGACCCGCTTTTTCAGCAATATTTAGAACAGTTAACCTTCGATTTAGTCACTCATAGTGAGCTTCAAGATACTAGGCTTACGCTAGTATTGGTCAATAATCCCAGCATTAATGCTTTTGCAGTACCAGGTGGAATAATTGGTGTTCATACCGGAATTTTTACCCATGCTGATAATGAAGATCAACTTGCCTCAATTATCAGTCACGAATTGGCCCATCTAAGTCAACGTCACTATGCAAGAAGTGTAGAATCCAATCAAAATAGTTCAGCCATTGCACTGGCTGGTCTTTTAGCCACCCTTATTGTCAGCTCAAAAGCTGGTACTGATGCAGGTATGGCCGCCCTTTCCGCAACTCAAGCATTAGCTACTGATCAACAGTTGCGCTATAGCAGAAACAATGAAAAAGAAGCCGACCGTCAAGGTATAAAAATCATGGAGAAATCTGGTCGAGACCCTCGGGCATCAGCTGAAATGCTCGAAAAAATGATGGCTATTACTCGCTACAAAGGAAATCGATTGCCAGAATTTTTATTGACACACCCAATGACCGAGCGTCGAGTATCTGACAGCAAATCACGAACAATAAAATATCAAGATCAAGATTTCCCAGATAGTTTTGATTTTTATATTATACAAGCTAGAGCGCAGGTTTTACTTCAAGATAACCCCAATTACTCGATTAAATATTTTCAGCAAAAACTAGCTAATGAACAAATTAATACTGACGCTTATAGCTACGGACTTGCACTATCTCAGGCTAATGCGGGCAATTTTAGTTTAGCTAAGCAACTTATATCACGCCTCTTAGACAAAGAAGCAGGCTATGCCCCCTATATCTATACTGATATTGAAATTGATATTGCCGCCGGCAATTATAGACAGGCCTTAAAAAGCCTCGACTATCAATTAGGACTTAAGCCAAATAATTATCCACTAAAAATACTCTATGCTGATGCGTTATGGAAATCTCATCAATATCAACAGTCGGCTAAAGTATTAACAGGTTTAAGTAGACAGCGCCCACAGGATCCAAGCATATGGTATCAATTAGCTGAGGTTCGGGGCCTAGCAGGTAATATTGCTGGCGTTCATAGAGCTAGAGCGGAATATTTTATTTTAATCGGTGCTCTAGAAAATGCGCAAAGGCAATTAAAATTTGCTGAAAAATTATTGCAAAAAGACGTAAAGCAATTGGCCATAGTTAAACAGCGCTTACTGGAGATAACTGAGATGGAAAAGGATTTAAAAAAACTTTAGGTTGTTTTTTTAAAATCTAACATTCTATCTAAGGCCGTTGTGGCTAACTGAGCAATCGTTGGCTCAACATTAATTTCACCACTATCTGACTCAAGACAGTGCAATAAGTTTTTTAAACTATTCATCCCCATCCAAGGACAATTCGCACAACTTCTACAGGTCGCACCACTGCCTCCCGTTGGCGCTATAATGAGTTCTTTATCAGGAACTGCCTGCTGCATCTTATAGAAGATACCCTGATCTGTAGCCACTATCAGTCGCTGTTGTGGAAGACTTTTAGCCGCTGCTATCAACTGTGAAGTTGAGCCAACCACATCAGCTATATCGACCACAGATTGAGGAGATTCTGGATGAACGAGTACGGCACAATCTTCATGCACCTGTATTAGATCAGTTATACCCTTCGCTTTAAATTCTTCGTGGACAATACAGCTGCCATTCCACATTAACATATCAGCGCCAGTTTGCTTTTCAACATAGGCGCCTAGATATTTATCCGGTGCCCAGATAATTTTCTCACCTAAGGCATCTAAATGATCAACCACATCAACCGCGATACTCGAAGTAACAACCCAATCTGCGCGCGCCTTTACCTCAGCAGAAGTATTGGCATAAACCACAACAGTTCTGTCAGGGTGTTGATCACAAAAGGCATTAAATTGATCGGCTGGACAGCCTATATCAAGCGAGCAAGTAGCCTCAAGGGTCGGCATTAATACTTTTTTAGTGGGGGTAAGAATTTTGGCTGTTTCGCCCATAAACTTAACACCAGCAACAATTAGGGTGTCGGCGCTATGAATACTGCCAAAACGAGCCATCTCAAGCGAATCTGCTACCACACCACCTGTTTCCTCAGCTAAAGCTTGAATCAGTGGGTCGGTATAATAGTGGGCAACAATAACAGCATTTTTTTCAACTAAAAGTTGCTTAATCTGCTTGCGAATTAACGCTAGCTGCTCGGGAGGCAAAGGCTCATCAATGGATACTTTATTGAGGTAGTCTTGAACGAGAGCCGTGGTGTCGCTGCTAGAGATGGAATTTTGATCTTGGTGCATATAAGGCGAAATTTTATACGCTTGCTAACCAGTAGATAACACCAGTTACAATTATTAACACAACAGCTATAGCGGCAATTGCATCAGCCTTGCCATCACCATCATTTTGATTATTTACGTCTGTCATTAAAATACCTTAAAAGAATAGTTACCAAAAAAAGTTGTTGTACCAACAATCAGCGGCATTTTAACAAGCATTTATCAACCTGTCTTGCCAAAACACCGCACTAATCAATAAATTGACTTTATTCCTTTTAATTTGCGCTATATAGGGAAATATTAATTCAAAACCTCTGTGTCAATCTGTATCATTGCGCTTTTTCCATGGATAAATACTTTTAAAGTAGTTTAAATGTATAAATACGATAATTACGACCATAAAATTGTCAATGAGCGTGTTGAGCAGTTTAGAGACCAAACAAAACGCTATTTAGCGGGTGAAATTGCAGATGAGGAGTTTCTTCCACTGCGCCTGCAAAATGGACTCTACGTACAGCGCCTTGCCCCTATGCTGCGTATTGCTGTTCCTTACGGCATGCTTTCAAGCGCACAGGTAAGAAAGTTAGCTCATATTTCCCGCGTCTATGACAAAGGCTATGTTCATTTTACAACTCGCCAAAATATTCAACTTAATTGGCCAGCACTTGAAGAAGTGCCTGACATTTTGTCAGAATTAGCTGAGGTTGAAATGCATGCCATCCAAACAAGTGGCAACTGCATTCGCAATACAACTACTGATCAATTTGCCGGAGTTGCGAAAGATGAAATTGAAGATCCTCGACCCTGGTGTGAACTTATTCGTCAGTGGTCAACTCTTCATCCAGAGTTTGCTTTTCTACCGCGAAAATTCAAAATAGCCGTCTGCGGCTCTGAAGAGGACCGCGCGGCCTTCTTGCTCCATGATATTGGCTTGCAACTAGTTAAGAATGATGCAGGTGAGCTGGGCTTTGAAGTCTTTGTCGGCGGCGGCTTGGGCCGAACACCCATTATTGGCTCATCGATTAGAAAATTCTTACCCAAGCAACACCTTTTATCCTATTTAGACGCCATACTTAGAGTCTATAACCGCTTTGGTAACCGCGACAACAAGTACAAGGCTCGTATTAAGATACTGGTTAAAGCTTGGACGCCTGAAGTCTTTGCCGAGCGCGTAGAAGCAGAGTGGGAACATATTAAAGATGGTCCTTCTACATTGACCGAGGCTGAGTTTGCAAGAGTTAAAAGCTTCTTCCCATTGCCGGAATATCAAACTATTGATGGTGCTGATTCCGCTAAACAATTAGCTGCAACAGCCTCTGATAATATTGCTTTTAGCCGCTGGTTAGATCGAAATACACAGTTGCAAAAACAAGCGGGCTATCGATCTGTCACCCTATCATTAAAGCCTGCTGGAGTTGCCCCAGGTGATGTTACTGATAAACAACTAGAAACAATTGCCGATCTTGCTGACCGCTATTCTTTTGGTGAATTGCGAGCCACCCACAATCAAAATGTTGTGCTTACCGACGTTGTTGAATCAGATTTGTTTGAACTCTGGCAACAGGCAAAGGATTCTGGTCTAGCAACACCTACTATCGGCACCATTAACGATATGATTTGCTGCCCTGGCGGTGACTATTGCTCCTTAGCCAATGCTAAATCAATCCCAGTAGCAGAAGCTATTCAGCGCAAGTTTTCTGATCTTGATTATGTCTATGACCTCGGTGATCTTGAGTTAAATATTTCTGGCTGCATGAATGCCTGTGGGCACCATCATATCGGCCATATAGGTATTCTTGGTGTAGATAAGAAAGGTAAGGAATGGTATCAAATCCAACTCGGTGGTAGTGCTAATAAAAACGCGGCTCTAGGCAAGGTGCTTGGACCCTCATTATCTCGCGATGAAATAACCGATGGCATTGAAAAATTGTTGGATGTGTATGTAGAAAATCGCATTGCAGATGAAAGCTTTTTAAACACCTATCAACGCATTGGTATTGAGAAGTTTAAGGAAAGAGTTTATGCCTCAACTACTTAAAGATAATCAAATTGTAGAGGATAGCTGGACTAATCTAGCCGAAGATGCTCAGTCCCTTCCCGATGGAGACCTTTTATTATCCTACGCTCAGTGGCATACATTTTCTGACCAGATAAAGGCCCACAGAGGTAACGTTGGTGTTGTTATTGAGGGCAATGCCGAAATTGAAGATATTATCGAGCCTCTGCTAAAACTGCCCCTTATAGCCATTAATTTTCCCAAATTTGCCGATGGGCGTGGCTTTTCAGTGGCAACCTTATTAAGAGATCGCTATAACTACCGTGGAGAAATACGTGCCGTTGGTGGTTTTATACGTGATCAGTTATATTTGCTAAGTCGCTGTGGTTTTAATGCGTTTAAATTTGCCGAAGATATAGATTTATCCGAGGCAGCTAAGTCACTTGAAGACTTCTCAGAAACTTATCAAGTGAGCGCCGACCAAGAAAATCCACTTTTTAGAAGACGATAATTAGCTTATAAGTTGGATCAACAAGCAGGTTTTAATTATGGATCAGCACGTTGTTTTTATCTTTTTCCTTATTTTTACTGGCGGTGCCCTGCTTGCATCGCTTGCGCTGTTTGGTCGCCAACCCCTCTTAGTTGCTTATATTGCACTGGGTGCCCTGATGGGTCCCTTTGGTCTTGGCTGGGTTTCAGATGTTGATTTAATCGCCCAGATATCGTCCATAGGTATCGTTTTCTTACTCTTTCTTCTCGGCTTAGATATGCAACCACAATCACTGCTCAACGTTCTTAAGCAAGTAGCGCATATCACTCTAATAAGTTCGTTATTATTTGCCTTTATTGGCTTTGGCATTGCATATAGCTTTGACTTTACGCTGATAGAATGCACCATAATTGGTGCGGCAATGATGTTCTCAAGTACCATTATTGGAATCAAATTATTACCCACAACAGCGCTTCACCACAAACACTCAGGTGAGTTAATGGTTGGCATGCTGTTAATGCAAGATTTCTTGGCGATTGCAGTATTGTTGGTGCTGTTATCAGCAAGCACAAGTGAAAATGGCATGTCTAGCCTAGCCATGAGTATTGTGGCGTTACCGGCATTGGTTGCATGCTCGATGTTTTTGGTGCGCTATCTTTTACAACCTTTATTCACCCGTTTTGATCGTATAGGTGAGTATATATTTCTACTAACTATTGGTTGGTGTCTTGGTATTGCTGAGTTAGCTGAAGTAATCGGCCTCTCTAAAGAAATTGGCGCCTTTATTGCGGGTATATCCCTAGCCACTAGTCCAATTGCACAGTACATTGCTCTTAATTTAAAACCCCTAAGAGACTTCTTTTTAATATTATTTTTCTTTTCACTAGGCGGAGGATTCGACCTATCTCTTCTGCCTTCAATAGCGATTCCTGCCATTTTACTAGCACTGGTAATGCTTTCGCTAAAGCCGGTGGTATATCGCTATTTATTGCGCTCTCAGAGCGAAAACAACAGTCTTTCATGGGATATTGGTTTTAGATTAGGACAAAACAGTGAGTTTTCTCTGCTTATTGCCTATATGGCGTTTAGCACGCAATTAATCGGCAATGATGCGTCGCATTTAATTCAAGCAACTGCCATCATTACCTTTTTAATCTCAAGCTATATCGTAGTATTTAATTTCCCCAACCCAATCGCAGTCAATGAACGATTGCGTCGAGACTAAATCTACTTATAAATATTTGAACTGTTGGTAAGACGTCCCCACCATTTTACTAGAAGCCTATCAGCACTCTCTTCAGCGGCAATGCCTAAACGCTGTGGCAGTTTCTTTTTTTGTACATAGTTTATTTCAAATACCTTAGATTCTTTAGCGCTATGTGTCAGATATTCATCACTGGTCATAAGTTCATCAACCAAGGCTAGCTCGAGAGCTCGCGAACCAAACCACACCTCTCCTGTTGCTACCTTATCGATATCAATTTGAGGACGACGTTCTGCTACATAGGATTTGAATAATTGATGAGTATCTTGCAGATCTTCAATAAATTTCTCACGACCCTGCTCGGTGTTCTCGCCAAAAATAGTCAGCGTTCTTTTATGTTCACCCGCGGTTAATAATTCAAAATCCACATCATTTTTCTTGAGCAACCTATGAAAGTTAGGTAACTGTGCTACTACCCCTATAGAGCCAATAACGGCAAAAGGTGCTGCCAGAATTTTATCGCCAACACAGGCCATCATATAACCACCACTGGCGGCGACCTTATCGACACAGATTGTAATAGGTATATTTTTTTTGCGCAGACGATCCAACTGACTACTGGCCAAACCATAGCTGTGAACCATGCCACCAGAGCTCTCAAGCTTAACAACCACTTCGTCTTTGGCTGTGGCCTGAGTTAGTATTGCAGTGACTTCCTCGCGCATATTCGTAACAGCAGAGGCACTGACATTACCATTAAACTTTAAAACAAAAACTCGCTTTTCGTCACCAGCAGCTGAATCAGCATTCTTTTTCTTGCTTTTAGCCAGCTTCTTTTCTTCTTTGCGACGTTTCTTTGCCTCAGCTTTTTGCTTAGATGAATCCATTAAAGCCATCGACATCGCTTTATTAATTTCATCATATTGATCATTAAGGGGATTAATTTCTAATTCACCCTTATCGCCACCCTGCCGATTTTTTTGACTTGCACCAGTAATAATCGCAACCAATAAACCGAAACCTACAATTGCGGTTAATGTCTTGGCAAGAAACAAACCATATTCTGCTAAAAATTCCAAACTAAACTCCATATATTACGTATTACAATGGGTGAATGATGCAAATCGAAAAATACACCAATTTAAAGAGTGTATTAAGAAAATGGATTATAGACCAATTTAATAATTGAACAATGCTAATAAAAACTGCGTAATTTAACGCAGAAACCCATTGTTTTGGTTGCAAAACCACCCTTGTGAGGCTAAGGTTTGCGCATTCTCAATTGAGTGGTCTAAGTACTTAATTTAACGGCTTTCTGATAAGCACATCAGCCTCCATTTAGCCAACGTAATCTGGCATACAAAGGATAGAAATATGACGGCAACATTAGCACAAGCATTTCAAAAGAATTTTTTAGGTAACTCACCCAGCTGGTACCAAAAAATCATAATCGCCTTTTTGGTGATTAATCCAATTCTACTGATGATTACTACGCCGTTTGTTCTAGGCTGGGTGCTTATTGCACAGTTTATACTAACTCTGGCAATGGCTCTTAAATGCTACCCACTTCAGCCTGGTGGCTTACTAGCAATAGAAGCCATTTTGCTTGGGTTGGCAAGCCCTGAAAATGTCTACGACGAAGCTGTAGCTAATTTTCAGGTGATCTTATTGTTAATGTTTATGGTAGCAGGCATTTATTTTATGCGCGACATGCTGCTGTATACCTTTACCAAAATACTACTTAATGTTCGTTCAAAAACTACCCTTTCTTTTCTATTTTGCTTCTCAGGTGCAGTTTTATCTGCATTTCTTGATGCACTAACTGTAACAGCGGTGCTAATTACTGTAGCTGTTGGCTTTTATTCGGTCTACCATCGTGTAGCCTCAGGTAAAGCGTCAACTGATGCAACTCACAATCATCTCGATAACAGCACTATTATCGAATCCAACAGTGAAAACTTAGAACAATTTAAAGCCTTTTTGCGAAGCCTAATCATGCATGGTGCTGTGGGTACTGCTCTAGGCGGTGTAACTACAGTGGTTGGCGAGCCACAAAATCTATTAATTGCTGAAAAAGCTGGGTGGCAATTTATTGAATTTTTTATGCGTATGGCGCCAGTAACTATGCCAGTTTTTGCCTGTGGTTTAATCTGCTGTATTTTGCTTGAGAAAACTAAGGTTCTTGGCTACGGCGCACAACTTCCCGATGCTGTTAGAAAGGTTCTGACTGAGTTTAGTGAGGAAGACGAAAAGAACCGTACTAAAGAACAGGTGGCCATTCTTATTACTCAAGCTTTGGTTGCTTTAATTTTAGTACTTGCGCTAGCCTTTCACTGGGCACCGGTTGGTCTTATTGGTCTTATGATAATCGTCTTGCTTACGGCCTTTAATGGCGTAACTGAAGAGCACCAACTAGGCAAGGCATTTGAGGAAGCCCTGCCCTTTACCGCCTTACTGGTAGTATTTTTTGCCATTGTGGCAGTAATACATGAACAACACCTATTCTCGCCGGTAATCACATGGGTATTAACCATGGATCCAGCATCACAGCCAGGGGTATTCTTTTTAGCCAATGGTTTACTATCTGCCATTAGTGACAATGTATTTGTAGCTACTGTGTATATAAATGAGGTTAGGTTAGCACTTGATTCTGGAATGATTGGTCGCGATCAATTTGATAAGCTAGTAATCGCCATTAACACCGGCACTAACTTACCCAGTGTTGCTACCCCCAATGGTCAGGCAGCGTTTCTATTTTTGCTTACCTCAGCCTTAGCTCCTCTTATTGGGCTGTCTTATATGCGCATGGTGATTATGGCTCTGCCCTACACTATTGTATTGACGGTAGTGGGTCTACTGGGGGTTCTATACATGCTTTAGACAGAAGTACTGGTTAGAGCTGTCTAAAAAATACACAGGGTTGTAGCAACCTTAGATAACATTTGAAAGATAGTAATCCCGAACAGCCATAATAATTCTGGCTGAGTGTTTGTCACTTCGGGCATTAGTGTGTTCACCCAAGACATCGGTGGATAGAAAACTCAAATACTGGGCTAATTCTGCTGTATTTTTCGATTTAAGCGCCTTAGCATAAACTTTTGGGACATATCTATAATAACTATCATTTGAGCTCTTAGGACCTCCTATATCTAAAGGGTCCCAATGATTGGTTAGAACATAACCAATTGATTGGAATAAGCTGTTATATTCGATACGGACAACATTTTTAATATCCGCCAGTTGTCTAACTGATTGTAAGTAGGACATATTGAGACTCCGCTCATAATTTCTAAATCCATTTATTGCAATATATATGGACTGGTCTATGAATAGCCTATTGATCGGCCTGTCATCTTAAAAGTAGACCACATTTAAGTTAACTACAATATCGATCATACTTTACAAATAAAAATACGTATGGTGTAAATTTAACAAGCAAAAAAAAACACCCTTTCGGGTGTTTTTTAATATCTAAGGTAATCCCACTTCTGGTTGTTCTTCTGCAGGGGGCCAAAAATCTGAATAAACATCATCACCATTTATGTAGAACACCGAATCATTATGGAAAAAAGATCGTTGTCGATCGTTATTCCACCAACCGCTTGAACCACCAGAAATTGAGCTTACAAAATTAAAGCTAGCATCATCAGCCTGGTCTTTGTTATTCAACTTAAATAGATAAAGCTGATTTTCCGAAACATAACCAGAAGTTTCTGAATAATAAGAGTGGGTTAAAGGAACAGAAAAACGATCAGTACTCTCATCGACTTGCTGATATTGAAATGCATTACGATTATATTGGGCTGGGGAATGACTCCAGCTATCCTCTAAATCTGCACCAACACTGTAACTGCTAACAGACTCGGGTGGGCTTACAGAAACGTTAAATAATTCTAATTTAACATTGCCATTTCCGGTTTGGCCTAGACCCAAAAGAAGTTCATCATTAACAGGATGTAAAAAATCAGAAAAACCAGGAATCTCTAGTTCACCTGCAACTACAGGATTTAGATGATTGCTTAGATCAATCACATAAAGGGGATCAATAGTTTCAAAAGTCACTAAATAGAGTTTTTCACCAAAAAATCTAACCCCATACAAAGCCTCGTTGGGCTTACCAATTTCGTTTGGACTAGCACTATTAGGAAGAGTGGCAACCTGATTTAAAGCATAAGAACTGGGTGACTGCTTAAGAATAGTTAAACGATGGTCTCTTGAATCCCTTACATCCCCAGTCCACTCACTGGTTACTACGCGAACATAGTCGCCATATTCACTAATTCTAAAATCAGCCTGCCCGCGACCTGTTAAATGACCGTCGACCTTACCCGAGCCCGAATAGGAAAGGTCTGAGTCTAGATTAAACTTGTGAATAAAGCTGGAAGAGTTATCACCCCAACCTTCCTGTTGAATAAGATAGATGGCATTTTGACTGACATAAACACCAGAGGTTGATTCTAAATAACAGGTACTGTTGACCACAGATTTATCTGTTACATCTAATGCAACAAGTAGAGTCATCGTCGGATACCCATAGACATCTGGTGCCAACGCATGATCTTCATTAATCATAAAGCAGTCAGAAACACTGAGTAAATCAGTTTGATCACCATCGTCGATAGATATTTTAGGCAGTGAATTTAAAATATCGTCATTTTGTGACTGCTGATCAACAGAAGGACTATCTGAATAGATTATTACTTGCGGGGTATGACGCGCAACTAGATAAATAATATCGCCTATTTTACGGCTAGTAACAAAGCCACCCTCAATTTCTATATTCCAGTCTAACTGTGGTTCTTCAACATTAGATATATCATAAATAGAAACGCCGGTTGTTTGACCGCGCCAGCTAGTCGGATCCATAAATACATCACCATACATCCCCCACCAGCCAGAACTGTTAATAGAAGCAAGCTGGTTACCATTGGTATAGAGGCCCTCAATGGTATGGTTATGTTCTACTGGGATATTACCAACATGCTCAACCTGTGCATTAGCAGGATCTGTTGACATTATTTTTATAGAGCGCTGTTCGGGGATAATTGGATATAAAGGCTCATCGGCAACAACATCCACCGCGCCAACAGCGATTGCATCATCGACCATTGCAATAGGCTCAAAGATAAAACAGCAGTCATCATACATGCTGTAACTAGGGGCAATAAATAGCTTTTTATTGGCACCATCGTATTTAACAAAGTCGTGCTCATCTACATTTTTTTCAAGGGTATAGGTAGAAGTGAATGAATCACCACCGCCATCAACAGAAGTAGGAACAGCGTCCATTACCATATCAACACTGGCTTCTAACGCAATAGCATCAGAAGTTACTTCAAAGGTTCTCTGATAACTTTGTGAAAACAACGATGTAAACTCTTGGCTGTTAGACATAGGAACCAATAAGCCAGAAGACTGTTGAGCCAGGGCAGTAGGCAAAAAGGATCCGATATATTGAAGTATTTGGTCGGCGGTAGTTCTGATAGCACTGGTTGAAACTGCACCATTAACCAAGGACTCTCCTCGAACGTCAAAAAGATAGCGTAAAAGCAACAGACCATCTGTTAAAGCATCCATTGTGCCATTGCCATCTATATCGAGTATAGGTGAAGCAGCGTTTAAATAATCCTCAACTTGTTGCGATGATGAGGATGAGTCAGCAGAAATCGCACCCTCTGTAAGGCCATTACCTCTTAACCCAAATGTATACCTGAGTAACAACAAACCATCTGTCAGAGCATCGACATCGCCATTTTGATCAAAATCCCACCCATATAATTGATTGCTATCAGTATTATTGATGAGATTAAAAGACAGTTTCATTGAGCCGTGAGCATAACAGTAATACATCAAAGAATTACCGCTAAAATCTGACGGGATAGTGATTGTTAATTGCTCTCCGTTGACAATAGATGCCGCACCTTCAACAGCACCTGAGCCATTACTGGCGTATTGAATATCAGAATTAGCAACCTTCCAGTCATCACCTATATTAAAAGCGTGACCACTGTCCGTCCGAATAAAAGTATGAGAATACCCTTTTTCTAACGACAGCTCGATTGATTCACCATTGGGTTCAGTTGAAAAAATATAAAAAGGAGATGCAAAAGGATTTGAGTTTAATCGGACATAAGTGGTCGTGTCGTCAGAGAAACTTGGCATACTCAATGCGCAAAGTACCATCGCAGCAAGCAAATGAGTGATGCTCATACATTTTTTTGTTGATAGATCTACCATTACAACACCTCAATATTTTTATTATTCAACGTCTATACAATCTGAAAGAATGTTCTAATCAAACTATTTAATCTTTAAAGTTTAAGCTATAAAATAAATATACGCCCTTTTATCCAAAATAGCCAACTTAATCGTGTTGTTTAACCTACGATCGATCTTAGTAAAATCCTATTTCAGATACGGATATATCAGCAATATGATCTCGACCAAAAGCAACCACTCCAATACTTTTAAGACTAGCGGATTTAACATTTTTCCTGAGCCATCCACTGGATGCAACAAAGTTTTCTAGAGGCAATTTAATTGTCTGCCAGTTTTCGCTCACATCAAATTCTGCTTGATAGTATTGCCAGGGTAATAAAGTACCTTTGGTTCTAAGATGAAGATAATATTTCTGATTATTTCCTTTTACATTGATATAAATACCATCAACACTTTTTGTGTTGATATTTTGAAGGCTTGTTCTGAACTGAATGAAACCACCCTTATTCTCAGTACTTACAGCCCCGGTTAAACGAGCAAGGGGAATGTTCTCTTTGTCTTCAAATGTCAATGTTCCCTGAGAAATACCACCCATAACTTGATCGCTAATATAACTCCAACGTTTCTCTGGCTTGCCATCAAAGTCATCAATTAGCATAGGCTTTCCCCATGTTGAAGTGGTCGCACAATAGCCAAAAATTAGAACAATTAGCATTTTTAACATTGTAAAAACCACCTATCTATTTTTATATTGAGTTGGACAGTAGGCTCTTAAAATACCAGAGGGACGCTTTGAAAAGTGTTTAGTACTTCTATTAGACACTCTTTTTCGCCATAGTTTGAATGAGCTCAACGTAACATTTGATCGCATTAATTTGATAACAGATGATTCGTTGATTCCATAATTGTATTCTATTGCTTCAAAAGGCGTTCGATCTTCCCATGCCATTTCAATAATGCGGGATATGTCCTCTGAGGAAAATTGATACTTATTTTTTGCCAAGTTATGTCCCTTTACTGGATATGATTTTATTTGGATACGATTACCACGTTTTTTCGTATCAAAAGGTATTGATCAAAAAAAATGATAATCATTAAAGCGATGAAATCAAATTACAATTGAAGATAAATCATAATCATCATAAACCTGATACATGTTTATTCAGTTAAGCGATTAATTAATATATAGTTAGGTTATACATACTAATAAGAGGTTTTTAATGTCTAGCCCACTAAAAATAATAAAATTACTGACTTTAGCATCTGCAATTACAGTGCTGAGTGCCTGCAATACCGAAAGTCAAGCGACTCATCACACCTCGATGGATTCTGACCTATCTGTCACTCCAAAAGAAAAACTACTTCCAGCATCAAAAACCATGCGCAGTGAAGCGACCATGGGCCCCTCTGGTCGAATGATGGATTGGGATATTGATAAAAATGGCAAAGCTGATGCATTGACAGATGGCCTTATGATTTTGCGCTACGGCTTTGGAATTAGAGGCAGCCAGCTTACTTCCGGAGCCATTGCCAGTGATGCGACCCTTACTTCTAATGAAATTGGTGAACACCTTGATGATATGGTCACTGTGGTTGACATTGACAATAATGGACAGTTTGACGCACTTACCGATGGCTTAATTATCTTACGCTACCTATTTGGTCTTTCAGGAGAGTCTCTTATCAATGGTGCGGTTGCGAGTAATGCTGAACGAGCTTCAGTTCCCGCAATTACCGACTACCTAGCTAACAACATGCCAGGTAGTAATTCAGGTGGGTTAGCGAACAGTGTTATTATTAATGAGGTTTCATCGTCAAATTCGACATTTGACGATGAAGATGGAGACAGCCCAGACTGGATTGAACTCTACAACAACAGCAATACAACCTACGATCTGACTGGTTGGAGTATATCTGACGATAATTTAAATCCAGCTAAATGGATTTTCCCTGCAACCTCACTAGCACCAGGCGCATATTTGCGTATTTGGGCCTCTGACAAAGACAGAGCGGGTGGAGGTATGTACAAGACATTAATTAATCAGGGTGATGTCTTCCGATATATCATACCAACCTCAAACCCTAGCACCTCATGGGTCAATTTAGGCTTTAATGACAGCGGCTGGCTCCAAGGAGCTAGTGGTTTTGGTTATGCAGACGGCGATGACACGACCATAATACCTAATGGCACAAGATCTGTGTTTGTAAGGAAAGTATTTGCCGTTAACGACCTAGAAATGATGGACAAACTATGGCTAGATATTGATTACGATGATGGTTTCGTTGCCTATATCAATGGCGTTGAAATCGCTAGAGCCAATATTGTTGGTAATCGTCCAAGCTATAATGCAGGCACTATATCAGACCGCGAAGCAACCATGTGGCAAAGCGGAAGCCCTACTCGTTTTCCCATTAATAACTTCCAAGACTTACTCAACAATGGCGATAATGTTCTGAGCATTCAAGTTCACAATATCAGCTCCAGCTCATCTGATATGACATTGATACCGTTCCTTTCAGCCTTTTACTTAGGCTCGACCAACGATGGTATAACACCACCTGCCATTCTTGGTTTTGAAGATCCAAGCTTGCATACCAACTTCAAGATTTCTTCGAGCGGTGAAGAATTAACACTTTATGACAGCAACGGCTCTCAAATTGACTATATGAATGTTACAGCTATGAACACCGATAACAGCATAGGTCGCTCTCCAACTGACGGAAGTATCTTATTTTTTGAAACGCCAACTCCCGGACAGCAAAATCCCTCTATCGGCTTTAGTGGCGCCATTGAAAGTGAAGTTATATTCTCACATCAGGGTGGAGAATTTAATGGTCAAAGCGTGAGTTTAACTGGCGCAGCTGAGGGTGAAGAAATTCGTTACACTCTCAATGCAGCCATACCAACTAAGCTATCTAATTTGTACACCTCCCCAATTATGATCAGTGGAGACACCGTAATTCGCGCCAAAATTTTCAAAGATAACCATATACCCTCGCGAACTGACAGCAGAACTTACATTACATCAAACACTCATGACTTGCCGATTGTGACTCTTGTGTCTGAGCCGAATAACTTCTTCAGTCAGCAACAGGGAATTTACGAATATGGCCCTGAAGGTAACTATGAGAATACGCTTCCTTTCTTTGGCGCTAACTTCTGGCAAGACTGGGAACGCGATATTCACTTTAGTTTTTATGAGCCAACCGGTGAACTAGGTGTTGCACTGGATGCAGGTGTAAAAATATTTGGTGCTTGGAGCCGTGCTAATGATCAGCGCTCTCTGGCCATCTATGCCCGAGGACGTTATGGCTTTAGTACCTTACATTATCCAATTTTCCCATCGTTAGATTATGATAAATTTGAATCAATTGTTCTTAGAAGTTCAGGCAATGATTGGATGAAAACCAATATTAAGGATGCTGTTGCTACTAGCCTAATGGAAGGCAGTGGGCTTGAGTATCAGGAACATCGCCCTGCTGTTGTCTATCTCAATGGTCAATACTGGGGTTTTTATAATATTCGAGAAAAAATAAATGAGCACTTTCTGGATGACAAAATTAATGTTGATAAAAGTGAAATTAATATCCTCGAACGCAATGGGGAAATTGTTCGCGGGACCAACGAGGGCTACAACGATTTAATTAGCTATATCAGTGGTAATAGTTTAGCTGTGCAAGCAAATTACGACTATGTTGCCAGTCAAATTGATATAGATAACTTTATTACTTATCAGATAGCTAATATCTATTTAGATAATACCGACTGGCCAGGTAACAATATTAAATTTTGGAATTCCCCAGAAACAAAATGGCGCTGGATAATGTTTGATACCGATTTCTCCTTCTATCGCCCTTGGGAAAATCAATCCGCCTATGGAAATGACACCCTTAGCTTTGCATTAAATGACAGTGGTCCCGACTGGCCAAACCCACCATGGTCTACTCTTCTTTTAAGAAAATTGATGGAAAATACACAATTTAAAAATCAATTTATCAATCAGATTGCCGATGAATTCAATGGTCGTTTTAAAGCTAGCAATGTCATAGCGCACGTCAATAGCATTGCAAATACAGTTGCTCCAGAAATTACTCGACATTTTGCCCATTGGAGTAATTGGGATAATCAATCTGAGTACTGGCGTAATAGCGGGATGCTCTCAACCTATTCCGATTGGAATGGCCAAGTCGACATTATTCGAGACTTCGCCAACAACAGGCAAAGCTTCCTTGTTCAGCACTTTAGAAGCTATTTTGGTATTCCCGGTATGTTTAATCTGAATATATCAATTAATAATACAGAAGCAGGTTCAGTCCAGTTAAATTCGCTAACGATTGACAGCTCAAATTGGCAGGGTGAATACTTTGACTTTATTCCTGTTACATTGACAGCAATACCTAATGAAGGCTACGAATTTGTTGGCTGGCAAGGCTCTGTAAATCAATTTGACCCTAATGCGACCCTGACAACCTCGCAAAATGCCAATGTTCAAGCCTTATTCCAAGCGATACAAAATTAGGATATATCAAAGAAAGGCAGAAATTATTCTGAGATTATTTACCGGATTTTTCGGTGATAATCTCGGAATAAAACCTTGTTGGCTGCCTTGAGACCTCAAAGTCTTGAGATGCAACAAGGGCACTAAAAGCCAAGCTAAAAGAGATGATAAAAGTGGTCATGAGCGAGAACAGAATTGCTATATGATTATGTTACTTAAAATCAGCAAATCACTGCTAATGACTTTTGTGAATAGCCTACATAACTTAAATTAATAAGCCTTCCGTTAAGGTCTTAGCCTATTCTTGCTTTACCTTTATATTGATAGTTTGTTCAGGGTCTTTTGTAGTATTAAAATCACCTTTATGACCAAAAGAATCCACCTTTATCTGGTAACAGCTCAATACAATAAATAACTTATACCTAACAAGTTAAATGATCTACTATAAATAATAGATAGGTGGCTATTTTTGACTAATAGCAACCTCGAAAAATAACCAAATGAGTTTGTTATGGATAGAGAAACAGCAATAATTGCCAATGATACATTTAATCAGTGCCTAAAAAATTTATTTGCACTTCTTCCCATCCTTAAAAAGGGTTGTGATTCTGATGAGGAGTTCAATTATTTTCAAAGAGAAATTGCTAGACTGGGAAATATGGCAGACTTAAAAATACTAGATTTTATGAATGCTAAATATCCTGAATTAAAATTGGAAAAGAGACTTGAAGATAAGTAATTCAAACTAGTAACACAATCCAGAAATAAAAGGCACTTATTTTTTTAATAAAAATTAGTACGTGTAGCCAATAAACATTACAAGCCTAAACCAACGGCATATCTGCGACTTTGGTTAGATCTAATAGTGCTCCCAAGCTGTTTAACTGTTAGCGGTTAGGGGTTTTATCGCCATTCCTTTAGCCCTTTGAACACTCTGCTCCTCACTTTAATGACAGTATTGTAAAGTATTAATGAGCATTTATGAATAGAATATATAGGCTAAAAGCTAGATATTTAAGGGGTTTAGGCTATGTTATGAGTATTTATTAGGACTTGTATAGAATGGTAATTGGCGGTGAGAGAG
>JBMZFJ010000024.1:0-23872 GCA_049615345.1 Porticoccaceae bacterium | reverse complement strand
AAGGCTTCAGAGAAACTCGCTTGGTTTGCGTTGGCTGCAACACTAAGCGAAGCGAGGATAACTAGTGCAGAGATTACCTTTGCAATAGAACCAAGACGCACAGCACAACTTGAAAGGATAGTTTTAAGGCTTGATATTAAATGGCACATATTATTGTTTTCCGTACTTATTTACTTTTTTGTTATCGCGGGCAGACATTTATCCATATTTAAATAGATTGTGGAAAATTGCTCGGATACCCCTCTTACTACTGTTTTTTATAACTACTTTTATGATTTTGACGATCTGACTGGTTTAAAAAAACTTCTCATCAAACATCGTTAATAATTTCTAATACGCCTAGGTAAGACCTTGGCGACGGTGGATTTGGAGCGGAATTACGTCTTATCAGACAGGAAATTTCGGCTACTTTACCTATACCAGCAACCTATATTCCAAGATTTAAATCAAGGAGTCAATAGTTTAATTAAGGTTAAATAGGAATTTTATAAGAAATGATTGAACAGAAAAAATTAACGATCCAGCTATGAACCACTAGAAACTGAAGACCCTGAATCGCCCAACATAATACTAATCCAGCGGGTATCTTCATTTGCCGCTAGAGCGATCTTAACCATAATCGTCAGCGGAATAGATAACAGCATCCCCACTGGACCAAGCACCCAACCCCAGAACACTAGTGACACGAACACAACTAATGGCGAAAGGTTTAGGCCCTTACCCATCCAGCGCGGTTCTATGGCGCTACCCATAACAAAGTTAACTACCACAAAACCCAATAGAGTCAAGCCGGCACTACCCAGACCCAATTGCACCAAGGCTAGCAATACTGCTGGCACTGCGGCTATAAATGAGCCCACTGTGGGTACAAAGTTAAGCAGAAAGGCAATTAACCCCCACAAAACGGCGTAATCGATACCAAGAATGGTTAACCATATAAAGATAAGCACACCGGTGACAGCACTAATTGCAGACTTAATTGCTAGGTAGCCATGAATACTGCCTGAGAATTCGTCTAGCCATGCTTGAGTATTTTGATCGCCTCGGGCCATACGCAATTTATCGCCAAAGCTGGTGTTTTCGGCCAGAATAAATATAACGGTTAATAGTATTAAGACCGAATTGGTCATTACATTACCAAAGGATGCCAAAGTACTGCCGACCCAACGCATTACCGCACTGGGGTCAAAGCTGTTTTGCCACTGTGCGGCATCAATAACTATACCCTGCTGTGCAAGCCATTGCTGAATAGCCGCGCTCATTTCACCTAACTTGGCAGAATAGACGGGGATATCTTGGCGGAAACTTTCAACCGATGAGCCAATCACTGCGCCCAGCATCAAGCCTATTAATAGTATCAATGAAATAATGAGCAATATGGCAATACTGCCCGGCACCTGTCGCTGCTTTAACCATGCTAACAGGGGTGAGACAATCATGGCGATAAAGACCGCCAATAAAAAAGGAACCACCATAGAGGAGGCCATTTTTAGCCCAGAGACAACAATCACAAAGGCGGCAAATAAAATTAGGAACTTAGCGATAGGTGCTTGATGAGTTGTCATAGGTTATTTTGAAGCCTCAATTTTTAATTCAACCTGCTGTAGCAGATTAGTTAATAACTGGCGGCTAGCCTGTGAAAATACCAGCACGCCCTGCCGTTCTGTTATCTCAGACGCTAACATAGCACATTCATAACGTATTTTGTCTAACTCGGCATCTTGGCGAATAGGCACACTAATAAAAACATCCCAATCGCTGGCGGTAGCCTGCCCAGAAATTGCCAACTTAAGAATAGCTTGCACATTGACTGCTTGCACCTGATAGACCGGCACGCCGACATATCGAAATAACACCAGTGCAATTACTAGAATTACAAATGACAGCAATACTGTGATAATAAAGCCACTCATTATTAGAACTGATCGGGGAACTTACCTTGAAACTGGGTGTACCACTGTTTGATATTGACAATATCTGCCTGATGATCACCCGTAGGCTGATATAGGTCGCCCAGCACAATGCGCTTATGTTTAAAATCCAAGGCACCCATCTGGATTTGGCAGTTATTAGCCTCAGCAATGCGCAAAAAACCGGTTTTCCATCTTTCAGCCTTCTTTCGGGTACCTTCGGGGGCTATCACAATCACAACACCCTCGTGCTTCTCAACCAACTGATTAACATTATCAATTACACCCTCAGGGTTTTGGCGATTGACCGGAATACCACCCAACCAATGCATAAACCATTTTAGACCCGGCACAAAGATTGTATGTTTTCCCAAAAAATGTAGGCGGACATTGAGACCTAATACGGCGGCAATACCCAGAACCGCATCCCAATTAGAGGTATGGGGCGCGGCAGTGATTAGCACTCGCTCTGCATTGGTAATACTGCCTTCAACTCTCCAACCAAAAACGCGCAAAAATGTTTTACCAAACCAACGAGTAAAGGCACTGCGATTGGCACGCAGATGCTGTGGCACCTGATTCTTCTCAAAGGTGGGTAGTTTTTTAGCCATACTTACCTCAGCTTTATTAATTAATGTTCCCGCGTTGCTCTAAACTCAATATCGGGAAACCGCTCTTCGGCAAGGGAGAGATTAACTCGGGTTGGCGCTAGGTAGGTTAGGTGCCCACCGCCATCAATCGCTAAGTTATCCTGCGCCTTATTCCTTAGTGCTTCTATTTTTTTATTATCTTCAGCTTCAGCCCAACGCGCCGTATAGACATTTACTGGCTCGTAGATTGCCTCAACACCATATTCTTCTTTTAATCGAAATGCCACCACATCAAACTGCAGCTGCCCAACCGCGCCCACAATAATGTCATTATTGCGCAGTGGGAAAAATACCTGAGTACTGCCTTCTTCTGATAACTGGCGAATACCATTTTGTAGCTGCTTAGCCTTGAGGGGGTCTTTAAGGCGAATTCGCTTAAATAGCTCAGGCGCAAAGTGCGGAATACCGCTAAACTTAAGCTCTTCACCCTCAGTAAAGGTATCACCAATTTGAATAGAACCATGGTTATGCAGCCCAATAATATCCCCCGCCACTGCCTGCTCAACCGAGATACGCTCACCCGCTTTAAAACTAAAGGCATCGGAAACACGCATATCCTTACCGGTACGCACATGCTTCATTTTCATTCCTTTAGTATAGGTACCCGAACAGATACGCATAAAGGCAATACGATCGCGGTGCTTGGGGTCCATATTAGCCTGAATTTTAAAGACAAAGCCGCTGAACTTATTATCGCTTGCCAATACCTCTCGCTGTTTGGTTTCACGGGGCTGGGGCGGTGGCGCCCAACGCACAAAATCATCCAATAATTCGCGAACGCCAAAATTGCCCAGTGCGGTACCAAAAAAGACTGGGGTTAGCTTGCCGGCTAAAAACTCATCCATGGCAAATTGATGGGTGGCGCCTTTTACCAGCTCTAATTCTTCGATGACATCATCGGCAAAATCACCCAATGCCTCGCGCGCTTCGGGGGATTCCAAACCTTTAACCTGAATATCATCCATCAATTGATGGCCCTTGCCCTGCACATACACATGAATAGTGTCGGTATATAGGTTATAAACACCGCGAAACCCACGACCCATACCAATGGGCCAATTAATCGGTGCGGCTTTAATTTTTAATACGTCTTCGATTTCATCGAGCAAATCGATCGGGTCGCGAATATCGCGATCCATCTTATTAATAAACGAAAGAATCGGTGTATCGCGCAGGCGGCAAACTTCCATCAACTTGATCGTTCGCTGCTCTACACCCTTAGCGCCATCAATCACCATCAGCGAAGAATCCACTGCGGTTAGAGTACGATAGGTATCCTCAGAAAAGTCCTCGTGCCCCGGGGTATCCAACAGATTTACGGTGCAATCGCGGTAGGGGAACTGCATTACCGATGAGGTTACCGAAATACCCCGCTCCTTTTCCATAGTCATCCAATCAGAGGTGGCATGACGGTCGCTTTTTCGCCCCTTGACCGTTCCCGCCACCTGAATCAGGTTACCCAAAAGCAAGAGCTTTTCGGTAATGGTGGTCTTACCCGCATCGGGGTGAGAGATAATGGCAAAGGTGCGCCGATCAGAAGCTGGCTGGGTCATGAATAATAGTCACAGAGTTAAAAGCCGCGCATTATAACCTCGGCGTCCTTGGGTTTCAGCTAATGATTTAAAATACCCAGTCATTATAAGTCGACTATCTAATATGCAATGATCGTGCATAGCATCTAATTTACTTTTACTAACCCATTCCAACGCGTTGTGTAAGCCGGAGATAAATGTTCGCGCTTCATTGCCCAGTTCTTTTTTATACCCTGCCTAGCAAAGAATACCTTGCCGCGCCCACTGTGATTAATGCGGTCAATCACATGCATTAACTGGCGACTATTTGTATGACCTGAAGCCTTATCAAACAAGTCTGTTTGATAGGTGCCAATATCGTAAAAATCCGAGAGTACTACGCCGGCTTTTGCGTAATCATAGCCATCGCGCCATAATTGCTCGAGCAGTCTCATAGATAGCCGAATCAGATCGCGTGTATCGTCGCTCGGTCTGGATAATTCTGCACTGAGGCCATTACTGTATTGGGGTGTATTATTTTGGTAGGGACTGGTGCGAATAAATACACTGAGTAATTTGGCCTGTTGCCGCTCTTGACGCAATTTTTCTGCGGCTCGAGTGATATGTTCGCACACAGCTTGGCGCATCTGTACGCGCGAGGTGACACGAGCACCAAAGGAGCGACTGCAGATAATCTGCTGTTTAGTGGCGGGTATCTGTTCTAATTCCATGCAGGATTCGCCATTAAGCTCTCTCACGGTGCGCTCTAACACCACAGAAAAATGCTGCCGTATTGATTTGACTGAGGTGTCGGCTAGATCGAGTGCTGTATGTATCCCCATAGCTTGCAAACGTGCTGATAATTTTCGGCCAACACCCCAGATATCTTCTACAGGGGTGATAGCTAATAGTTTGCGCTGCCTTTTACGATCAGTTAAATCGACCACGCCTTGGGTTGCCGGGTATTTTTTGGCGGCATGATTGGCAAGCTTGGCGAGGGTTTTACTGGGGGCTATACCAACGCAGACAGCAATCCCTATCCAACGATTGATGGTTTGCTTTACTTGCTGCCCAAAATCAAGCAGAGAAATAGCCGACTGCATACCAGTAAGGTCTAAAAAGGCCTCATCGATAGAATAGATCTCGACCCTAGGCGCCATATCTTCTAGGGTTCGCATCACGCGATCACTCATATCAGCGTATAGGCTGTAGTTTGAGGAAAAAACTTGAATACCATGCTGCCTAATTTGCGCCTGAATCTTGAAGATTGGAATACCCATTTTTATACCTAGGGCTTTGGCTTCTTTGGAGCGCGCAACCACACAGCCGTCGTTATTGGATAACACCACTACGGGCGTGTCAGCGAGGTCGGGGCGGAATAGTTTTTCGCAACTGGCGTAGAAGTTATTGCAGTCGACTAGGGCAAACACGGGAGACATTGCGGATGACTATTTATGGCGTATATTGCGAATCACATTGGTGACCACACCGAAAATATCCAACGCTGTGCCCTCGGGTATTTCAATGGCTGGATAGGTTGGATTGCGCGGCACAAGACGCACTGTGGGACGCAACTCTAGCTCTTTAACCGTCATCTCACCATGAATGGCTACTATTACAGTATCGCCATGTTCTGCAGTGACCGAACGATCAACTACTAAAATATCGCCGGCATAAATACCGGCCTGAATCATTGAATCACCTTCGACGCGCACAAAGAAGGTGGCGGCTGGCCGCTTGATACAAAGCTCGTTTAAATCAAGGGCTTTTTCAACATAGTCTTGGGCGGGCGAGGGAAAACCGGCGGATACGGCTTCGCTAAAAAGCGGTATTTGCAGACAATGTGTTTTGATCCATGCAAGGGCGTGGCTGCGGCCTAAAAATGAAAGACTCATAAAGATCTCGAAATGCTATTATTAAGGTACTGTTTATTTATACAGTATCTAATACTATTCGGATCTATTCAAGTAGATTTTAAGACCGTTTATTTTGAGATTATTGATTTTTAAACTAACAGTCCTAAATAGACGATGCGGCGTATAATCGGCACATCAATGGTTGTCGATCATTCATCTGTGCTTTATGGTTATCATTATCGGCAGCTAAATCGCTTAATTTTAGGAGCAATAAATGAAATATGTGGGTCAAACTGACTATGACCATGACGGCGCTTCTCCGCGTCAGGGCATTTTATTGTGTAATCTGGGAACCCCTGATGCGCCTAGACCCACTGAGCTTCGGCGCTATCTAAAAGAATTTTTAAGCGATCCACGGGTGGTTGAGATACCGCGCTTGCTGTGGTGGATGATTTTAAACCTGATTATTTTGCGTATTCGTCCGCGCCGTTCGGCAAAGCTGTATCAATCGGTCTGGACTGAGGCCGGTTCGCCATTAATGCTGTATAGCAAAGAGCAAGTTAAGGCGGTCAAGCAGCGTCTTGACGAAAAATACGGTGATATTCCGGTGTTGTTGGGAATGCGCTACGGCAACCCTTCAATGGCATCGGCAATTAAGCAATTAACCGATCAAAATGTACGCGATATTATTGTTCTGCCACTTTATCCGCAGTACGCTGGCGCGACGACTGGCTCTACTTTTGATGCCATAGCGAAAACATTTACCCAGTTGCGCTGGGTTCCTGAGTTGCAATTTATTAATGGCTACCATAAGTCTGAGGGCTATGTGCAAGCACTTTGTACAACCATAAAACGTCATATTGATGCGCATGGTCAGCCGGATAAATTGGTTTTTTCATATCATGGCACACCGGAGCGCTATCTTAAAAATGGTGACCCCTATCATTGCTTTTGCCATCAAACCACAAGACTGGTACGCGAGAAAATGGGCTTTGACGAAAATCAGGTAATGACCACTTTCCAGTCGCGCTTTGGTCGCGAACCCTGGCTACAACCCTACACTGATAAAACCTTGGAACAACTACCCGAGGATGGGGTTAAGCATGTGGCGGTTATCTGCCCCGGGTTTTCTTCAGATTGTTTGGAAACCATCGAGGAAATTAATATGGAAGGCCGTGAGAGTTTTATCGACAGTGGCGGTGAGCAGTTCCATTATATTCCCTGTTTAAATGATGACCCGGTGCATATCGATGCCTTGGTCAGTATTCTAGAAAAACGTTTAGCGCTATCCCACTAACAGTATTGTCCTAGCGGCTATGGTTTGATGCTTATTTGTTATCAAATGTAAGGAATTATATTTTGAGATTCGTATAATGGGGTTTTATTTAAAACTCTATTGGTTGTTAGTGGGATTTTATGACTATTAAAACTTATATGCAGTCTTTGGGCACTGCTGCCCGTGAAGCCTCTCGTGTTCTTGCGCGCGCCAACAGCGACACCAAAAATAATGCCCTTATCGCTATTGCTAAACAGCTAGACACTAATCGCAATGCTGTTTTGGCAGCGAATAAGTTGGATATGGATAAGGGCCGCAACAATGGTCTTAATGATGCCCTTCTCGATCGCCTTGAGCTCAATAATGAGCGTCTCGACGCTATGATTGAGGGCTTACAGCAGGTGGCAGAGTTGGCTGATCCTGTCGGCGAATTAACTGATTTAGGCACTCGCCCAAGCGGTATTAAGCTAGCCAAAATGAGAGTCCCTCTAGGGGTTATTGGCATCATTTATGAATCCCGACCCAATGTCACCATTGATGCCGCTAGTCTTTGCCTTAAGTCTGGCAATGCGACTATTTTGCGCGGTGGCAGCGAAGCGATTGAATCTAATCAGGCGATTGCTCAGTGTATTAAATTGGGCCTTGCTGATGCGGGTTTACCCGAGAATGCGGTGCAGGTTATCAATACTACCGATCGCGCAGCAGTGGGCGAGCTAATTACTATGACTAATTTTGTGGATGTAATTGTTCCCCGCGGCGGCAAGGGTTTGATTGAGCGCATCAGTACTGATGCGCGGGTACCTGTCATCAAGCATCTCGATGGTAACTGTCATGTGTATATTGATGATGACGCAGATTTGGATAAGGCGGTGGCGATTGCAGTGAATGCTAAAACCCATCGCTATGGTGTTTGTAACGCGATGGAATCGCTTTTGGTGGCTGAATCGGTGGCGGCAAAAGTTCTACCTGTAATTGCTGATATATATGCTGATAAATCGGTAGAAATGCGCGGCTGCGCTAATAGTTGCAAAATCTTACCGTCCATTTCTGCGGCCAGCGAAAGTGATTGGAGCGAGGAATATCTGGCACCAATTGTGGCAATCAAGGTGGTTGCTGGTATTGATGAGGCGATTGAGCATATTAATACCTATAGTTCGCAACATACTGAATCGATTATTACTGAAGATAGTGCGAGCGGTCAGCGGTTTATTGCGGAGGTCGATTCAAGCTCGGTAATGATTAATGCCTCAACTCGTTTTGCCGATGGCTTTGAATATGGTTTAGGCGCTGAAATTGGCATTTCAACCGATAAAATCCATGCTCGAGGACCCGTTGGGCTCGAGGGTCTTACCAGTCAAAAATGGGTGGTGTTTGGCGATGGGCAGATCCGCCAGTAATATGTCGGTTGCTCTGTTTGGCGGCACCTTTAACCCAATCCATTTTGGCCATCTTAATCTAGCCAATAGTTTGGCTGATTATTTGCACATTCAGTCTGTGCGCATGATCCCTTGCGCCATACCCCCTCATCGTGAGGCACCCTCTGTTAGCCCCGAGCAACGTTTGGCTATGCTCAATTTGGCAATTGCAGATAACCCAACCTTAGTTGCAGATGATCTAGAATTAAAAAGGGCGTGCACTAGCTATAGCATTGATACTGTCGAAATTGTAAGACAGGAGATTGGCGCTCAAACACCGCTGTTTTTCTGCATAGGCATGGATGTTTTATTAGCCATAGATAACTGGCATCGCTGGACTGAATTACTGGATTATTGCCATATAGTGGTGTGCTTGAGACCCAACTATAAAATGCCAAATGAAGGGGCGTTAGCGACTTGGATTGAGCGCTATCTTTGCGATGATTTAACCCAGATAAAAAAGCAATCCCACGGCTGCATACATCTGTGTAAAATACCCCCTTTAGATATTTCATCGACGGCTATTAGAGATAGTATAAAATACGCTAAAAATATCGACCATATGACGCCTGAACCTGTGGTTAACTATATTAAACAACATTCTTTATATGAGTAATTAATTGCTATGACGCAAGCCTTGAAAGACATTATTATCAACGCCCTCGAAGAGGTTAAAGCCACCGAAATCACCACTATTGATGTGCGTGACCTAACGGGTATTACCGACACTATGGTGGTTGCCTCTGGCAACTCTAACCGCCAGGTTAAAGCACTGGCCAATAGCGTGGTGGTTGATGCTAAAGAGTCCGGGTATGAAATGATTGGCATTGAAGGCGATGATAAGGCGGAATGGATATTAGTCGATTTTGGCGATGTGATTGTTCATATCATGTTGCCAGCAACCCGAGAGTTTTATGATATCGAGCGCCTTTGGTCAGTTAGACCCAATGATGGCGACGAGGATTAAGTATTATTTCAACTATATTGATTAGATAAACACTGAGGTTATTGATAGGCCTATGAAGCTCAAATTGCTAGCCGTTGGAACGCGCATGCCGAGCTGGGTAGAAGCTGGCTTTGAGGAATACCACAAGCGAATGCCGGCTGAGCTTAAATTAGATCTTATTGAAATCCCTCTAAGCCCCAAGGGTAAAGGCTCAGCAAATCAATCTAAAGATGCCCAAGGACAAGCTCTGCTGAAGGCAATCAACAAGCAGGACAGGGTAATTGCGCTGGATGTGCTGGGGAAATCTATGTCGACTGAGTCACTGGCAACCCAGCTTTCTAACTGGCAAATGAATGGGCAGGACGTTTGCTTACTTATTGGCGGACCCGACGGGCTATCTGCAGATTGCCTTGCCCGAGCTGATATGAAATGGTCCTTATCTGATCTTACCCTGCCCCATCCACTGGTTAGGGTTTTATTAATGGAACAGCTGTATCGAGCTTGGACCATTAATAAAAACCATCCCTATCACCGCAGCTAGGCTGACTGGTTATGTTGCGAGATAATGCCATATCCGACCCGCGCCAAGAGCAGAGAGTGTTCTCTATGCGGGTGATGTTATCGCTATGTATTGTGCTGGGGTTAACTTCAATTGTTTTGTTTCGTTATTTTGATCTGCAAATTAATCGCCACCTTGACTACGTCACTAACTCAAACAAAAATCGCATTCATATTCGATCAGTAGCGCCCACACGGGGACTTATTTTTGATCGGCATGGCCAACTACTGGCAGACAACAGGCCTGCTTTTACGCTCAATATTATTCCTGAAAGTGCTAAGGATACTGATCAGCTAATTGCTCGATTAGAAACACTGCTGTCCATTTCGGAAAAAGATATTGCTCGCTTTAAGAGACGCGAAAAACACAGCAAAGGCTTTGCCCCGGTTCCATTGAAATACAATCTAACCGAACAGGAGCGAGCTATTCTTGCTGTGAACAGCCATTTACTTAAGGGTACAGAAGTCAGTGCGCAGTTAATGCGATTTTATCCGCAACGTGAGCTTCTTACACACACCCTTGGTTATGTGGGTCGAATTAATGATCGTGAAATTAAAAATATCGACCCTGAAAGTTATCGCGGTACCGATTTTATCGGCAAAATTGGGCTTGAAAAATATTATGAGGAAACCTTGCTTGGCAAGGTGGGTACCGAACAGGTTGAAACTGATGCTCGTGGTCGAGTTATGCGCGTTCTGGGTAAAAGAGACCCTATTTCCGGTAGTAATTTGACCATTCATATCGATAGTCAGTTGCAACGGGTTGCTCTGGATGCTTTAAAAGACGAACGTGGCGCCCTAGTGGCTATTGATGTAAAAACAGGCGGTATTCTTAGCATGGTGAGCACCCCCAGCTATGACCCAAATCTTTTTACCTCGGGTATAAGTCAGAAACAATATGATGACTTACTCAACTCACCTGATCGCCCATTATTTAATCGCGCCCTTCGCGGCCAATATCCACCCGGCTCTACGGTGAAGCCTCTATTTGGTCTAATTGGCTTACAGCATAAAATTTATGATATGGATTATTCCATTTATGATCCTGGCTACTTTTTTATGGAGGGCATCAAGCGTCCGTGGCGCGACCACAATGCTGACCAAGGTGGGCATGGCTATGGTGTTGACTTAGCCGAAGCGATCATTGAATCCTGTGATGTATTTTTTTATACCACTGGCGTTAAGACTGGGATCGATTTACTGTCTAAAGAAAGCGCCCTATTTGGTCTCGGCGATGTCACTGGAATTGATCTACCAGGGGAAAAACGCGGCATTATGCCTACCAGAGCATGGAAAAAAGATAATCGTCGGCAGGATTGGTTTAATGGCGACACCATTAATATGAGTATTGGCCAAGGGTTTATGCTGACAACGCCGTTACAGTTAGCCGTGATGTCTGCACGTATTGCTTCGCGCGGTAAAACCGTTATTCCCAAGCTGTTAAAGTCGATTGATGGCGAAAATATTGCCCCAGAGTTTGCACCTGACCCAATTCAATATGACGATAAATACTGGGACTATATTCATCAGGCAATGGTGGATGTGGTGCACTCAGAAAAGGGCACTGCCCGCGGTATTAGCCAAGGTATTAGCTACAAGCTAGCGGGAAAAACCGGTACCGCTCAGGTTATTAGCATCCATGAAAAAGACAAATATGATTCCTCTAAAATTGATAAGAGCAAATGGGATCATGCCCTTTTTGTTGCCTTTGCACCGGCCGACAACCCGCAAATAGCCTTGGGTTTAATCGTTGAGAATGGTGAGCATGGCAGTCGAACAGCGGCACCGATTGCGCGTAAAGTTATAGATACCTATTTAGCCAGCTATACGCCAAGTAGGATGCATAACGATGCTTCGAGACTAGCCAAATACTCAACCGCCCCAACTGAGGATAACTAGTCAATGTATAAATATGATTTTGTTAGGCAACTGGACACCAAGGGTGGCGATAGACGGCAAAATGTTTTGCATATCGATATTACTCTGCTGATTATTCTGTTGGTGCTGTGTATGACTGGGCTATTTGTTCTTTACAGCGCCAGTGAGCAAAGCTTGTATTATGTAAAGCGTCAGGCCACTTTTATGCTTACTGGCTTCGCCGGCATGCTGATTGTGGCACAGTTCCCTGTGCGTTTTTGGGAACGCTGGGCGGCGCTTTTTTACGCCTCGGCATTGATTGCTTTGGCGGCTGTTTTATTTTTTGGCGTTGAAGCCAAGGGGGCTACACGCTGGCTCAATCTTGGTTTTGCCCGATTCCAACCCTCAGAAATAGCCAAAATTGCCGTTCCGATGATGGTGTCTGCTTACCTTAGCCGACGTATTATTCCACCTAAATTAAAACATGTGGCAGGCGCACTGCTGATTGTAGCAATACCGGCCTTTTTAATTATTCGTCAGCCCGATTTAGGGACTTCTATTTTAGTCTTTACCTCTGGTTTTTTTGTTTTATTTCTCGCCGGTTTGCGAAAGCGCTATTTGGCTGGAGCCTTTTTTGGCGTTTTAGCCGCAGCACCTCTGCTATGGCTTTATGTGATGAGGGACTACCAAAAACAACGTGTACTGACATTGCTCTCACCGGAGGATGACAAATTTGGGGCTGGCTGGAATATTATTCAATCCACTACTGCCATCGGCTCAGGTGGATTTTCAGGAAAGGGTTGGACTGAGGGCACCCAATCTCAGCTAAACTTTCTACCCGAGAGTCATACCGATTTTATTATTGCGGTATTGGCGGAAGAATTTGGTCTTATCGGCGTTATTGGGCTCTGTACTATCTATCTTTTACTGGTAGGATACTGCATGATTATTGCTATAAACGCACAGTCTCAATTTGCGCGTTTAATGGCAGGAAGTATCAGTCTTACTTTCTTTATTTATATGTTTGTAAATATGTCTATGGTATCGGGCCTACTGCCAGTAGTTGGCGTACCCCTTCCCCTAGTAAGTTATGGTGGCTCAGCAATTGTGACTCTGTTTTTTGGATTTGGTATCCTTATGGCTATCAGTTCAGAACCTAAACGAATTGGATCTTGGCGTTAAATGAAAACTCTTAAATGTATTTTATTCTCGATATGCTTATCAGCGGCAACCCACAGCTCGGCTGACTACTCTGAAAAACCACAGGTGGCTGATTTTGTTGAACTTATGGTTAGCGAACATCAATTTGAACGCGAGCAAGTACTAGAATGGCTTTCTGCGGCTGAACATCAAACATCAATTGTTAAAGCCATGAGCCGTCCCGCAGAAAAAGTTAAGCCCTGGCATGAGTATCGCAAAATATTTATATCAGATCTCCGCATTAAGCGAGGCGTTGAGTTTTGGCAACAACATGAGGTCACACTTGAACGCGCCTATAAAGACTATGGGGTTGATCCCGCCATTATTGTGAGTATTTTGGGCGTAGAAACCAACTATGGTCGCAACACCGGTAGCTTCCGCGTGATTGATGCGCTGAGCACCCTTGCTTTTGATTATTATCATTCGATTGAAAAGCGTGAATCGCGCAAGAAATTTTTTACCATTCAGCTCGAAAATCTATTTTTGCTCGCTCGTGAGCAGAACAAAGACCCACTTAGTCTCAAAGGATCCTATGCTGGCGCTATGGGTTGGGGACAATTTATGCCAGATAGCTATCGTGATTATGCGGTAGATTTTGACGACGATAATCATGTTGATATCTGGAACAACCCAACCGACGCCATTGGCAGTATTGCTAATTTTTTATATAAAAAGGGTAAATGGAAAAAAGATCAGCCAGTGGCTACCAGAGCCCATATTAAGGAAAGCCTAAATATCGATGGCTTAAACAAAATGCGTCGACCTAAAAAAACTATTGCTGATATGGAAAAGCAAGGGTTTATACCTGCACAAAACTATGCCAAAGACAGTTTGGCCTTTCCGATGATGTTAAGCGGAAAATATGGCGATGAGTATTGGCTTGGACTGTATAACTTTTATGCTATTGGCCGCTACAACCCCAGAATTAAATATGCCATGGCAGTTTATCAGTTAGGTTTAGAGATTCGCGAACAACGCTGTGAAATTATTAAAAATTGCGACTGATCTTTGAGGCCCACAAAATTAGGGAACTACTTGTAGTATAAGCCACTCTAAATCTTCAATTGGCTATTTCTTTGGTTGTAATTAAATAGCTCATTTTATGTATTCTTATACCTGTCTATGCATATTCCTTATGGGAACATGCTGCCGACTGATGTTAGAATATGTTTCTTTAAAGATTGGTTGGCTCGGTGTCCCTAAATATGTTGAAAAAAAGCTTTCTCTATTCGTTTATCATTCTACTTTTCTCTGGTATTGCTCATCATGCCGTAGCAAAACAATTCCTGCCTGACGCACCTAAGATAAATGCTAAGGCTTGGATTCTTATCGATGCAGATACTGGCTATGTTATTGCAGAAAACAATGCCGATGAAACATTGCCGCCGGCAAGTCTGGCTAAAATGATGACCACCTATATCACCTCAAAAGAGATCGAGGAAAATCGTCTTAAAGAGGATGATTTGGTACTTATTAGCGATAATGCATGGGAGTTAGGCGGTGCAAAAACCGATGGGTCAACCATGTTTTTAAGCCCTAGATCTAAGGTGCCCGTAATTGACCTTATGCGCGGCGTGATCATTCAATCTGGCAACGACGCAGCAATCGCCCTTGCTGAACATATCAATGGCGGTGAAACAGCCTTTGCCGACAATATGAACTTTCAAGCCGAACTTTTGGGCATGACCAATACCTATTATGCCAACTCAACTGGGCTTCCTGCCGAGGGCATGGTAACAACAGCCAGAGATTTAACCCAGCTTGCCAAAGCAATTATCAATGAACATCCAAAGTATTACAGCATTTACTCTGAAAAGTATTTTAGCCATAACAATATCAATCAACCCAATCGCAATCGCCTTCTATGGCGCGATAGTAGTATTGATGGACTCAAAACTGGGCACACCGAGGAAGCTGGTTACTGCTTAGTCGCCTCATCTAAACGCCGCGGCATGAGACTTATCTCTGCGGTTCTGGGTGCTAATAGTGATGAATCTAGAGCGAGAGAATCACAAAAATTATTCTCCTATGGATTCCGACATTTTGAAACAAAAAAAATCTACACTGTGGGTGAGATTATTAAAGAGAATGCCGCTTTGTGGTATGGCGCAGAAGACTTTTTAAATCTGACGATTGCCGATGATGTTACTCTGACATATCCCCGTGGAGAAAAGAAAAACTTAGCTGCTGAAATTACGGTGAATAATGAAATTAAGGCACCTATTACAGCAGGCCAAGTTCTTGGAAGTTTAGAGGTTACTCTAGATGGAAAATCATTGATTAGCGTGCCTCTGGTTGCAGAAAAAGATATTGCTGAAGCAGGGTTTTTATCCAGAATCTTTGATTGGATTCTGTTGTTTTTCACCCAGTTAATCTCTTAAGTGTGTGACTGTGTCCGACGCTAAAAAACCGGAAATAGAATTTCCCTGTCAGTACCCAATCAAGGTACTCGGCGATGCTCATACTGAGTTAAATCAGCATGTAGTTGATGTTATGAACACTCATGCACCAAAAATAACCGAATCTGATTTAAATATTAAAAACAGTAGTAAGGGTAAGTGGCAATCAATTACAGTCACAATTACTGCTACAGGAAAACCTCAGCTAGATGCCATCTTCGCTGACCTAAAAACTAGCGCCAGAGTCAAAATGGTGCTCTAAGAATGTCGTCAGGGCAGCCAAAACCATCTCTAACCATTCGCCATTTAGGTGTGCAAGACTATTCTGATACCTACGATGCAATGAAAGCTTTTGTCGAACGACGCGATAAAGATAGTTGCGATGAGATCTGGTTCCTCGAGCACAACCCAGTCTTCACTCAAGGGCAGGCGGGAAAAGCTGACCATGTTCTAAGCCCGGGCAATATTCCTGTTATTAAAACGGATCGCGGCGGCCAGGTAACCTATCATGGTCCCGGACAAATTACCGCTTACCTAATGGTTGATTTAAAACGCTTAAATATTGGCGTTCGCGACTTGGTCACACTGATGGAACAGGCTCTAGTAGACTGCCTTAAGCACTGGGATATTGCGGCTAGCCCAAGGCCTGATGCTCCAGGTGTTTATACCTCTGAGGGGCATAAAATTGCCTCTCTGGGCCTTCGCATTAGAAAAGGCAGTAGCTATCACGGCCTTAATTTTAATATTGATATGGATATGACACCTTGGAATCGGATTAACCCCTGCGGTCTTGGGGTACAAATGACCCAAATGGCAGATCTAGTTAAGCCATCTCCAAGTAAACAACAGGTAATTGATAAATTAGCTGAACTGCTACAGCTGGCTCTGGGTTATAATACTCATCAGTTGGGTAGCCAATCCATATTGGCTCAGCATTAATCCAAGGAATTTCAATGACATCGAATCTGGTAGATCCACCGAAGAGAACCAAACGACTTCAGCAAGGCGAAAAACTTCGCAGCGCTGACAAGGTGGAGCGTATTCCTGTTAAGGTCATTCCCACGACAGAGTACCAGAGCAAGCCAGAATGGATGAGAATTCGCCTGAATGCCTCGCCCAGAGTTAACCAAATCAAAAGTATTTTGCGCGAGCATAAAATGGCTACTGTATGCGAAGAGGCGGCCTGCCCCAACTTGCATGAATGCTTTAGCCACGGTACCGCCACCTTTATGATTATGGGTGAAATCTGTACCCGTCGCTGCCCATTTTGTGACGTGGGTCACGGCAAGCCCAATCCATTAGATCCAGAAGAGCCGCTAAATTTGGCAAAAGCCATCAGTGAAATGGGGCTTAGCTATGTGGTTATTACCTCGGTAGATCGCGACGATTTGCGCGATGGTGGCGCTCAGCATTTTGCCGACTGTATTCGCGAATCGCGAATCTTATCTCCAGAGTTAAAGGTCGAGGTACTGGTGCCTGATTTTCGTGGTCGCATGGAACCGGCACTGGAAATTCTAACTACTACACCTCCAGATGTGTTTAACCATAATATGGAAACTATCCCACGCCTTTATCGAGAGGCTCGCCCCGGCGCTAACTACCAGTGGTCACTTAAACTGTTAAAAGATTATAAAGCACTCAACCCAACAGTTCCTACTAAGTCTGGCCTTATGGTTGGCTTGGGGGAAACTAAGGATGAGTTACTGCGAACGCTAGACGATTTGCGTGAACACGATGTTGATATGTTGACGGTTGGACAGTATCTTCAGCCATCTACTAATCACCTTCCGGTTGAGCGATTTGTTCATCCAGATGAGTTTGAAGAATATACCGAGTATGCCGAGAGCATTGGATTTACTCAGGCGGCCTGTGGGCCATTGGTGCGCTCAAGCTACCATGCCGACAAGCAGGCGCGAGGCGAAGATATTACCTAGGCTAAAACCCTACTCATCAACCCAGACCTCTCTTAGCGGCTCGCCAAAGTCATCGTATATCACTTTTTTCCTTGGTCTCTTTGACGCCTTTGCCGGTTTTTTAGCTGGGCTTTTACGCTTTCTTTCATCAATCTTCGCCACCACATCATTGACATAGGTGCGACTTTTTAAGGGTGAAGGACTGACAAAGACTGATCTCGCTCTTGGCTGATCTGCCGGCTCACCGGTTTCGCCCTGTTGGCATTTCTTAATTTCACCCCCATTACCTAAAAACTCTTCGGTTTTTTTGCGAAGTTCTCGGCGCAGTGAATTTTTAGAAATACCATGACTCATAATTTAGCTTTCACGCTGTTTGCGAGCTGTTTTATATTGGTTGATATAATTTTTAATCATTTCCGGTACCAACAACATAGCTGGGGTCAAAAGTAGGGTCATAACCGTTGCAACAACGAGTCCATTTACGATGGCACTGGCTAGTGGTTGCCACCAAGAGGCCACCATACCGCCTACTTCAATTTTTCGATTGACCATATCGACGCTAAAACCAGTCGCCAGTGGCAACAGCCCTGCGATGGTCGTCACTGTGGTTAGCATAACCGGCCTAAACCGCGATTTGGCCGCTTCAAAAACCGCATCTTTTATCGGCAGTTGCATATTGTTACGGCGCAAATGGTTGTAACTATCAATCAAAACAATATTGTTATTTACCACTATACCGGCGAGTGCCACAATACCTACACCGGTTAAAATAGTACTGAATACTGTCTGGGTAACTAATAACCCCAGAAGCACCCCCGCTGTGGACATCACCACAGAGAACAGGATGAGTATGGATTGATAAAAACTATTAAACTGAGCAACCAGTAGAATCAACATTAGCCCCATCGCCAAGGTGAAGGCGGTGGATAAAAATTCTGCAGATTCTGCCTGCTCTTCGTTAGCGCCGCGGAATGTGATTTTTACCGCAGGATCTATGGACTGAGTTTCAAGCCATTGACTAATTTGTTTCACTTGATTATCGGCCAAATAACCATCGTCAGTATTTGCCAATACAAACACAGTTTCCATCATATCGATACGTTGAATGGTATCGACTCGCGCTTTTGCCTGTCGTTGGGTAAAGCTCGAAATTGCCACGCTACCATTAGCCGTATTGACTCGAAGATTATCCAGAGATTCTAATTTACGATCCGCTTCTGGGAAACGCACTCTTATTTCTACTTCTTCATCTGCATCATCTGGTCTAAATTCGCCAATAATCATGCCATTGGTAACTAATTGAACCATCTGTCCTACAGCACTTACATCAACCCCAAGCATAGCCGCTTGTGAGCGATCTACAGCCATTTCCCACTGAATACCCGCCAACGGTAGGCTATCCTCTATATCCCTTAAACCTTTGACATTGGATGCGATCCAGCTGCGTATTTTTGCTGCCTCGCGATACATAGCTGAACGATTGGTTGATGAGATCTGTATCTGTATATCCTTCCCTACCGGCGGCCCGCCCTCCACACTGGCAGCGGTTGCATAAACCCCTGGAATTTCTTTGGTCAATGCTCTAATTTCCGCGAAAACCTCAGCGCTACTGCGATTTCTTTCAGCACGAGGATGTAACTCGATTAAATAACTACTGATCTGATCGCGACTAGCATCTCTCTGCCCCATCAATTGCCCAGCGCTACTTGAGGCATAAATATGCTTTATATCATCTAGATGTGAAAATCGTGTTTCTACCTGAGCGGTTAATTGGCGCTGCTCTTCAATGGATAAATTACCCTGAGCGCGCAAGGTCGCCATACCAAATCTATTTTCGGTCTCGGTAAAGAATTCTAAACCGGCGCCAAATTTTCCATAACCATAAAATATACCGACTAATAAGAGTAAGGAAAGTCCCGCGGTTACCAGTGGTTTGGCTATAGCTAGATGAAGCAGTTTTAAATAATTATTTAGTAGCGGGGTAAAAACCGTTGATTTAGGCTCGGCTGGCGTTGCCTCTATGGTTTTATTACTGGCACCAATTTTTGCCAATGAAACACCCAGTGTAGGCGCGAAAATCAACGCATAAATGAGTGACCACGCCAATACTGAAAATACCGTTACCGGTAAATACATCATAAAATTACCGGATACACCGGGCCAAAACAACATGGGTAGAAAGGCTGCTAGCGTGGTTCCAGTAGAAGCAGCCACTGGGACTGCCATACGGCGAATTGACTGCAAATAAGCGTCTTTTACCGATGCTCCTTGAACTATTTTAGTATTGGCAAACTCAACCACAACGATTGCCCCATCAATCAACATACCAAGCGACAATAATAGGCCAAACATCACCATAAAGTTAAAACTAAAGCCCATGATATTCACAATAATCATCGAGCCCAGAAGACAGAATGGAATACCAAAACCCACCAGTAGACCTGATCTAATTCCAAGGGTCGCTACCACGAGAGCTACCACTAAAATCATGGCGGTAAGAATATTACCCATTAGCTCACTGACCATAGATTGGGCATATTCTGAGCTATCAAACATATAATCAATCTCTATTTCTTGGGAGAATTGATCGCGATAGAGATCTACCACCTCGCGCACTGCCGCAATGGTTTCTATTGAGTTTGCTTTTAATCGTTTCCGCACATCTAAAGCAATGGTCGGCTTGCCATCTAGGGTGCTAAATCCTGTGGCATCCTTAAAGGTTCTCTGAATATTTGCGACGTCACTTAGAGTTATAACACCAAAATTATCACTGCGTATTGGAAGGTCTCGTATATCTTGCTCAGTTTCAATGAGTGCCGGAATTTTAATCCCAAAGCGCCCCTCGGCAGCATCCATCTCACCCGCAGGAATCAATAAATTATTAGCATTGAGTACCTGTATTAGTTCGCCTGCAGTGATCTTATACAAATTGAGTTTTGATGGGTTTAGGATAACTTCAACCACCTCTTCGCGATGCCCACTGAGGTTGGTTTCAAGCACTTGAGATAAGCCTTCAATTTTTCGCTGGTAGAACTTTACCGCTTTAAAAAGGTCTCTTTCGCCAACCATATCGCCAGAAAATGTAAGTACCACATCGGGCTCAGGGCTTGGGCTAATGGCATTGACTATGGGCTCTTTGGTTTCTTCTGGGAACTCGGCCTTGGCTCTATCTACTGACTCTCTTACATCCGCAATCACCTGATCGATATCGAGATTGATATCAAACCTTACAAATAGATAAACCACGCTTTCACGAGCGGTGGCTATCATTTCTTCGAGACCATCGAGAGTTTTTAATTCTTTTTCAATTGGCCGAATTAAAAGTCGACTACCATCTTCTGGTGAAATCCCCTCATGGCGTACCATAATAATGGCGGCTGGAACAGTAACATTGGGGTTAACCTCTATCGGCATTGAGCCTCGCGACATAATCCCTGCGAGCAAGAACAACAACATTAAAGATAATGTTGCTCTCGATCGACTGACGATTGCTTTAAGAGCGCTCATAATATTGTCACTCTGTGCCTAGGGCGCCTGCTCAGGGAAAGTGTCTATTATTTCCCCTTCGGTAACATAGTTCTGACCCACAGTAATTAAACTCACCGGTGAAGGTAAACCCTGTACCCAGAGACCTTGGTCGGTTTCTCCAACCACATTCAATGTAATTTGCTGTACACGGCTAGCTTGATCCACTGCCCTAACTATGATGTCACCCTGAGCATCTAATAGGATCAAACTGGCTGGGATTAAATGCGCTTCTATAGCAGGCAAATCCAACTTTAGTTGACCTGAAATTCCCGCCCGTATATTTAAATCTTTATTATTGATAATAGCCTCTACCAAATAACCTCGGGTGGCCGCATTAGCTTGAGAGGAAATATAAGTCACTACTGCCTGCTCTGGCGAATAATCTTCAAAGGTTGCTATTGCTTGATCACCCAACTTTATTTTTGCCACAGCTGACTCGGATGCCTGAGCAATAATATTAAGCGGATTTAATTCAACCAAAGTTGCACAGGTCTGTCCTGGGGAAAGATAGTCACCTACCTCGACAGGGCGCTCCTCAACAATGGCTGCGAATGGTGCAGTAATATTTAGCCTATCGATATCAAGCTGACTTCGAGTGAGTTCAAAATTTGCTGCTTCAAGGTTGGCCTTGGCTTGAGCTATGGCTAAATCAGATTGATAACCGGCTGTTTTTAATTGAAGTGCCCCTTTAAAGGCAATTTCAGCTTGTTGTAATTTTGCTTTAGCCTGCTCTAGAGATTGAGGTCTATCTTGCTCACTAATGGCACACACAGTCTGATCTTTTTGAATTAATGAGCCACGCTCTGCAGGAACTGCTTGAACAGTGCCTGCAACCTGAGCTTTTAATTCGACGACTCGGTTAGCCGCTGTATGACTATTGAGGGTTAACTGCGGAATAAATTTTTGCGCTGTGAATTGCTCTACTGTGACTTTAGTGACTGCACTAACCGAGCGCTTTACTTCGGCCTGACTGCCTTTGGAAACCAATCCACTGGTTAACCACACAATAGTGGCAAAAGCGATGATCAATGCTATTTTTACGTTGGCACTCATTGTTTTCCTCGATGCAAAAATTCGTTGTTATTAATCAATGTTGCTGTAGTTACGGACTTTATAATGCTATAGATTCGGATTAATTTTACAATCCAATTGACCAGTTTAGCATTGGGTTATATTCAATATATGCATTAAAATCGATTTATTGATAAATAACGTGAAAAACAGCTGTTTTTCGCTTAATAAACGCCAATTTCAAACAAACCTACATAATGGACTAGTCAAATTTTAAGTGACTGGTATAATCCGCAGACTTTTTCTGAACGCAATCTATGGACTTCTAAAAAATGAGCTATAACGACATCCCGGCAGGCAAGGATCTGCCAAATGACATTAACGTTATCATTGAGATACCGGCTAATCACGACCCTATTAAATACGAAGTGGACAAAGACAGCGACGCTATCTTCGTTGACCGCTTTGTTGCTACTCCAATGTTCTACCCAGCAAACTATGGTTATGTGCCTCAGACTCTTTCTGAAGATGGTGACCCCTTGGACGTATTGGTTGTTGCACCTTACCCTGTAATGCCTGGATCAGTTATCCGCAGCCGTGTTGTTGGCGTACTTAAGATGAGTGATGAGTCTGGTATTGACGCTAAACTATTAGCTGTCCCTCATAGCAAATTAACCAAAATCTACGATCATGTTGAAGAAATTGAAGATTTAGATCAATTGCTTGTTCAACAAATTGCTCACTATTTTGAAAACTACAAGGCTCTCGAGCCTGGCAAGTGGGTTAAGGTTGAAGGCTGGGATAATGCAGACGCTGCTAGAGCTGAAGTTATTGCATCACGTGAGCGTTACTTAGCTGAATAACCCGCTTTTAACGTTGTGCAAAAAAACCCGACGCTATGTCGGGTTTTTTTATACGCTAAATATTTGTGTTAATTAAGATACTCTTCGTGTTCAGAAAAGATAATATCACTCGATAATCCATTCTTTTTTAACAGGTTATTTAAACGCCGCAAAGCATCTATTTGAATCTGCCTGACACGCTCACGAGTTAAGCCTACCTCGCGCCCCACTTGGTCGAGGGTTTCCTGCTGGTGATTGAGTAAACCAAACCTTCGCACAACCACTTCGCGCTGTTTTTCAGGCAGTTCGTCCAACCAGCCGTTTAGCTTAGCCATTAAATTATCATCACCCGTTTCCCGTTCGGGGCTATTCGATTTATAGTCTGGGATTGTATCTACAAAAGATTTTTCATTATCGCCAACAGGTATATCCAACGAGCACACCGAATCATTTAATTCGAGAATTCTGTTAACTGTGTCGACTGGCTTATCAGCCTCGAGAGCAATCTCTTCGTAGGTAGGCGTATGATCTAGCTTTTGCGCTAATTTACGCGATATACGACGATATATATTGAGCTCTTTAACCACATGAACAGGCAGACGAATCGTGCGTGTCTGATTCATCAAAGCACGTTCGATAGTTTGCCTGATCCACCAAGTGGCATAGGTGGAAAATCGAAACCCTCGCGTGGGATCAAATTTTTCCACAGCGCGCATAAGACCAAAATTTCCCTCTTCAATTAGATCGAGAAAATCGAGCCCCCTATTAAGATAACAGCGTGCTATTTTGACGACTAAACGCAGGTTACTTTCTATCATCCTATGACGAGCGGCTTCATCACCCTGCTTAAGTTTGGTGGCGAAAAATACCTCCTCATCAGCAGATAACAGAGGCGATCGACCAATCTCTTTTAAATAGAGACTAGTGGCGTCTACCGTACATGACTTTGAATGATTATTAGATTTTTGATCAACTACAGACAGTTTTTCCATAACTCGCA
>JBMZFJ010000023.1:0-24231 GCA_049615345.1 Porticoccaceae bacterium | reverse complement strand
CAGGCCGTCCGGCAAATGATGAAAATTACACCAGAATTGATAAGATCGATCCTGCTACAACATGGCAGCATGCCCCGGGTAATTCTTCCAATCATTTGGACTATGGGCATACGCCAGAGTTTCCCTTTGGTTATGGTCTCAGTTATTCGAGCTTCAAATACTCTGATCTAAAGCTTGATCGCCATGAGTTAACAGTGGGTGAGACGCTTAATATTTCCATCGTGATTGAAAACACGGGTCAAGTAGAAGCAACGGAGATAGTGCAGCTATATGTTCGTGATTTGGTAGGCGATATCACTCGACCGATCAAAGAGTTAAAAGCTTATGAGCGTGTCAGCCTTCCTCCAGGGAAAAAGCGTACTATCCAATTTGAACTTAATACCAATTTACTAAGTTTCCATAATCAAACATTAAATAATATCGTTGAGCCGGGTCAATTTAATGTATGGGTATCAAAGCATTCTCAGGATGAAGAGAATGAAAGTTGGTTTAAGATCGTCAAGAAGCAACCATAAATTTATTGTGGTTTAACTCTGGTTTAACTCTGGTTTAAGTCCAAAAAACTACTTTTTAAACCCTTAGTGCTTGGTGCTGAGGGTTTTTATTGTTTAAAAGTTTAAGTCCGTGAAATGGACCCATCCTGTACGTAAATTAACGTATTCCTTATTGATAATGCAAAATCAATAATATCGCCATCTTAAATAAACGATTAATTCGGAGATTTTAATTATGGCCAGTACCGGTAGTGTAAGCGCATGGGAAGAAGCGCTATTAGTAGCAATGATTCAATACCCTGTTCCTGTAATAAATGGTCCAGAGGATATACAAACTCAAGTTGATCAAATATGTAAAGCGGTAGCTTCAACCAAAGCGGGTTACCCTGATGCGGACTTGATAGTGATGCCTGAGTATTCAACGCAGGGTCTAAATACATCCATTTGGACTTACGACGAAATGCTTTTGACTATTGATAGTCCAGAGGTAGGGCAATTTAAACAAGCCTGTATTGACAACAAGGTATGGGGTGTATTTTCCATTATGGAAAAAAATGAAGACCCTTCAAAACCCCCTTACAATACAGCAATCATTATTAATGATGAAGGCGGCATAGCTCTTCATTATCGTAAGCTTCAACCTTGGGTTCCCATCGAGCCTTGGTCCCCTGGAAATTTTGGTATGCCAGTTTGTGATGGGCCAAAAGGTTCCAAGCTCGCTGTATGTATCTGTCACGATGGTATGTTCCCAGAGCTTGCGCGTGAAGCAGCGTACAAGGGTGCCAATGTTTATATTCGAATTTCTGGTTACTCAACTCAGGTTAATGATCAGTGGATTTGGACTAACAAGACCAATGCATGGCAAAACTTGATGTACACCATCTCTGTTAACCTTGCCGGTTATGATGGTGTGTTCTACTACTTTGGTGAAGGTACCGTGTGTAACTACGACGGTAATGTTATTCAGCAAGGTCATCGAAACCCATGGGAGATTGTAACCGCTGAATTGTTCCCAAGATTGGTGGATAAGGCACGAGAAAACTGGGCCTTGGAAAACAATATTTACAATGTCGGTTGTCGCGCCTATGTCGGTAAACCCGGTGGTGAAAAAGAAAATTACCTAACATGGGTTAAAGATTTAGCCGAAGGTAATTACAAGTTACCCTGGGATGCAGATATTAAAGTTAAAGATGGCTGGAAGTACTACCCAGATGGTGTCAAATTAGGGCCCATGCCAAAAGAAGACTAGACCTTTTTCTAAAAGGGTAGGCTCCAACTCCTGCAGAGTTTATAATTCTGGAGTCTACCCTTTTTAGAGAGCAATGGTCATGTCTCAAAAACGCAGCACTCCCCAGCGCAAGACGATTGAATCGTTCCTAGAACAAGCAACATCGCCAATGTTGCCAAAAGAGCTTCATCAGCAAGCTCAGCAGTCTATTCCTAATTTAGGTATCGCCACTGTTTTTCGCGCATTAAAGGATATGGTCGCTGAAGGGAATGTTCGGGTGGTCGAAATTCCCGGTGATTCCCCGCGTTATGAATCGATAAAGCGCAAACACCATCATCACTTTAAATGTAATGGCTGCGAACAGGTTTTTTGTATAGAAGGTTGCCCAGGTAATCTGGAAACGTTGTTGCACCCTGGATTCGAATTGACTGATCACGATATTACGTTGTTTGGCACCTGTTCTAACTGCTCGTAAATTTATCGAATAACCCAAATCTTGTGGCGACAAACTCTTTCCCCAGCTAGACTCACAGTATGAGTTTTAATCGTTTATTTAACACTAAGGTCGGTTTGGCGCTTGGCGGTGGGGGTGCTAAGGGCGTCGCGCATATTGGCGTTTTAAAAGCGCTTGATGAAGCTGACGTAAAAGTGGACTATCTAGCGGGTACCAGCGTTGGAGCCATGGTGGCGGCAATGTACGCCTTTAACGTCCGTACTGACACCATTGCTAATATTGCGCGGGACCTAACACTGTCTCAAATTACTACATTTAAGCTGAGTAAAACCGGCTTTTTTACCGCCGACCCGTTAAAGGAAATCTTGATTGATCATCTGGGTGAGGCCAATATCGAAGATGCGGCTATTCCTCTTGCAATCGTTGCCACAGATATTAATAGCGGTGAGGAGGTTATTTTTACTGAAGGGCCCGTGGCAGACGCGGTCTGTGCTTCGGCCTCAATTCCCGGGGTGTATATTCCCATGCAGTTAAATGGCAAGTCACTGGTTGATGGCGGTATTGTCCAGAGCGTACCTGTACAGGCGGTTAAGGTGATGGGTGCGGGGGTAATCATCGCCAGTCAGCTAGGAGGTGTTGGGGCTTACGAGGAACCTAAAAACGTGCTCGATGTTATGCGCAATGCCTTTGATATTGCACTGAGTCAGCGTACCCATGAGGAAACCAAGGCGGCAGACATTTTAATTGCCATGGACCTAAAAGATTTTAGTATTGCCGATAACACCGATCGCTACGAGGAGTTATTCGCTATTGGCTATGACACGGCTACCCAAGCATTAACTAGGATGGCATGGTATCGCAAAAGCAATCTTTTACTTTATGTATGGCGCATGATCAGCTTGCTAACACCCTTTAAGGTGCCACAGATATTTAATTGCCGTAGAAAAAAATCATAGGCTCACCCAAAAAATCTTTCTCGCCAGTAACAAGCAGGCAATAATGACAACCAGCAACAGCAATTTTTGTAAGAGACGCTGATTCTTTTGGCTTATAGAAAATTGCGATCCCAGAATGCCCCCTAAAGCAACAGCTATAAGGTAGGGTGCAAGCTCTGCAAAACTGAATGGTATAGCTTGTGCCTGCCATTTGGCCAGTAAGCCAACCACAGAGTTACATAAGATAAAAGCGCCGCCACAGGCTGCTGCCTGTTTGATACCGGTAATATGAAGTAACAGCAATGCCGGTACTAAATAGATGCCGCCGCCGATACCGACGAGTCCAGCTAGAAAACCAAGTACTGTTCCTAATCCGACAATGGCTAAATAGGCGGAGGGTTTGGCGATTTGCTTTTGCTGATAATTATCTGCATCAAAGAAGATAAGACGAAAAATGATCACTAATAGGCTCACTAACAGTAGGCTATGAATAATCATTGCATCTACTTGCATAGAGCCGCCAATATAGGCGAAAGGCAGTGAAAAAAGCAGTAGCAAACCGATGATTTTCCACGGCATAAAACCTGTTCGGCCAAATTGAATACAGACCAGACTGCTTACTAACACATTGAGGCTTAGGGCAATTGATGGAATGGTGAGTGAGGGCACTGCGAGTATCACCATCCACGCGGTGTAGGATGAACCGCCGCCAAGCCCGACGCTACTGTGCAGCATGGCCGATATAAAAAAGGCGGCGATTAGTATTGTGGCGAGATACCAGGGTTCAATAAGCATACTTTGGTTTAGATAGTGCTACTCGGGTCCCAACAGATGTCCCACAAAATTACAGGGCTTGGTGCGAGAGTCTAGCTGTTCAGAAATAATTTTATTCCAACCGGTTTTGCAGGCATTTTGTGAGCCAGGCAAACAGAATATACAGGTATTGTTGGCCATGCCGCCAAAGGCGCGAGATTGAATGGTGGATGTGCCAATTTCCTCATAAGAAATCGCACGAAATAACTCACCAAAGCCCTCAATAGGCTTGTCAAATAGCGGGCTAATCGCTTCGGGGGTCACGTCTCGTGGATAAAAGCCAGTGCCACCGGTAGTGATAATGGCATTCACCGCACTATCGGCGATCCATGAACTTATTATGGCGCGAATCTGAAAGACATCATCTTTGGCAATCACCTTTTCAATAAGGTTGTGTCCCGCTGCTTTGACCGATTCAGCCAGAAAGTTCCCCGAGGTATCAGTGTCTGCATTGCGCGTATCCGATACGGTTAGTATAGAAATTCCTAGGGGTCTAAAATTTTTTACCGCCATAATTTTTACCTGTGATTTGCTGGCTGACTGTGATCAGTTGATCGATCAGTGGTGATAGTTTGTTTAACGATTAGTTTTTTAGCATACACTTTTCATATCTGTACGAGCAAGGTAAACTATCAATATTCAATATATGGCAATTTTGCCGACCTTTGTAACCCAGCGCTGGGCAATTTCCGTGCGCTGGGTTTGTTCGTTATGGATTCGTAATAGTTTATATTTGTAGTATAGATGGAACTAAATGGTTTATTTTTAGGTTGATATGATTAGTTTTTCACAGGCACAGTCACAATTAAAAGCGCTTTGCGAGTCTTGGATTTCAGATGTTGGTCTGGCGTCAGAACAGCGATTGTTATCTGACAGCTTAGGATTTTATTTGTCTGAAAATTTATTAGCTCAAGAAAACCTTCCACGCGAAGATCTTTCGGCAATGGACGGCTATGCACTGCGTTTGGCTGATGGTACCTCTCATGCCGATGAACAAGCAGTATTTTCAGTCTGCGGTGAATCGAAAGCAGGGCAGCCCTATACAGGTAGGCCCTTGGCAGCGAATGAATGCCTAAGAATTATGACGGGTGCGGTGGTGCCAGACTGGGCCGATACAGTGATTATTCAGGAAAACACTCAAGAAATTGCCGATAATAAGATTGTATTGTTGAAGAATATTGCCGTGGGTAAAAATATTCGTCGGCTCGGTGAGGAAATCTGCCAGGGTCAGAAGCTGTTTGACCGCTATCAACCTATAACGCCATCGGTTATCTCTGTTCTTGCCAGTCAGGGTTTTAAGACTGTTAGTACATTTAGAAAATTAAAGATTGGTTTTTTTGCTACCGGTGATGAGTTGAAAGCGGCGGGGGATCATTTAGCCACGGGCGATATCTATGAAAGTAATTTACATGCTATTGCTGCTTTGGTTGAAGGTTTACCCGTGGAATCAATAAATCTGGGCGTCATTAAAGATAGCTTTGATGATATCGAACACTGTTTAAAACAGGCAGCGCAACAGTGTGATGTGGTTATTAGCAGTGGTGGTGTTTCGGTGGGGGATTACGACTTTGTAAAGGATTGCGTCGAATCGATGGGTAAATTAGATATTTATAAGGTAGCGCTCAAGCCGGGTAAGCCGCTGTGTTTTGGTGTTTTAGGCGATGATGCGGCAAAAGGCGCACTATTTTTTGGTTTGCCAGGTAATGCGGTTTCATCTTTTGTTACGCTTACTGAGTTCTTTATGCCGGCGATTCGCTATTTGTTGGGCGGTAAGTCATCGCCACAAAAATTACAACTGACAGCAACGCTTGATAATGCGATTCAAAAAAGATCCGGTCGTTTGGAGTTTCAACGCGGCATTTTGATCTCTAAGGTCTCGCCGGATGGCGATATTGTTTGGCATGTATCGACCTTTAGCCAGCAGGAGTCCCATCGCATTTTCGGCTTGGCGCAGGCTAATTGCACGGTGATTCTGGCGGAAGACAGTAGCGATTTGCAACCGGGTGATAGGGTCAAGGTTGCACCTTTTCCATGGTGCTTTAATGGATAATGCTCTAGCTACTCAAGATAATATTATTCTGACGGATGCTTTTCAGCGTCAGTTCTCGTATTTGCGCCTTTCAATTACTGATTTGTGTAATTTTAAATGTAGCTATTGCCTGCCCAATGGTTATCAGGGCAAGGCCTCGCAGAATGAGTTGAGTCTAGATGAAATAAAAACCCTGATTGCCAGTTTTGCGGAGTTGGGGTTTAAAAAAATAAGGCTGACCGGTGGTGAGCCAAGCTTACGCAAAGATTTATTAGAGATTATCCATATTTGTAAGTCGCAACCGGGCATTGAAAAGGTCTGTATTACAACCAATGGTTACCGGCTTGAGCACTTTTTACCTCAGTGGATTGCAGCGGGTATTGATCAGGTTAATCTAAGTATCGATAGCCTATCACCAGAGCAATTTGAATTAATTACTTCGTCATCGGATTTGCCAATGATGATGGCGGCACTTAACCGCGCAATTGAGGATGGTTTTACAGCGATTAAAATCAATACGGTGCTGTTGCGAGAGCATCTTGATTCTCAGGTGGCACCCTTGATCGATTGGGTCAAAGATAAGCCGATAGGACTGCGCTTTATCGAGTTGATGCAAACCGGTGACAATGCTGAATTCTTTAATCGTCAACATATCTCGGCTGATCAGATTAAACTATTACTGGCTAATCAGGGATGGAACGAAAAGACGCGCTTAATTCACTCTGGCCCTGCAATAGAATATGATCACCCAAATCATTTGGGTTCAGTGGGTATCATTGCGCCCTATAGTAAAAACTTTTGTGCTACCTGTAATCGGCTGCGCGTGACTGCGCAGGGGAAATTGCACCTCTGTTTGTTTTCTGAAGATGGCAAGGACCTCAGACCATATTTACAAACAGCCAATGTGGCGCATTTGACTGAATTTTTACGCAACAGTATTTATGATAAGTTGCCCAAGCATTATTTACAGCAGCAGCAAACTGGCGCTACGCGAAATTTTGCGATGTTGGGTGGTTAATTGTTAAGAGATAGGTTATGAGTAAGTTAAGTCATATAGATCAGCAGGGTAAATCGCGCATGGTGGATGTGGGCGAGAAGGCCATCACTCGACGGGTAGCGGTAGCGCAGACTAAGGTGTTATTCCCTGCGGAGGTCTACAAGCAACTCCAGCAAACTCAGCTGACTAGTGCTAAGGGTTCGATTGTGGATACAGCAAATATAGCGGGTATTATGGCGGCCAAGCGTACCGCCGATTTAATCCCGATGTGCCACCCATTACCCATCGATTTTTGTAAGCTAGATTTTACTCAGGTTGATGAAGACTGTAGCTTGCTGATTCAGGCTGAGGTAAGGGTAAATCATAAGACCGGTGTTGAAATGGAGGCCTTAACTGCCGCCTCTGTCGCAGCCCTGACGGTTTATGATATGTGTAAGGCGCTATCTCACGATATTCGTATTAATGATTTGCATCTGGTGAATAAGACCGGCGGTAAATCTGATTTTACAATGGAATCATAGGTTCGATGGAAAAGTCTTTGTCACCAAAAGTGGTATGCCTTAAATATTTTTCTCGTTTTGCTGAGCTAACAGGAAAAACTACTGAAGAGCACTCCACTCAGGCTAACACTGTGCAGGACCTATGGCACGAATTAGACCAACAGTACAGTTTTGATCAATCTATTAGTAGTGTTCGACCGGCTATCAATCATCAATTTTGTGATTGGAGTAAAGAAATTGCTGATCGCGATATTATCAGCTTTATTCCTCCGGTTTCTGGTGGTTAGATTTTATGCATCATTTTGAATTAGTAGAAAATAAAATCGAGAGAGAGGCGTTGGTGGAAAAATTCAGCGACCCTACTTGTGGTGCCTTCATTAGTTTTGAGGGCTGGGTTCGCAATCATCATGATAAGCGACCGGTGTCCCATTTGTTTTATGATTCTTACCCTGAGCTTGCTGTTACTGAGGGGCTTGCAGTTTTGAAACAGGCGCTTGAAAACTTCAAGATTAATTCGGCAATTTGTATTCATCGGGTGGGCAGTTTGCAGATTGGTGATATGGCGGTTTGGGTGGGTGTTAATGCTGCTCATCGCGATGCGGCATTTCAGGCCTGTCGGTTTGTTATTGATGATATTAAAATTCGTGTACCTATTTGGAAAAAAGAGTTCTACTTGGATTCAGATGATGCCAAATGGCTTGCATCTGAGGTGCCAGAGTCATGAATCATTCATCACTATCTTTTTGCTACGCTATTTTAGCCGGCGGTAAAAGCAGTCGTATGGGACGTGATAAGTCTCTCTTAACCGTTGATGGGCAGAGTATTATTGAGCGTGTGGTCCATGATGTTAAGGCTTCTATACCAATACAGAGCCCACTATTGATATGCTCCGCCAGTAAAAGATACAGCCAATTAACTGATGAGAATATCCATTATCTCGAAGATTATTTGCAAGATTATCAGGGGCCACTGTCCGGGCTGGCGGCGGCATTGCAATTTGTCCGTGCTGATCAACAGCGAAATACACAGTGGGTGTTTACTTTCCCAACGGATACCTTATTACTTCCCTCGCAAACCTTTAAATTAATTGAGCAGGCCATTCAGCAAAACCCAGCATCTGATATGGTTTATTTGGCCGGAGATAGAGATCATCCACTTCATGCCGCCTACAGGGTTGATATTGCTGAGTCGCTGTTTTCATATTTAGCGGATGGCAATCGTGCAGTCATGAAATTTATTCAGCAACTTGAGCATCAAGTCGTTGAAATCCCCAATGAATGGCATGATTACCTTAATTTTAATACTGAGGATGGCTTTAACAAAGCCATCGATGCATTTAGGCAGGCCTAGTGGGTTATAGAATGGATTTTGTAGCGGATTATTCTCGACAATTATCCCTTGGCTCCATGGACGAGGCTAAGCAGGCAAAAATTATCGAGTCGCGCGTCTTGGTGTTTGGCGCTGGCGGTTTGGGCGTGGCGGCCATTAGCTATCTGGCCGGCGCTGGTGTTGGCGCTTTAACTATTGTTGATTTTGATCGCATTGAAGCGAGTAACCTTCACCGTCAAACTATTTACCGAGTGGCAGATATTGGCGCCTATAAAGCTGAAGTCTGTGCATCCTATATCAGCGAGCGAAATCCACATTGTCATATCAGCGCTGTAACCAATACTTTAGATTTACAGGGGCTGTATCAGTTATCTGAACAACATGATGTTATTTTGGATTGCACTGATGACCAAGCGTTTAGTTATTTACTTAATTCAATCTGTCTGGTTGCCGCAAAGAAAGCTGTCTTTGCCAATGCGGTTAAGATGGAGGGTCAGTTATTTACGCTAAATCCAGATATCGACCAACCCTGTTTCAATTGTCTTTGGCCGGAAAATCAGTCTTTGACTGAAACCTGTAATCAGGTTGGGGTGCTGGGCCCAGTGCCGGGTATTTTGGGCTCCCTTCAGGCCCTGGAAGCTATAAAAATTCTGACTGATCTGCAAAGCCATTTGTCGGGACACTTACTGCATTGTGATTTTGTCACTTATGAATTTTTGAAACTAGAGATTCCAAAAGTTGAGGTCTGTGATCATCGATTGGCTTATGATGATCTTGAGTCTGCATATAATAATTATCGCTCGAGTTTAGTACCCAGAATTCAGAATTTAATTTTGGAAGGTAATATTTTAATTGATATTAGATCTCTAGATGAGGTTAATCAGCAATCCATTGGGTTTTCATCTGTTCATATTGAGGCGCAAAAGTTGGTGGCTAATCCGCAAAATTTTTTAGATAAAAAACAGCCGTATTTATTGGTTTGTTCCTCTGGTATGCGCAGTAAAATTCTGTGTGATGATTTGCAAGAAATGGGATATCAGGCCGTTGCTTGTCGCCTTGGTATGGATTAAATCACCAAAAGAACGATGCCATATAATAGGGCGAATTGACTTTTAAGCTGTCTAGGAATGGTGCAATCTTCAATTTTGACTGTGTCTTTTAAGCGAATATTGTTTAATTTTGGCTAAAAATAAGCTGTTTTTACATGTTGGCACAGTTTTTGTATTGATTCTTAGTATGAGCCCATCCGGTTCTTAATTCGACGATTTTATTAGGTAACGAAGCCTGCTTGTAGCTTTTGCTGCAAGCAGGTTTTTTTTTGATTTATTTTTACAGGAAACTTTTATGAAAAAGCTAAAATTTATTTCCGCTGCCGTTTTCCTTTTTTGCGGTATGCAGTCTACTACTGGTTATTCGGATTCTGTGACCTCTGTTTCAGAGATGCTAACAGAGGGGGACACCTCGCTTAATTTTCGTTATAGATATGAATTGGTTGATCAAGCGGGTATTGATGAAAGCGCCAATGCATCTACGCTTAAATCTAGATTGACCTATAAAACAGCGAGCTTTAATGGTCTTACCGGTTTAGTGGAAGTTGATAATGTGACCGTGGTGGGTGCTGAGCAGTATAAGACCCCAACCAATGGTCTTGGCGGCTACCCCATTGTTGCTGATCCCGATGGTACTGATCTAAACCAGTTATCATTAGCCTATACGGCAGATGATTACACGGCGACTCTTGGTCGTCAGCGCATCCTTCATGGCGGTCAACGTTTTGTGGGTGGCGTGGGTTTCCGTCAAAATGAACAAACCTATGATGCATTAACCTTAGCGTCTAAGGCCTTGGGTTCTTGGTCGGTTAACTACAGCTATATCTGGGATGTGAATCGAATTTTTGGACCAAAGGATAGTGCGGTTCAAGCTAAGGTGTGGGAGTCGGATAGTCATATTGTTTTAGGTTCTACTTCACTGGCAGACGGTCATGGCCTTAAAGCATATGCCTACCTATTAGATTTTGAAAATGCAGCAGCAAATTCATCGCGTACTCTAGGTTTTGAATATAGCGGTAAGTTTGATGGCTTTAATCTTACAGCCGCCTATGCAACTCAATCTGATTATGGGTCTAATCCCAACACCTATGATGCTGATTATTTGATGGCGCAAGTTACCTGGCCATTAAAGCCGGCTAAGGTTTCTTTAGGCTATGAGGTTTTGGGTAGTGATAATGGTACCGCTGCTTTTAAAACACCCTTGGCAACTTTGCATAAATTTCAAGGCTGGGCGGATAAATTCCTAGTCACGCCTGCAAATGGTGTTAAAGATACTTATGTGAAGTTGGCGGGTAAAGTAGGGCCTGCAAAAGTGGCTGTGTTCTATCACGAATTTACGGCAGATTTTGGCGGCGCTGACTTAGGCAGTGAATTTGATGTGGTTGCAACTTACCCGATCAAAAAAGGTCTATCTGCTCAGTTAAAGTATGCTGACTACAATCCAGATTCCCATGCGTCAGATACAGAAAAAGTGTGGTTTACAATTAATGCTAAATATTGATCTGTTTACAGCCTTTTTAGTGTAGTAAAATAGAGGGGTAGCCAAATAGCGGCTACCCCTATTCTGTTTTCTTTATTCAAGTAATCAATGATGGCAACTTCTTCTAAATCCGTTCGTGTGATGCTGGTAGATGATCTACCTGAGCGTGCCGCTGTGGTTGAGCAACACCTTGTTATGGAAGGCTATGACATTGTTTGCCGCTTGCCCAATGCAACGGGTTTATTGTTTCAAATTGAGCAACATCTTCCCGATATCATTTTAATTGATCTACAGTCCCCAGGGCGTGATGTTTTAGAGAGTCTGTCGGTAATTAATGTCCACAATCCCAAGCCGGTGGTTATGTTTTCTGAAGAGGAAGATCCCTCTTTTATTGAGGAAGCAGTTGATGCTGGTGTTACTGCTTATTTAATGGGTGGTTTTGATACTAAGCGAGTAAAGCCAGTGATTGATGTGGCTATTGCGCAATTTAAATCTTTCCAATCACTTCGTCAGGCGCTAGACAATACAAGAGGTCGGCTTGAGAGTATTTCCGTGATTGAGCGGGCCAAACGATTACTTATTGACCAACATAATTTCACTGAGGATGAGGCTCATCAGCAGTTACGCAGTCTTGCTATGAATACCAATCAAAGTTTGCAGCAAGCGGCTGAGTCTGTCGAAACCATTCTTAGTAAAAAAGCAATCAAAAAGAAAAGACGATGAATAAGTTAAATTTAGGAAAATTACCGCCCTGCGAACGCTCTGAACTCAATGTGGGTTATATGAGGCTTAGTGATAGTGCGCCGCTTATTATTGCTCAGGAACTGGGTTTCTACGATAAATATGGACTGCATATCAGGCTACATAGAGAGGTTTCATGGGCTAATATTCGCGACAAGATGATTATTGGTACCTTTGATGCCTGTCAAATGTTGGCGCCAATGGTATTGGCAACGACGCTTGGGGTTGCGGGTATTAGATCGCCGATTATTAATGGTTTGGTTCTATCCCTCAATGGAAATGGTCTCACATTGTCTACATCCTTGTGGGATAAAATGACCGCAATGGCTAAGCTTGATAACTATGAGCCAAAAGACACATCGCAGGCACTCAAGCAGGTTATTGATGGAAACCCAGACACGGCTCTCACTTTTGCTACGGTGCATAATTTTTCTACCCATACCATGTTGTTAAGAAAGTGGTTTGAGATGGGTGGTATTGATGCCGATCGAGAGGTTCGAATTATTGTGTTGCCACCGGAGCAAATGGTGGACAGTTTGGCTCAGGGCGTGATTGATGGTTTTTGTGTGGGTGAGCCATGGAATAGCATAGCAGTGGAATATGGTGCTGGCGTAATGGCATCGACAGGTATCCAGATTTGGAATGGCGCACCAGAGAAAGTCTTGGCTGTCTCTGAGTCTTGGCATGTCAGCAACCCAGGTACTCATTTGCGTTTGCGATTGGCCTTAATGGAAGCCTGTAGTTGGCTATCAAATATGGATAATCGGGAGCAGGCGACTGATATTTTGTCTCGACCCGAGTATTTGGGCCTTTCTAAGGACTACCTAAGACCCTCACTCTCGGGTCAAATTGTTCATCAACGAGGTCAGGAACCAAGTGAACAGTCCAATTTCCATGTATTTGATCATTTTAATGCTGGTTTTCCATGGCGCTCAGATGCTGAATTAATGATCAGTCATGCGACGCCTTTGCTTGGGAAACCGTTAAGCAAAGAAAGCACTAAATCGCTTATTCAGCGCTGTTGTCGTACTGATCTATACCGGGAGGCCGCCCAGATACTTGGTATTGCGTGCCCCACAGTTGATTACCGTAAATAAATAACCAGTTTGCAGGCACCTTTTTAGAGCAGGGCGTATTTTTAATGTTCAACTAATGTGCTTTTTATGTGCGGCAGAACTGATGCGAGATTATCTGGCTGTCCTGTAAAGAGCTATTTTTGCTCAAAATTTCACCAGTTATTGATAAAAACCGATAAATAAATGGGTTTTTTAGCCAGAATCAATAATTGGCACGCATTTTGAATATATGTTTTAAGTCAGTCGCAGCTTTTGCGACAGGGTAACGAAGCCCGCCTCGAGAACATCCACCCCTAGTGTCTCGCAGGCGGTTTTTTTTTGCTTATTGTTTTTTGCACCATCAATTTTAAAGGTAGAGGTTTTATGAACAAGTTAGTGACTATCAGTGGAGTGAATCAAACTTCGGCCAAATTATTGGCGAAATGTTTAATGGTTGTTGGGTTTGTGGTTTCAGCAGCATTTGCACAGGCCGAGTTAGGCGAGCCAGAAAAGGACGAGCTTAAATTTGGATTTATTAAATTAACCGATATGGCACCGATTGCGGTGGCCTACGAAAATGGCTATTTCGAGGATGAAGGCCTTTATGTGACCATCGAAGCTCAAGCGAACTGGAAGGTTCTTTTGGATGGTGTTATCGATGGCAAGTTAGATGGTGCACATATGTTGGCTGGGCAGCCATTGGCAGCGACCATTGGTTATGGCACTAAGGCACACATTGTGACCCCATTTAGTATGGACTTGAATGGTAATGGTATTACAGTATCCAACGATATCTGGGCCAAGATGAAGAAGAATATTCCTCATGAGGATGGCAAGCCAGTTCACCCCATCAAAGCTGATGCGTTAAAGCCGGTTGTTGACAGCTATAGTGATGCTGGTAAGCCATTTAAAATGGGTATGGTTTTCCCCGTTTCTACCCATAACTATGAGCTTCGCTATTGGTTAGCCGCTGGTGATATCCATCCGGGCTACTATGCGCCTCACAAAGGTGATACCAGTGGTACTCTGGATGCTCAAGCACTTCTTTCTGTAACCCCTCCACCGCAAATGCCAGCTACCTTGGAAGCGGGAACTATCTATGGTTACTGTGTGGGTGAGCCATGGAATCAACAGGCGGTATTCAAAGGAATTGGTGTGCCCGTTATTACTGATTATGAGATCTGGAAGAACAACCCAGAAAAAGTTTTTGGTATGACGAAAGAGTTTACTGAAAAATATCCAAATACCACGGCACGTGTAGTTAAAGCGCTAATTAGAGCCGCTCAATGGTTGGATGAGAATAACAATGCCAACCGTCCCGAAGCTGTAAAAATCCTCTCGCGCAGTGAATATGTAGGTGCTGATTACGATGTAATCGCCAACAGCATGACCGGTACCTTTGAGTATGAAAAAGGTGATAAGCGCGAGGTTCCAGATTTTAATGTGTTCTTTAGATACTTCGCTACCTACCCCTATTACTCAGATGCGGTTTGGTATCTCACTCAGATGAGACGTTGGGGTCAAATTTCTGAGCCTAAGTCTGATAGTTGGTACTTCGATGTGGCTAAATCAGTGTATCGTCCTGATATCTACCAAATTGCTGCTGAAGAGTTGATTAAAGAAGGTCTAGTTAAGCCGACTGATTTTCCAAATTTTGCTAAAGAATCTGGGTTTAGATCACCGCAAAAACACTTTATCGACGATATTGTGTATGACGGATCCAAGCCCAATGACTATCTGAAAAAATTCCCCATTGGTTTGAAAGACGAAGTTTTGTAAATAGTAGTTTTCCTCAAGGTGACCCAGCTGGCTCTTCGGAGCCAGCAATTTTTTTGAAATCATAAGGTAACAACAGATGTCAGTAACATCAATCATGTCAAAAATTTCACAGCTTCGAAATTTGGCAACATTAAAAAATGCTCAATTAGTTCTTGATAATGGGATTAGAGCAATGGCCTTGCCGGTATTAGGGATTTGTATGTTTCTCGTGCTGTGGCAGTTCGTGGCCAACAATATTGTCACTTCACTGGGGCAGTTCCCCGGACCGACGCAGGTATTGGAGCAATCCAAAAACCTAGTTGGAGATCATAATCGTGAGCGCAATAAAGAAGCTTCCTTCTATGAGCGCCAAGAAAAAAGAAATGCCAAGAAATTAGAAAAGAATCCAGATGCGAAGATAAAAATACGTTCTTATACCGGTAAGGCAACATTCTTCGATCAAATTATTACCAGCCTTATCACGGTAGCCTTTGGGTTTTTAATTGCGACTCTTGTGGCTGTCCCTCTGGGGATAGTTTGCGGTTTAAGCGAGACTGCCTACAGGTGTGCCAATCCTATTATTCAGACGTTTAAACCGGTTTCACCGCTAGCCTGGTTGCCACTAGTGACCATGGTGGTTTCTGCGCTTTATGTCTCAGACGATCCTTTTTTTGAGAAGTCTTTTTTGACCTCTGCATTTACGGTTGCACTCTGTTGTCTATGGCCAACGGTCGTGAACACCATTGTTGGTGTAGCCAGTATTGATAGAGATCTTATCAATGTTAGTCGTGTACTTCAGTTAAATGCTTGGGTGCATATTCGAAAAATTGTTATTCCTTCTGCAATTCCGATGATCTTTACCGGTTTAAGACTATCGCTTGCCACAGGCTGGATGGTGCTAATTGCTGCGGAGATGTTGGCGCAAAATCCAGGGCTTGGAAAATTTATATGGGATGAGTTTCAAAATGGCTCATCCAATTCATTAGGCCGAATTATGGTTGCCGTTTTGGCGATTGGCATTATTGGCTTTGCTCTCGATCGCTTGATGCTTGCTTTGCAAAAAGCGGTTTCTTGGGATAAGCAAGCAATTCTTCGTTAAAGAGATAAATTTATGATTGAAGATAATTATTTACAAATTAGTCAGGTTGGCATTGAGTTTCCAACAGATGGAGAACCCTTTCGCGCGCTTCAAGATGTACAGCTCAAAATTTCTAAGGGTGAGTTTGTTTCTCTAATAGGTCATTCAGGCTGCGGAAAATCGACCGTTTTAAATATTGTTGCTGGACTCTATCAAGCAACAGAGGGCGCGGTTATTTTGGAAGAGAAAGAGGTATCTGAGCCGGGTCCTGACCGTGCTGTTGTATTTCAAAATCACGCGTTATTACCATGGTTAAGCGTGTATCAAAATGTTGAGTTGGCGGTTAAATGTGTTTATAAAAAGACCAAAACGGAGCATGAAATCAAGGATTGGATCGAGCATAACCTGTCTTTAGTTCATATGGATCATGCGATGCATAAATTGCCAAATGAAATATCAGGGGGCATGAAGCAGCGTGTGGGCATTGCACGATGCCTCGCAATGCAGCCCAAGGTTTTGTTGATGGATGAGCCTTTTGGTGCACTGGATGCATTGACCCGTGCCCATCTGCAAGATTCTCTTATGGAAATTCAACAACAGCTGGGCAATACAGTGATCATGATTACTCATGATGTGGATGAGGCTGTTCTTCTATCTGATCGCATTGTGATGATGACCAATGGCCCTGCAGCATCTATAGGTGAGGTATTGTCTGTTGACTTGCCCAGACCTAGAGATCGAGTGGTTTTGGCTGAGGACCCTGAATTTAATAATTATCGCCAGCAGGTCTTGCGCTTCCTGTATGAAAAACAAAGAAATCCAGCCGCCAAAGCGGTTGCATAACTAAAAAGTGAGTTGAGGAATAGTTCAAATGTTAAAAGTTGTTGTCATTGGAAATGGTATGGTTGGCCATCATTATGTGGAGCAATTATCCAAATTATCAGCCGACACAAAAATTACTGTTATTGGGGGTGAAACCAGACCAGCCTATGACAGGGTTCATCTTTCAGAGTACTTTTCTGGTCGCAGCGCTGAGGATCTTGCTTTAACCACCGAACAGCATTACCAAAAGCTTGGTGTGGATGGTCATTTTGGTGACATGGTGGTTGAAATTGATCGCAAAAATAAAATCGTGGTGACTGAATCAGGGAGTAAGTTTGACTATGACAAGTTAGTTCTTGCGACGGGTTCTTATCCTTTTGTACCTCCTGTGTCTGGAAATGAGCATAGTCACTGCACGGTTTATCGAACCATTGATGATCTTGATGATATTAAGGCTAAAGCCAGTGAGTCACGCGTTGGGGTTGTGGTTGGTGGCGGTCTACTGGGCCTTGAGTGTGCTAATGCATTGCAGAATTTGGGTTTAGAAACCCACGTTGTTGAGTTTGCGCCCGGCTTGATGGGTGTGCAGTTAGACGCCGGCGGCAGCGGTATGCTGCGCCGAAAAATTGAAGCGCTTGGTGTTCAGGTTCACACCAGTAAAGCCACCCAGGTCATCGAAGAAACGGATGGCGGTGATACTCGACTGGCTATGAAGTTTGCTGATGGTGAAACGCTTGGCACCGATATGATTGTATTTAGTGCAGGTATTCGCCCTTTCGACCAATTAGCACGCAGTGCTGAGTTGGAAGTTGGTGAGCGTGGCGGCATCGTTATTGATGAGCAGTGTATAACCAGTGATCCTGATATTTTTGCTATAGGGGAATGCGCTCTTTATGACGGGCGTATTTTTGGTTTGGTTGCTCCAGGCTATCGTATGGCAGAGGCCGCAGCTAGCCAATTAACTGACGAAAAGCAGGTGTTTGAGGGTGCTGATATGAGCACAAAACTCAAATTGCTTGGGGTTGATGTAGGCTCGATTGGTGATGCACATGGCAAGGAAGCAGGTGCTGTTTCCTACACTTTTAGTGATGAACGTATAGAAGTCTACAAACGCCTGATTGTTAGTTCCGATGGTAAAAAGTTATTAGGTGCAGTGCTGGTTGGAGACTGTTCAGATTATGATACGTTGCTACAGTACTTTCTTAATGATATTGATCTTCCTACAGATCCCGAAACACTAATCTTGCCCTACAATGCTGGCGATGCTCCTGCATTGGGCGCTTCTGCTTTACCTGCTAGCGCGATAATTTGTTCCTGCCACAATGTGAGTAAAGGCGACATTATTCAGGCCATGGATAATGGTGCCTGTAGTCTTGCGGATGTTAAGTCGGATACCAAAGCGAGTTCAGGTTGTGGCGGTTGTGCGGCATTGTTAAAGAATGTTGTCGATGATGAGATGGAGGCGAGAGGCTTAGAAGTCAGTTCAGCAATCTGTGAACATTTCGATTATACCCGCCAAGAATTATTCCACCTTATTAAAGTGGGTGAGATAAAAACATTTGATGAGTTGCTCGAAAAGCATGGAACCGGCAAAGGCTGTGATATCTGTAAGCCGGCGGTGGGTTCTATTTTGGCGTCTTTATGGAATGACTATGTGTTGAAGGAAAAGCATGTTGGGCTTCAGGACACCAATGACACCTTCCTAGCCAATATGCAAAAAAACGGCACCTACTCTGTAGTACCTCGTGTAGCGGGTGGCGAGATTACCCCAGACAAATTAATTCTACTGGGTGAAGTAGCTAAAAAATATAACCTGTATACCAAGATCACTGGTGGACAGCGTATCGATTTATTTGGTGCCAGAGTTCAGCATTTGCCCGCGATCTGGAAAGAACTTGTCGATGGCGGTTTTGAGACTGGGCATGCCTACGGAAAAGCTTTGCGTACCGTTAAATCTTGCGTTGGTAGTACCTGGTGTCGGTATGGTGTGCAGGATAGTGTGGCTATGTCGCTGTATATCGAGAATCGTTACAAAGGTTTGCGCTCACCACATAAGATTAAGTCGGCGGTATCTGGTTGCACCAGAGAGTGTGCAGAAGCGCAATCCAAAGATTTTGGTGTGATTGCGACAGAAAAGGGTTGGAACCTCTTTGTTTGTGGCAATGGTGGTATGAAACCCCGTCATGCCGATTTATTTGCCACTGATATTGATGATGAAACGCTTATTAAGTATATCGATCGATTCCTTATGTTCTATGTGCGTACCGCAGATCGTTTACAGCGAACATCGGTTTGGCTTGAAAATCTTGAAGGTGGTCTCGATTATTTGAAACAGGTTGTTATCGAAGATTCTCTGGGTATTGCTGAAGAGCTGGAACAGCAGATGAATACTATTGTTGATACCTACCAATGTGAGTGGAAAACCACCATTGAAGATCCTGAGAAATTAAAGCGTTTTGTGCAGTTTGTTAATTCGGATGAGGAAGACGAACAAATTGTATTTGTTCAGGAAAGAGGTCAACCAAGACCGGCTACCGAAGAAGAACGCATTCAACTGTTAGAAAAAAGCGCTTAAGGAATAATCAATGGCTAAAACAATTATTTGCAAGTTACAGGATTTGGTTTCCAACTCAGGGGTTTGCGTCAAGATTGATGATCAACAGGTCGCATTATTTTATTTGCCCGATGAAACACCTCAGGTCTATGCCATAGGTAATTGGGATCCGATTGGTAAAGCCAATGTTCTATCGAGAGGTATTGTCGGTGATATTGGTGAGCGTTTGGTCGTTGCTTCGCCATTGTATAAGCATCATTTTGACCTTCAAACGGGTGACTGCTTAGAGGAATCTGATGCCAAGGTGCCGGTTTATGATGTGGCGTTGGTAGCAGATGATGTGATTCTAAATTAAGTTTTTTAATCAAGTATTCCATGAGTCAGTGTGATCCAATAAAAACAACCTGTCCCTATTGTGGTGTTGGTTGCGGGGTAAAAGCTAGTATCAGTGATGAGCAGATTATCACTATTATTGGTGATGCTGAGCACCCAGCCAATTATGGCAAACTCTGTGTTAAAGGTAGCGCACTTGATGAAACCATGGGTGACAACGGCCGCCTGACTCACCCGGTCATTAATGGTGAAAAAGTTAGCTGGTCCACCGCGATTAATACGGTGGCTGAACGGTTGAGCACTATTAGAGATCAGTATGGCCCGCAATCCATCGCTTTTTATTTATCAGGGCAGTTACTCACCGAGGATTACTATGTTGCTAATAAGCTTGCCAAGGGCTTTATTGGCACGGGTAATGTAGATACAAATTCAAGACTTTGTATGTCTTCTGCTGTGGCCGGTTATAAGCGTGCTTTTGGTAGCGATGCGGTGCCCTGTAATTATGAGGATCTTGAGCAGTCTGAATTACTGGTACTTACGGGATCAAATGCCGCATGGACACACCCCGTATTGTACCGACGAATGGTCGCAGCCAAAGCGTCAAATCCAAACCTAAAAATAGTGGTGATAGACCCACGTAAAACGGCTACCTGCGATATTGCTGATCTCCATTTAGCGATTCAGCCAGGCACCGATAGTTTTATTTTCTCAGGGCTGCTTAATTTCATTAGCACTCAAGAATTTGTCGATGGTTTATTTGTTGAGCAAAGCACCGAGGGATTTGACCGTGCCTTGGCGACGGTAAAAGGTTTTTCTACCCAGTTAGTTGCTGAAAAAACAGCAATTAGTGAAGAGCAACTCCAGACTTTCTACCAATGGTTTTGTGATACCGAAAAAACCATTACTTTTTATTCTCAAGGGATCAATCAGTCCTCAACGGGCACCGATAAATGTAATGCCATTATTAACTGCCACCTTGCTACAGGAAAAATTGGTAAGCCTGGTATGGGGCCTTTCTCTATTACTGGCCAACCCAATGCTATGGGTGGACGTGAAGTCGGTGGCTTGGCCAATATGTTGGCTGCCCATATGGACTATACCGATGAAAATACGGCCCTTGTCAGTGAGTTCTGGGGAACGGATAGTATTAGCCAAAAGCCAGGGTTAAAGGCAGTCGAATTATTTGATGCTGTTGCCAAGGGTGATATTAAGGCTGTCTGGATTATGGGTACCAATCCGGTAGTTAGTATGCCCAATGCAGATCATGTAAAGGCTGCTCTAGAACAATGCGAGACGGTGATTGTTTCGGACTGTATTGAGAAAACTGATACTACGGCTACAGCCAATATACTATTGCCGGCAACGGGCTGGGGTGAGAAGTATGGCACTGTCACTAATTCAGAAAGAAGAATTTCAAGACAGCGTCAGTTGTTAAATCCTGTGGGTGAGGCTCAGCATGATTGGTGGATTATTTCTCAGGTCGCTCAGGCGATGGGTTATAAGCAGGCATTTAATTACCAATCAGCTCATGAAGTTTTTATTGAACATGCTGAACTGTCAGGCTACAAAAACAAAGGCACTCGACTCTTTGATATCAGCGGTCTAAGTCAGCTTACAGAGTCTGAGTATGACCAGCTAGAGCCTATTCAATGGCCAGTGAATAGTTTGAATCCCATTGGTACTGACAGGCTATTTACTGATGCAGTATTTAACACTCCTTCGGGTAAGGCAAGGTTTGTAGCTGTTGAAGCTCAGCACCCCCGACAAAACACCAATAATGATTTTCCGTTTGCGCTTAATACGGGGCGTATTCGTGATCAATGGCATACCATGACTCGCACAGGGCGTACTCATCGGCTGTTAGAGCATATTGAACATCCTTTTGTATCAATCAATCCAGATTCAGCCAAGCGCATGGGGATCAGTGAAGGCGATCTAGTTGAGGTAAGCACTCAGCAATCTCAGGTGTGTATGATTGCTATGTTGGATAAGGGCCTAAAAACTAATGAATTATTTGTGCCCATCCATTGGAATGATCAGTTTGCCAACAATGCTCGAATTGACTCCTTAGTGGCCTCAGTCGTCGATAACATTTCTGGACAGCCAGAGTTCAAATTTACACCGGCAAGCATACAGAAAGTCGAAGTGTCCAGTTGGGCCACAATTGCTAGCCGTACAGAACTCAATTGCAATGATTTTATTTACTGGCATCGCACTGTTTTAAATAATCAGACCTATCTCTATCAAGTGGCTGTTGAGCAGGCATTTGACTGGGAGTCTTTCACTGCCAATAAACGATTAGCCGAGCAAGGCCCTCCCCAAGCCTACGAGCATTACCTGAATAAAGAAACTCTCGATCAACGTTTTTTGTATTACAGCGACCAACAGGTAGAAATGGCAATATTTTGCCATCAAGAAGCCAGTTTATTGCCGAGCCATAACCGTCTAAAACATATTATTGATTATCAGAAATCAGACGGCTATTGGAATCTTATGACCGACGATAGCCTTGAGGAAGGACAATTAATTTGTTCTTGTCATCGGGTTAGCGAAACAAAAATTGTCGATGCTATTAAAGCGGGTTGTTGCTCAACCGAGGAACTTGGGCAAAAGCTCAAGTGTGGTACCAATTGTGGTTCCTGTATTCCTGAGCTCAATCATCTAATTACTCAAACCCTAAATTTAATTTAAATCTGGATCAAAAATGAAACCTCATAATTTAAAACTGGTTGATAATAAAAATTTTTCAACATTGGTCACAACATCAGAAAAAGTGAATCAGTATGGTCAGGTTCATCTTGTGGGTGCTGGCCCGGGTGATCCCGACTTAATCACAGTGAAAGCACTGAAGGCATTGCAAACGGCAGATGCTATTGTCTACGATCGGTTGGCAAACAGTGAATTATTGGATCATGCACAGCCACAGTGCGACTTAATTTATGTGGGTAAAAAGAAAGATCAACACAGCCTTCCTCAGGAGCAAATTTGTGAGTTATTGATGTTGCTCGCTCGTTGCGGTAAAAATGTTGTTCGCCTCAAGGGCGGCGATCCATTTATTTTTGGACGTGGAGGAGAGGAGATCGAGTATCTTCAGCAGCATGATATCAGTTGTGAGGTTGTGCCTGGAATTACCGCAGCCATAGGCTGTGCTGCTTCAACTCAAATACCCTTAACTCATCGCGATCATGCACATGCTGTTACTTTTATCACGGGTCATCGACAAAATGGGCAGATGCATATCAATTGGGATCTTGCGTTGCAAAAAGATAGCACGGTAGTTTTTTATATGGGGCTTTCAAATATAGATGAAATTACATGCCAGCTAATGGAAAGAGGTTGTCGATCTAGTATGCCTTTTGCAGTGGTTGCTCAGGGCACATCAAATCAGCAGCAAGTGGTTGTGGGTACAATTAGTGATATAGCCAGAAAAGTACAACAGACATCAGTGACCTCACCGGCATTACTGATTATGGGTGAGGTTGTTAGTGCAAACGGCTATGCCGCAAAATTGGCCGAGCAGTCTGCACAACAACTTATGTCTGTTGCCGCAATTGTCTAACGATATAAAACAGGCAATTGTGTTTAAAAAGTAACTTTCATTGAAAGATAGGCAGTACGCCCCATGCCCGGAATAACCTCTTTCTCTGCAATATCGCTGTCAGCAACCCGGTTTACACTATTTAGGTGATTGGCATAGTAGCGATCAAATAAGTTTGTAACACCTGAGCTAAGCTGTAATTGGTCATTTAACCTCCAGTTGGCACTGAGGTTAACAATTTCATAGCCATCCGTCGGAGATTCATCAGCATAGCTAGCAACGTACTTTTGGCGCGCATAGAAAATAGACTCTAGAGTATAACTTGTAGTCTGATTAGGGTTGAAATGTAGACTAAATCGCGCATTGGTTGGCGCTATGCGATACAGGTTGTCGGTCTTATCTTTGCGCTTGCCGCGTACATAGCTCATTGTGCCATCTGCGCTCCATTGATCATTAATAGTATATTGCCAGTTGGCATCTAAGCCATAGATCTCAGCATCCGTGTTGCTGTAGACCAAGGCATCGCTATCACTCATATCACCACTAAACTTATTGGCTATGGCATCATCGCTCGGCACACCCTGTATGTAGTTATCAATACTGCGATAAAAGATCTGCGGCTGAATACTAAACTTGTCTGTAGTTTTACTCAGACCCAGTGTTATTTCACGTGCGGTTTCCGGTTTTAGGGATAGATTGCCCGTATAGTTGCGACCATCGGCTAAACCGCCGGTTATAGGCAATGGCAGCCAAAGAAAGGCTTCGCGATACGAGGGGGCACGTTGCTTAACACCCAAATCAACGCTTATTGCTGTTTGACGATTCAATGCACGACTAAGCTTAATAACCAAGTCATTGGTATTAAAGTTTATTGCGCGTTGCGATTGATTGAACCTGTCTGATAGCACAGCTGCACAGGACTTCATGCCTGCGCAGGGTTGATCGTCCATGTCATCGTTCATATCAGCCATTTCTGACATATCATTATTCATGCCATCCATGCCATCCATGCCATCCATGCCATCCATGCCATCCATGCCATCC
>JBMZFJ010000022.1:0-26772 GCA_049615345.1 Porticoccaceae bacterium | reverse complement strand
ATGGGGTAGAGAATTTATCTCAGACGTTTACGGTTACAGTGGTTAATACCAATGACATCCCATTTATAAGTGGTACCGCAGCTCAGGAGGTTTTTCAGGATCAATGGTACAGATTTATTCCATCGGCGTCAGACATTGATAAAAATGATCGATTAACCTTTGAAATTGATAATAAACCTATATGGGCAACATTTGATGTTTCCAACGGTGAGTTAAAAGGCATGCCCAACAACAGTCATGTTGGTATTACCTCAAATATTACCATTAGTGTAACCGACGACATTATTGAAGTGCCTGTATCTTTAGCAACTTTCTTCATTGAAGTGCTCAATGTTAATGATTCACCAGTGATTGATTTCATTGATGAGCAATATGCTCATGAAAATCAGTTATTCGAGTTTGCTGTCACAGCGTCAGATATAGATAAAGATAATAGCTTAAGTTTCAGTCTTGCAGAAAGGGAAGAGGGTATGACAATTGATCCTATTTCTGGTCTTATCAGCTGGACCCCGGTAGACTCAATTACAAGTGGTTATGTTCCAGTCACGATTGAAGTTGATGATGGAAGTGGCGCTGATAATTCCAAAGTGATACAAACTTTTAACATCTATGTAACGGCAGAAAATGATTTACCCACAGGTGTGGTCACAATCAATGGAACAGTAGTTTTAGGGGGAATACTCACTGCTACAAGTTTTCTATCTGATGCCGATGGAATGGGAGAAATCAATTACCAATGGCAAGCAGATGGGGTCAATATTGAGGGCGAAACGCAAAACACCTACCAAATAACGTCCATGTATATTAATAAAAGCATAAGCGTTGTTGCTCGTTATACTGATGCTCAGGGTACAGCTGAATCGGTTGTAAGTAATACCAGTACTCAAATACTCAATCTGGCTTTAAACGAGTTGGCTAATGACAGTACAAATAATACAAAAGCGCTGTATGTGTCAGCAGGTATTTCTAATATTACCGATGAAAATATTTCATCGATCAATGATGCACTATCAAGAGTGGGTGTAAGGACGCAATTACAAGTGCAGCAACTAGTCAATGGCTATAATTATATACTCGATTATGCAGCCAACAATTTACCGGGTGCCCGCCCGCCCACATTTGAGGATTACAACAATATTGGGATTACCAAGTTAACGCAAAATAGAACTGTTTTAAGTTTATTAAATGATGTTGTGGATTTGGCTAATCGTTCAGATGTTGAGACCGTTCAGCAGTTACAAACATTCGTCGATGCAGTTTTGGTGTTAAATGATCAGGTAGAACACACATCAAATGTACTAAGTAAAAATCATCTTGAAATTCTGGGTGTAGAAGCAGTTACTGATAATAATATAACTTCAGTACGCCAAATAATCGCCAATACTAGCGAGCAGTTAGATCAGCTAGAAAAAGTCCAGCTTTTAGTTAATCAGATTGTAGCCAGTCAAATAATTCAAGCCTACAGCGCCGCGAGTAATAATTATCCGGCACCTTCATTGGCGGATTTCGCCACATTGGAGCTTGATAATGTGACAACAGACAATATTGAACAGATCAATAAAGCCATTGCCAGTTTAGAGCCATCAACGATTGATTCTATTGATAAGTTAGTAGAAGTATTAACGACTGACAGTGATTCTGACGGCGTTGAAGACCTTATTGATGCCTTTCCTTTCAATCGTGTTGAAACCGTCGACTCAGATGGAGATGGTGTCGGCGATAATTCTGATAACTGTCCTAATATTCCTAATCGAATTCAACAAAATTTTGATTTAGATGCTTTTGGCGATGCCTGTGATACAGACGAGGATAATGATGGTGTTTTATCTGAAGATGACGCATTTAGATTTAACCCCAACTATTCATCGGACGCTGACAGTGATGGTATGCCCGATGCTTATGAGCGTGAATATGGTTTTGATAGTAATAATCCGGCGGATAAAAATTCTGATTCTGATGGTGATGGGGTAGTTAATATCGATGAATTTATCGCTGGCACTAACCCGAGATTCAATCCCAATCCTGGCTTACCTCAGCTAGTGATTCCAGAGGATATTGCAGTGGTCTCTACTGGCCGTATGACCGCGGTGGATATTGGCATTGCTAGTGCTATTGATGGCTCTCAGACAGTGTTACAGCCGGTTGCAAGTTCAACTGGTCCGTTTGCCGCTGGTCGGCATGAAATTACTTGGACAGCGACTGACTCATCGGGCAACCAATCTAAAGCGGTGCAGGTGATTAAAATTTTACCCTTGGTTAATCTTACGCCATCTTCATTGATTGCTGAGGGTGGTACTGTTGAAATTCGTGCGGTATTAAGTGGTGATGCGGCAGATTATCCAGTAGAGATACCCTACACAATATCCGGTTCTGCAGCCACAGGGAAAGACTATCTGGTTGAACAGAGCACTGGTGTTATAACCATTGAACATGCTAGAGAGGCAAGTTTTACGATTGAGATTGTCGCTGATGAAGAGCTTGAAAATGATGAAACCATTGAGATTAAACTGAATCAGCCAACCCATGCGGTTTTAGGATCGGTCACAGAGAGAACAGTAACAATAATAGATGGCAATTTGCCGCCACAGATCTCCGTGGTGGTTGAGCAAGGGGGTAGCATAGGTCGTGTTATTGCTGCGGATAAGGGAGAAATAACGGTTACCGCCTCGGTATCTGACCCCAATCCTGAGGACTCACATACATTTGATTGGAAGATTGAGTCTGAGCAAACCTCAGCCGTGGTATCCAATAAAATTGAAGATAATAAGAAAACTCTGATTATTGATCCCAGTCAACTAGAGCCCGGTATTTTTTCAATTACAGCCAAAGCAGTCGATAGCGCGGAAGTAGTTGCCACAACCGAGGTAAAAACTGATTTTAGGCTGATGCAGGCGGCACCCGTGCTGTCGGTTGACACAGATAGTGATGGAGACGGCATCAGCGATGCTGAAGAGGGTTACGATGATTCTGATAACGATGGCATTGTCGATTATATGGATAATCTTGTTGAGCCAAATTTAGCACCGGTAGGAGAGGATTCGACGATTGTTTTGCAGGCAGCTGCGGGAACTAAAGTTGTTTTGGGCGAAACTGCTTTCGCTAATGCTGAAAGCACCGTAATGGTGACTAAACAACAGATGATTAATGTTATAACCAAACGCAACCAAAATCCTTCCCTGGCTTTGCTGGATAAAAATTATACTTACCCCAACGGTTTGTATGATTTTGTAGTATCTGGTGAAATTCCAGGTAACTCCTATTATTTAGTGTTGCCCTTAGAGGCACCTTTTGTCGAAGGTCAGGTATTTAGAAAATATATGGGTCCCCAGATAGGTTGGCAAAATTTTATAGAAAATGCCAATAATTCTATTTTTAGTGCTGCTGCAATTGGTGGCGCCTGCCCAGAGCCGGGAAGTCGTCTTTTTGTGCCTGGAATACAGGCTGGTCATACCTGTATTCAGCTCTATATTGAAGATGGTGGGCCAAATGATATCGATGCTATAGCTAATGGTATAGTCACTGATCCCGGTGGTGTGGCAACCTATACTCAGCAGGGATTTGCGCCATCGGCGGAAAATAGCACGCTTGAATTAGATAAAGTAATTTTAACCACTAATAATGACAAGGCTATTTTGACCATTACTGTGGCAGATGAAAATGGCTCCTTCCTTGAGGGAGTTACTATTATTGCCAGCTGTAAACAGTGCATAGGGGTTAAAATTGGCGATTTTAACTATCAGGGCCAGGGTATATACAAGGCTGAGATCAACTCTAGCGCATGGCTTAGTAATGGTTTGATTGAGGCAATTGTAAGCAATGAATTTGGCAGTGCATCACTGACCCCTAAAAGACTGGTTGTAAAATTCAAAAGTACTGGAGGCTGTACTGTAGTCAGTGGTCAGCCCACCGATATATCGCTATTTTTATTTTTGTTTATCTTGACATTACTTAATTTTGTAAGACGCCGTTACTATTAAAGTAATATCAGGTTTAAAGCCTTTTAAAACAAGCTCTCAGCTTGTTACTATCTGTCATTAAATTTTATTTAACGATTATGCATCTGTAGACTGCTAGTCTGTATAATCATAGGTTTATTATGGGTGGCCGCAAAATATGTCATATTTCCAAAAAATCGGATTGCTTAGCAGTATTGACGCATTAGAGGTTAAGCAATCTATCCAAAAACTGGATTCGTTTCTGCAAGGGCAGGGACGTGATGTGGTGTATGAGCAGAAAACTGCAGAATTAGTTGATTGGACAGTTAAAAATACCCTAGGTATCAATGAATTTTTAGCGGCGATTGATTTGGTGATTGTTGTGGGTGGCGATGGCAGTATTCTTAGTGCATGCCGCAAAATAGCCGCCAGTGATGTGCCTCTTTTGGGTATTAATTTGGGGCGTCTGGGTTTTTTGACTGACATTACGCCCGATGAAATTGAACATCGTGTGGCACCTGTATTGGCCGGCGAGTATAAGCAGACTGAGCGGTTTATGCTCAATACCAGTATTTCGCGCAATGGTAAAGAGATCGGTTCAGGTACTGCTTTAAACGATGTGGTGCTTCACCCTGGTATGTCGGTGCGTATGATGGAGTTTGAACTCTATGTCGATGGTGAATTTGTCTATAGTCAGCGCTCAGACGGGCTTATTGTAGCCACACCTACTGGCTCAACAGCTTATGCATTATCTGCTGGCGGTCCTCTTATCTGTCCTGAGATAGATGCTATGGTGTGTGTACCCTTAAATCCGCATACGCTAAGCAGTAGGCCTATTGTTCTTCATGGTGATTCGGAAATAGAAATCAGAGTTAATTCAAAACATGAATTACACCCATCGGTTACCTGTGATGGTCAAGATGACTTGCTCACTGAGCCAGGCGACACTATTCGCATCAAAAAGCATCAATATGCCATTTCTTTAATTCACCCCAAAGATAATAATTTTTACAAAGTTTCACGTTCAAAGTTAGGCTGGGGAAGTCGTTTGGGCGTAAAGATAGAAAGGTAACTTAATACCGGTACCTAGAGGGAATTATGAATTTTTGGAACATTGATAGTTGGCGCCTGGGAATTAAGCGCAATCCAATCGTCGCACTTTTAATACTGGGTTCCATTGTTGGTGCGGGTATTGTAGAAATAAGTCCATCTTTGACTCGCGAGCTATTTTTTGCAGATCCAGATCAGGGTCAATACTTTCGAATGATCAGTCCTATTTTTTTACACTTTGGTCTATTACATCTGGTATTTAATTGCTTATGGTTGGGTTTGTTGGGTTGTAAAATTGAAACCCATATGGGCTCGATACATTTATTATTAATTGTTTTAGTGAGTGGCGTGGCCTCGAATATGTCGCAATATTACTGGTCGGGCACAGTTTATTTTGGTGGTATGTCTGGAGTGATATATGCTCTTTTAGGCTACCTTTGGATTAAACATATGATTGCACCGCAATACTATGCACCATTGCCCAGTGGTTTAATGGGTTTTATGGTGGGTTGGTTAGTGCTGTGTATGACCGGTGTTTTAGAAGTTGCCCTAGGAATAGGCGTAGCTAATGCTGCCCATTTAAGTGGTTTAGTTGCTGGGCTTTTGATAGGGCTAGTGTTTGCGCTCAAAACATTGGCCGTCAGTAAAAATAGTGAACAGTGAATATTTATGGATCTTCAGCAGCTTTTAAATAGTATTACGCCTGACATGTACCAACAGTTACAAAAGGCGGTAGAGATTGGTAAGTGGCCCGATGGTCGCAGTATTAGTGAAGAGCAGCGTTCGCTGTGTATGCAGGCGATTATTGCCTATGATCAGCGCAACCCCGAAACTGAAAGAACCGGCTATGTTCCACCAAAAGAGTCTGTCTGCGCCCCAGAGGATAAACCCAAGCCAATAAAGTGGGATCATTAATGTCTATTTCTGTATCCGGTCATCTGGCAAAAATGCAGGTTGAGCTCAGTGAGCAGGTGCAGTATTTTTTGCCGCTAGATGATCATCGTGAACCGCTAAATGCTTTTCTCGGCAAACCTATACGTTTGGAACATCTGGGAGATATTCACTGTACTCACTGTGGGCGACGATCTAAGAAAAGTTTTAGTCAGGGCTATTGTTATCCCTGTTTTACTAAATTGCCCCAGTGTGACACCTGTATTATGAGCCCGGAAAAATGCCATTATGAGCAGGGTACCTGTCGCGATCCAAATTGGGGAGAACAGTACTGTTTTACTGATCACTATGTATATCTAGCCAATAGTTCTGGTGTAAAGGTTGGCATCACGCGAGGCACTCAGGTGCCGACGCGTTGGATAGATCAGGGGGCGACTCAAGCGATGCCCATTTTTCGCGTAAAGTCGCGTTATCAGGCGGGACTAATCGAAGACTGCCTGCGCGAGCATATTGCCGATAGAACCCACTGGCAGAAGATGCTTAAGGGAAATTCAGAGGCGGTAGATTTAGAGCAAATTCGCGATGAAATCATTGCCAAGTCAGAGTCGGGTCTACGCGAGATTGAACAAAAATTTGGCCTATTAGCGATACAGCGGCTCTATCATCAAAAGGTAGTAGAGATTAATTTCCCGGTATTGCAATTTCCTGAAAAAGTTAAAAGCTTAAACTTTGATAAGCAACCTATAGTCGAAGGGGTTCTTCAAGGTATTAAAGGTCAGTATTTGATTCTGGATACTGGCGTTATCAATATTAGAAAATTTACTGCATATAATGTGCAGTTTTCAGCATAAATAAGGCGCAAAGACTGTGAGAGATGCAACACCGCAAACCATCTATCTGAAAGATTACCAAGTCCCTGAATTTCTAATTGATAAAACCAACTTGGTTTTTGATTTAAATGATGAGTACTGTCGTGTCAGCAGCGAGCTGTCAATTCGTCGCAACCCCAGTAGCAAGTTAACCTCAGCGCCGTTAATTCTGCACGGTGGTACTGAGTTGGATTTACAGCAGATTAAAATTGATGGTCATAGTATTTCTTCAAGTAATTATAAGCGTACTGATGATGGCTTAGTCATTGATCAGGTGCCAGATAGCGCTGTCATTAGTATTGAAGTACTTATCAAGCCCCACCTAAACACCACAATGATGGGGTTATACAAGTCACGCACCATGTACTGTACCCAGTGTGAGGCTGAGGGCTTTAGGAATATAACTTTCTATCTTGACCGCCCCGATGTAATGTCAGAGTTTACTACCCAGTTAATTGCCGATAAAAAGCAATTCCCAGTATTGTTATCCAATGGCAATGCGGTTGAGCAGGGGGAATTAGAGGATGGTCGGCATTTTGCGATTTGGCACGATCCCTTTAAAAAACCGGCCTATTTGTTTGCCCTAGTGGCGGGCAATCTCAGTGTGGTTGAGGATAGTTTTACCACCTGTAGTAATCGTGAAATTTTATTGCAGATTTTTGTTGAACAAAAAGACCTCAATAAATGCGATCACGCTATGCTGTCGTTAAAAAACTCCATGCGTTGGGATGAACAGGTCTATGGCCGTGAATATGACCTTAATCGCTTTATGATTGTTGCAGTAGACGATTTCAATATGGGCGCGATGGAGAATAAAGGGCTTAATATCTTTAACACCTCTGCCGTATTAGCCAATCCAAAAACTACTACGGATGCAGCGTTCCAAAGGGTTGAGGGCATTGTGGCTCATGAGTACTTCCACAATTGGTCAGGTAATCGAGTGACCTGTAGAGATTGGTTTCAGCTTAGCCTAAAAGAGGGCTTTACCGTGTACCGAGACTCACAATTTTCAGCCGATATGAACTCGCCAGTGGTTAAGCGTATAGAAGATGTGGTCTATCTGCGTACCCATCAGTTTGCTGAAGATGCCGGTCCTATGTCGCATCCCGTTCAGCCCGATGCCTACATGGAAATTAATAATTTTTATACCCTTACCGTGTATGAGAAGGGTGCAGAAGTAGTAGGGATGATTCACAGCCTGTTAGGCGATGAAAAGTTTCGACAGGGCAGTGATCTGTATTTTTCCCGTCACGATGGCCAAGCCGTTACTATTGAAGAATTCGTTGGCGCCATGGAAGAAGTCAGTGGCAAAGATCTTAAACAATTCCGTCGCTGGTATAAGCAATCTGGCACCCCTCAGGTAGAGGTAGAGAGCAACTATGATGCTCAGGCAAAAACCTATAGCTTAAGCTTTAGCCAAAGTTGTCCCGCAACCCCGGGACAAAGTCATAAACAGCCATTTGTTATTCCAATTAAATTGGGTCTAGTGGGAGCTGATGGCGAAGATTTAGTACTTAATAAGCAGGGTGACCAAAGTATTGTTTTTTCACTCTATGATACAAGCCAAACGCTAGTATTTGAAAATATACAACAGTCACCAGTGCCTTCACTGTTGCGCGGTTTCTCAGCACCTATCAAGCTTAATTATGCTTATACCAGTGACCAACTAGCCCATTTGATGTCGCATGATTCTGACGGATTCAATCGTTGGGATGCAGGGCAGGAACTAAGCCTACTAGTGCTAAATAAGCTGATTGATGATGCCATAGCGGGGCGCGAGCTAATTATGGATCAACAGCTTATTGGCGTGTTCAGCGATTTACTCGCCGATCACAATTTAGACCCAGCTATGGTTAATCTGATGCTGCAACTGCCCAGTGAGGCACAATTGCATGAACAGGCAGAAACCATTTATGTAGAGGCTATTCATCACGCGCGTGAATTTGCACGAGAGTCCATAGCTACCGCACTGCAACAGCAACTACTGGAAACCTATCAGCGACTAACCGACCCACAAGCCTACGCGCCAGAAGCCACGCAAATAGGTAAGCGTGCCTTGCGCAACTGTGTGTTAGGTTATCTAATGCAGGTCGAAGTAGTGGGGCCAGAACTGGCTTGGCAGCAATTTAACCAGGCTAGTAATATGACTGATAAAGCGGCATCACTCAGTGCTTTAGTGAATTGTAAAGCAGCACAAAGCTATGCCACGCAAGCACTTCAACGTTTTGAGGAAGATTATGCTGATGAAACTCTCGCTATGAATCTATGGCTACAGATTCAGGCTACCAGCAAGCTGATTAATGGTCTCGATCGCGTTAAAGCGCTAATGGCGCACCCAGCCTTTAGTATTAACAACCCGAATAAAGCCAGAAGCCTATTAGGCGCATTCTGTAGCGCTAATCCGATTAATTTCCATAATCCAGATGGCTCAGGCTACCGTTTTTTACAGCAACAAATCATTGCGCTTAATGCGCTTAACCCTCAGGTGGCGGCGCGTTTGGTAACGCCATTAACACGATGGAAAAAACTACCCGAGCCCAATCGTCAACAAATGCGTGATGCACTGGACACCATTGCTAACCATAAGGGGTTGGTTAAGGATATTCAGGAGATAGTGACTAAGTCGTTATAGCTTGAGAAATAGTCACTCTCAATTAGGGTAGAGCGGCTTAAGCTGAGTGCCTCGACTGCTAGGATGACTATTTGTGCCAGAAAAGCTTTTTAAGCATTTAATAATTGCCGCTGTATCAACCTCTATGCTGCTGTCGTTATCTGATTTGAATAAGCCCTGATCCAAAAGCCCAAACTGCTGTTTTAATTCTGGATTAGCCATTAAATCGGCTAACTGATTTAAAGAGCGCGGTGGCTGTTGTGAGAATACCTCTGCACCCCAAAGTAAAATACTATCGCGCATCGCGGCTAAATTATTATCAGCCGCCTGTTTGGCTATCTGATTTAGCCGTTGCTTGGCATTGGGTAGCCTAGTTATTTCTTTAGGCACTGGCTTGGTTTGGCCATTTCGTCGCAAATATAAAAGCCCGACAATCACAGTAATTAGAAGTGCATTTAGGGTTAGCGACCAGTAGGTGAGCCGAGACACAGCAGGGGGATTAACAGCAGTTTCAGCGCTTGTGGTGAGGTTGATAGCCGGACTATCTTCAATGCTAATTTGCGGCGAAGTAGTTGCCGCGACAACGGTAAAAATTTTCTCAGGCAACCGGCTTGTTTGCATACGGTTATTGACTGTATCCCACCACTTTAACTCAATCGCCGGCAAGCGCAATTGACCTTCTTGGTTGGACACTATAGCGACACTTTCAGAGCGTATACCTAGAATCCCACGATTGGTTTGCTTGTCCTCTAGTAAAGCTTGATCGGGGTACAGCTTAAGCCCAGTATTTTCTATGCTGGGTAAGGGCTGAATTTGTGAAGCAGTTAAGCCTAATGCTGTAATTTTAATGGTTCGGGTAATAGGTTCACCGGCAGTGAGGGTATCGGATGAATCACTCCAAGATTCCTCTAATGTAACTTGGCTACTGGGTAACCAGTTAGCAGCACTGATATGACTGGGTTTAGGCAGGATATCAATGGTCTTTTCTTCGGTCAGGCGCACTAAGCGATTTCCCCTAGAAAAGAAACCACCAAATTGTGAGCCGCTAGTTTCAAATGCGGTAAATCGCTGTTGTGGAATACTTAGTTTGCCCACAGACTGGGGGAAAAGCGCAAACTTAACTTCAATAATCGAGTAATTTTTACCATTGATACGTTTGTTAAAGCGCTCTTCTGAGACTTGCTGGATAATCGCATCGGGAATATCAAATTCAGAGATAGAAATATCCTGAAGCGGCACCGAGTAGTGCAGGCGATGGGTCAGCATTATCTGTTCTTGAATATAGGCAGAATCCTTATCGATAGAAGTCTGTATAAACACTGGCTGATTAGCCCCAGCGGCAGGGTTGGTGTTAGCCGCTCGAACCACAATACCGATTGCTTTGCTGGTGTCACCATTAAAGCTCAACGCAGGAATTGTCAGGCGTCCCTGTCTCTTAGGTAGAAGTAATAGTTTCCAGTCAGTTGACGATTTTTGCTCACCATTAATCCATGAATACTGCTGTTGTCTGCTATTAGAGATAATCTCAAAATCACGCTGTAATTGGCTAAAGTTAGGTTCACCATTACTCGATTTTCCAGAATAGGTCACTGTCAGTTGCAATGTTTCATTGCTTTCAATTTGGGTTCTATCGACCTGTGAGCTTAATGATGCCCAGCTAGGTGCCGCCAAAAGAATAAGGAGAATAGTTAAAATACTGTTTTTAAATGATCTATTCATTTACCAACGCTCTTGCTGATTAGGTGGTGGTGGACTTCGTTGTTCATTAGCCCGTTGCTGTGATTGATGGCGAAATTTTTGCCGCAATAAGCCACCCGGATCGTCGGGTACTCGGCGCAACCATTGCTGAAGTTCTTGCTGTTGCTGTTCTTCAAGTTTTTCCTGTTCTGACTTCTGCATCTCGCTTAACTGTTGTTCAGCAGATTCTTGATCTTGCTGTTGTTCTGAGTCTTGTTGAGTAGTCTCAGATTCATTCTCTTGTTCAGCCTTTTGTTGCTTAGACTGCTGCTCGCCCTCTTGAGATTCACCCTCTTTAGATTCGCTATGCTGAGATTCGGCATCCTGAGACTGGCTATCTTGAGGCTGACTTTCTTGAGACTGACTATCCTGCGACTGGTCTTGGGATTCGCCATCCTGGTTCTGTTTTTGATCTTGCTGTTGTTGCTTTAGCTGTTCGATAAGCTTTTTATTGTCTATTGCATCCTGCATATCTGGCTGTAATTTTAGCGCCTGATCATAAGCCGCGATGGCTTTATCAAGTTTACCCATATGAGCCAATGAATTGCCGAGATTATAATAATCATCTGCACTATCACCCCGTTTGAACAGCTCTGCGGCGCTACCATAATCGGCATTTTTGTAGGCGGCACTAGCTTGCCATTGTGGGTCTTTAAATAAGGATTGAGCTATCTCGGCATCACCATTTTCAAGTGCGTTCTGCCCCTGTTGATCGGCTGTATACCAAAGGTCATGCCAAATTGAGGCTTCAGTGGGCGCTGAGGTCAGAAGGCTAGGCGCTAGAATAAGCACATATACTGCACCTTTACGAAAGCTTGCGAACAGCAGTGGTAGTAATAAAAATACCAGCCAAAAACCACGGTCTTGCCAAATATCAAAGGACCGATCATTTATCTCACTAGTATTGGGGAATTCTTGCTCCATAGCCGCAGTAATAGCTAGAACATCAGAATCATTATTGGTAATACTGAAATAACGACCATTGCCTAGATTAGCAAGTTGCTTAAGCGATGATGGGTCAAGTCTTGGCAGTATAATGCTATCGTTTTGATCCTTAATAAAGCCGCCATTACCCAGTGGGATTGGTGCACCCTGTGATGTGCCAACACCTAAAATATGTAGGCGAATAGTCGCTTCTGATAACTGAGAAGTGATATCTCTAAAGGCTGATCTATCAACACCATCAGTAATAAGCAATAAATCGGCTTGTTGGTAACCACCATTGGTCACTAGTTCTAAGGCGGTGGCTATGCCGTCCTCAGTGTTACTGCCATAACTGGGCAACAATGTTGGATGTAGCGTCGGTGCAAGACTAACAATGGTATTGCTATCCTCGGTTAGAGGTGAAACGGTAAACGCCTCGCCCCCATAAACTACAAGTCCGCTAAGACCCTGCTTGCGTGCTTTGAGAATATCGATCATTTTGTATCTAGCTCGCACCAGTCGACTGGGCGCTATATCTTCCGCAAGCATTGAGGGTGATAGATCGAAAACGACTACCAGTGCCGAATCTTCTTTGTGCACTGGTTGCGGTAATTGATTCCAAGTGGGCCCGGCTAGGCTTAGGCAAAATAGCAACCAACACAACGCTAGGCCTCGGAGAAAGAATTGAGTGTAATTATTTTTGTCTGAGCTATTCTGCATTAAATAAGGAAGAAGGGCAGGGTTGATCACCTTTTCCCAGTTGCCAGTTTGCTGGTTGATTTTTTTAACAATACCAAAGCACAATGCCGCTGGTATTAAGCCTAAAAGCCACAGCGGTCGAATAAAGTGAAAGTCGGTTAGGAACTGCCAATCAGACATAGGTCCTCCCAAACTGGCGGACCACAGCAATCAATAAGCTCAATATAAAAGCTACACTTAGTGGCCAGTGATAGAGAGAAATCGTGGGGCGTATAGTTTCAGCCTCTTGATCTACCGGTTCTAGTCGATTAAGTTCTTGATAAATCGCATCGAGTTCGGCCGGATTTCTTGCTCTAAAGAACTGCCCGCCGGTTATTTTGGCCACTTCAGAAAGTGTTTGCTCATCAAGACCGCTAGCCCCTCTAGCGCCGACACCAATGGTATAGATTTTGACCTTAGCGCGACTGGCAAGCTGTGCCGCTTTTATGGGCTCAAGAGCACCGGAATTATTGGCGCCATCAGTCAGTAGGATAACCACGCGATGATTTTCTGATCGATCCTGTAGCCGCTTTACCGCCAAGCCAATCGCATCGCCTATAGCTGTGCCGTTACTACCGGCAAAACCCAGTTGCGCTTCATAGAGCAATGTCTGTAGGGTCTTTCGGTCAAAGGTAAGGGGGGTTTGCAGATAGGCCTGCTCACCAAATAAGATTAACCCAAGGCGATCGCCCTCGCGTTGAGCAACAAATTCGCCCACCACAGATTTTACTGCCACCAAGCGATTGACTATTTGGCCGCCAATGCGCATATCCCGCTGGCGCATACTGGGCGAAATATCCACGGCAAGTAATAGATCGCGACCACTGGTTGGCAAAGGTACTGGATCGCCAACCCACTGAGGTCTGGATAACGCCAAAAGCGTACACAACCAGCACAGGAAAAGGACTATTTTTAAACCTGTGGTTAACCATGTTGAACTTTTAAGTGGCGTGCTATCCGGGGTTGCAAGAGCTAGCATTGCCGGCGCTCTTAGCGCATTTAGGCTGTGGTTAACAGGTTTGCGCCAATACCGATAGATAAACGGAAGTGGGGCGAGAATAAGCACTAGCGGCCAGAGTAAAGTTAACATGGTTTATACACCAACTTTGCAATGGGATAATGATGCTTAATCCAATAGCGACTTTGGGTTATAAGTTGATCTACCAAGTCAGATGTTACTGATTGGTTTTGGGCATAAAAAAGCTGCTCCCAGTTAGCCGGAATATCAGTAAACAGCGGTTTAGAACAGCTACTCTGTAAAAACCGAATAAACTCCCTATTGTTTAGACTGGCAAAATTTTGTTGCGGATAAGCACTGGTTGCGACCTGTTTAAGTAGCGAAAATAAAGCAATTAATCGTCGGTGTTGATCTGAATTTGGCAGATTTTTTAACGCAACAAGCGCCTGCCATCGATAGCGCTGATTAAAATATTGATTTAAACCAAACTGCACCGCGAAATATATACCGACAATGGCAATAATGACGACAATCCACCAACCCATGGCAAGCGGCCACCAAGATACCGCATCGGGTAAATGGATGTCTTTTAATTGAGCTAAGGGATCGCTTGGGTTCACTATCTATACTCGGCTAATTAAAATTACGGGCAGAGCGACGCTTACCATAAGCCTTGGCTAATAGTTGCATCACGGGTTTTGTTGTATCAAATGGTAGTAACCCAGCGCCAAGCTGCTCGCAGAGTTTTTGTATAAAATTTTCCCGTTCGGCAAATTGATGGGCAAAATTTTCTCGAAGTTGTTTGTCGCTAGTATCAAGAACAACCTGACGTTTACCGTTGGTCACCGGATAATGAGCAGGTCTAGGAAGTTGTCGCTCTAATTTATCGGTAACTTGGCAGAAATTGATATTGCAGTGTTTTGCCAGAGCATAGAGGTGTGGCTCGCAGGTACTATTGAGATCGTGAAAATCACTCACTATAAATACCGTACTGCCGGGAAGGGCAAGCCGGCGTGATTCCTCGAGAATGGTTGCCAAATCCAGTTTATCTTGCTGTGGCTCTAACAGCGCTTGGCTAAAGTTTTGCAGCCCGCGAATAAATTGCAAAGCACTGTGATGGCTGCGTTTAGGTTTTATTTCTAGCTGATCCTGCGCGCCAAAAATCACCCCGCCAACACGGTCATTAATGCCAAGGCCGGCCCAAGCAAGGGCGGCAGACACTTCACAGGCAACCACTGACTTTAATCGCTGACTGCCAAAAAACATCGAGCTTCTTAGGTCAGATATGATAAGAATAGGGCGTTCTCGCTCCTCAATAAATACTTTAGTGTGTGGCACCTGAGTGCGAGCAGTCACTCGCCAGTCGATACTTCGAACATCATCCCCGGGTTGGTAAAGGCGAACCTGATCAAAATCCATGCCGCGACCGCGAAACTGCGATCTATGCCCGCCGGCTAGCATTTGCCGTGCCTGTAATTTGGGGAAATTGGACAATTCTTTGGCCGCATAACGCAATCTGATTAATTCATTAGAATCAGCTATTGCAGGATTAGATGTCATACCTGAAACCCCATTGATCCGTTATACCTTAATTAAGCGGAGGGAACGGTAGCGAGTAGAGTGTCGATCACCTGATTGGCGTCAATACCTGCCGCTTCAGCTTCAAAACTCAGTATGAGTCTGTGGCGAAGAACATCATGAGCTACTGAGCGTATATCGTCAGGCGTGACATAGTCTCTATTATCTAGCCAAGCTACAGCGCGACTGCATCGATCGAGCGCAATAGTTGCACGGGGACTAGCACCAAAATCTAGCCAGTTAGCTAGATCGCCGCCATAGGCTTCGGTATTGCGTGTGGCTAGGATAATCTGCACCAAGTACTCTTCGACTGCCTCATTCATATGTACAGACAAGACCTCTTTTCTTGCTGCAAATAAATCTTCTTGGGCAATGGGCTCAAAGACTGACGACTTTTCACCCTGTGCTTCTTCACGTGACAGTTGCAAAATAGTTCGCTCGCTATCTGGCGAGGGGTAGTCAACCGACACATGCATTAAAAAACGATCCATCTGTGCTTCTGGCAAGGGGTAGGTCCCTTCCTGCTCAATCGGATTTTGCGTGGCCATAACCAGAAATAATTCAGGTAATGGATAGCTGTTTTTGCCCACTGAAATTTGTCTTTCTGCCATTGCTTCTAATAGGGCCGATTGAACCTTGGCCGGTGCGCGGTTTATTTCATCCGCGAGTACCAGATTATGAAATAAAGGACCAGCTTGAAATTCGAATACACCCTGTTCAGGTCGATAAATATCACTGCCGGTAATATCGGAAGGGAGAAGATCTGGTGTAAATTGTACACGATGAAACTCGGCATCTATGCCTTCAGACACTGTTTTAATTGCTTTTGTTTTTGCTAATCCGGGTGCACCTTCAACCAACAGGTGACCATCAGCTAAGAGGGCAATAATAATACGTTCGACAAGTTGTTGTTGACCGACAATTCTACTGTTAAGCCATGTTTTAAGGCTATCTATGTTCTGTTGCAAGTTGTACCTCTGTAAATTTTTTAGCTATAAAAAAACAATCACCGATTCTAGTTAGTCTCTGTACAAGAAACAATTATCGATGTTAAAAAAACGATCTTTAAATTTAGTCCATTAAATAATAGTTGAAAATCGTCTTACAGGTTGCCTGCCTTCTGCTGCATAGTAGCCTGACTAAATCCACTCCAATAATCAGCCCGACCTTGACGCCAGCCTGTACACCATTGGAAACCTAATTCTGAGTCGGTTTGATAAGGGCAGGTTGAAATTGAGCGCTGCTGGATAGCAGTTTGGTAGCCTCGAACAAAGGCGCGGTGGGATAGGTCTTTCTTATGTTTTTTCATAGAATTCTCCATTTTGAATATAAAACCTCTGCTTGTTGATTAAATATTTGTGGTTTTTTCAACAACCAGTGAGCAAAGAGAGATAGAATGGCGACCTATATTGGCGCTAGCAGGTCACACTCTGTATAAAAGCTCCCCCAGTTTATTTTATGACCGTATATTTACTTAATGGTTCCATACATTTCAGGATACAAAAAAAGTGCCTCAAATAACAGATATTACAGCTTGGTTAGCCACATGCCCTAAGGGTATGGAGCAGCTTTTAGCTGACGAACTAGGCGCGATTGGCGCTTCAGAAATCAAGCAAACCGTTGCGGCGGTTCACTTTCAAGGCACGATGCAAGTAGCCTACAGGGCCTGCCTGTGGTCACGTTTAGCTAATCGTATTCTTATGCCGCTGCTAAGCTTTAAGCTCGATAACACAGATGATTTGTATTCCAATGCGGTAGACCTTCCCTGGGAAGAGCATCTCACTGAAGATAATAGCATTGCCATCGATTTTATTGGCACATCCAAGCATATCGATAATAGTATGTACGGCGCTCAATTGCTAAAAGATGCTGTGGTCGATCGTATTCGCCGTGTTGGCGGTGGTCGCCCTAATGTAGATGCCAAATCACCCGATATTCGCATTCAGGCGCGTCAGCACAAGGGCCAAGTAGTTGTATCTTTGGATATATCTGGCGATAGTCTGCATCGCAGAGGATATAGAACCGGTCAGGGCAGTGCGCCGCTCAAAGAAAATCTTGCCGCGGCATTATTGATGCGCGCCGGCTGGCCCGATATTGCCAAGCAGGGTGGTGCTTTAATAGATCCCATGTGCGGTAGCGGCACCTTCTTGATCGAGGCGGCAATGATGGCAGCGGATATAGCACCATCAATAAATCGCCAAGCATTTGGCTTTACCCACTGGTTACAGCATGATCAAGAACTCTGGGAGTCCATTCTTAAAGATGCCGAGCAAAGAAAAGAGGCCGGTCTGGCCGCCTTCAGCAATGATATACTTGGCTATGATGGCAATAGTCGAGTGTTAGAGGTCACGGTTGCCAATATTGAAAATGCGGGCTTAGATGAGCATATCCGTATTGCCCACAAGCCACTAGATCAATTTGGTAAAGCGACTGCGGACAGAGGTTTATTAATTACCAATCCCCCCTATGGCGCCAGAATGGGTGAAGAGGAGCAGCTAGTACCTCTCTACCAAAAGCTAGGTACGGTACTGCAGAAAAACTTTACCGAGTGGCGCGCCGCTGTCTATACCGGCAATTTAAACTTGGCTCGACAGTTGGATTTATCGCCGACCAAACAGTATAGCCTCGCTAATGGCTCTATTCCCTGTAAGCTATTGGTGTTTGACAATATGCAGTCAAAAGCTGAACAAATTGCCGAGCGCTTAAGTAAGCCGGCGCCTGTTCAACCACTTACTGAAGAAGCGAAAATGCTATTTAACCGCATGCAAAAGAATCAAAGACGGTTAAAAGGTTGGTTAAAGAAATCTGGCGTGAGCTGTTATCGCCTTTACGATGCTGATATTCCAGAATATGCTGCAGCCATTGATATCTACGAGCAACGCATTTATGTGCAGGAATACGCCGCGCCAAGCACAATTGAAGCCCATATCGCCAAACAGCGTTTTGACACTATTAAGCGCGCCGTCAAAGAGTTTGCCGGGGATCGATTCGAAAAGGTCTATTACAAAGAGCGCCGTCGGCAAAAAGGCGACGCCCAGTATCAGCGTTTAAATGATGAGTCTTCTGAAAGTACTTTAGTTAATGAGGGTAGGGCACGCTTTGAGGTTAATCTAAGCGACTACTTGGATACTGGCTTATTTCTCGATCATCGTCCTGTGCGTCAGCTTGTGGGCGAGCTAGCATCGGGCAAGTCATTGCTAAATCTATTTTGTTATACCGCCTCTGCCACTGTGCAGGCGGCACTTGCAGGCGCTAAGAGTTCGTTAAGCATTGATATGTCCAATACCTATCTAGATTGGGCACAGCGCAACTTCGAGCTCAATAGTCTCAGTGCATCCAAACATAAGCTATTGCGAGCTGATTGCCTAAAATGGCTGGAAGAAGATTCGCAGACCTTTGATGTGATCTTTCTTGACCCACCAACCTTTTCTAATTCCAAGAAAATGGAGTCGGTATTGGATATTCAGCGCGATCATCCTGAATTAATTCGTCAGGCTATGGCAAAGTTAAATCCCGAGGGTACGCTGGTATTTTCCAATAACTTTCGAAAATTTAAATTGGATCAGCTAACGTCACGACAATTCAGCTGTGAAAATATTACATCCCAGACATTGGATATGGACTTTGAGCGCAATTCACGTATCCATAATGTGTGGTTAATTACCAAGCGCAGTTCTTTTGGTTGATGCTAATGAATAAAGAAATTACCCTAATAAGCGGCCCAAATTGTCATCTTTGTGAGCAGGCAAAAAAGATGCTAAACCCGCTATTAGAGGCAAAAAATATCCAACTAAAAGTGCTTAATGTGAGAGAAGATCAGGCGCTTTTTGAGCAATATGGCCTGCGTATTCCAGTGGTTGTTTTTGCAGATGGCAGTGAAAAGGGCTGGCCATTTACCGCTGCACAGATTGACAGAATGATAGATTAAAATATATTAATATCAATAAGTTAATAAAATATAATAATAAATTACTTTAAAAATGGACTGAGGTAAGAATCCAGTGCATTGGCAAAATCCATGCGGTCTCTCTGGCTCAGTGGTGGAGGGCCGCCTCCAACCTCAACACCACTCGAACGCATCGAGTCCATAAAGTCGCGCATATTGAGTCGTGCGCGAATATTAGAGGTGGTGTAAAGCTCCCCTCGAGGGTTAAGTGCCTTTGCCTGTTTTTCAATCACTTCTGCCGCCAGAGGAATATCAGCAGTAATCACCAAATCGTCTTTTTCTACCAAGCTCACTATATGATCATCGGCCACATCAAACCCCGAACTCACACAAATTGATCGCACGGTGGGTATTCTTGGGGTATTTAAGGGCTGGTTAGCTACCAAAATCACCTCAATGCCTGTGCGTTGGGAAACGCGGTATAAAATATCTTTTATAACCCCGGGGCAGGCATCGGCATCGACATATATTTTCAAATTTATCGCTCTTGTTGGCATAGTGTTGATCCATTGTAACTGATTCTTAGCTTTTCGAGGTTACATCTAGTACTTGTAAAGCTTGAAAGAGTGGGTAAAATGCCGCCCCTAACAATAAATTAATATCATGTGACCTCTAGTATGGGCCACCACTGACAAGGAACAAGCTATGCCTGTTATTACCCTCCCCGATGGATCCCAACGCGAATTTGACACTGCTGTCTCTGTGCTTGATATAGCCACTGATATAGGCCCAGGTCTTGCCAAAGCAACGATTGCTGGTGAGGTCAACGGCAATTTAGTCGATGCCTGTGATCTAATCGACAATGACGCCAGCATCAGAATTATTACTGAAAGAGATGCCGAAGGCGTCGACATTATTCGTCACTCCTGTGCCCATTTGCTCGGTCATGCGGTTAAACAGCTGTATCCAACTGCTCAAATGGTGATCGGTCCAGTGATTGAAAATGGTTTCTATTACGATATAGCCTATGAGCGTGCCTTTACTCCAGAAGATTTAACGGCGATTGAAGAGCGTATGAAACAGCTTATCGCAACTGACTATGATGTGATTAAAAAAGTCACGTCGCGTCAAGAGGTTATTGAGACTTTCGAGGCTAGAGGTGAGAGCTATAAGTTGCAACTTATTGCTGATATGCCCGATGAGCAGAGCATGGGTCTGTACTATCACGAAGAATACATTGATATGTGTCGTGGCCCCCATGTGCCCAACACGCGTTTTTTAAAGCATATGCAGTTGACTAAAATTTCTGGTGCCTACTGGCGCGGTGACGCTCAAAACGAGCAGCTACAGCGTATTTACGGTACTGCTTGGGCCAATAAGAAAGAGTTAAAAGCTTATATCAACCGTATGGCAGAGGCTGAAAAGCGTGATCATCGTAAAATTGGTAAAAAATTAGATCTATTCCATATGCAGGAAGAGGCGCCGGGTTCGGTTTTTTGGCACCCCAAAGGCTGGGCGATCTATAACGGTATTATGGATTATATGCGTCAAACTCAGGTTCAGCATGGCTATACTGAAATTAGAACACCGCAGGTGGTCGATTACAGTCTGTGGGAAAAGTCGGGCCATGCCGATAAGTTTGGCGATGATATGTTTTCAATTTCCTCTGAGGATAGACAGTACGCCGTAAAGCCGATGAACTGCCCCTGTCATATACAGGTATTTAATCAGGGTCTTAGAAGCTATCGCGATTTACCCTATCGCGTTACTGAATTTGGTGCCTGTCATCGCAATGAGCCGTCGGGTTCATTGCATGGCATTATGCGAGTTCGTTCCTTTACTCAGGATGATGGCCATATCTTCTGTACCGAGGCGCAAATTCAATCCGAAGTATCCAACTTTATGGATATGCTGCACTCTGTGTATGCTGATTTTGGCTTTGATGAAATTATTTACCGCCTATCAACTCGCCCTGAAAAGCGTGTAGGCACAGATGAAAGCTGGGATAGAGCAGAAAAGGCACTCGCCGATGCACTTGATGCTAAAGATTTACCTTGGCAAGAACTGCCAGGTGAGGGTGCCTTTTATGGCCCTAAGATAGAATTTTCGCTTAAAGATTGTATTGGTCGAGTCTGGCAGATGGGTACTATTCAGGTGGATTTCTCGATGCCGGGTCGATTGGATGCTGAATATGTGGCCGAAGATGGCAGTCGCAAAACACCGGTTATGTTGCACCGTGCAGTCTTGGGTTCTTTTGAGCGATTTATTGGTATTTTGATTGAACAGCACGAGGGAGCATTTCCATTTTGGTTGGCGCCAGAGCAGGCTGTTGTGATCAATATTACCGATTCGCAGGCCGAATATGCCAATTTAGTCACCCAATCCTTGCAAAATAAAGGATTTAGAGTGAATTCGGACTTGAGAAACGAGAAGATCGGCTTTAAAATTCGCGGTCACTCGATGCAACGGGTTCCTTATCTACTCGTTGTTGGTGATAAAGAGATAGAAAATAGCACTGTAGCAGTGCGAACACGCGACGGCGAAGACTTGGGAAGTATGACCATCGAAGAGGTTATTTCCCTCTTTCAACGTGATACCGAAAAACGCAGTCGTGAACTTGAAACGAATACGGAGTAATACTTATTAAAAAAGACAGTAAACGGGCAAGACTTAACGAAGATATAACAGCTTCCGAAGTTAGGCTAATTGGTTCAGACGGTTCTCAGGTGGGCGTGGTTTCTATAGAAACTGCACTTGAAACTGCACAAAATGACTCTTTGGATTTGGTAGAGATTTCACCGGATTCAAAACCTCCCGTTTGCAAAGTAATGGATTACGGAAAGCATGTCTTTGATATTAAGAAAAAAGCGGCTCTGCAGAAGAAGAAGCAAAAGCAGACGCAGGTTAAAGAGATTAAGTTTCGTCCGGGAACTGATGTTGGCGATTACCAGATTAAACTGCGTAGTCTCGTGAAGTTTCTAGAGAACGGTGACAAAGTCAAAATCACATTGCGCTTTCGCGGTCGTGAAATGGCTCACCAAGAATTGGGTATGGAAATGATGAAGCGTGTTGAAGCTGATCTTTCCGAACTAGCTCAGGTAGAGCAGTTCCCAAAACTAGAAGGTCGTCAAATGACTATGGTCATGGCGCCTTTTAGTAAAAAAAGGTAGTAGGAAGCTACTGTAACAGCAGTAAGAAACACAGCGCGACCCGCGTTCAGCCAATGTTTTTGGCAGGCTGTCCGGGCGGCTCTTACTGAACATTAACCCTAATATTTAGGAGAACTAAAATGCCAAAAGCAAAGACTCATAGTGGAGCTGCAAAACGCTTCAAAAAGACGGCTGCGGGCTATAAGCATAAGCATCAGCACAAAAGCCATATTCTTACCAAAATGACTACCAAGCGTAAGCGTCAACTGCGTGGTACCAGCATCTTAACTGCTGCTGATAGCCCTCGTGTCGACCGTATGCTGCGTGGCCTGTAACTAACTAAATTTGGTAGGAGAATAATATGCCTAGAGTAAAACGTGGTGTTGAAGCCAGTCGTCGACACAAAAAGATTTTAAAACAAGCGAAAGGTTACTACGGCGCAAGAAGCCGAGTTTTTCGTGTTGCTACACAGGCCGTAACCAAAGCGGGTCAATATGCTTATCGCGATCGTCGCGCTAAGAAGCGTACTTTCCGTAGACTTTGGATTGCCCGAATCAATGCACAGTCTCGTGTAGAAGGTTTGAGCTACAGCCGATTAATCAATGGCCTAAGCAAAGCTAAGATCGAACTTGATCGACGTGTACTAGCAGACTTGGCTGTATATGATAAAGCTGCTTTTGGTGCGGTAGTTAAGAAAGCAAAGACTGCCCTAGACAAAGCTGCTAAGTAATATCTAAAAGCTAATTATTCATACAATGAATAATCTGCTAGCGAAATAGGGAAGGGGCTAATGCTCTTTCCCTATTTTTTTACACTGATACTAAAGTAGACGTAGAATAGACAATTAATTAAAGCTGTATTAATAGCTATTTGGTAAAAATACTAATGATTGAATTGGAACAGATTACACAGCAGGCGCAAACGGCCATTTCTGAGGCTACTGAGTTAAGCGTTTTGGATGGCTTGCGGGTTGAGTACTTGGGTAAAAAAGGCCAGTTGACAGGATTGCTTAAAGGTCTTGGGGCCCTATCTGCTGAAGAACGGCCAGCAGCAGGTGCAAAAATCAATGAAGCCAAACAGGCGTTGACGGCGCTAATTACCGAGCGCAAACAGAGTCTTGAGTCAGAGGCTTTGAATCAAAAGCTTGCACAAGAAACGATCGATGTCACTCTGCCGGGGCGCGGTGAAGATATGGGTGGGCTACACCCAGTTACTCGCACCATGGAGCGTATTCAAGCATTTTTTACCAGCGTTGGTTACAGCGTAGAAGTAGGCCCAGAGGTAGAAGATGACTACCATAACTTTGAGGCCCTCAATATTCCTAGCCATCACCCTGCAAGGGCGATGCACGATACATTTTATATAGATTCCAACACCGTATTGCGTACCCATACCTCGCCGGTTCAGGTGCGCACGATGGAAAAGCAAGATCCTCCTATACGAGTGATCTGCCCCGGTCGAGTTTATCGTTGTGACTCAGACCTTACCCACACGCCAATGTTCCATCAGGTCGAGGGCTTAGTGGTTGATAAAAACACCAGCTTTGCCGACTTAAAAGGTGTGGTTGACCAATTTCTTAAAGCCTTTTTTGAGGCTGATTTACCGGTGCGCTTTAGACCCTCTTATTTTCCTTTCACTGAGCCCTCAGCTGAGGTTGATATCCAGTGTACTAACTGTCAAGGCAAAGGCTGTCGCGTCTGTAGCCATACCGGTTGGTTAGAGGTTATGGGTTGCGGCATGGTGCACCCCAATGTATTTAAGAGCTGTAATGTAGATACCGAGCAGTACAGTGGCTTTGCCTTTGGTATGGGGGTCGAGCGACTGGCTATGTTGCGCTATGGCGTTAATGACTTGCGATTATTTTTTGAAAATGATCTGCGTTTTCTTAAGCAATTTTAGGTAGAGGGATCTATGAAATTTAGTGAATCGTGGTTGCGTCAATCAGTCAACCCCTCCATCTCAACTGAAGACTTGGTAGCTCAGATTACTATGGCAGGCTTAGAAGTCGATGCTGTGGAATCTGCATCGCCTGATATAAGCGGTGTGGTTGTCGGTGAAATTATTTCAATAGAGCAGCATCCAGATGCGGATAAGTTACGCGTCTGTCAGGTGGCCGGTAATGGCGATGCAGAGCTGCAAGTGGTCTGTGGTGCCGCCAACGCTCGAGTTGGTATTAAAATACCCTTTGCAACCGTTGGCGCCAAACTGCCCGAAGGTTTCAAAATCAAAAAAGCCAAACTGCGTGGGGTCGAATCCCTAGGTATGCTCTGTGGTCAAACCGAGCTAGCATTGGGAGATGATGATTCAGGGCTATGGGAACTGCCTGCCGATGCCACTGTGGGTCAAGATCTGCTTGAGTATCTTGACTTAAACGACAACATTATAGAAGTAGACCTCACTCCAAACCGCGCGGATTGCCTAAGCATTCGTGGTTTAGCGCGTGAGGTGGGTGTGCTTAATTCAGAGCCGGTAAAGCAACTGCACATTGATGCGGTTGAGCCAACCATTACAGATGCAATTAAAGCATCTATAGAAGCACCTCAAGCCTGTGGGCGCTATGCGGGACGGATTGTTCGCGGTGTAGATTTAACCCGTCCAACGCCGTTGTGGATGCAAGAGCGCTTGCGTCGCAGTGGTATTAGAACCCTAGGTCCAGCCGTTGATATTACTAACTATGTATTGCTTGAATTAGGTCAGCCTATGCATGCCTTTGATCTAGCCAAACTAGATGGTGATATAGTCGTGCGTATGGGGCAGGGCGAAACCCTTGAGCTGTTAGATGATTCTAAGGTCAAAGTAGCCAGTGATACCCTAGTGATTGCCGATCAGTCACAAACCTTAGCCATGGCAGGCATTATGGGTGGTGCACAATCAGCCGTATCTGATAGCACCACAGATATATTCTTCGAAAGCGCCTGGTTTGATCCTATTGCCATAGCCGGTAAAGCCAGAAACTACGGCAAGCATACCGATTCATCCCATCGTTTTGAGCGCGGCGTTGATTCAGCTCTACAAATTCAGGCACTAGAGCGTGCCACTGCCCTTATGTTGGAAATCTGCGGCGGTGATGCAGGCCCAGTGACTACAGCGGAAGCGGCAGATTACCTGCCGAAGCCTGCCAGTATTGAGCTGCGTGATCAGCATCTAGCTCAACAGTTAGGTGTAAGTATCGATGCCACTACAGTGGATGATATGCTAGCTCGCCTTGGTTTAACCCTACAGCAACGCGATGCCGATAAAGGTATATGGCAATCTCCAAGCTGGCGCTTTGATCTAGCCATTGAGCAAGACTTGGTGGAAGAGGTAGCGCGAGTTTATGGTTACAACAACTTGCCAGTCACCACGCCCGCTATGGCGGTTGATATAACAGCCAATAAAGAAGCTATTAAGCCTCTAGAGTACTTTAGAGATCGATTAGTCTCTTTGGGCTATCAAGAAGCCATCACCTACAGCTTCGTAGATCCACAGTTGCTAGCAACCTTAGATCCTCAGCGTCAGGGGGTAAAGGTTAGCAATCCGATTTCACAAGATCTTTCGGTGATGCGCACCAGTCTATGGCCAGGGCTTGTCAGTGCCGCGATACATAATTTAAATAGACAGCAGCCAAGAGTGCGTCTGTTCGAAATAGGACAGTGTTTTATCCCGTCAGACAGCGAATCTTCGGTTGCCGGTCTAGAGCAAAATTTGGCGCTAGGTGGACTTATATGTGGATCGCGTTCACCCCTTGGTTGGACAGCTGATAAAGCGCAGGTAGATTTCTATGACCTCAAGGGTGATTTAGAAGCTATACTCATTGATAACCAATGCGCAGAAAAGCTTTCATTCCGCGCGGCGGTGCACCCGGCATTACATCCGGGGCAGTCAGCAGAAGTAATGTCTGGTGATGAATCTGTGGGTTGGATAGGTCGCTTACACCCTGCGGTAGAGTCAAAGTTAGAAGTTGCCAAACCGCTCTATGTTTTCCATGTAGATATAAGCAAGATCAACGAATTTGTAGATATAAAGGCTAAAGAAGTCAGCAAGTTCCCAGAAGTGCGTCGAGATTTAGCATTTATGGTGGATGCTTCAACTCCGGCGCAGTTATTGCTAGATGAAGCCAAAGCAGTCGCGGGCGAATCGCTATGTGATTTAAAGTTGTTTGATGTTTATCATGGCAAAGATGTTGAAACTAAAGGAAAAAGTATTGCATTAGGCTTGACCTTTCAACACAGTTCGCGCACTCTTACGGATGAAGAGATAAATCAATCCATTGATAAGGTAGTAAATCGATTGAAAGAATCTCTAGGGGCCGAATTAAGAAGTTAATTTGGTTAGAACAATTTTGATATAAAGGTAATGTTTAATGGGTGCGCTAACAAAAGCTGATCTAGCTGAAATGCTATTTGATGAACTAGGCCTCAATAAACGTGAAGCTAAAGAAGTCGTCGAAATGTTCTACGCCGAAAT
>JBMZFJ010000021.1:0-27160 GCA_049615345.1 Porticoccaceae bacterium | reverse complement strand
TTCTTATTCAACAGGGCAAGGGCGCAGAAGCGGGTGCTTCATTTGGTGCTGGCGCCTCACAAACTGTATTTGGTAGCGCTGGCGGCTGGAATTTTTTCAGTAAGACAACAGCAGTATTGGCCACGGTATTCTTTGTTACCAGTGTAAGCTTAGCTGTTGTGGCAAAAAATCGCACCGTAGTGAGTGATATTGACCTTCCAATTCTCGAGCAAGTACCTGCAGAGACTGCGGTTGAGAGTACTATTCCTGAGGTTGAGTCAGATACAGGTACTGCACTGCCGGTTGTAGAAGACTAAAACTTCTCTTACATTATCAATGATTATTGCCCAAGTGGTGGAATTGGTAGACACGCTATCTTGAGGGGGTAGTGGCGCAAGCCGTGCCGGTTCAAGTCCGGCCTTGGGCACCATCAGTATCAAAGTTCAGCTTCAGTTGGCGATTTAATTATTCCGTCCATAAATAAACTTTAGGAAGTGTGTAGGTAGGATTGCATTTAGGTTGAATCAACTATGAAGACAGCAGTCATGCCCCAAAAACCCCAACTCTCGGTTGTGCAAATCACCCTTATCGTCGCCTTGGGTGGCCTGTTAATGGGCTATGATGCAGCCACAGTGGCTACCTCGCAGATGTATTTTACCCGGTACTTTAATTTTACTGCTGTTCAGCAGGGCTGGGTGGTTAGTAGTGCTGGCTACGGTTGTTTTTTAGGTGCTATCAGTGCCGGTTATCTAACCAGCGCCTTAAGTCGCAAGTACAGCCTAATACTGGCGGCAGTTTTATATATTATTTCTGCCCTAGGGTCAGGAATTGCTGATTCTCTCGCTGTTTTGGTGTGTTACAGACTGATTCTAGGTTTGAGTATTGGTATTTTTGCCATGACTTCGCCCATGTATATTGCAGAGATCTCACCATCAAATATAAGAGGAAAGATGGTCACCTATCACCAATTAGCGATGGTGGTGGGCTTTATTCTGCCCTTTTTACTCAGTTTTTTAATGAATACCGGTGATGCTAGTCATACTGAAAGAGTGACTTTTGGTTGGAGACTCATGTTTTGGTCTGAAGTTGCTCCCGCGGTGATATTTTTTGCTTTACTGTTTGCCATTCCTCACAGTCCTCGCTGGTTGATGCTTAAAGGGCGTGATCAAGAGGCACTTGCGGTACTTAACCAGCTAACTAATAATCAGCAAGAGTCGCAATTAGAATGTAAATTAATCGCCAAATCCCTTTCTGAAAGTGTGGCTCCGGCGCGAAAATTACTGTTTAGAAAAGGGCTTGGTTTTGCGCTATTTCTAGGCATTTTGTTGGCGATCTTTCAACAGGCAACGGGAATAGTTGCGATTCTAATTTACAGTGGTGAAATATTCAGTCAGGCCTTGGGTTATGGCCCAGAACAGGCATTAATACCTCAGCTATGGGTGAGTATAGTTAATCTGGTATTCACTTTTGTCGCAATTTATACCGTTGATAGTTGGGGCCGTAAGCCTTTGTTAATAGTGGGAACGTCGGGCATGCTATTGGGCCTGTTGGCTCTTGCATTATCGGTTTACAGTCAGCAGACGGGTTTGCTGTCTCTAATGGGTGTTTTGCTGTTTGTAGGTGCCTTTGCTATGTCTATGGGGCCTGTGGTCTGGGTGATATTGGCAGAAATTTTCCCAAACAATGTGCGCAGTTTGGCGATGTCGATTGTTATTGGTGCTCAATGTTTAACTAGTGCTTTAGTAACCAATGGGTTTCCTATTCTGCATAAAAGCCACTTTAATGCTGTCAATTTTAATGGTGCACTCCCTTATTTTTTATTTGCATCTGTATGTGTAATTGCTATTTTATTCATCTGGCGATTGGTGCCTGAAACTAAAGGCAAAACATTGGAAGAAATGGAACAGTTGTGGCGCTAATATTTTATTTAAGTTTGTACGGGTCTAGATAAATCATGGTTAAATTTATAGCTGCATTATTGGGCTGGCAGGTTGCCGGGTTTATTGGTGCCATCATTGGTTTTTATATAGGCAATTACTTTGATCGTGGGCTGGGAAGTTTTTCTCGACCCCTATCATCTGATGAGCAGGCGCGAGTAGGAGCCTGTTACTTTGAAACTACATTTACGCTCTTGGGTTACCTGGCTAAGGCGGATGGTCGCATTTCTGAGCAAGAAATTGCTCAAGCTGAAGCATTAATGGCTCGAATGGGACTGACAAATGACCACCGCCAGCAGGCTATTGGATTATTTAAAAAAGGTTCAAAGTCAGATTTCTCTCTAGATGACACCATGCAGCGGTTTGTCAGCACTTGCGGCCGTTTAAATAACCTCAAGCAGTCATTGCTCAATGATTTGATTGCACTAGCTCTGTCTGATGGAGAGTTGCATCAATCGGAGCGTCAAGCACTTGAAAGCGTGGCTCGCCACCTAGGTATCTCAAAAGCACTTTTTGAAAAGATTATTGAGATGATTATGGCTCGCTCTCAGTTTAATGGTGCAGGGTCGTCTGGTGCATATACTAGTTCGGCAAGCCAGCTAGAAGCAGCCTATAAAGCCTTGGGTGTTAGCGCGGATAATACGAATTCTGAAATTAAAAAAGTCTATCGAAAGTTGGTTAGTGAAAACCATCCTGATAAGTTGATTGGACAGGGTATGCCCGATGATATGATTAAATTGGCAACTGAGCGAACCCAAGAAATTCGCAAAGCCTATGAGCTAATTCAGGCAAGCAGAAAATAAAACACCAATAAGGTCTTAAGTTGGTTGACCTAAACCAGCCCTGTACCTATAATGCGCGTCCCTTCAAGGGTGGTGTGGCAACACATCATAATGTAGGTGCGGGATGGAGCAGTCTGGTAGCTCGTCGGGCTCATAACCCGAAGGTCGTTGGTTCAAATCCAGCTCCCGCTACCAAGTATTTGTATATTGTTTGCAAAGAATTAGTCGCCAAACAGTATTGGAAAAGGTGGAAGAAGTAGGCTACGATGGTTTTTTAGGGCTTGTAGCTTATAGACTGTAGTTTTACATAGGCCACCAAGACATTAGCGATGTAACTGTCGCAAATCGAAAAGCCCCATTTTGGGGCTTTTCTTTAGTTGGTTATAAATGGGCTGTATGCCCATTTTTTTTTCGGAGAGTATTGTGTCGTCTGGTGATCAGGTTTTAAGGCAATTACTACAGCCAGTAGTAGAGGCGCTGGATTGCGAGCTTTGGGGCATAGAATTGCAGATGGGCGGAAAAGCTAAACTGCTGAGAATTTTTATCGACCGAGATGAAGATGGCGTTGGTATTGATGATTGCGAGCGAGTTAGTCGTCAAGCTAGTGCAATACTTGATGTTGAAGATGTTATTGCGGGTGAATATGTTTTAGAAGTATCTTCACCTGGTATGGATCGACCGCTCTATGAGCTCGATCATTATGCTCGATATTTGGGCGAAGAGATCTCATTAAGACTAAGATTTCCTTACGAAGGACGACGCAACTATAAAGGTCGTTTAAAGGCAATTGAAGGTGATGAGATCGTAGTGGTGGTTACAGATAATGAATTTCTGTTTCCTGTTGAAGGTATCGAAAAGGCGAACCTAGTTCCTCAATTTTGAGGTAGGCGGAGTTTGATCAATGAATAAAGAAATTTTAATGGTTGCTGAGGCTGTATCCAACGAAAAAGGTGTGGATAGAGGTATTATTTTTGAGGCTATCGAGCAAGCGCTAGCTATGGCAACAAAAAAGCGTTATGACGAAGGTGCTAATATTCGGGTTCAAATTGACCGAGAAACCGGCGATTACCAATCCTATCGTTGGTGGGATGTTGTAGCCGACGATGTAATGGCAGAGTTGGGTACCCAGTTCACTACCGAAGAGGCGTTTGAGAAAGACCCTACGCTAAAAGTGGGTGATACCTTTGAAGAGTCAGTGCCTAATATTGAGTTTGGTCGTATTGCCGCCCAAACCGCGAAGCAGGTAATTGTTCAGCGTGTTAAGGATGCTGAGCGAAACCTTATTATCGACCGCTTTAAGCATCGAGTTGGCGAATTGCTTAACGGAACAGTTAAGAAGGTGACTCGCGATCATATTGTGGTTGATTTTGGTGATAATGCTGAAGGTTTATTACCAAGAGAAGATCTGGTGGGTCGTGAAATCTTTAGAATTAATGATCGCACCCGCGTGATTCTAACCGGCATTCGTGAAGAAACTCGCGGGCCGCAACTTCAGGTATCAAGAGCCGCGCCTGAGATGCTTGTGCAGTTATTCCAAATTGAAGTGCCAGAAATTGCAGAAGGTGTGATTGAAATTAAAGGTGCCGCGCGCGATCCTGGTCAACGTGCCAAAATTGCCGTTAAAACTAAAGATGCACGCATCGACCCAGTCGGCGCTTGCGTAGGTATGCGTGGTGCTCGTGTTCAGGCGGTTTCAAATGATCTTGATGATGAACGTGTTGATATCGTGCTGTGGGACGATAATCCTGCTCAGCTAGTAATTAATGCTATGGCTCCAGCTGAGGTAGAGTCTATTATTGTCGATGAAGACAGTAATTCAATGGATGTTGCTGTTGATGAAGAAAATCTAGCTCAAGCGATTGGCAAGGGCGGTCAAAATGTTCGTCTAGCCTCAGAACTCACAGGTTGGACCATTAATGTAATGACTATAGAAGACGCTCAGGAGAAGCAGCAAACAGAATCTGTGAGCGTGATTGAAACCTTAATGAACGCTCTCGATATCGATGAAGACGTTGCCACTGTATTGGTAGAAGAAGGCTTTACTAGTGTCGAAGAAGTGGCCTATGTTCCCTTGGAAGAAATGAGTGCCATTGAAGGGTTTGACGCAGATATTGCTGAAGAGCTTCGTGCGCGTGCAAAAGATGCATTGTTAACTATGGCTCTAGCCAGTGAAGAGCAGTTGAATAATGCAAAGCCGGCTGATGATCTTCTAGGTATGGATGGAATGGATCAAGAGCTAGCTTTTAAATTAGCGGCAAAAGGTATCATCACCATGGAAGATCTCGCCGAACAAGCGGTAGATGATCTAATCGATGTTGAAGGTATGAATGAAGAAAAAGCGGCGTCATTAATTATGACTGCTCGTGCACCCTGGTTTGAATAATAGATAACCAGTGTTATCTAGAGGCGAAAACAATGGCTGAAGTGACAGTAAATGAATTAGCAAAAACCGTAGGGGCTTCTGTGGATCGTCTGCTATTGCAGATGAAAGAAGCAGGTTTGAGTCACAGTTCGGCTGATGCCACTGTATCGGACGAAGAGAAACAAATTCTTCTTGGTTATCTAAAAAGCTTGCATGGCGAAAAGTCGGGTGAGCCAAAGAAGATTGTACTGCGTCGCAAGACCATGAGTACCCTCAAGTCGGGTAACAAGAAAACGGTCAATATTGAGGTACGTAAAAAACGTACCTACGTTAAGCGCACTGAAGAAGAGATAGAGGCTCAAGCCAAAGCCGAGGCGGAAGAAGTTGCTCGTCGTGAACAGGCAGTGTCCGAAGTTGAGTTTGGCACTGGTATTGATGATATTGAAGAAAAGCGTCAATCGGCCATTGAAAAACGTCGAACCGCAGAGACTGAAGCCAAGCAAGCTAAAGAAGATGCAGAAAAGCGTAAATTAGAGGAGCAGGCTGAAAAAGAGCGGCAAAAAATCGCTGAAGCTGAAGCAGAAGAACAGCAAAAAACAGCTAAAAAGACAGCGGCTCCAGCTAAACAGGCTCCAGCACCAACCCCAGCGCCAGCTGAACCTACCATTGAAAAAGGTCGTCGAAATGCTAAGCCAATCGACGATGACGAAGATAAAATTGCCCGAAAAGCGGCTAAAAAACCATCAGCTAAAAGCGGTAAGAAAAAGCCTCGTGTTGAGCTCGATGAAGCAATGGGTGATAAGGCTACAAGACCAAGGCTTAAATCGGGTCTTCCAACAGCACTGAAAGTTGACAATAAACACGTATTTAAAAAGCCAGTTGATAAAAAAGTTATCGATGTAGCTATTCCTGATGAGATCAGTGTTGGTGATTTAGCCCTCACAATGTCACTCAAGTCTGGTGTGGTTGTCAAAGAGCTGATGAAAATGGGTGTAATGGCAACTATTAATCAGATGATTGATCAAGAAACGGCATTCTTAGTGGTTGAAGAATTGGGTCATACACCAGTTGCAGCGGTTAATAATAATTTGGAAGATCAACTGACACAGCAATTTGAAGACCTTAATACCGACAGTGATCAACAGCCTAGGGCTCCTGTGGTAACAGTAATGGGTCACGTTGATCATGGTAAAACTTCGCTGCTTGATTATATTAGAGAGTCACGCGTTGCCTCTGGAGAAGCGGGTGGCATTACACAGCATATCGGTGCCTACCACGTGGATACACCTAAGGGAATGGTGACATTCCTCGATACTCCGGGTCACGCAGCGTTTACTGCGATGAGAGCGCGAGGTGCGCAAAGTACAGATGTAGTTATCTTAGTGGTTGCCGCTGATGACGGCGTTATGCCGCAGACAGAAGAGGCCGTTCAGCACGCTCGTGCGGCTGGTGTTCCCCTAGTTGTAGCCATCAATAAGATGGATAAAGAGGGTGCTGATCCTGAGCGTGTTACCACTGAATTAGCGGCTAAAGAAGTTATTCCCGAAGACTGGGGCGGCGATACCCAATTTATTAAAGTATCGGCCCATACTGGGGACGGAATTGAAGAGCTGCTAGAAGCTGTTCTTTTGCAAGCTGAATTATTAGAGCTCACTGCTCCCGTTGATGTTCCTGCTCGCGGTGTAGTGGTTGAGTCACGCGTTGATAAAGGCCGAGGTGTTGTTGCTACAGCCCTAGTTCAGCAAGGTACCCTTCGTAAAGGTGACTTTATGCTAGCAGGCGAAAGTGTTGGGAAAATTCGTGCCCTAAATGATGATGCAAGACAACCTACTGCAGAAGCAGGTCCGTCGATTCCTGTTGAAATTCTTGGTTTAGACGTGCCACCTCAGGCAGGTGATGAATTTTTTGTTGTTGCTGATGAAAGAAAAGCGAAAGAGATTGCTCAACAGCGACAAGATCAAGCACGCAAAGAAAAGTTCTCGCGTCAGCAAGCAGCCAAGCTCGAAAATATGTTTACTGATATGGAATCGGGTGAAGTTAAAAAACTGCCATTAGTGGTTAAAACCGATGTGCGTGGTTCATTAGAAGCACTGACGACCGCATTACATGATTTTGCTACCGAAGAAGTTGCGGTAGAAATTGTTGCATCTGGTGTTGGTGGCATTACTGAGTCAGATATTAACCTTGCCCTGACTACTGGTGCGATTGTTCTTGGTTTTAATGTGCGAGCCTCAAGTGTTGCTCGTCAGTTAGCTGAAAAAGAGCAAATTGAAGTTAGATATTACAGTGTAATCTACAATCTTCTCGATGAAGTTAAACAAGCACTTTCTGGTATGTTGGCGCCTGAGACTAAAGAAGAAATTGTTGGCATTGCTGAGGTTAGAGACGTATTTAGATCGCCTAAGTTTGGTGCTATCGCCGGCTGTATGGTGACGGAGGGCGTTGTCTACCGCAACAAACCAATTCGTGTTCTTCGCGACAATATTGTTATCTATGAAGGTGAGCTAGAGTCACTTAGACGCTTTAAAGATGATGCGCAAGAAGTTCGCAATGGTATGGAGTGTGGTATTGGCGTCAAAGATTACAACGACGTCAAGCCAGGTGATCAAATTGAAGTTTTCGATGTTACTCAGGTGCAGCGCTCTCTTTAAAGGGTGCCAAATAGATGCCAAAAGAATTTTCACGATCTGAACGGGTTTCGGATGCGGTTCAAAGAGAGCTAGCCTCCTTAATCCGTCAGCATGTTCGCGATCCGCGCGTGGGTATGGTCAGTGTTACCGATGTGAATGTTACTCGTGATCTTGCCATTGCAAAAGTTTATGTATCCTTTGTTGGCGAACGAACCTCAGATCAGATCAAGGAGGGTCTTGATGCGCTGAATGGCGCTTCGGGCTACCTTCGAAAACTACTCTCCTCAAGTATTGCCTTGCGCGTCACGCCAAAGTTAAATTTTTTCTACGATGAAACTGGGCAGCGCAGTCAGCATCTCGATGCGCTAATTGATCTCGCCATATCCTCAAATAAAAGTAGTCAAGAGGAATCCTAGATTTGGGTCGTCGTCGCAAATCTGGTCGATCAGTCAATGGGGTCCTGCTTCTCAATAAGCCAACTGGATTAACCTCGAATAAGGTGCTGCAAAAAGTTCGATGGTTATTTGATGCTAATAGAGCGGGCCATACAGGTGCTCTTGATCCCTTAGCTTCTGGTGTTCTTCCGCTATGTTTTGGTGAGGCGACAAAATTTAGCCAATACCTTCTCGATTCAGATAAATACTATCGTAGCACCTACAGATTGGGAATAAGTACGGCAACGGGTGATAGCGAGGGTGAAATAATTTCGCAACAGGATGCGTCTAAGATCACTCGGCAAGAAGTAGAAGAAAAGTTAAAAGATTTCCAGGGCGAGATACAGCAGATCCCATCAATGTTTTCTGCTTTAAAGCATAAGGGTCAGCCACTGTATAAATTGGCGAGGCAAGGTATTGAAGTAGATCGCCCCGCACGTCACATTACCATTTTTGACTATCGTATTATTGATTTTAGGTCGGGTGATAACCCCGAAGTCGATGTGGAGGTTCACTGCAGCAAGGGGACCTATATTAGATCATTGGCGGAAGACTTAGGTGAAGCACTAGGTTGCGGTGCCCATGTCAGCGCACTGCATCGTTTTAAAGCAGGCCCTTTCGATGAGAGTCAAACAGTTAGCCTTAGCGAGTTAGAAAGGCTCAAAGAAGCAGGCTCTGCAGAGCAGTTAGATCAGCTTTTAAAGCCGGTAGATACACCGGTCAGTGACTATCCTGCGGTGGAATTTGATCAGATTACAGCGGGATATTTTCAATTAGGGCAAGCAATTATCTCAAATAAAGCCTTTCGCCAAGGGCAAGAAGGCGATATAGTGCGCGTCTTTCGTGCGGGCGGAACGTTTCTAGGTATAGGAATTGTCACTGAAGATGGCAAAGTAGCCCCTAAGCGATTAATCGTTGAGGATACCTAATCTTAAAATTGGGAGCACTCGTAAAGTATTTGAGTATGACTAAGTTGTCACTCAAAACATCGGCCTAACAGGTCGGTAAACAGGTAGGTTGTCTGTAATTATGCACGGACATCCTGAATTCTATCATTGCATATTGGAGTAATGACTATGGCACTAAGTGCACAAGAGAAAGCAAAAATCGTAGCTGAATATGGCCAAGGGGAAAATGATACTGGATCCCCAGAAGTACAGGTTGCATTGTTAACAGAAAACATCAACAAGCTTCAGGGTCACTTTGGCGATCACAAAAAAGATAACCATTCCCGTCGTGGGCTTATTCGTATGGTTAATCAACGTCGTAAATTGCTAGATTACCTCAAAGCTAATAAAGCAGAGCGTTACAGCGCTGTGATTAAAAAGCTTGGTTTACGTAGGTAGTCACTTAGGTATGCGGTTCAGTGTTCAGATTCTGGGCCGCAATCCCAAGCAATTTACTAAATATACCCTGAAAAATGTCAGACAACAGCTGATCGAGTTACTTATGGCCATCTATATAGGTGGCTATAAGTAACCCGAGCAGTACGAAAATGACAGAGTTTCAGGTAAAACTTGAAAATTAAAAGGTAAAACTATGAACCCTGTAATTAAAACGTTTCAATACGGTAAACATACCGTAACTCTTGAAACAGGTCGTGTTGCCAGACAGGCAACAGGTGCTGTTTTATGTTCAATCGATCAAACCACAGTACTTTGTACTGTGGTTGGCGCAAAGACTGCCAAAGCGGATATAGATTTCTTCCCGCTAGGTGTTCACTATCAAGAAAAAGCTTATGCAGCTGGCAAGATTCCAGGCGGTTTTTTCAAGCGCGAAGCGCGACCTAGTGAAAAAGAAACTCTGACATCTCGTCTTATTGATCGTCCTATTCGTCCGTTGTTCCCGAATGGGTTTAAAAATGAAGTACAGGTTATCTGTACCGTAATATCGGCAGAAAAAGATATAGACCCAGATATAGCGGCCATGATTGGCACCTCCGCGGCACTTTCAATTTCTGGTATTCCATTTAATGGGCCCGTGGGCGCTGCGCGAGTGGGTTACACCGATGAAGAAGGTTATCTTCTAAACCCAACTTACAGCGACCTTGAAACCTCAGCACTAGATATGGTGGTTGCAGGTACTAAGGATGCAGTTCTAATGGTTGAGTCAGAAGCGAAAGAGCTCTCTGAAGATATTATGCTTGGTGCAGTGCTATATGCTCATCAAGAAATGCAATCGGTTATCAGTGTTATTGACGAACTAGCTGCTGAAGCTGGTAAGCCTCGCTGGGATTGGCAAGCAGAAGAAAAAAATGCAGAGTTAGTTGGCGCGCTATCAGCCGTTGTAGCCAGTGATCTTGATGCAGCTTATCAAGTGGTTAATAAGCAAGAGCGCTCAACAAAAATTGCTGAGTTGAAAGATGCCGCTGTTGCTCAATTAACAGCTGATGATCAGTTTCCAGAAGACGAGCTAAAAGATGCATTCAAACAGCTTGAAAAAGATATTGTTCGTGGACGCATTATTCGTGGTGAGCCACGTATTGATGGTCGAGATACAACCACTGTTCGTGCAATTCATGTTGAAGTTGATGTGTTAGATCGCGTGCATGGTTCTGCTTTATTTACTCGGGGTGAAACACAGGCTTTGGTTGCAGCTACTTTAGGTTCAACCCGAGATGCACAGATGATTGATGCACTTGAAGGTCGTCGTGACGATCCGTTTATGTTGCACTACAACTTCCCTCCTTACTCGGTAGGTGAATGTGGTCGTGCTGGATTTACCAGTCGTCGTGAAATTGGTCATGGTCGCTTAGCGCGTCGTGGTATTGCGGCAGTACTTCCCAATGAAGAAGAATTCCCTTACGCCATGCGAGTAGTATCTGAAATTACTGAATCAAACGGTTCAAGTTCAATGGCTTCTGTGTGTGGTTCAAGTTTGGCATTGATGGATGCCGGTGTTCCTCTTAAGGCGCCAGTAGCTGGTATTGCAATGGGTCTGGTTAAAGAAGAGGCTGGTTATGCAGTACTAACTGATATCTTGGGTGACGAAGATCATCTTGGTGATATGGACTTTAAAGTAGCAGGTACGACTGATGGTATCACTGCGCTTCAAATGGATATTAAAATTGAAGGTATTACTGAAGAGATTATGGAAATTGCCCTTGAGCAAGCACTGCATGCTCGAGTACATATCCTTGGTGAAATGAACAAGGTTATCTCAAAGAGTCGTGATGAAGTGGCTGAGTCTGCACCTAAGATGGGAACCATGCAGATTGATTCCGATAAAATTCGTGATGTTATTGGTAAGGGCGGTGCAACTATTCGCGCTCTATGCGAAGAACATAACTCCACGATTGATATTACTGACGATGGTGAAGTTAAAATATACTCTGAAGATTCAGCATCACTCAACGCTGCAATGGACGCTGTAACTGCAATTGTTGCCGATCCAGAGCCAGGCACTATTTATGACGGTAAAGTTGTACGTATTGTTGATTTCGGTGCTTTCGTTAACTTTATGCCAGGTACTGACGGTCTAGTGCATATTTCTCAAATCGCCGACAAGCGTGTTGAGAAAGTGACTGACTACCTAAGCGAAGGTCAGGACGTTCGTGTTAAGGTTATTGAAATTGATAACCGCGGTCGAGTGAAGCTATCTATTAAAGAAGCTCAGCTTGAAGAGGGCGGTGCCGCTGAAGAGCCTGCGGAAACTACTGAAGACTAATTGCTTAGTTCTACCAGTAGTCACAAGCCCCCATTGATCTTATCACTGGGGGCTTTTTTATGTTATGAATGGGCTAAATCAAACAGTTCCGATGCATGAGATAGAGTTTGATCAGTGACTTTGGCGCCACCAAGCATGCGAGCTAGCTCCTCTATGCGTTGATTTTTAGTTAGATTAACAATGGTTGATTCAGCATTACTATTAGCAGTAATTTTACTCACCACATAATGCTGATGAGCATGAGCCGCCACCTGCGGTTGATGAGTAACGCTTATCACCTGACCGCGATCGCCAAGCTGTTTTAAAAGTTTGCCAACAACATCGGCAGTACTGCCGCCAATGCCCACATCGACCTCATCAAAAACCAAGGTGGGAATGCTGCTGTTAGCCGCAGCAACGACCTGTATTGCAAGACTAACGCGTGACAACTCACCACCAGAGGCTACTTTAGCTAGAGGTTTATGCGCCTGACCGGGGTTAGTAGAAATAATCAGTTCAATATCTTCTAGCCCGTAGGATTTAAAATTATTTTCATCCAGTGGTGTTAATTGAATTAAAAGTTCAGCGCCCTGCATCGACAGTTGTTGTAATTGTTGGTTGATCTGCGCCGACATTTTGCTAGCACCCTGCTGTCGGATAAGACTCAGTTTTGACGCTGTCTTCTTATACTGCTCAGCATGTTCATCAACTTGCTGTTGCAAAGCGTCTAGATTTTGATCGCCAGCAGTCAATTGCTCAAGCTCTAAGGTCAGTTCTTTAAGCTTTTCGCCAAGCTGATGGCTATCTACCCGATGTTTTCGCGCTAGTTGAAAGATAAGACCAAGTTCGTCTTCAATCTGCTGTAATCGCTGAGGATTAGCTTCAAAGCGATCAATATGTTGTTCAATACAGCGCACCGCCTCATCGACTTGAATTAGTCCAGATTGTAATAATTGTTCCGCCTCTTTAAGGGCTTCAGGCTTATGCTTTAACTGGTTTAATAGGGATAGCGATTGATTAAAGCCGTCGCGAAGATTAAATGTTTCTCCTTGATCGCTTATAGCCAGAAGTTTCTGGCTGTCTTGAATAATTTGCTCCGCATTAGCCAAACTTTGTTGCTCGAGTTCTAATTGTTGAAGATAGTTAGCCTCTAAATTAAATTCTTGCAGTTCTTCAACTTGAAATTGTAATAGCTCTCTGCGGGCATTAAGTTCATCCGAGCGTTCGGCAAGATCATGTAATTTTTTGGCGGCCTGACGCCAGTTTTGAAAATCTTTTGCCACTTGGTTAGCAAGTTCACCACTGCTACTAAATTCATCCAGCAACTTACGATGAGTGTTGCGCCGCAGAAGTGATTGATGCTCATGCTGGCTGTGAAGATCAACTAAAAGATCGCCCAATTGCTGAAGTTGCTGCATGGTGCAAGGCTGACCATTGATATAGCCGCGAGAGCGTCCCTCGGTATTATAGCTACGGCGTAAAATACACTCATCACTGTCGGTATAATCCTGTTCTTCAAGCCATTGTTTGGCTTCGCTTATCCCAGAAACATCAAAACAGGCGGTTATCTGCGCGCGATCCTTACCTTGGCGAATGGTGCTGCTATCAGCGCGATCACCTAGCGCCATACTCAAAGCATCGAGAATGAGCGATTTCCCGGCGCCGGTTTCACCAGTAATTGCCGTAGTGCCACCTGAAAACTCAATCTCCAGAGTGTCAACTAGGGTGTAATTGTTAATTGTAATAGACAGTAGCAAGGTAAAAAGTCACCAAAATAAGGTTAAAAAATATTTTTAGGTAAAAAGCAAAAGATTCCCACTTGAAACTCTGCAAATTGCCCCCATCTGTAGTATCAGCGTAAGAACATTTTTTATCAACAATACAAGTTAATTATAAGGAGTTGGCGTGTCTCAAGATACTAACCAAGAGGATACTTCGGCTAAACAACAACAGTCTGAGGTTGAAACGGAAGAAAAGCTGCAAGCAGAACTTGAAGCTGATCAGTCTGAGTCATCAAATGATCAAGATGATAATCAGGTTGAGGCGTTACAGCAAAAGCTAAGTACATTAGGCGAGCAATTGTTGCGCGAGCAAGCGGAAATGCAAAATGTGCGTCGCCGTGCACAGCGCGATATTGAGAGCGCGCATAAATATGCGCTAGAAAAGTTTGCCGGCGAGCTTTTATCAGTGGTTGATAACCTTGAGCGAGCGATTGATGCCATCGATGCAGATGATGAATCGCAAAAAGCTGTTGCAGAGGGATTAGAGCTAACCCTTAAAACCTTTATTGAAGTTTTGGCTAAATACAACGTAGAGGCAGTTGAGCCCGAGGGGCAACCCTTTGATGCAGAACTTCATCAAGCGGTTAGTACAGTGCCTAATAAGGATGTCGAGCCAAATACGGTTATTAATGTGTTTCAGAAGGGTTACACCCTTAATGGTCGCCTAATGAGACCAGCCATGGTTGTGGTATCAACTTCAGCCTAATTGAAAAAATTATTTATCACGCCCTTGAAATGGTGAAAACAGAACCCACATTAAAGGTAAGTGATTAGAAATTTAAACTTCTGTTATTGCACCTTAGATAACAGACTATAGAAAAGTGATGGAGAAAAGTAATGGGAAAAATTATCGGAATTGATTTGGGAACCACTAACTCGTGCGTAGCTGTACTTGAAGGCGATGCGCCAAAAGTAATTGAAAACGCTGAGGGTGCCCGAACTACCCCATCTGTGATTGCCTATGCAGATGATGGCGAGATTTTAGCGGGTCAATCAGCTAAGCGTCAGGCAGTTACTAACCCAGAAAATACAATTTATGCGGTTAAACGTCTAATTGGTCGTCGTTTTGATGACAAAGTTGTGCAAAAAGACATCGATATGGTGCCTTACAAGATTGTTAAAGCAGACAATGGTGACGCCTGGGTTGAAGTCAAAGGTGAAAGCAAAGCTGCACCTCAGGTTTCTGCAGAAGTTCTTAAGAAAATGAAGAAGACCGCAGAAGACTACTTGGGTGAAACAATTTCTGAAGCAGTTATCACTGTACCTGCCTACTTTAACGATTCACAGCGTCAAGCGACGAAAGATGCAGGTCGTATTGCCGGTCTAGATGTAAAGCGTATTATCAATGAGCCAACGGCTGCTGCACTTGCCTACGGTATCGATAAGACTGAAGGCGATAGTGTAATTGCCGTATACGATCTGGGTGGTGGTACCTTTGATATCTCGATCATTGAAATTGCTGACGTCGATGGTGAAAAGCAATTTGAAGTATTGGCAACTAATGGTGACACATTCCTTGGTGGTGAAGACTTTGATTTACGTCTGATTGAATATTTATCAGCAGAATTTAAAGCGGATAGCGGTATCGATCTCAGTGGTGATCCGCTGGCGATGCAGCGCCTTAAAGAAGCGGCGGAAAAAGCAAAAATCGAGCTTTCATCTAGTTCGCAGACAGAAGTTAATTTGCCTTATATCACGGCGGATGCCTCAGGTCCTAAGCACCTGGTAGTGAAGTTAACTCGAGCTAAGCTTGAATCACTAGTAGAAGAATTAGTAGAGCGTTCATTAGCTCCGCTAAAAGTAGCGCTTAAAGATGCTGGCATGTCAGCCTCCGAAATCGATGAAGTTATTCTTGTGGGTGGTCAAACGCGTATGCCGCTAGTACAAGAAAAGGTAACAGAATTTTTCGGCAAAGAGCCACGTAAAGATGTGAACCCAGATGAAGCTGTTGCAGTAGGTGCTTCACTTCAGGGTGCTGTCCTTGCAGGTGATGTGACTGACGTTCTTTTGTTGGATGTGACGCCACTAAGCCTAGGGATTGAAACCATGGGCGCAGTAGCGACGCCAGTGATTGAGAAAAATACCACGATTCCAACCAAGAAATCGCAGGTGTTCTCAACCGCAGAAGATAACCAAACGGCTGTTACTATTCATGTGGTTCAGGGTGAGCGTAAACAGGCTGCACAGAATAAGTCACTAGGTCGCTTTGATCTGGCTGATATTCCGCCGGCACCACGTGGTATGCCACAGATTGAAGTAACCTTTGATATTGATGCTAACGGTATCCTAAATGTAAGTGCCAAAGACAAAGCGACTGGCAAAGAGCAGTCGATTGTTATTAAGGCTTCTTCAGGTTTGTCCGATGAAGAGATCGATGCAATGGTTAAGGATGCAGAAGCCAATGCGGCAGAAGACAAGAAGTTTGAAGAATTAGTTCAGGCGCGCAACACTGCGGATGGGCTTGCTCATGCAGCTAAGAAAACCTTAGAAGAAGCGGGTGATAAGGCTTCTGATGAAGAAAAATCAGCTATTGAGGCGGCAGTTGCCAAGGTTGAAGAAGCGGTCCAGGGTGATGATAAAGAAGCCATAGATGCAGCGGCTAAAGAATTGTCTGAAGCCTCAGCAACATTAGCTCAGAAGCTTTACGCCGAGCAGCAGGCAGAGGCGGGCTCTGCTGAAGCGGGTGAGCAGCCGGCAGATGATGCTATGGACGCTGAGTTCGAAGAGGTTGACGAGACTCAGAAAGATAGCAAGTAAGGGATAGAGATATTTTTTACTCCTCTTAGGCGCGAACTGAGTTTCGCGCCTTTATTTATTTTTTCTAGGAATAAAAGCTAGTTATGGCAAAACGCGATTACTACGAAGTTTTGGGTGTTGATAAGTCGGCTTCTGATCAAGAGATCAAGAAGGCCTTTCGTCGCGTCGCGATGAAACATCACCCAGATCGAAACCCTGATGATGTCAGCTCGGGTGAAAAATTCAAAGAAGCTCAAGAAGCCTATGAAGTCTTGGGTGATGGTGACAAAAAAGCAGCCTATGATCGTTTTGGGCACGCAGGTGTCGATGGTAATGCCGGTGCTGGCGGTGGTTTTGATGGCGGTGGTTTTGGCGATATGTTTGGTGACGTTTTTGGCGATATCTTCGGCGGCGGTGGTGGTCGCCGACGTTCAGGTCCCGCCAGAGGGGCTGATCTGCGTTATGACCTAGAGCTAGATTTAGAGGATGCGGTTAAAGGCAAGACCATTAAAATTGATGTGCCGAGATCAGTTCACTGTGATACCTGTGATGGCTCTGGTGCGCGACCGGGGTCATCCCCTGTTACCTGTGGTACCTGTGGTGGATCTGGTCAGGTGCGTATGTCCCAAGGTTTTTTTCAGGTTCAACAAACCTGTCCAAATTGTGGCGGAACAGGCCAAATTATTGCTGACCCCTGTGTCGACTGTAATGGGCGCGGTGTTCGACAAGAGTACACAAAACTATCAGTCAAAATTCCTCCCGGTGTGGACACTGGTGACCGTATTCGTCTTGGTGGTAAGGGAGAAGCTGGCCCTAATGGTGGTCCCGTTGGCGATCTCTTCGTTCAGGTCCATGTTAAAGAGCATTCAATTTTTGTTCGTGATGGCAGTCATCTACACTGTGAAGTGCCAATTAGTTTTGCTCAAGCAGCGTTGGGTGGTGTGTTAGAAGTTCCTACATTGACGGGCAAAGTTAAATTAAAAGTGCCGGCAGAAACTCAGAGTGGCAAGGTGTTTCGCTTGCGTGGTAAAGGGGTTGACCCTGTGCGCGGTGGGTCTACAGGTGATTTGTTATGTCGCGTGGTTTTAGAGACGCCCGTTAACCTAAATGATGACCAGCGTGAGTTGCTAGAAAGCTTCGATAAAAGTCTTATGGGTAAAGGTAAACACTCACCAAGAACCTCCAATTGGTTTGATGGTGTAAAAAAATTCTTCGATAATCTTACCGGTTAGAGTAGAGTTACCCCTAATAACAAAATTTTGGACAGTCAAATGATCAATATAGCTATCACGGGTGCGGGTGGACGCATGGGCAAGGCCTTAATTGAGGCTGTTGCTCAAACTGATGGACTGCAACTAAGTGCTGCCATCGAACGTCCCGATAGCTCCCTTATCGGAGTTGATTCTGGGGAGTTGGCAGGTATAGGTCGCAATCAAATAAACGTTGTTGCATCTTTGCAAGAAGTTATTGATCAGTTTGATGTACTTATTGATTTTAGTACGCCAGTATCCACCTCAGCGAATATTGCACTCTGTGCACAGCAGGGTAAGAAAATAGTGGTAGGCACTACCGGATTCGATGAGCAACAGTTACAACAAATCCATCAGGCGAGTGAAAAAACGGCTATATGTATGGCATCTAATTATGCCACTGGCGTTAATCTTTGTTTTAAGTTAGCTGAACTGGCCGCTTCAATATTGGGTGATGAGGTTGATATTGAAATCTCTGAAACTCACCACCGTCATAAGGTCGATGCTCCATCTGGTACGGCATTATCCCTTGGTGAATCAGTTGCCGGTGCGCTTAATCGCAACCTTAAGGAAGTAGCAGTCTATGGTCGAGAGGGTCAAACTGGTGCCAGAGATCGTCAAACTATTGGCTTTGCAACTCAGCGTGCTGGTGACGTTGTTGGCGATCATACAGTGCTCTTTGCTGCCGAAGGTGAACGCGTCGAGATAACTCATAAGGCCTCTAGTCGTATGGCTTTCGCCAACGGTGCCCTGCGCGCTGCAAAATGGCTAAATGAGAAGCCGTCTGGTCTGCACAGTATGCAGGACGTGCTAAGCTTAAATTTATAATTTTCATTACTTAGAAAATTATAAAATTTAGGTAAAATAAATTTATCAACGATGGACAAAACAGGTCTATTTGCCCTAAAATACTTTCTCAGATCCGTTAACGAATAACGGCACTGGTCCGAGAGGTTGATATACTGAGAATTTCTTATAAAAACGAGATGAGACGAATGGTCCCATCTCGTTTTTTTGCAAATACTCAAAAGGCTTTTCGGTTTTATCCTACCAGATAGACTCATTATAATTTAGGAGGTTGTGTGAATTCCCAGACCAATCGGGAGGCTGTTCTTGCGCTCGCAGATGGAACAATTTTCAGAGGTACCGCTATTGGTGCTGAGGGTCAATCTATTGGTGAAGTGGTTTTTAATACTGCACTGACGGGTTACCAAGAAATTCTCACAGATCCCTCTTATGCTAATCAAATTGTTACTCTAACCTATCCCCATATTGGCAATGTAGGCGTCAATACTGAAGATCAAGAATCCAACCAAATTTGGGCCGCAGGATTGGTTATTCGCGACTTACCTCTAATGGTTTCTAACTTTCGTAGCGAGCAAAGTTTGGATCAGTACCTAGCCGAGCGTGGCATTGTGGGCATCGCCGATATAGACACTAGGAAGCTTACTAGAATTTTGCGAGAAACAGGTTCGCAAAGCGGCTGTATTATCGTGGGTGATATCGATGAGCAAAAAGCAGTTGAAGCGGCTAAACAGTTCCCCGGCTTAAAAGGAATGGATTTAGCCAAACAGGTTACGACCACTGAAGCTTATCCATGGCAGCAGAAAAGCTGGCAGTTAGGTGAAGAATATCAGCAGCAAGATGAGTTTAAATTTAAAGTAGTCGCCTATGATTTCGGTGTTAAACAAAATATTTTGCGTATGCTGGTCGACAGAGGCTGTGATTTAACCGTTGTTCCTGCTCAAACACCGGCAAGCGAAGTGTTGGCAATGAATCCTGATGGCGTATTTCTTTCAAATGGTCCGGGTGATCCCGAGCCCTGTGATTATGCTATTGAGGCAATTAGTGAATTATTGAAAACAGATATTCCACTTTTTGGTATCTGTTTAGGTCACCAGTTACTAGCATTAGCCTCTGGGGCAAAAACTGTGAAGATGAAATTTGGTCACCACGGTGCCAATCATCCGGTAGAAGATATTGCTAATAAAACTGTTATGATCACTAGCCAAAATCATGGTTTTGCGGTTGAAGAAGATGGATTGCCAAGCTGTCTTAAGGCAACTCATCGCTCTTTGTTTGATGGCTCTCTGCAGGGTATTCACCGTACTGACAAACCTGCATTTAGTTTTCAGGGTCACCCTGAAGCAAGCCCTGGCCCGCACGATGCGGCACCATTATTTGATCACTTTATAGAATTGATGGAGGCTAGACGTTAAGCGTCTTGACTGAGTAGCGACCCTATGCCAAAAAGAACAGATATAAAAAGCGTTTTAATACTTGGAGCAGGCCCGATTGTGATTGGGCAGGCCTGTGAGTTTGATTATTCCGGTGCTCAAGCCTGTAAGGCGCTAAGAGAAGAGGGTTATAGAGTTATATTAGTTAACTCCAATCCCGCCACCATTATGACCGATCCAGCGATGGCTGATGCCACCTATATTGAGCCGGTTGAATGGGGCACAGTCGCTAAAATTATTGAAAAAGAAAGACCAGATGTACTGTTGCCAACCATGGGTGGGCAAACCGCACTTAACTGTGCCCTTGATTTGGCTAAACACGGGGTGCTAGAAAAATTTAATGTCGAAATGATTGGCGCCAATGCCGATGCCATCGATAAAGCAGAAGATCGTGAGCGTTTCGACAAAGCAATGAAAGCCATTGGTTTAGATACGCCAAACTCTGGTATTGCACACAGTCTTGAAGAGGCTTATCAGGTTGCAGATCGCTTTGGTTTCCCCTGTGTTATTCGCCCATCATTTACCATGGGTGGATCTGGGGGTGGTATTGCCTACAACCGAGAAGAATTTGAACAAATCTGCCGTCGTGGACTCGATCTTTCTCCCACCAATGAATTATTGATTGATGAATCACTGATTGGTTGGAAAGAATATGAGATGGAAGTGGTTAGAGATCGCAACGATAACTGCATTATTATCTGTTCGATCGAAAACCTTGATCCCATGGGGATTCATACTGGTGATTCCATTACTGTTGCGCCCGCTCAAACCCTAACCGATAAAGAATATCAAATAATGCGTAATGCCTCGGTCAGTGTATTGCGTGAAATCGGCGTTGAAACTGGCGGTTCTAATGTGCAGTTTGCGGTAAATCCTGACAATGGTCGCCTTATTGTTATCGAAATGAACCCTCGCGTTTCTCGCTCATCTGCACTAGCGTCCAAGGCCACAGGTTTCCCCATTGCTAAGGTTGCCGCCAAGTTAGCGGTGGGCTACACCTTGGATGAGCTTCAAAATGAAATTACCGGTGGTGCTACACCAGCCTCGTTTGAGCCAAGTATCGATTACGTGGTTACCAAGGTGCCGCGATTCGCCTTTGAAAAATTCAATCAAGCCAGTCCAAAACTCACCACTCAGATGAAGTCAGTCGGTGAGGTCATGGCCATAGGTCGAACCTTCCAAGAGTCTATACAAAAAGCGCTGCGTGGCTTAGAAGTTGGTGTTGCTGGTTTTGATCCAGTGATAGACCCTGAAGATGATTCATCGGCCAGTATTCTCAATAATCAGCTAGCTGAAGCGGGTCCAGATCGCATCTGGTATGTAGCCGACGGCTTCCGTGCTGGTATGAGTCTTGAAGAAATGTTTAATATCACCAAGATTGATCCATGGTTTTTGGTGCAAATTGAAGATCTTATTAAAGAAGAGCAACAATTACAGGGTGCCGAGCTTTCGTCGCTAGATAAAAACAGGTTGTTCAAGCTTAAGCGCAAAGGTTTCTCCGATAAGCGTTTAGGTGACATTCTAGGCTGTGATCAGCGGGCAGTGCGTGAGCACCGAAATCAACTAGCTATCCATCCTGTATACAAGCGAGTGGATACCTGTGCGGCAGAATTTTCTACAGATACTGCCTACATGTATTCGACGTATGAAGAAGAATGCGAAGCCAAACCCAGTAATCGTGACAAGATATTGGTACTAGGTGGCGGACCCAACAGAATTGGTCAGGGAATTGAGTTTGACTATTGCTGTGTGCATGCCGCCCTAGCCATGCGTGACGATGGTTATGAAACCATCATGGTCAACTGTAACCCAGAAACAGTTTCTACCGATTACGATACCTCTGATCGACTGTTCTTTGAGCCAGTGACTCTTGAAGACGTACTTGAAATTGTTCGTTTAGAAAAACCTAAGGGCGTTATTGTTCAATTTGGTGGTCAGACACCATTGAAATTAGCGCGAGCTTTAGAGGCCGAAGGCGTTCCTATCGTAGGTACAACTCCTGATGCGATTGATCGTGCTGAAGATCGCGAAAGATTCCAGCAAATGATCGAGAAGCTCGATTTGTTACAGCCTTCAAATGCTACGGCTAGAAGTGCAGAAGATGCCGTTGTGCTAGCAGAAAAAATTGGTTATCCATTGGTTGTTCGCCCATCCTATGTTCTGGGTGGTCGCGCCATGGAAATCGTCTACAAAGAAGACGAGCTAAGACACTATATGCGAACCGCAGTAGAGGTTTCAGAGGATTCACCGGTGCTATTAGACTTCTTTTTGCCAAATGCGATTGAAGTTGATGTTGATGCCGTCAGTGATGGCGAACAAGTAGTGATCGGCGCGATTATGCAGCATATCGAGCAAGCGGGCATTCACTCGGGTGATTCAGCCTGCTCTCTTCCGCCCTACAGTCTTAGTGACGAAGTCCAAGATGAAATGCGCGAAGTGTGTAAAAAAATGGCGCGTGAACTCGGTGTTCGCGGCCTGATGAACGTTCAGTTGGCGCTTCAAGATGACAAGATCTATGTGATTGAAGTAAACCCGCGTGCATCGAGAACAGTGCCTTTTGTTTCTAAATGTATTGGTACATCCCTAGCCAAAATAGCTGCGCGTTGTATGGTGGGGCAGACGCTGGAATCTCAGGGCTTTACAAAAGAAATTGTACCGCCTTATTACAGTGTTAAAGAAGCGGTATTCCCGTTTAATAAGTTCCCGGGAATCGACCCAATTCTAGGGCCAGAAATGAAATCGACTGGTGAGGTGATGGGTGTTGGTGAAACCTTCGCCGAAGCCTATGGTAAGGCCGAGTTGGGTGCCAGTGACGAAATACCCTCCAAGGGCACAGCGTTTATCAGTGTGCGTGACAGAGATAAGGATCAGCTGTCAGATTTGGCTAAAAATCTACTGTCTATGGGCTTTAAGTTAGTCGCCTCAAAAGGTACAGCAAAAGTCATTGCTGATGCTGGCTTTGATGTTGAACTAGTCAATAAGGTACAAGAGGGAAGGCCGCATATTGTGGATATGATAAAAAGTGATAAGATTCATCTTATTATCAACACCACTGAAGGGCGAAAAGCAATCTCTGACTCAAGTGCTATTCGCTCCAGTGCAGAGCAGCATCAAGTTTACTATACTACAACAATGGCTGGCGGTAGGGCTGTATGCGAAGCTATTATGTTCGCTGGCGATATTAAAGTAAGAGACTTACAAACGCTTCATAAGGCAATTAGCTAATGCAAAAAATTCCAATGACAGTTGAGGGTGAAGCAGCACTTCGAGTTGAGCTTGAAAAGCTCAAGAAAGAAGATCGCCCAAACGTTATTCAGGCTATTGCTGAGGCCCGTGAGCATGGTGATTTAAAAGAAAACGCCGAATACCATGCGGCTAGAGAGCAGCAGGGCTTTATTGAAGGTCGAATTCAGGATATTGAGTCTAAGCTATCTCTGTGTCAGGTAGTGGATATTTCTCAGATGCCAGAGGGCGATCGCGTTATATTTGGCTCGACCGTAACTATTATCAATACGGAAACTGATGAAGAGTTGAAATACCGAATTGTGGGTGATGACGAAGCGGATGTAAAAGCGGGCATGATTTCTTATCAATCGCCCATTGCTCGCGCACTTATCAGTAAAGAAATTGGTGATGTGGTTAATGTCCATACTCCCGGTGGCGAAGTAGAGTATGAAATTGACGATGTGTCTTATTCTGGCTAATCCCTGGGATTAGCCGTCGTCATAATTACTGGTTTAGCAAGAACAGCATTAACGCCTTCTGCGCATGTAAACGATTTTCCGCTTCATCCCAAACCACAGAAATAGCTTTATCTTCCAATAATTCAGATGAAACTTCCTCGCCTCGGTGTGCAGGTAAGCAGTGCATAAACAAGGCATTGTCTGCGGCTACTGCCATCAACTCATGGTTCACTTGAAAGCCGGCAAAATGCTCTAGTCTGGTAGCCTGTTCCGCTTCTTGACCCATAGAGGCAAACACATCAGTGGTCACAAGGTCTGCGCCAGATGCTGCCTGCATTGGATCCATGGTTACCAGTACTCTATCGCCGGCACTCTTAACAATTTCAGGGTCTGGCTCATAGCCTAAAGGGCAGGCTATCTGTAATTTAAAGTCAAATTGCATGGCTGCATTGATCCATGAATGACACATATTGTTACCATCGCCAATCCAAGCTACCGTTTTACCCTGAATAGAGCCACGATGCTCAACATAGGTTTGCACATCAGCTAATAATTGGCAGGGATGAAAACTATCAGTTAGGGCATTAATCACTGGCACATCAGAATGCTGAGCAAATTTTTCAATTTTGTCATGACCAAAGGTTCTGATCATAATAATATCGGTCATTCTGGAGATAACTCTGGCTGAATCCTCAATCGGCTCGCCGCGCCCTAGCTGGGTATCCGTAGGCGAAAGGAACAGTGCGCTACCGCCAAGCTGAGCCATGCCAGCTTCAAAAGAAACTCTAGTTCTAGTGGATGATTTTTCAAAGATCATCGCCAGTACCTTGCCGGCTAAAACGGGTTGCTGAGTGTTTTCACGATGCGCTTTTTTTAGCGCAATCGCTGAGTCAATTACCTGATTGAGTTCATCTGGAGTAAGATCGTGCAAAGTAAGAAAATGTCTAACAGCCATCAGTGTGACTCCTATTGGAAGTCTCTAATTAGAGGTGCCAAAATACTCACAACTTGTTGAGCCTCTTGGTCAGTCATAATCATAGGGGGTAATAGTCTAACTACCGAGTCAGCAGTTACGTTAATAATTAAGCCATGTTTTAACGCTTCGGTATACAGTGATTTACAGGGCTTAGTGAGTTCAATGCCAATCATACAGCCACAGCCCCTAATTTCTTTCACATGAGCTACATCTTTAAGCTCTAAAGCCAAGCCTTGCATGATAATATCACCAATTGCTGTAGCTCTTTGATAGATATCGCCCGACTCAAGTAGTTCAACTACTTTAAGTGCGACAGAGCAAGCCAATGGATTGCCACCAAAGGTCGAACCATGATTGCCGGGTTGCATTAGATGCGCTGCATCACCATGAGCTAGACAGGCACCAATTGGCATACCATTGCCCAAACCTTTAGCAGTAGTTACAACATCCGGCTTGACGCCACTGTGTTGATGATAAAAATATTTACCCGTTCTGCCATTCCCAGTTTGAACTTCATCAAACATAAGTAACCAGCCAAGCTCATCACAAAGATCTCTTAACTGTTTTAAATAGCCTGATTCAGCCAAATGTATTCCGCCTTCACCCTGAATAGGCTCAACAAAGACGGCGCAGATATCTGAATTGTTTTCGGCAATAGTTCTGAGTGCCTCAATATCGTTGAATGGGCCTCGGGCAAAACCTCGTACAAGTGGCTCAAAACCAGCTTGTATTTTTCTACTACCAGAGGCAGTTAAGGTAGCCAGAGTTCTGCCATGAAAGGCATTATCCATAACCAGTACAGTGGGTAATTGAATGCCCTTTTTATTGCCATGTAAGCGCGCTATTTTAATCGCGGCCTCATTGGCTTCGGCGCCAGAGTTACTAAAAAACACATTAGTCATACCAGAGATATGACAAAGCTTTTCAGCTAACTGCTGTTGGCTAGGAATAGAGAAAAAATTAGAGCAGTGAATTAGGGTAGATGCCTGCTCAGCAATAGCCGAACTCAGTTGTGGATGAGAGTGACCAAGGCCGCAAACTGCAATACCCGAAAGCGCATCTAGGTATTTTATGCCTTTTTCGTCATACAGCCATGCACCTTCACCGCCGACTAATGTCGCAGCTCTATCGCCATAGGTATTCATTAAGGACTTATCGCCCATAATTTTTCACACTCACTTTTTAAATCTAATAGAAAAAGGGCAGCGGTGCTGCCCTTAACAGCCACTAATTATAGAAACATTTACCATACACCGCAATTTTTCACCTATCTAAGCAAAGCTAAATAAAATTTATGCGGTAAATCAATACCGTCAAACACCTAAACAGGTTAAAATACGTAAAAATCCACATTAATCGAAATAGGGCTCTTGTTAATGGATATTATGGAAACAATTCGTGATCAGGTAGAAAGTAATACAGTACTACTCTACATGAAGGGATCACCCAATCAACCACAATGTGGTTTTTCAGCGCGTACTGTTCAGGCACTTATGGCATGTGGCCATCGTTTTGCCTATGTAGATGTACTATCGAACCCAGAAATTAGATCCAATTTGCCCGCCTATGGCAATTGGCCCACATTCCCACAGCTTTGGGTTGCGGGCGAACTTGTTGGCGGTTGCGATATTGTCACTGAAATGCACGAGAAAGGTGAATTAAAGCCAATGATAGATGAAGTTGTTGGCGAACAAGAACAAGGCGAATAACACAACCATAGCCATATATAAAAAACGCTCGGTGATTAAAGTCATCGAGCGTTTTTTTTTAAATCTAAGAAAGACTGACTTCTTACTTAATTATGCCTCAGCTTTGGTGAAATAAAACTTGCGCCACAGTCTCAAGCCAAAAGCCAAAGATAGTATCCATACAAATAACTCAATCCAGTTAGGATTGCTGTTATAGCCAACAAAGCCCTTAAGGAATACACCAATATGTCCCTTATCATGCAGCAGGTGAGTGTATTTTTCTTTACCATTCAGGTTGTAAGAATAAAACGCAGGATTGTCAGATTCGCTCAATTCAGTCACTGGTTCAAGAATGCTGTAGGGGCGGGCAATATCCTGTTTTGTCTCAAGGCCAATCACCTGTAGATGATCACCTTTTACCAAAAATTCTTCAATTTCATGGGTGCCATAGGTCATCATGCCTGATGCGAAAACAACTAATAGCAAGCTGGTTGCTCTAAAGAATGACTTAAGCTGAATGCGTTTACCCTGAATTACAATCGCATATCCAATTGCAATGGCAAGCAGTAAGCCGGCTATAAAGCCTGAGTATGAAAAAGAGTCGGTCATTGAAAAACTACCCATCAGGAAAATAGCCGTTTCAAAGCCTTCCCTAAAGATAGCGAAGAAAATAATTAAAAAGATTCCCCAGCCAGCATTTTCTACGGCCTGATTGGCATCCTCTTTCAACGCGGCAGTTGCGCCCACCTGTTTAGATAGCCAAAAAATCACATACCAGATCAAGCCAGCAGTGGCGATCATGGCTACTCCCTCAAACAGTGCCTCAATTGAAGCGTTACCAATAGAGCTTTTTACCTGAACTAATGCGAAGCCAGTAATAATGCTGGCGACAATAGCAGTTGCAACGCCTAACCACAGCTGACGAATTTCTCTGTTAAGGCCTTGCTTGATTAGCAGGGTGTAAATTATTCCTACAATTAAGGATGCCTCAAGGCCTTCGCGAAACATAATAATAAATTCGTTCATAACAGGTTTGCTCT
>JBMZFJ010000020.1:0-27915 GCA_049615345.1 Porticoccaceae bacterium | reverse complement strand
TTGTTTATGGCTTTACATGGCGTATTAGTCAGCCAGTGATTATGTCCAAAGAAGAGCTGCAAATTAATGGCGCAATTGTTTTAGACAAGCCGAGAATTTTTAGCGACTTTGAATTACAGGATCATCGTGGAGATCTGTTTAATATTGCCCGTATGCAGGGTATTTGGACTATCGTTTTCTTTGGTTTTACCCATTGTCCGGATATCTGCCCTACCACCTTGGCTATGCTAAACGACACTTACAGCAAGCTAAAAGATAGTGAGAAGGAGCTACTGCAGGTGGTAATGATTTCTCTCGACCCTGAGCGCGATACGGTTGAAAAGCTAGCAGAATATGTGCCCTACTTTAACTCAGAGTTTACCGGAGTCACGGGCAATAAGCATTTGATTCGCCGTCTAACGGCTGAGCTTAATGTGGCCTACAATCAAGTACCTCTTAACGGCGATGACTATACGGTTGATCACAGCACCCAATTGATTTTGATCAACCCAATGGGGCATTACCACGGCTTCTTTAAGGCCCCTCACACAGAGATTACTATGCGCAGAACGTGGCGTTCTATCAATGGAACTAGTAAGTTCTAAGTCTACGTTGAAAGGTGTGGTTCGAGCATACTAAGTGTTTTCTCAATAGCACCACAATTGTCTTGCACAATCTTTAATGCCTCTTCGCCATCAAGCCTAGCTTGTTCCGGTGAGTTGGCATACACAGCCAATTGATTACACAATGCCGAAGAGTCATTAACTTTAGTACAGGCATTATTGGCGATTAGCTGTGGGAAAATATGCTGAAAATTATAATAGCTTGGACCGGTGATCACTGGTATTCCCAAAGCCGCAGCCTCCAGTGGGTTATGCCCGCCGCGGTCGATTAAACTACCGCCGATAAATGCGCAATTTGCGGCGCCAAAAAAGGTCAGCATCTCACCCATAGTATCGGCTAGTAAAATCGGCTGATCGACTAGATCCCGAGCACTCCAGCGAGCAAAAGCGATATTTTCATCGCTGAGTAATGCCGAGACTTGGTCGAATTGCTCGGGGTGACGAGGCGCAATGATTAACAAGCTTTTCTTGCGGTTGCTGCAAAGTAATTTATGAGCTGCAATGATTTGCTCATGTTCTCCCGGGTGGGTCGAGCCGGCTACCCAGACAAAATCATAGTTATTGAGGGTTTGTTTTAACTGCTGCGCGCTCTGTTTTAATTGCTCGGACAGCTGAATATCAAATTTAATCGATCCGACAACGCTAGACTGAGAATCCTTTAAGCCCAACCGCTTAAAGCGCTCAACATCCGCTTGGTTATGTCCCGCCAGTAGAGTGATTGAGCGCATTAGCTCGCGGCTGAGGGAGCCAAAAAACTGGTAGCCTTTGAGTGATTTTTCAGACAGTCTTGCATTAACCACTAACACCGGTATTTGCCGTTGCTTGGCTTGCAGAAGTAGATTAGGCCACAACTCAGTTTCAAGGATAATAATTGCCGCAGGCTGAAGTTTATTTAGAAAGCGTTTTACACTGCCGTGAAAATCAAGCGGCAAATAAAGCTGTTGCACTGAATTGCCAAAGATTTTAGCAATCTGTTCAGATCCAGTTGGGGTGTTACAGGTGATAGTAATCCTATGCTCAGAAAACCTAGCCATTAGCTGTTTGATCAGTGGGCTGGCCGCTATAATTTCACCCACCGAAGCGCAGTGAATAACCAAATTGCCGGCTTTTACAGGTGTTCGGTAAAACCCCAATCGTTCATTCCAGCGTTTTCTATAGGCGCTAGCTTTCAGCCCTCTCAGCCATAACTGTAAAAAGATAAAGGGGCTCAAAACATATAAAAACAACGAGTATGCTGCGCGCACCATTCAATATTCCCAATTTAAACGTCGCTATCTTATCATCTCGCCCAACTGCTTAGATAGAAAAACACATCGCAATTTATCGTCTACACTTTTTATATAGCAACTTATATGACGTCTTAAATAGCATTAAATTTACATGGAGGTAAATTTTTTGAAAGTAGTTCTAATGTTTTTGGTCGTATGTTTTACCTCTCAGGCTATAGCTTCCCCAACCGCCTATTTGCCAATCGGTGTAGATAGTCATCTACAGCTTCAAATTCATCGTTTATTTGCCTTAACTATTGGCAACCCTATGCGCCTACCCTATGCGATTAAGGAGATCGAACAGGCTCTGGATCAGATAAAACAGAGCAGGCCTGCACTTTATCAATCGATCAATCATCAATTGGATAGATACCGCGGCAAACAAACGCTTAGCCGCATGGGTATAACTGCGCGGTTATCGGCAAAAGAAGACCAGCTGATAGGCAATCAAAGAGGGCTTTCGTCTGACGAGTATTTGCAGGCTGAGGTTGAAGCCATATGGCGACCCAATAACGCCGTTTTATTTCAGGCTGGCATGGACTATCGAGCAAATAGCTCCCGTTTAGTGCCATTTAACAGCTTTATGGCAGTAAGCAGAGGTAAATTGCAGTTAGATATAGGTTATAGAGAGCACTGGTATTCGCCGTTTAAGTTTTCTTCGCAGTTAATTTCATCTAATGTGAAATTAAGTCCAAGCATTTCCCTAAGCACCATTGAGCCAATTGAAAAATGGTGGCAACTAAAATTCGATCTTTTTTATACTCGCCTTGATCAGGTAAAAAAAGGTATAAGGTATTTAGGAGAATGGCACGATGGCAAGCCCCATCTGCTTGGAACCCATCTCAGTGTTGAACCTATTGATGGCTGGAAATTGGGCTTTAATCGTATGCTGCAGTTTGGCGGCGGGCCCAGAAAAGTCTCTTTGGGTGATATTTTAAAAGCGTTTATTGATCCTGCGACTAATGATAATTCAAATACGCCAGAGCAACGAAAAACAGAATTTGGCGATCAAATGGCCTCAATTACCTCAAGCTATCGTTTTTCATCAAGAGTGCCGGTTGAGGTATATGCCGAGCTTGCGGGCGAGGATACTCAGGGGGAAAATAATTATAGCCTGGGTAATCAGGCGACAAGTTTTGGTATTTATACGCCAAATATTAGCCACAATATCGACCTAAGGTATGAATATAATCGCTTTAAAACAATGTGGTATACCAATCATATGTACGCCTATGGCAATTCTAATGACGGCAGAGTTATTGGCCATTATGCGGGCGATCAGAGAAAGTTTGGTCATGGTGTCCCTACGGAAATACATAAGGTATCCATAGATCTTTTTTCCGCTATGGCGACAAGTTGGGGGCTGTCTGCAGCGTCAATCAATAATAAAGATAAGGCCTTATACCGCAAAGGCTATGAACTTGAGCTAAATGGGCGCCATTATTGGCGACATAATCGAGTTGAGTCTAAGCTCACCTATGGTGAGTCGGTATTTACAAAAAATTATTTATATCTCTCTACAGCTATTTTTTGGTAATTAAGTCACTGTAATCGAACAGTGGCACTAAATACTTCATGTGGCGTGATCGAATCGACCCTCTGCCGACCCTTTAAGACGTGACTATTGTTGAGCGGTCGCCAATGTTTTGCCGATTGCCTTATAAGTGCAATTTGCTGAATATTGAGGCTGCTAGCTAAGTGCATAATAGCGGTTTCAACCGAGATCACTAGGCTACTTAGTGATATTAGGCCAGGTAATTCGAAGAAATTTTCTTTTGCCGTGTATGCCTCAATCGCCAAATGCTTAGTTATCGGATTATTTCTTGTCCAGTAATTAAGAGATTCGAAATCACTGGGGGGTGCATTAAGAATAAATAAGCATTGCGGAAATCTTTCGCCTAACAAAAGCAACAATTCTTCAAGTTGAGACAGCTTCCAATCGCGCTTTTTACAGGTCGATAAATGATTAATAAAAATAACCCTCGGGTTATTAAGCTGGTTTTTTTTCGCCCAGGTTTCTATGCGTGATAAGCATTGCTGTTTTAGTGTTGGAGCAATATCTAATTTAAGTAAACGCTGGTTATGATCAATAGTTACAGCAAAAAATTGGCGAAAAATATGTTGATAAAAATCACTGATATGATTGAAAGCGTTTATTTTTTTTATATTTATTTTGCCATCAAGTTTATTGTAAGTATTGTAGTTAACTAGGTTGTCTAGTCGATTCATTGGAACGGTGCCAAACACTTTGCCGCGATTAACAATTTTGACGGCGGTTTTAGCAAATTCAGCGGTGCGGTTGGTTGCAACATAGACAACCACATCATAGTCTTGAAGGTGAGCTTTTTGTATCTGCTTATCTAGGTCTGACTGACCGCTTGAAATTGGATATATATCATTTATATGAGATTCGCTAGACAGCCACTGAACAAGAGCCTGACTGCGATCAGCATGCCAAGCTTTCTTTTTTTTACGACAGTCGTCAATCCAAATATCTAATCTAATATTGGGGTGACTTTCGACCAACGCCTTGAAAAAAGGCCCTTGATAGATATAGTCTCCTAGTGCTAGATGGGACATATAGAGAATTTTTAGACAGTTTGACCCTGAAAAAGTGGAGTCGTCTTGAGGTTCGCCAAATGCTGGGATGGTGCGCATGAGTTAATCCTTTAATCTCGTCGCAAGTTTATACGGGCGTTTTATTGGTTAACTTAAATTGCCCGCTTTTTTAAGTATAGGTGTACAATAAGTTATCTTCTATTTTAATTTTTGAAGCGAAAAATATGATATCTAAAGACATTCAAAATAGTTATTTGGCCAGTTTAGAGCGTCATAAGAAAACCTTTGAGGTAATGGATGCCTATGGCGCTCAAGCTCTGGTGCTCGCGGAAAAATGCTATGCCGCATTGCAAGCAGGTGGCAAGATAATCTGGATGGGCAATGGTGGCAGTGCGGCAGATGCCCAGCATTTAGCGGCGGAATTTATGGTTCGTTACAAAAATGAACGCGGGCCTTTAGCCTCAATTGCCCTGACCACAGATACCTCTATTTTGACGGCTCACTCCAATGATTATCACTTTGATTCAGTATTTGAGCGTCAAATTAAAGGTCTGTGTAAGCCAGAAGATATGGTCATAGGCCTTACTACTTCCGGGACAAGCCAAAATATAAATTTGGCACTGACCGCAGCTAATGAGATTGGCGCCTACACGGTGGCGCTTACCGGTCGCGATGGCGGAGTGGTCAAAGATATTGCTGCCCTACCTATTATTATTGCCAACGATGAGACGGCGCGTATTCAGGAGGCACATATGTTTATTGGCCACTGGTTGTGTGAAGCGATTGATGCGTTGGTTGCGGGAAACAGCTAATGGATTTGTCTTATTTTCAAAAATTAAGCGACGTCAAAATACTTGTTGTGGGCGATGTTATGTTAGATCGCTACTGGCATGGCGATACGGCGCGAATTTCACCCGAGGCTCCGGTGCCCGTGGTAAGGGTATCCGATTTTGAAGATAAGGCAGGCGGCGCGGCCAATGTTGCGAAAAATATTGTGCACCTGGGCGCTCAGGCTAGCTTGTTGGGTATTATAGGCGAGGACGATAATGGCAAAAGCTTGCAGGCTTCCTTGGAAAAAGAGGGTATTAGCTCGCTGTTAGTTAAGCAAAATCAAGCGCCAACAATTACCAAAATTCGTATTTTAAGCCGCAGCCAACAGGTAGTTCGCCTAGATATAGAGCAATCGTTTTCGCAGCAACATGCCGATTTATTAAGTGCAGAATTCGAACGCCTAATTGATCAATTTGAAATGGTGTTGTTTTCGGACTACAACAAAGGGTCATTGGCCAATATTGGTGGCATGATTGATGTGGCAAAAAAAGCCGGCAAAACTGTATTAGTAGATCCCAAATCAAAAGATCTAGCCGTTTATTCCGGCGCGGATTACGTGACGCCCAATTTAACGGAATACCAGGCTGCGGGGGGTGTTTCTGGCGACGAACAACAGATTGCCCAGTCCGCTAAAAAAATCATTGCAGACTGCAAACTTGGCGCAATGTTATTAACTCGCTCAGAACAGGGCATGTCGCTAATTACGCCGACAGAAAAATTTGATTATCCCGCGCAAACTCTTGAGGTGGCAGATGTCACTGGCGCCGGCGATACAGTGATTGCAACGCTTGCGGTGATGCTCGGCACTCAAATGCCAGCTTCCCAAGCGGTTGAGATTGCTAATATTGCCGCCGGCATAACCGTGACGCGACTGGGTGCAGCTACTCTTTCTCCAGAAGAGCTCTCTTCAAATCTTACGGCCTATCTTGAGCGCACAGGGGCACATTATCACCCCACAGCCGATGAGGTCTTCGAGCGCATCGAGCAGGCGCGCCGACGCGGCGATAAAATTGTGTTTACCAATGGCTGTTTTGATATTTTGCATGCCGGCCATGTGCGCTATTTGGCCCAAGCGAAAACTCGCGGCGATAAATTAGTGGTTGGGTTGAATAATGATGACTCTATTACTCGACTAAAAGGAGCTGATCGACCGGTTAATTCACTGCAAGAACGCGCTACCGTTCTTACAGCACTGGCGGCAGTTGATTGGGTTATTCCATTTGGCTCAGTAGAAGAAAATGATACGCCGGCTAATTTAATACAGCAGCTTAAGCCTGATGTTCTAGTAAAAGGTGGCGATTATAAGATAGAAGATATTGCCGGCGCAGATTTTGTCTTGGCGAATGGCGGTAATGTTGAGGTGCTTGAGTTTGTGAATGACTGCTCGACATCTAGGGTAATCAGTAAAATAAAAGCAACTTAGTGATTTTGATAGGCATTTATAAGTAATTGCCACTGAGCTGAGTCCCAGTAAAAGCGGCTATTGCGCCCTTTTTCTTTGACAAAAGACCGATGTAATCGCTGTATATTGCCTTTTAGGCATGTATGCATAGGCTTAACCAAACGCCCTCGATCAAAATCAATGATATAAACCTTACCGCTATTATCTAGCATAATATTGTTTATGTTTAGATCTGCATGAAACACCCCATGTTGATGAAAGTCGGCAATCGTTTTACCAATGCTGATGATTTCATCATCGCTAACAGTGCGTATTTTCATGATATCTAGCAGGCTTTCAGCGTTAGGAATGGCTTGAGTAATAAGATCACCGCGGTAGATAAGCCCTCGATAGGCAATTTGTGCTGCCAGCGGCTTGGGAACATTGAGTCCTCTATTTTCTAGCTCAAGCAGTAATAGATATTCTTTATAGATTCGGGTGTTTTTTATCCCAGTATAGAAATACTGGTCGCTCAGTAGTCGACCTACTAACCCACCACGCCAATAGTGTCGCAATACCCCTATGCCATTGGCGTAATCAAAAAACCATGTGCTAGAGCGCCCTTTTTTTTCGGCTATAATGGCATCTTTGCCCTGCCAATAAACGGGTGAAAACCAATCCTGAGTAATGTTTAGGGGATTGTTGGCTGCGGTAAGAAGGGTATGATTAGCACCATGAGTGAGATCGAGCATAGGATACCTGCTGTGATTTTTGGCAGTATAACAAGCTTGATCAATCAGATACACAGAATCAATCAGTCGAACTAAATTGGAAATTGTTCACTGGTATTAATTTGCTTAACCATTTTATTAAGGCGCGCTGTGGTTTTATCCGAGCAACCTAATGATATATGTATCCTCAGATTGTCTGCAATAGGCGATGTATGTCACGCTGTGTCTGCTGTGCAAGCGATTCAGTGGCACTACCCTGCGGCCAAAATTACCTGGGTTATTGGCAAGGTAGAGGCCGCCTTGTTAGACGGCTTGCCGGGGGTTGAATTTGTTATTTTTGATAAAAAGCTCGGTAAACTAGCCTATAGACAATTAAAGCAAACTTTTAGACATAAACAATTTGATGTTTTATTGCATATGCAGGTAGCGTTTAGGGCTAACCTCGCCGCCCGCTGTATTCCTGCTAAAATAAAAATTGGTTTTGATTGGCACAGAGCTAAAGAAGCTCATTCACTGTTTATAAACCGGCGAATTAAAAAACAACCGTCTGCTCATGTGTTAGAAGGCTTTATGGGGTTTGCTCAGGCGATTGGTGTGCCTTGCTGTGAGCCTCGATGGCAGTTGCCAGTAACAGATTTGGATAGACAGGCGGCACAACAGCATCTAGAGGGTTTAAGCAGGGTTGTGGTGATTGCCCCTGCGGCCAGCGGGCCAGAGCGCAACTGGCTGCCTGAACGCTATGCTGAGGTGGCTCGTCATGCCCATAACCACGGTTTTTCCATCGTGCTCACCGGCGGCCCTACAGCACTAGAGCAGCGTTTGGTCAGCGATATTTTGCAGCATATAGACTTCCCAGTGTTAAATTTAGTCGCCAAGACGTCATTAAAACAATTACTCTGTGTGCTTGAGCAAGCTTTATTGGTAATCGCCCCAGATACCGGCCCTGGTCATATGGCCGTGACTGTAGGCACCCCGGTGATTGGACTTTATGCCCACTCAAATCCAGCGCGAACAGGGCCCTATCTGTATCAAGACTATATCGTTGAGGTCTACCATCAAAACTTGCTGCAACAGTATGGTAAAACTGCCGATCAATTGCCCTGGGGGCGTCGGGTAAAAGGCAATCAGCTTATGGCGCAAATAACTACAGAGTCAGTTATTGCAATGTTTGACAGAGCAGTAGCGGAGCAAAAATTGTTATGAATAATAAAGCAGTTTTTTTAGATAGAGACGGGGTAATTAATGTCGATCACTCTTATGTGTATAGGGTCGAAGATTTTGATTTTATGGATGGCATTTTTGATCTGTGTCGTCACGCCAAGTCTCTGGGGTACAAACTAGTAGTAGTGACCAATCAATCGGGAATTGGCCGCGGTTACTATTCAGAGGACGATTTTTCTCAGTTAACACATTGGATGAAGCAGCAGTTTATGGCCAATCAGTGTGAAATTGATGCGGTATATTTTTGCCCCTATCATCCTGAAAAAGCCCTACCGCCCTATTTGAAGAATAGCGACTGGCGCAAACCAGCGCCAGGCATGCTGCTTCAAGCGATTCAAGATTTTGATTTAAGTGCCACTCAATCGATTATGATTGGCGATAGAGAAACTGATATGCAGGCCGCTATGGCCGCAGGGGTCGGTAGAAAAATTCTTTTAGATGCCGATGAATTTAATGCCGATCAGCACAGTAGCTGTGCTGATGAGGTTTGGCCAAATTTGATGGCAGGACTCAAAAGCCTATAGCTGTCTATGCCTGAGAACAATCTAGCCCTTTTGTTTGAAGCCCAGTGATAAACAAAACAATAATGCGGCGCTAATAACAATCGACGGACCAGCCGGCGTATCTATATACCAGGATGCTGCTAAGCCAGAAATAACCGATGCCATTGCCGCCAAGCTGGCAAAAATTGCCATAGATTCTGGTGTGGTGCAAATTCTGCGAGCTGCTGCTGCTGGGATAATCAATAGCGCAGTAATCAACAACACCCCAACAATTTTCATCGCAATAGCGATAACCAAGGCAGTAATAAGCATTAAGGCGGTTCTTACGCGCGTTACATTGATGCCCTCAACGGCAGCTAGCTCAGGCTCTACCGTTATACTAATCAAAGATTTCCACAGTGTGGCCAATAATACAATAGCTACGCCCGCGCCTGCGTAGATAACCCATAGGTCTGCGATGGTTACTGATAATAAATCGCCAAATAAAAGCGACATCAGGTCGACGCGTATATCCGATAGCAGTGAAATAACCACTAGACCGACCGCCAGGGCTGAATGGGATAGTATTCCCAATAGTGTATCCAGTGCCAAAATGCCCTGTTGTTCGAGAGCAACCAGAGCCAATGCCATTAATAGGCAGACAGCAGTAACGGCTATGCCGAGGTCTATATTTAACAAAACACCAAGCGCGACCCCCAACAGTGCGCTGTGGGCTAGGGTATCGCCAAAATAGGCCATTCGACGCCATACCACAAAGCAACCCAAGGGCCCTGCGACTGCTGCTACGCCAAGCCCAGCAAGAAGTGCATAGATAAGAAAATCAATCATGTTGGCACCCCTCCCCGTGACGATGAACACCATCACTATCAAGCACCTCGCCTTTTAAGCTATGTCGATGATTATGCTGATGATTATAAAGCGCCGTTTCACCAAATATATCCACATAGGCAGGATCTTGGGTCACCTGTTCAGGCTTGCCCTGACAGCAAATATGATGATTGAGGCAAATAACATGATCAGTGGCCGACATCACTAGATGTAAATCATGGGAAACCATGACAATGCCGCAGTTTAGGGAAGATCTAAGTTCGCTAATCAGACCATATAGCTCATTCTGGCCGCTGAAATCTACACCCTGAACTGGTTCATCAAGCACCAATAAGTTTGGCTTGAGCAAAATAGATCTGGCTAGAAGGGCGCGCTGCATTTCACCGCCAGAAAGTTTATGAAACGGGGTGTCTTTGGCCTCTGGAATTCCCACTAATTCGAGAGCTTTATGGCATTCCTCATGAGAAGTGTTAGCTAGCTGTAAAAATCTACAGGTAGAAATAGGTAGCGTGTGGTCTATATTGACCTTTTGTGGCATATAGCCAACAGTTAAATTAGGCGATGTCTCTATGGTTCCCTCATCTGGTGATATAAGCCCAAGAATAATCCGTATTAACGAGGACTTGCCGGCGCCATTAGGGCCAATAATGGTAGTAATTTCACCTTGATTAATGGTCATCGATATATTTTGTAAAATCGGCTTATCAGCAAAGGTTTTGCTGACCGATTTTAGGCTCACTAAGCGGTTATTCATCACTACCCCCGGGCTCGCAGTTTGGGCACAGGCCAAACAGCTCAATAGTTTGTGAATGTAGCTTAAAGCCAACTTTATCAGTCATCGCGGCCAATAAATTATTAACTCTTTTGTCTGAAACTTCAGCTACAGTGTTACATTTTTCACAGATCATAAATATATTACTGTGTTCGCTACTAGGAAAAGGGCAGCCGATATATGCATTGAGTGAATGGATGCGATGGACCAAGCCTAAATCTATCAGAAATTCAATGGCTCGGTATATAGTAGGGGGTGCAATGGGTTTTTCCGACACCTTAGCTAGTTGCTGCTGAAGCTGATAAGCACCCATGGGTTGGTGGCCTTGCCATAACAGCTTTAATATCGCTTCTCTGGTTGGAGTAAGGCGCACATTGGCGGCCTCACATATGTCGTGGGCGCGAGCAATGGCCGCATTGAGGATGCGAACCTGGTCGTGTGGCTGATATACTAAGCGTGCATTAGTTAACATGATATGGCTACGTATTAGTACGTTATGTTATAATATTACATATATATTTAAGCAATATACAGTAAAAATTTGAAATATTTCACTTTAAAAGCGATGGAAACTACATAATGCAACATTATAACATTACATTTAAGGTTTTTTGGGTGCCGCTAATATGTGTGCTATTTTGCCTTTCTGCCCTTGCTTATAGCGATACTAACGATAAGCCCCTAGTGGTCACTAGTATTAAGCCACTCGCTATTATTGCCAGGTCGGCGCTGCAAGATAAAGCCAGAGTGGAGTATTTAATGCCCTCAGGACTGTCGCCCCATGATGTTGTGCTTAAAGTGTCAGACATACGCACGTTGGCTAAGGCAGATTTAGTACTTTGGATAGGACCAAATTTCGAAATAAGAGCAAAAAAGCAATTTACAGGCTTATCGCCATCAAAATTAGTCACAGCATTAGATTTAATTTATCCAGATCGTGAAAAAAATGTGACCGACGAAGAAAATGATCATCATCATGATGACCATTCAGAACATGATCATGATATTGATCCACATATTTGGCTATCACCAACAATAGCTAAACAATTAGCTAAAGCGTTATCTAATCGCCTCGAACTGCCCATTGTCGATATTTATAGTGATCAGGTTAAAAAAGAGACGATCAAGCTATTGTCACCACTTAAAAATCGCAACTATATGGTGCATCATCAAGGGATAGGCTACTTTGTTAATGAATTTAATTTGCAGTCTGGTCTGTCAATTCGAGATATGCTGGGCAAGCAAAGAGGAGCAAAAACTCAATTTAATTTGCGACTAGAAGGGCAAAAATTGGGGGTTAGTTGTGTATTTATTGAGCCACAGCATGGTGATAAAGATGCAGTAGCTATGGCTAAGGATCTATCTGTGCCAACCACAACAATAGATATACTAGGGGTTGCCTACAACGATCAATTGCCGAGTTATGAGTCATATATTTACGGTTTGGCTACGCAATTTTCCGCCTGCTTCAAATAAATAATGTATCCTAATTAAATTGTTGCAATAAAAAATTGGATAATTATGACTGATAAAGCACCGCTAATACTTGTCGATGGCTCCTCCTATCTCTACAGGGCCTTTCATGCGCTCCCGCCTCTAACCAATAGCAAGGGCCTGCCAACGGGGGCGGTTAAAGGCGTCATCAATATGATGCGTCGACTACAAAAAGACTATCCAGACAGCACTAGTGCAGTCATTTTTGATGCCAAGGGTAAAACCTTTCGCGATGAAATATACAGCGAATATAAGGCCAACCGCCCACCCATGCCAGATGAGCTTCGCTCTCAAATTGAGCCCATTCATAACATTATTCGTGCTATGGGTATGCCGCTGATTAGCATTGAAGGGGTTGAGGCAGACGATGTAATTGGTACCTATGCAGTGCAGGCTACAGAGCAGCAGCGGCCAGTTATTATCTCAACTGGGGACAAAGATATAGCGCAGTTGGTTAATCAGCATATTAGTCTAGTGAATACTATGACCGATACCTTTATGGATAGGGATGGGGTGATAGAGAAGTTTGGTATCTCGCCTGAATTGATCATCGATTATTTGGCGCTTTTGGGGGACAAATCAGACAATATTCCTGGCGTTCCAGGCGTTGGCGAAAAAACAGCATTGGGTTTGCTTCAGGGCTTGGGCGGGCTGGACTCAATATATCAGCGTCTTGATGAGGTTGCTGGACTGGGTATTCGTGGCGCTAAAACGCTGGCGGCTAAACTTGAGGAGCACAAAGATCTAGCCTATCTTTCCTATACTTTGGCGACCATCAAAACCGACGTATCCCTAGACTTAAGTGTCGATCAGCTAGTTAATCAGGCGCCGGATAAAGCGGAATTATTAAAACAATTTCAAGAAATGGAGTTTAAAACTTGGATTAACGAGTTTAGCGATTCGGCGACCAGTGATAGCCTGACCAATGCCAATGCCGGCCCGATAGGCGATGTTCAACAGGCGGCGGCTGAAGCTAAGAATACAGTTACAACACCCCCTTCAGTTAAATATGAAACCATCTTAGACGAACAGCAGTTTGAAATGTGGTTACAAAAGCTACAATCGAGCACGCTTTTTGCGCTTGATACAGAAACTACTAGTCTTGATTATATGGTCGCCGACTTGATAGGCGTTAGCTTTGCCGTGGAGCCTGGAAGTGCCGCCTATATTCCGTTTGGTCACGATTATTTAGGCGCGCCAGAGCAATTATCAAGGGATGTTGTGGTCAACGCACTGAAGCCGATTCTTGAAAATCCAAAGATTAAAAAAGTGGGTCAAAATTTAAAATACGATATCAGCGTGCTCGCACAACATGGCATTCAGCTACAAGGTATTGCCTTTGACACGATGCTCGAATCCTATGTTTTGAATAGTGTTGCCACGCGCCACGACATGGATAGTTTAGCCCAGTATTATTTAGACAGAGAAACGGTTAGCTTTACAGATATTGCTGGAAAGGGCTCCTCTCAACTCACGTTTAATCAAATCGCATTGGAAGAAGCAGGGCCCTATGCGGCTGAAGATGCGGATATTACTTTGCGATTGCATCAGGCTTTATGGCCTCAGGTTGAAAATCAGTTGCCACTTAAAACTCTTTTTCAAGAGATTGAGTTGCCATTGATCAAGGTTTTATCGCGCATTGAGCGCAATGGTGCGTTAGTTGACGATACGTTGTTGTTTCAACAGAGCCAAGAACTGGCTGAGCGACTTGCGGAGTTAGAGACTCAGGCCTGGGATTTAGCGGGCCAGCAGTTTAATTTGGCCTCACCCAAACAACTGGCTGAAATCTTATTCGAAAAATTAGAAATACCTGTTTTAAAGAAAACGGCTAAAGGGGCGCCTTCAACCAAAGAGGAGGTGCTACAAGAGTTAGCGTTGGATTATCCTTTGCCTAAGGTGTTGTTAGAGCATCGGGGTCTAGCTAAACTAAAATCCACCTATACTGACAAGCTGCCTCTGATGATAAACCCTGCTACTAAGAGAATTCATACCTCTTATCATCAAGCAGGCACAGCTACCGGCAGGCTGTCATCCTCAGATCCTAATTTGCAAAATATCCCCATTCGAACCGCGGAAGGGCGGCGAGTCAGACAGGCATTTATCGCCTCCCCCGGCCATCGATTAATTGCCGCTGACTACTCGCAAATTGAGCTGCGTATTATGGCGCATTTGTCGGGTGATAAAAATCTACTCAAAGCATTTGATCAGGGACAGGATGTTCACCGTGCTACAGCGGCAGAGGTATTTGGGGTAAATTTGGCTCAGGTCACAACCGATCAACGGCGCAGTGCAAAAGCGATTAATTTTGGTCTTATTTACGGCATGTCCGCCTTTGGTCTGGCTCGACAATTAAATATTGGGCGCAAACAGGCGGCGGAATATATTGACCTTTACTTCGAGCGCTATCCGGGTGTTCAGCAGTATATGAATCAGGTGCGTCACAGCGCTGCCGAAAAGGGTTATGTTGAAACCCACTTTGGCAGAAGGCTGTACTTGCCAGAAATCAACAGCAGAAACGGCATGCGCCGCCAGGCTGCAGAGCGCACGGCGATCAATGCACCCATGCAGGGAACGGCGGCGGATATTATTAAGCTTGCCATGATCAATGTCGACCAATGGCTACAAAGTAATCAGCTTAAAAGTCGAATGATTATGCAAGTCCACGATGAACTGGTACTTGAGGTGCCAGACAATGAATTTAAGCAAGTGGTGGTTGGTGTGACAGAGTGCATGGAGTCCGCCGCAAGTTTGCAAGTTAAGTTAGTAGTTGATGTAGGCGATGGCAATAATTGGGATGAGGCGCATTAAAATTTTTTTTAAATAAAATTGAACTTAATGAAAAATGGCTGTCTATATCTATGCAAGCAGCAAAAAAATGAATTCTCTTCCCCTAGTGAGAATGGCATGTAGTCTCTCCGAGTAGTAACAGACCCTGAATCAATTTGATCAGGGTCTTTTTTTAACTAATTCTCAAGCCAGCTTATCAATTTTTGTTCCAGTTCGGGCAGTCCAGTTTTTTTCAAAGAAGAAAAAATTTGAGCGCTTAACAGCGTATAGCCAGGGTCCATATCACGTAGCAATTTTTCTACCCCGAGCAGCGAGTTCATTGCCGGTCCTCGTTTAAGCTTGTCTGCTTTGGTCAACAAAATATGCACAGGCAGGCCTGCTTGAGCAGCCCAATTTAACATTTGTTGATCGTAGTCTTGTAGTGGGTGCCTAATATCCATCAAAAGCACCAGACCGCAGAGGCTACTGCGATTTTGCAGATACTCTGCTAAGTTTCTATCCCATTTTGCCTTGATAGCCTTTGGCACTTTGGCATAACCATAACCGGGGAGGTCAACTAGTCGCTTTTCCGGCTCAATTTCAAAGTGATTAATAAGCTGAGTTCGCCCAGGGGTTTTACTTGTTCGCGCCAGTCCTTTGTTACGGGTTAGAGTGTTTATTGCGCTTGATTTGCCAGCATTAGAGCGTCCTGCAAAGGCAACCTCACAGCCGGTATCGTCCGGACACTGTTGCAGTGTTTGGGCGCTAATCAAAAATTGTACTGTATTAAAGTTCACTTTTTTTTAATCCGTAAAAAGACATTGTAATTTGCTTAAGAAAACGCGCTTATTAGTATATAATGCGCGCGCTAAGCTCATTGAGCTAACTACCTTTTAAAGTTTCGCGCGTATTTACTAACAAATATGCCCGACCATTCTAACGTATAGTGAGATTTGGAATAACCATGAAAAGAATCTTTTTTGTTTGCGGCCTTATAGCTTTGTTTTTAAACACGCCTGTCTGGGCTGGCGGAGATGCTGCAGCGGGCAAGCTAAAAACGGCTAGCTGTGCCGGTTGCCACGGCCAAGATGGTAATAGTGCTATCGCCTCTTTTCCTAAATTGGCGGGTCTTGGAGAAAAATATTTAACGGCACAGTTGCGCCATATTAAAGCGGGCGAGCGCGTTATTGTTGAAATGACCGGTTTGCTTGATTATATGTCTGACCAAGACCTTCAGGATATGGCAGCCTATTACAACAGTAAAAAGATCCAGATTTCTGGTGCGAAAGAAATTACGCTTATCGGCATTAACGATGCTCAAAAAGTTCTTGAGCTAGGTGAAAACCTCTACAGAGCTGGCAATCTTAAAACAGGTGTTGCTGCCTGTATCGCCTGCCACTCGCCATCAGGCAAGGGTAATGGCCCTGCCGGATATCCCGCATTAGGGGGACAGTATGCAGAATACACCGAGAAGCAATTATTGGCTTATCGCAATGGTGAGCGCAACTCCGGTGCGAATGCAAAAATCATGCAGGGTGTTGCCAAAGCGTTAAGTGATAAAGAAATTAAAGCGCTAGCTAATTATATTGCTGGATTGAACTAGTCTAAATTTAGTTTAATTTAACAAGGAGACGAACAATGTTGTTAATCAAGCGGATTATTTTTATTTTAACCCTATTGCCATTGGCGATGTGTCAGGCAGCAGATGAAAAATATATAGCGGGCGAACACTACGATATTCTTCCACAGACCGTAAGAACAGCCAATCCAGAAAAAATTGAAGTTAATGAAGTTTTTGCCTATACCTGCGGACACTGCTTCAATTTCCAAGCTGAATTGCATCCTTGGGTGAAAAAGCTAGCTGCGGATGTTGATTTTCAAAGTACGCCGGCAATTTGGCAGCCAAAAATGGAAGCCTATGCCCGAGCTTATTATGCAGCTAAAATTCTTAACGTTCTTGAACAGGTACATATGCCAATTTTTGAGGCTATACACTTGAAAAAAAGAGCCGTTAAAAATGAAGCGGATTTTGCTGAAATTTTCAGCGCCAATGGTGTTGATAGTAAAAAGTTTTCAAGCGCTTTCAGTTCATTCGGAACTACAAGCATGATCACTCAGGCAAAATCCAGAGTTCGTGCCTATAAGGTTCGCGGCACCCCAGAAATGATTATCAATGGAAAATATCGTATTAGCACAACTAAGGCAGGCGGCTTTTCTGGCATGCTTAAAGTGGCTGAGTTCTTAATTGAAAAAGAGCGTGCACTAGTCGCAAAATAATTATTCCTAATGAGGAATTTCTTAATAATTATACGATTGAAAATAACTATATCGTCCCAAACTTATAGTGGGACTCAAAGGTGTTATTAAAGTTAAAACTATGAAACCAACGACAAAACCGAACAATCCAAATTTCTCTTCAGGCCCCTGTTCTAAAAGGCCTGGTTACAGTGTTGAAAATTTACAGTTAGATACGCTGGGCCGCTCTCATCGCTCATCTATTGGTAAGCAAGCGTTGGGTCAAGCCTGTGAACAGACCGCTAAAGTTCTTGGCTTGCCTGAGGGCTACAGAGTTGGCGTTGTTCCGGCATCTGATACTGGGGCGGTAGAAATGATTATGTGGTCTGTACTCGGTGCACGCCCAGTAGATATTTTTGCCTGGGAATCGTTTGGACGTGGTTGGTTGACCGATGCGGTAAAGCAATTGAAGCTAGATGATTTGAATAGTTATACGGCCGACTATGGTTTTTTGCCAGATTTGACTCAAGCAAATCCAGATCATGATTGTGTTTTTACTTGGAATGGCACCACCTCTGGGGTAAAAGTTCCCAATGCCGATTGGATTAGCGACGACAGAACGGGATTGACCATCTGTGATGCCACCTCTGCTGTTTTTGCTATGGATATGCCATGGGAAAAGCTCGATGTCGTTACCTACAGTTGGCAAAAGGTGCTTGGCGGAGAAGGTGCTCATGGTATGTTGATCCTTAGTCCTAGAGCGGTTGAAAGGCTCGAGAGCTACAGCCCGCCATGGCCATTACCAAAAATTTTCCGTCTCACTAAAGCGGGTAAATTAATTGAGGGCATCTTCCGCGGCGCTACCATTAATACTCCGTCTATGCTTTGCGTTGCGGATTATTTAGACGCCCTAGATTGGGTAGAATCAATTGGTGGATTGCCGGCAGCTATTTCCAAATCAGAATCAAATCTAGCAACCATCAAGGGCTTTGTAGATTCGCACTCATGGATCGATTTTCTTGCCCAAGAGCCACAGCAAGTATCAAACACCAGTGTATGTTTAAGCCTAGATCTAGATGCCGATCAGGTTAAACAGATGGTTTCACTGCTGGCACAAGAATCGGTTGCCTTTGATATAGGTGCCTATCGTGATGCGCCGGCAGGATTGCGAATTTGGTGTGGCGCAACGGTTGAGCAGTCCGATTTAGAGGCTTTGCTACCCTGGCTGGAATGGGCCTATAACCAAGTAGCCCAATAATTGAAAAAACTTATTAGAGAATTAACTATGCACAAAATTCGTACCTACAATGCAATCTCCTCCAAAGGCCTCAGCCGTTTTTCACCTGAAAAATATGAGGTTGGCAGTGATTTGTCAGATCCACAAGGTTTTATTCTACGAAGCCATAAATTACATGAGGAGCAGGTTCCGGATAGTCTTTTGGCAGTAGCCAGAGCGGGGGCAGGAGTTAACAACGTACCTGTTGCTGATTACACCGATCAGGGTATTGTTGTATTCAACACCCCTGGTGCCAATGCCAATGCGGTTAAAGAATTAATTGTTGCCGGTCTTCTTTTAGCCTCTCGCGATATCTATGGTGGCATGAACTATGTCCAAGAGTTGACCCATATGGACGATGGCGGCGAGATGGGCAAGCTGCTTGAGAAAGAGAAAAAGCGTTTTGCGGGCTCTGAAATTATGGGGAAAACACTGGGCGTAGTGGGCTTAGGTGCTATCGGCTCTATCATAGCTAACCTTGCGTTAGATCTTGGTATGGATGTTGTCGGCTATGACCCGGCTATTTCAGTTGAGGCGGCTTGGCAGCTTTCAAGTCAGGTTGAGCGAATGGATAGTCTCGAGGCGTTGTTGGCCAAATCAGATTTTGTGACCCTTCACGTCCCAGCTATTCCCGCAACAAAGCATCTTATTAACAGTGAAACTTTAAGCGTAATGAAAAGCACAGCAAAGATTCTTAACTTTGCTCGTGAAGAAATTGTCAGCACTGAGGATATGGTTAAGGCCCTGGAGAGCGGCGTAATCGCAGGTTATATTTGTGATTTCCCAACGCCTGAGTTTTTAGGTAATCCAAAAATTATTGCTATGCCGCATATTGGTGCTAGTACTGCTGAAGCAGAAGAAAACTGTGCAGTCATGGCAGCTAATCAGCTAATGGATTATATCGAAAATGGCAATATTCATAATTCGGTAAACTTCCCGCCGACTAAGTTAGCACGGAATGGTGGCGCGCGTTTAACTTTTGCCAACCAAAATGTACCCAAGGTACTTGGTAGTGTGCTATCAATACTTGCAGACTTCGATCTCAACGTTGTCGATATGGTGAATAAGAGCCGCAATGAAGTGGCTTATAATATTATCGATGTTGAAGGTGATATTTCTGATGAAATAGTGCAGAAAGTGGCTCAGGTTGAAGGTGTAATTCGCGTTAGAGCGGTTTAGGTTTTAGCCCTAGTTAAATAATTTTGCTCTAACTGTTTGGCGGTACGCCTTAGGCGTATCGCCAGACCATTGCCTAAAGCGCGACGAAAACCAAGTTGAATCCTTAAAGCCGCTGAATCCAGCAATTTCTAAAATCGACAAATCAGTATTCTTTAATAAATCACAGGCGAAAGTCATTCGCACATGGGTTATATAATCAACCGGTGTCTGCCCCGTGGCGGCTTTAAAGCGGCGATTAAAGGTGCGGGTTGTCATGCCAAACTGATCGGCTAAGTTAGGCACGCTGAGAAGTTTAGCCAGGTTATCCTGAATCCAAATCTGCGCCTGTGCTATGGCCTCATCACTGTGCTTGTTTTGCCGCTGCCCTTCTTGGTTTGCCGATTCGGTTAGATTGCGAATTTCATGGAAGAAATTTCTCTGAGCTTGGCGGGCAATAATGCGCCCAAATATACGTTCTACCTGATGCATAATGAGTTCTGCCATGGCATTAACACTGGCCGCGCAGTAAATATTCCCCGCTTGAGTAGTAAACAGTTCTCGCTCTAATTGTATCCTCGGATAGCGACGTTGTAATTGATCAAAATAATGCCAGTGCGTTGTAGCTGGTTTGTCATCTAGTAGGCCTGCCTCTGCGAGAAAACAAACCCCAGTTCCAACGGCTGTGAAATTGGCATTTTTTCTATGTTGCTCCTGTAGCCATGGGATATAGGCCTGGTATTTATCGACAACCGGTCGAGGGTTTCGCCACATTGCAGGAATATGCACCAAATCACTATCAAACAAATCGCCAAGGGAGTGGGTGGGGTGAAGCTCAAAGCCAGCAGATGTTTTAACCGCTGCGCCATCTGGGCTAAGCCAACGAATATGGATTTCTTTGGTATTTTCGCGATTGGCGCGAGCAGCCGTCTGAGCAAAGTTAAAAATCTCAGCTGCCAGGGTGGTGCTTGAAACCAGCATATTGTCGCAGAGCAAAAGGGTTAAATTGAAAATCATGGCTAAAAATATAGCACAAAAGTCTTAAAAATTAACTAAAATGGCTAAATAATTAACTAAATATCCAAAAAATCCGATTAAACTGATACAAAGCACGTTAAGTAAAAGAAGGAGAGGGGATGTCAGTTTCATTACCACTTATTGTTGGTTATGGCGGCTATAATGCCGCAGGTCGCAGTTCGTCAGATCAAGCGTTTAGACGCATGATTTTAGAGTCACTGCCACAAAGCCAACAACAACAGACCATCGTTAGCCTCGCTTGTCTTATGGGTTTAGTGAAAACAACAGATCAGGGTTTTGAGACTGCAGACGAGCAGATTATTGATGCCTCTGAAGTAGATAAGCAATTTCGAAGTACTGTTTTGAGTGGCACCCTTGTTCGAAAAATTTCCTCATTCGACCCCAGTGCGGTATCGGGCAATAAAAAAGTAAATCTAAGCGCCAGTGCGGAGTCGCAGCCGGTATTTACTATAGCCAAGCGTGATCTGCCTACAGTGACCCCCAAGCACTGGCAATTAACTGATCTACAGGATGGTACGTTTGAAGTTAAGCTCAGCGAAGACAGTGATCTGTTGGTAGCCTCAGACTATGAGCTAGCGGCCAAGGCTGCCGGTGAATTACCTCAAGGATTTGATCCTGCTAATCACTACAATGCTCGTTTTCATCCGCGCACATTGCAGATGGCATTGATGGGGGCAAGCGATGCACTGCATTCGGTCGGCGTTGAATGGCAAACCATTGCCGATGCGGTTAAGCCGGACCAGATAGGTGTTTACTCATCTAGTGGCTTTAGCCAAATGAGTGAAGAAGGTTTTGGTGGTCTATTTCAGGCGCGTCTAAAAGGTGGGCGAACCACCGCCAAGCAGGTGCCTATGGGGCTTAATTCCATGCCGGCTGACTTTATTAATGCCTATGTGCTTGGAAGTGTGGGTCATACCGAAGCTATTACAGGCGCCTGTGCTACTTTCCTTTATTGTTTGCAGGCCGCGGTAAGAGATATTCGCAGCGGTGTGCGTCGAGTTGCCATTGTTGGTAATGCAGAATCAGTCATAATGCCTGAAGTTTCCGAAGGGTTCTCCAATATGAGCGCCCTAGGTAGTGACGAAAACCTCGCCAAATTAGATGATGCAGATAAGCCTGACTGGCGTCGTGCCAGCCGCCCCTTTGGCGAAAACTGTGGCTTTACGCTTGCTGAAGGCACCCAGTATGTGGTTTTGATGGACGATGCGCTAACGGTGGAACTAGGTGCAGATATTCACGGTGCAGTACCGGATATCTTTATTAATGCCGATGGTGTGAAAAAGTCCATTTCTGCGCCGGGTGTAGGTAATACTATTTCATTTGCCAAAGCAGTGGCCTCGGCCGTAAATATTGTTGGCAAAGATACCGTGCAAAAGCACAGTTTTGTGCATGCCCATGGTTCAAGCACACCGGCAAATCGCACCACAGAGTCTAATTTAATTAATCGCGTCGCCGAAGCCTTTGATATTGAAGATTGGCCAGTGACTGCGGTTAAGTCCTATGTGGGGCATACCATCTCAACCGCCAGTGGCGATCAGCTAATGTCAGCATTGGGTACCTTTAAGTATCAGATTATTCCCGGTATCAAAACCATTAGTAAAGTGGCAGACGACGTTAATCAGCAACATACCGTATTTCCACTGCACGATATGGATATGAGCGATAAAAATATGCACGTGGCCTTTATCAATTCCAAGGGCTTTGGCGGTAATAATGCCACTGCAGTAGTGCTATCACCCCAGCAGGCAGAAAAAATGATGGCGACTCGTTATGGCGAACAGCTAGAGGTCTACTTTGCCAAACGCGAAGCTACCAGAAACAATGCTGAAGCCTATGCCAATCGTGCCGATATGGCACAACTAGATGTTGTTTATCGGTTTGGTGAAGATTTGATCGATGAAGAAAAGGTAAGTATTACAAAAGAGGGTATCAGCATTCCAGGCCTTGCGCAGGATGTGGCTTTTGATTTGGAAAATCCTTATTCAGATATGCAGTGAATAGCTAAGTTTAGAATTACGCCCGATTTTTTATCACTCAAAGGTCAATTTTATTTTAAGTGTTACGACCTAGTCGGATTTTGAAGACCTATTTCTTGTAATTGGCTATTAAGCTTGCTGTCTTCAATATTTTTTTTTCAATTATTCAGTAAAAAGATTAGACCATATTTCATCAATATGCTCTGCAAATCAAAATCATACATGCCTGCCTTTAATTAACTCATCAGTAGTCTATATTTACTTTAATGACAATTAATACATGAGTTGGAGGCAAGTATCATGGACGATACAGAAAATAAAATTGTGTATATGGGGTTTTGGTTAAGGTTTTTCGCGAATGCTCGTGCCTTGCAGCGTTATGTGTTTCGAGGGCTTAAATGAAATACAAGTGTTTTTGTAAGGCGACCAATCGAGAGGATAAAGAGCCTAGATACTCTCACAATTGGGTTGTTGCCAAAAGGACTTTTTTTAAAGTCTTTGATGACCGCATTGAATGTGGAAGCTGGAATATCCCTTTTTCAGAAGTAGAGTCCGCCCATTTTTATAAAGCAAAACAGATGTTCATCCCAGTTAAGGTTCTGCAGCTCATAACCGTGAAAGGCAAATATCAGTTTGCATTCAATCCTTGGGCTAATCCATTCAAGTATCTAAGTATTGAGTGTGAGCAAAGTGAAATTAAGCTAGGTTATTCAACATACAGCATCGTGATTCGTGTTTTTTTAGCGGCCTATCTCGGTTATTTGGTATGGGGAAAGGTGTTTTAGCATGCTCGCAAGCGACTAACACTAACGGTGCTTAACGATCTAAACCAATACTTGAATCAATTCGCCTTGCCTGCCCGATCCAAGTGGTATTTTTGTCACCATTCTTTGTTGTGTGAACAGCGAATCTTCCGCCATGTACTGCAATAACCTTGCCGTTGGCACTATTTATAATAGGGCTGCCCGAGCTGCCTTCTTGAACGGCGCAGTTATGAAGTAATAACTTATCGGTTTTGATATGGGGGTGGTCAATTTTTTGGCATTGAGTCTGCTTAAAGCCGTCTGCATGGGGGCTTATCAAAGAAAGCTCTGATATCGCGCCAGAAATATCTTCCGTTAACGAAAGGGCGGGCTGATGGGCCCTATTTTTTAGCTGAATAAAAACAAGATCACCTTCTGCTTGGGCAATCTTAGCCTTATTATTAACCGAGTAGCTGTGGGCGGATACTGTCTTAAACTCAATGCCACTCAGTCGTTTATTGTGTGGTCGGTAATGGCACTGGCTAAAAAGTCGGTCGGTTTGAGGGTTATAAATAACATGGGCGGCAGTCACAATAACGGATTGATTGGGGGCAAAACCTTGAGGTGATTGAATATGCGTGGCAATGCCGCGGATACCGCCATCGCAGTAAATTGTGCCTACCGCTTGGGTATAATTTTTGGCCTGTGTTGGGAAAGAGTAAAGCGAAAATAGGGCAGTGACTAGGATTAGAAAACCAGTATTTATGCTTCCGACCCTGTAAGTCACTATCCCATATCTCCCCACAGCGATTGCAGGATAGATATTGCGGCTAGGGGGGCGGTTTCGGTTCGCAGTACCCGCGGACCTAGTGCAAGCGGGGAAAAATCTAATGATATTGCCTGCTGAATTTCACGTTCGCTAAGACCCCCTTCAGGACCAATTAATAATGCGACCTGTCCTCTTGGTGGGGGCATATCGCTGAGGCTTTGATCGGTTCTATGGTGAAGCACTAGCTTTAGCGATGCGTCGCAATTATCTTGCCACTGATCTATTTTTACAGGTGCATTAATCGATGGCAGACTATTGCGCTGACACTGCTCACAGGCACTAATCGCCACCTGTTGCCAGTGGCTAATTTTTTTAGCCAGCCGATCACCGCTAAGTTTAACTTCACAGCGCTCCGTAAAAAGAGGCGTTATTTCACTTGCCCCAAGCTCGGTGGCCTTTTGCACAATTAAATCCATGCGCTCGCCGCGGGATATGCCAATCGCTAAATGGATTGAGAGGTTTGACTCGCGATCGGTCTTGTCAAACTCAGTGACACGAACGGTGGCCTTACCTTTTTTTGCCTCCACTAGCTCACCAATATATTCGCCGCCTTGACCATTAAATAGAGTCACCAACTGACCAGAGTTCATTCGCAGCGCCGAGGTCAAATGGCGTGCCGCACCAGCTTCAAGCTCAATGCAGTCGCCAATGGCAATGGTTTGCGGTGAATAGACTCTGGGGATACGCATGGCTTAGCCGTTGCTTTCCAGTCCGATATTTTGACACAGCTTATCGGAAATTTGCCATTGGTTCATGGTGTAAAAATGCAAACCTGGTGCACCGCCCGCAAGCAGTGTTTCACAAAGATTGCTGACAATGTCTATGCCATAGTTAACCAAATCTTCCTGATGATCTTTGCGCTCTTTTAACTGCCACTGCAACCAGCGCGGAATCTCTGCACCACAGTTTTCTGAAAATCGTAAAAGATTCTGAAAATTAGTGAGGGGCATAATTCCTGGCACTATGGGCTTGTCGATACCCGCTTTTTGGCAGTTTTCGACAAATTGGAAATAGGCATCTGGGTTATAAAAATACTGAGTAATGGCTCGGTCGGCACCCGCTTTAAATTTTTCACCTAGCCAATAGATATCCTTGCTATAGCTTTCAGCCTCAGGATGAATTTCCGGATAGGCGGCGACATTGATATCAAAGTGGTCACCGGTTTTTTCGCGAATCAATGCCACCAGCTCGTTGGCGTGGACTAACTGTGTAGTTCCGCCAATGCCTGAGGGCAGATCGCCGCGCAAGGCGACAAGATTTGATATGCCAGCTTGCTGATATTCATTAATTAATCCAAGCACAGTCTCTTCGCTGTCACCGCCAAACGAGAGGTGAGGTGCCGCCTGATAGCCCTGTTGCTGAAGATCTAATACCAGTTGTTTTGTGGTATCGCGTGTCGATCCGCCAGCGCCATAGGTGACCGAGAAAAATTCTGGGTTATAGCGATTGAGTTTTTCACAGGTGAGTTGCAATTTTTGCCGCCCCTGTTCAGTTTTTGCAGCGAAAAATTCAAAGCTAATATGTGGTTGTGTGGCCATAAAAAATCCGTTTTATTTAGTATTTGTAGCTATCATTTTTGAATGGACCATCAACGGTCACATTGATGTAATCGGCCTGCGCCTGAGTTAGCTTGGTGATTACGCCGCCAAAGCCGCTAACCATATGGGCAGCAACTTCTTCATCAAGATGTTTTGGCAATACCTCAACGCCCAGCAATTTAGCCTGAGTAGCCTTATCTTGATTAGCAAAGCCGCGACCATAGAGTTCGATTTGCGCGAGTACCTGATTGGCAAATGAACCATCCATAATTCGGCTTGGGTGCCCTGTTGCGTTACCCAGGTTGACCAAGCGTCCCTCTGCCAGGAGAAGCAAGTGGTCATTGCTGTCTTGGTCGCGGTAAACCTTATGCACCTGAGGCTTAATTTCTTCCCAGTGCCAGGTTTCGCGCATATAAGCGGTGTCGATTTCGTTATCAAAGTGGCCGATATTACAGACGACACAGCCACTTTTAAGGGCTTTTAACACAGAAGAATCACATACATTGTAGTTGCCAGTGGTAGTAACCAATAAGTCGGTTGTGGCTAATAATTCAGCATTCACACCTTGATTGATATCACCATCATTATAGGTTGAAACCACTTCAAAGCCGTCCATACAGGCCTGCATGGCACAGATTGGATCCACTTCAGTCACCTTAACAATCATACCTTCTTGGCGCAGCGATTGAGCAGAGCCCTTACCAACATCACCATAGCCAATCACTAGGGCTTTTTTGCCGGACAAAAGATGGTCTGTAGCGCGCTTGATGGCATCATTCAGACTGTGACGACAGCCGTATTTGTTGTCATTTTTTGATTTGGTTACGGAGTCATTAACATTAATAGCCGGTACTTTTAGTTCACCTGCTTCAAGCATTTCATATAAACGATGAACGCCGGTAGTAGTCTCCTCAGTAACGCCGTGCACATGCTCTAATACCTGAGGGTATTTTTGATGCAGCAAAGAGGTAAGATCACCACCATCATCTAGGATCATATTGGCATTCCATGGCTCGCCGTCTTTCAATACTTGCTGCTCCAAGCACCAGTCATACTCTTCTTCAGTTTCACCTTTCCAGGCAAAAACTGGCGTGCCATTAGCGGCTATAGCGGCTGCAGCGTGGTCCTGAGTCGAGAAAATATTACATGAAGTCCAGCGAACCTCTGCACCCAGAGACTCCAAAGTCTCTATAAGTACTGCGGTTTGGATTGTCATATGAATGCAGCCCAAAATTCTTGCGCCAGCCAGTGGTTGCTCATCGTTATATTTATTGCGAAGAGCCATAAGCGCGGGCATCTCTGATTCAGCAATGGAGATTTCTTTTCTGCCCCATTCGGCTAAATTGATATCCGCCACTTTATAATCGGTGAATGGCGCGCTACTTTTTACGGACTTTAATACGGTCATATTGGTTACCTTTAATGTGTCTAATAGCTACAGAGCTTTTTTAAGCGCTGTTGCTCGATCAGTTTTTTCCCATGTGAAGCTTGATTCAGTACGGCCAAAATGCCCATAAGAGGCTGTTTTACGATAGATTGGCTTGCGTAGATCGAGCATCTCGATTAATCCTCTAGGACGCAGATCAAATTGCTCGCGAACTAGTTCTACAATTTTTTCATCAGATAGTTTGCCGGTACCAAAGGTATTGATACTGATAGACGTAGGCTCTGATACGCCAATAGCATATGAGATTTGAATCTCACAGCGATCAGCTAGGCCAGCGGCAACAATATTTTTCGCCACATAACGCCCGGCATATGCGGCTGAGCGGTCAACTTTGGTGGGATCCTTGCCAGAAAATGCACCGCCACCATGATGCGCCATACCACCATAGGTATCGACAATAATCTTTCGTCCGGTAAGACCACAGTCACCCATTGGGCCGCCAATTTCAAAGTTTCCAGTCGGGTTGATATGGTATTGAGTACCCTTATGTAGCCATTCAGCAGGCAATACATGGTCGACTATTTCACTGCGAACGGCAGCCTGTAAATCTTTCTGTGAAATATCCGGTGAGTGCTGGGTAGATAAGACTACGGCATCTACCGCAACCGGCACTCCCTGATCATATCTTAGGGTTACTTGGCTTTTGGCATCGGGGCGCAGCCAGGGCAATGCGCCACTCTTTCTCAATTGCGCCTGACGCTCGACTAAGCGATGAGAATAAA
>JBMZFJ010000019.1:0-30135 GCA_049615345.1 Porticoccaceae bacterium | reverse complement strand
CAGCATCGAGGGAGATACTCAGCATTTCTCGAATCGCTGATTCGTCATCAACGACAAGAACAGTATGTTTGGGCATAAACTCAATCTCTTCTTCCACTTTTTGCCCTCCCATTAAAAAACCTCTTTATGACATAATTATGACTATGGCATCAACCTTTGTTTAATTTATTACGCCATTTGACCATAAGTTGATCGATATTTATTCGCCAATATGGATAATGTACAGCTGATTCAATTAACGGATAAATATCATGAATATTCAGAACAACAGTGCGGTTAGCTTTCACTATAAACTGACCGATGATGATGGCATCAGCATTGATAGCTCAGAGGGCCAAGAGCCCCTTGATTACTTACACGGTGCAGGAAATATTATTCCCGGCTTAGAAAAAGCCCTAGAAGGCAAAACCATCGGTGATTCACTCACTGTTGCTGTAAGTGCGGCTGAGGGTTATGGCGAAGTTCAGAAAGAACTTATTCAAGAAGTACCGCGCGAAGCGTTTCAAGGTATAGATACCATTGAGCTAGGCATGCAATTTGAAGCTCAGACCGGTCAGGGCGGCACTGTGCCAGTGACTGTGGTTGCGGTAACAGACGATCTTGTTACTGTTGATGGCAACCACCCCCTAGCAGGTAAAAACCTAAATTTTGATGTCACTATTGAAGCAGTACGTGAAGCCTCAGAAGAAGAGATAGCTCGCGGGCATCTGCATAATTTAGACGCTGAAGAGCAATAAGTCGAGACTGTCATAAAACTGTCATCTCTTGCGATTAGTTTGTTTATTTTGATAGCTTAAGAAATATTATGTCGATTAAAATTGCAATTAATGGGTTTGGCCGCATGGGTCGACTCGCACTTCGTGAATCTTGGGGATGTGCCGATTTTGAGATTGTGCATATCAACGAGATGGCGGGTGATGCCCAAAGTGCAGCACACTTGCTGCGCTTTGATTCTGTTCATGGTCAGTGGGATAAACTAGTTTCTGTCGAAGATGATCATCTAATCATTGATAACCACAAAATTAGTTACTCGCAAAACAAGGCTATTGCGGATACCGACTGGCGCGGCGCCAAAGTTGACCTAGTTCTTGATTGCACTGGTTCATTTAAAAGCCCTGAGGCCTTATCGCCCTATTTTGATCAGGGTGTGACTAAGGTGGTGGTTTCAGCACCGATTAAAGGCTTCCCTCGCGATCAGGTGCTCAACGTGGTGATGGGTGTTAATGACCATGAATATACTGGACAGGATATTGTCACCGCGGCCTCCTGTACTACCAATTGTATTGCGCCCGTTGTCGATGTTATTCACCAGTGCTTTGGTATCTCACACGGGTCGATGACCACGATTCATGATATGACCAATACGCAAAGTATTATTGATCAATACCATAAGGATTTGCGCAGATCTCGCGCTAGTAGTATGTCACTGATACCCACTAGCACAGGCTCTGCTACAGCGATTACCGAAATATTTCCCGAGCTTAAGGGCAAAATCAACGGTGTTGCTGTTCGCGTTCCACTGGCTAATGCCTCATTGACAGATTGTGTGTTTGAGGTTGAAAAATCTGTCACGGTTGAAGAAGTCAATGCGGCACTGCAAACCGCTGCAAATGGTCGCCTAAAAGGGATTTTGGGCTATGAAGAATTACCATTGGTATCGGTCGACTACACCAATGATATTCGATCAGGGGTTGTCGATGCTCCCTCAACTATGGTGATTAACGGCACTCAGGTTAAGCTATTAGTTTGGTATGACAACGAAATTGGCTATGTAAACCGTATGATGGAATTGGTCTCTAAAGTCGCGATTTCCATGTGATTATGGCACTTAATTCTGCCGCCAAACAATATCTAACCATCACCCTCAGTTACTGGGCATTTACCCTGACTGATGGCGCACTGCGTATGTTAGTGCTGTTTTTCTTTCATGGCTTGGGCTATTCGCCAATCGAACTTGCTAGCTTATTTATACTCTATGAATTTTTTGGCATCTTAACCAATCTCTATGGCGGTTGGCTGGCCACGCGTATTGGCCTAAATACCTCACTGCATATAGGTTTAGCCCTACAAATACTGGCATTGGGCATGCTCACCGTTGACCCCTCAATGCTAAGCCTTGTGTATGTGATGATCGCGCAAGCCGTATCTGGCATTGCCAAAGATCTTAATAAAATGAGTGCTAAAAGCAGTATTAAGTTATTGCTGTCTGATAATCAGAAAACCAAGCTATACCGCTGGGTGGCACTACTCACTGGGTCCAAAAATAGCCTTAAAGGCTTGGGGTTTTTCCTGGGTGGCTTTTTAATGACAACACTTGGCTTTGCCAGTAGCCTCCATGCCCTGATGGTGTTATTAGCCATTACATTGGTGCTGAGTCTATTATTTTTACAGCCGCAAAAAACCAGCTATAAGCCCAAATTTAGTGAGTCTCTATCAAAAAGCCGCGATATCAATCTGCTATCTGGTGCGCGCTTTTTTTTGTTTGGCTCTAGAGATATTTGGTTTGTTATTGCCCTGCCGGTATTTTTACAGAGCCAATTACAATGGACCCACCTTCAAGTCGGCAGCTTTATGGCCTGTTGGGTCATTGGCTATGGCTTGGTTCAAGCACTTGCCCCAAAAATTACTAGCAACTACCAACAGCAGACTCCAACAGGCTCTGAGCTTACATCTTGGGTTGCTAAGTTAACCTTTATACCCGCATTAATTGCAGCTGGTCTTATCTATGGGCTAGACCCCGCAATCATTTTAATTGCAGGCTTGCTCACCTACGGCGTTGTTTTTGCCATTAATTCGAGTATCCATTCATTTTTAATTGTAGCCTTTTCGAAGCGTGACTCTGTGTCTACCGATGTCGGCTTTTACTATATGGCCAATGCGGCAGGCAGACTCTCTGGCACACTGCTATCGGGTCTTATATATCAACAACAGGGTCTAGTTGCCTGCCTAGCAGTGTCGTCTGCTATGGTTATTATCAGCACCATTTTAAGCGCTAAAATTAGCCGCTAATAATGGTCATACGGCACATGCCCGCCTATCCATAGGCGCCAATCTTTGATACATTTGGCTTTAAATCTAACTAACCATTTTGGCGACAATTTATGAGTAACGAAGAAAGTAACGCAATGAGCCCGGACGAGCTTTTCAGAGAAGAAAACTATACCGACCAAAAAACCGGTGCTATTCGCAAGTTGATCCCCGTATTGGCCGATGGTTCTGATGATCCTGACCGTGCCATAGCATTTTTTGGCTCGGCCCAAGTCATGACGCCTATGGGCGCTATTCCACTCAATTTTGCCTTAGATGGCGCTACTATTGGTGAAGCGGCTCAGGATTTTGCCGGAAAAGCAGCCATTGCGGTTGAAGAGGCAGGCAAAGAGCTAGAGCGTATGCGCCGTGAACAGGCATCGAAAATAGTTGTTCCAGGGCAAGATGGTAACAACCCTGGCGGCGGTATTATTACTTAGTCATTAGCAAGGTTTTGTCGATAGGACGAAACTCTGTTGCGGCATCTATCAGGGATGCCGCCGTTAACTGGGGTACACCATAGACTATCGACTGTTTACTGTTGCCGTGGCAAATGCGTAGCAACAACCGATCAAAATCACCATCGCCTGATAATAGCACCAACTTATCTATATCTTGCCGAGCGGCAGCATCCATCATATCTATGGCAATACCCACATCCCAATCACCCTTGGCAGAGCCATCAGCACGCTGAATATAGGGTTTTAGGCGGACATTAAAGCCGATATTTCTCAGCGTTTGCTGAAAACTTTGCTGCTTAGCATTAGCGCTTTCAATGGCATAGGCGTCTGCTGATACTAGGGTGAATTCCTGTGAAAGCTTATGCCAAAGTGCCTGATAGTTAAAAAAACCTTGGTAACTATCCCTAACGGTGTAATAGATATTCTGTACATCAACAAATAGCGCAATTCTTTGCATTACTTAACTTCCCTTAGGTCATCGCCCAAAAAATAGCTATCCGCCGGATGCAGCATCTGTGAAAAACTAAACACTGCATCCGTCGACCAATTTCTACGCGATAATTGCAAACAACTGAGCGTTTCTTGATTTGATAGCATTAACTGCAACCGTTGACTGGCCGTTGGCACCACTGCTTTTGCCTGAAACTGTGTTTTTTGTGGTCGACACAGCCAGTTAAGGTAGTCATTTGGGTCAACTTTATCGAGCTTCTGTTTAAGTAACGCCGGTGCCATACTCCTATTTACCCAAATTTTTTGCCATTGTATGGCTCGATCACCATCGAAATGTACAATCGTTAACTGAAATATCAGTGTATCTGTTTGCAATCCCATTAATTTGGCAATATCTGAGGTTGCCTGCACGGCATCCGCTGAAATTATTTTATGTTGATGGGTGTTTTCTGCTTTTGCCACAGCAACAACATCCTTAATAAGGATATTTGGGACAGTTTCGGGCTTATCGGCAACATAGGTACCAGAACCTTGCGTTCTGTTAAGAATCCCCTTATCTGCTAACACCTGCACGGCTCGCCTGGCGGTCATTCTGCTGACAGCAAAGGTATCGGCTAAGGATTGCTCTGTGGGGATTCGCCGACCCGGCGCCCACTGCTCAGTATTAATTTGCTGCTCTAAATACTGCTTGATCACAGCAAATTGTGGAATTTTTTGATCTTTAGTATTCATAGAGACCAGCCATATTTGTATATACATATTATTTGTATATACAATTATTAAGCTAAATGACGAATAAATACAACATTTAAAGGTGATATTATTTGTATATACAATATAAATCTATAATAGCAGATCTTTTTGCTGTCGGGTCATTTTTTTTATTTGCGCCTCACGAATAGAGGCGCTACTTCGGTTATGGCCAGATTCCGTATACACAAATTCACAGGCTTGGCGCCCACGAAAATACTTAGCACCACCTTTGCCGGTCTGATGCTGCTTTAATCGCCGCTCTAAATCAGTGGTAATACCCGTGTACAGAGAATCGTCAGTGGCACGAATAATATAGACAAACCACCCACCATTAGCTTTAGCACTCACTTTGACGCTACCTTTAAAAGCTGTCGACAATCTTTACAGCGGTATTCCGCGTACCCAGACTGCACTCTGCGATGCCTTATTAATGAGAGTTGATGTGTTTTGCAGCCACAAATGTAGTCAATTCGCTGATATTGCTTTACTGGAATGCCGGTCAAATCAAAATCACCCGTAACTTTTGCCTCAACTCCGAAAGCCTGCATCACTGATCGCCACTCTCTGCCATGAGGCTTAACACGACGAAATGGAAATAAACAATCAGTGATGTAATGAGCCACTTCATGGGGTACGGTCTGATCTATACTGTACTGATAGTATTTTGCGAACAGCCATGGATTAAAGCGAATACATCGGTCTCGACCATTGCGCCGATACATACCCGCGGATTTGCCACGCAAATCAAATACGATTGGGATAGATGAAAACGACTTTTTATATATTTGCTGAGCCAGTGCAATATAATCCAGAGTGACGCTTTGCACTTTAGCCATTTGCTGCTTAGTAATTGGCGCGATAGGGTCAGAATGTTTGGCAACGGAGAGCATGGTTTGATTATAAAGATTCATAGCATCCGCACAAGAGACAGTTATAATAGGGTCAATGACTAGGCAATTTTACTTATGAACGTTGATTTACACTGCCATACCAACCTTTCCGATGGCTCCTTAGCGCCTAAAGAGCTCATAAAGCTGGCTATTGAGCGTGAAATTGACGTTTTAGCCATTACTGACCACGATAATATTGACTGCTACGCTGAAATCGCCCCACCAAACAACGGATTAACCCTAATCAGCGGTATTGAATTTTCTACCACTTGGCGAAATATTGGTGTGCACATTGTTGGGCTCAACATGGATCTTGGTAACGCCAAATTACTTGAGGGCATTGAGTTTCAAACACTAGCCAGACAAAAACGCGCTCAATTAATTGATGAAAAACTTCATAAAATGGGCATTAAAGACAGCCTTGAAGGCGCTAAACGCTTTTGTTGCGGCCAGCAGGTAGGGCGCCCACACTTCGCGCAATACCTCGTCGAAATAGGGGCTGTAAGCAATTTCCAGCAGGCATTTAAGCGCTATTTAGGTGCTGGCAAGGCTGGCGATATCAAGCAGCAATGGGCAAGTCTTGGCGAGGTCATCAACTGGATTCGTGGTGCTGGCGGGATTGCAGTTTTAGCTCATCCAACCAAGTACAAGATGACAAGAACCAAATTATGCCTACTGTTAGAGGATTTTATCGAGTTGGGCGGTGAAGCCATGGAGGTCATCTCTGGCTCTCAAACTGTCTCCGACACTCAGTCTATGGCACGACTGTGCAAGCAGTATAATTTACTGGCCTCACGCGGCTCCGACTTTCATGCCCTAGGTCAGCCCTGGGCTGCTCTGGGCATGGCATCTGAACTGCCCGCCGACCTAGTGCCGGTATGGAGCAAGTGGTCATAACTTAATCGCCAAAATAAACCTTAGACAAAAAATATAAGCCCAATTCCACACCAAGCAAATACTGTGTATACTTGCCCACGCTAAAGGTTTTGCTTTAAACAATACCCACTATTTCTATGAGATTCTAAACGTGAATATCTTTATTTTTGTCAGCCAAGAATGGCTACTGATTACTTTTCTTTTTGCCCTAATTGCCGCACTAGTGGCAGTAACGCGAAAAAACAATGGCCTGCCAATTATGGCTAGTGAACTGGTTGCATTAATGAACCAAGATAAAGCTGTACTGGTTGATGTTCGCTCTGCGAATGACTTCAATCAAGGACATATTCACGGATCAATCAATATCCCTCATAACGCCTTAGCGAGCAGAACCAATGAGCTAGAAAAACACAAATCTACTATGATTGTGCTGACCGACCAAATGGGACAGCATGCGGGCACTGCCGGCGGAATTCTCACTAAGCAGGGATATAATATACGCCGTCTCAGCGGCGGTATCTCTCAATGGCGCCACAGTAATTTGCCTCTAGTGAACGGTAAGAAGTAACTTTTGGCAAATTTAAACGATCTGAATCAAATAGTAATATACGGCACACAATTCTGCCCATACTGCGTAGCCGCTAGGCAACTATTTGATGCTAAAGGTATAGAATATAAGTACATAGCGGTTGATAACGATCCTGATCTTCGGGACAATATCTCGCAACGGAGCGGACAGAGAACGGTTCCACAAATTTGGATTGGTGAGCAGCATATAGGTGGTTTTACCGATCTACGTAAACTGGCATTAAATGGTGAATTAGACCATCTACTTAATGCCTAACTCATCAAAAGCTAACGTTATAAGGGTTTTACCATGGCCAAAAAAAAGACAGAAAAAAAACAAGATGCTGGACAGCCGCAATTTTCAATTCAGCGCGTCTATCTGAAAGATCTTTCATTTGAAACGCCGCAGGGACCTTCTGCATTCAAGAAGAAATGGCAGCCAAAAGTTAGCCAAGATCTAAACACAAAAACCGATGAGGTTGAAGAAGGCTTATATGAAGTAGCACTTCGGGTAACCATTACCGTAGCCGATGGTGAAGATACAATTTATATCGTTGAAGCCGAACAAGCCGGTCTGTTCAATGTCAGTGGTTTTGCCGAAGAGCAGCTACCTCAGATTCTAAATACAACATGTCCGGGTATATTATTCCCTTATCTTCGCGAAACACTTGATAACGTGGTTACCAAGGGCTCGTTCCCTGCATTATTACTACCACCGATCAATTTTGATGCGCTTTTTGCCAATGCGCTGCAACAGGCTGCAGAGGAAAAAGAGGGCACTCAGCACTAAACAATAGTGCGTTAACATTAAAAAAACCCGCCTTATTGGCGGGTTTTTTAATGCATCTTATATATACAAATAACTACTTTTCAATATTGTATTCTTGAAGCTTTCTGGTCAGCGTATTACGCCCCCAGCCTAAAAGCTGCGCTGCATCTTTCTTCCTTCCCGCAGTATGCGCCAACGCCGCCTCTATCATGGTGCGCTCAAAATCTGGAATAGCAGACGAAAGTATATCTTTACTGCCAGATCCAAGCGCTTTATCAGCCCAACTGCGCAACATTGTTTGCCAGTCCCCAGATACTCTATGTTCCTTATCCGACTGTTCAGCTCGCAGCTCTGGCGGTAGATCAGACAGAAGTACTTCTCGACCCGCAGCCATCACCGTTAACCATCGACAGATATTTTCTAACTGGCGTACGTTTCCTGGCCACGGCAAGTTGTACAAGAACTGTTCAGCCTCAGGGGATAGCGCCTTGGGTTCCATTTCTAATTCTTTGGCAGCACTATGAAAGAAATGCTGCATTAATTCGGGTATATCTTCTCGCCTATCTGCCAATCGAGGCAGATGCACTCTAATCACATTTAAACGATGATAGAGATCCTCTCGAAAACGGTTTTCAGCAACTAATGTTTCAAGGTCTTGGTGGGTTGCGGCAATAATTCGCACATCAACCTTAACCGCTGTATGTCCCCCTACGCGATAAAACTCACCATCGGCCAACACTCGCAGTAACCTTGTCTGGGCCTCGGAGGGCATATCACCGATTTCATCGAGAAACAGAGTGCCACCATTGGCTTGCTCAAATCGACCTTCGCGACGCTGCGCTGCTCCAGTAAAGGCACCTTTCTCATGGCCAAAAAGCTCAGACTCAATCAAATCATGTGGAATCGCCGCCATATTAAGCGCAATAAATTTATTATTGCGGCGCGGACTGTGTTTGTGGAGGGCCTGGGCAACCAACTCCTTACCGGTACCAGATTCACCGTTAATCAATACGGTTATATTTGAATTAGACAGCCTACCAATAGCGCGAAACACTTCTTGCATAGCTGGCGCTTCACCAATAATTTCACTCTGAGGTGATTCAGCCACTTCAGCCGAGGTTTTTTGCTCGTTGGCAAAACTAATAGCCCTTCGCGCCACATCCACTAGCTCTTCTAGATCAAAGGGCTTTGGCAAGTATTCAAAAGCACCACTTTGATAGGCGGCAACCGCACTGTCGAGATCAGAGTGGGCTGTTGTAATTATTATCGGCATATCTGGGTGATCAGCATGAATACGCTGTAATAGCTCTAAACCGTCCATTCCAGGCATCCTAATATCTGAAATAATAATCTCAGGCTGATTCTCAGCTAAAGCATCCAGTAAATCTTCGCCATTTTCAAAACTGCGCACCTCGATATCTTCACGCCGAATAGCCTTTTCCATCACCCATCGAAGTGAACGGTCATCTTCTGCAATCCAAATTTCTGAAGTCATTTAAAACTAAGCCTTTATTGGTAAATATATAGAGAAGCAGGTATCCCCTGGTCTCGAATCACATTCTATAGTGCCCTGGTGGCCATTGACCGCATTTTGCGCAATCGTTAGTCCCAAGCCTGTACCCTGCTTACGACCGCTGATCATGGGAAAGAAAATCTGTTCTTTGATTTCTTCAGACACGCCTGGACCATTATCTATAATTTCAATTTTACAAATCATCTTGTGGCGCTCACCCGCAATGGTAAAGCTTCTATTAACCCTTGTTCTAAAGGTTATTTTCGGCTGCTTTTGCTCACAATCAATCAATGCCTGCATGGCATTGCGAGCAACATTAAGCACTGCCTGAATCAGCTGTTCAGCATCGCCTTCAATCGACGGAATACTCGGATCATAATCACGGATAATTTCAATCTGCCCCTGCAGTTCAGCCTGCATTAGAACCACAACCCGCTCGGTTACTTCATGAACACTTATTTGCGTGTAAGTTGGAACCTGATTGGGCCCCAATAACCGGTCAACTAGATTTCTTAAGCGATCGGTTTCAGTCATAATAATCTGACACAATTCTCGAGTTTCGCTATCTAGGCTCTGTTCAGCAATCTCATCATCTAATAGTTGAGCCGCACCGCGAATGCCGCCAAGAGGATTTTTGATTTCATGAGCCAAACCACGAATCAAGGTCTTTGAGGTGTCTTGAACAGACAACATGGCCTCTTCACGGTTTATTTTTAAAAATCGATCAATCGGCTGAAGCTCCATTAAAAGCTTCTTTTGGCCATCCAGCTCAATTGGAATACCTGAATAATCCACTTTAATCGGACCTGCAGAATAGGTGTCCAAAAACTCATGGCGTCTAGTGTAGGGCCTGCCACTCGCTAGAGCTCCCTCAATGCTTTTTAGTACATTGTCTGCATTTCTAAACAATGCACTTGCCGACAGACCTTTAAGTCGAGTACTGCTTACTTGCAGCATGGCCTCGAATGCAGCATTTATATATTCGACCGTTAAATCCTCATCCAACAACAACACAGCTGTATTGAGATTATCGATCAAAAAATGATGTATTTTATTTGAAACCACTTCAGGGTATCTCCCAACTGATATATCAGCGCATTGGATTTCTTGCAATTTACGCGCCAATTATTTGTAGTTTTATAAAGGATTTAATGCGTATAACGATGTAATTACTACTATTGGAACTAAAAAATTTGAACATAATAACAGGCGCCCAAATACAGTATGCACTATTTTGGTGCGAACTTATACAGAGAGATTCTTCAATACAAAAAAACCCGCCGTTAAATACGGCGGGTTTTTAGCGATTACGCGAAGTAATCTAGATTTATACGCTGTAGTACAAATCAAACTCAACAGGGTGAGTAGTATGCTCAACAGCATATACATCTTCCATTTTAAGCTCGATGTATGCGTCGATCATATCGTCAGTGAATACACCACCAGCGGTTAAGAAGTCTCGATCAGCGTCTAACGCATCTAGCGCTTCTCTCAAGCTACCAGCAACCTGAGGGATAGCTGCAGCTTCTTCAGCAGGAAGATCATAAAGATCTTTATCAGCAGCATCACCAGGGTGAATCTTGTTCTTAACGCCATCAATACCCGCCATAAGCATTGCTGCAAACATCAAGTATGGATTAGCAGTTGGATCACCGAAACGAGCTTCAATACGCTTGCCTTTAGGGCTTGGCACATAAGGAATACGAATGGAAGCAGAACGGTTACGTGCAGAGTATGCCAACATAACTGGCGCCTCAAAACCTGGGATCAAACGCTTATAGGAGTTTGTAGAAGCATTTGAGAAGGCGTTGATTGCTTTAGCGTGCTTAATAATACCACCGATGTAGTAAAGGGCTGTTTCGCTAAGACCTGCATAACCGTCACCTGCGAACTGGTTTTCACCATCTTTCCAGAAAGACTGGTGACAGTGCATACCAGAACCATTATCACCAACTAGCGGCTTAGGCATAAAGGTTGCTGTTTTACCATAAGCATGAGCTACATTGTGAACACAATATTTAAGGATTTGGACTTCGTCCGCCTTCTTAACTAGGGTATTGAAACGAATACCGATTTCGCATTGACCTGCAGTACCCACTTCGTGGTGATGTACTTCCACATCAAGACCCATTTGCTCCATAGCACCACACATAGCGGCACGCATATCGTGAAGACTGTCGACTGGAGGAACGGGGAAATAACCACCTTTAACGCCAGGACGGTGACCCATGTTGCCATCAGGAAGTTCCGCTGATGACGACCAAGCAGCTTCTTCAGATGAGATCTTGTAGAAGGCACCACTCATATCAGCGCCCCACTTAACATCATCAAATACAAAGAACTCAGGCTCTGGACCAAAGTATGCTGTATCACCTAGGCCTGTAGACTGTAGGTATTGTTCAGCGCGCTCAGCGATTGATCGTGGGTCACGCTCATAGCCTTGCATAGTTGACGGCTCAACGATTCCACAACGAACGATAACTGTAGTTTCATCAGTGAAAGGATCTAACACAGCAGTACTGTCGTCTGGCATTAGAATCATGTCTGATTCATTGATACCTTTCCAACCAGAAATTGACGACCCATCAAACATTTTTCCTTCGACAAAGAAATCTTCATCTACTTCTGAAATGGGTATAGACACATGCTGCTCTTTACCTTTGGTGTCGGTGAAACGAAGATCAACCCAACGGGCTTCACTTTCTTTAATAAGTTCTAGGGTCTTTTTAGACATTTTTTTCTCCACTTTACTGTAATTCGTGTAAAACTAATTTAATTCGTAATTCTTGGCTCTGAGCTTGGGGATCAAGCAGCAACTGCCTCATTAATCCAAGATCTGTGTTGCAATTCTTATGCCAAATATTGACGCGCAACATAATTAGCATTGCTTATTGGCGACACCGCTAAAATACACAACTAAGACCAAGGTACTTAACAGCGAGATAATTGCCAAGCATATAACAGCACCAATATAGGGCATTTACCTTAAATATGCACTTATTTGGTGCTTATTTGGCAAATCTCGACCGATCGGCTCAGAATTGCCCCAGTATAAAGCATACTGGGTCTAAATATCTCATTTATGTTAAAAGTAATTTGAACAGCTGCATTAATAAGCTATTGAGGACAGAGACCCACAAAGCCAGAAAGACGCCAAAATACTCGCCTATGCTGCAAAATAAACATTTAGAATGACTCTCTATCAAGCAAAATTACGCTCAGATGAAAAACTTCTATAGCAGTTCCCTGAAATTCTCGTATAATCGCGGCTTTTTCGTGACCGATTAAAGGTCAAACTCAGGAATCTTCATGTCTATAGAAAATTTACGCAATATTGCCATTATCGCCCACGTAGATCACGGCAAAACAACGCTTGTTGATAAACTGCTCAGTCAATCTGGCACGCTGGACCGCAAAGATGCTGGCGCTGAACGATTAATGGATTCTAATGATCAGGAAAAAGAACGCGGCATTACCATTCTGGCCAAGAATACTGCGATCAGCTGGAACGATTATCGTATTAATATTGTAGACACGCCTGGTCACGCCGACTTTGGCGGCGAAGTCGAACGCGTTTTATCGATGGTGGACTCGGTACTACTCTTAGTCGATGCCGTTGATGGGCCCATGCCACAAACACGATTTGTAACGGCTAAGGCATTTGAGCGCGGATTAAGGCCTATTCTTGTCGTCAATAAAGTAGACCGCCCCGGCGCACGACCTGACTGGGTTGTTGATCAGGTTTTCGATCTATTTGACAATCTTGGAGCGACTGACGAACAGCTTGATTTCCCGATTATTTATGCATCGGCTATTAATGGTATCGCAGGCGATGATGCAGAGGATATGGCTGAAGATATGACGCCATTATTTAAAATGATTGCGGAACAGGTGCCCTGCCCAGATGTTGACACCAGCGGTCCATTCCAGATGCAGATTTCTGCCCTAGACTATGACAGCTACGTTGGCGTAATTGGGGTTGGACGCATCACTCGAGGGGAACTCAAACCTAACCAGCAAGTAGTGGTTAAAACCGCAGATGGTAAAGAGCGCAAAGGGAAGGTTTTAAATGTTAAAGGCTATCTCGGGCTTGATAAGGTTGAAACTGAATTGGCCACCGCGGGTGATATCGTCTGCATCAATGGTATTGAAGGCTTAAGTATTTCTGATACTTTGTGCGACCCAGAGCATATCGAAATACTACCACCGCTCAGCGTTGATGAGCCCACTGTAAGTATGACTTTTAGTGTAAATGATTCACCCTTTGCCGGCCTCGAAGGAAAATTCGTCACTACTCGTAATATTAAAGACCGACTTGACCAAGAGCTTATTCATAACGTTGCGCTTAGAGTCACTCAAGGCGATACGCCGGATAAGTTCGTAGTGTCTGGTCGTGGCGAACTTCACCTTTCTGTATTAATTGAAACCATGCGCCGCGAGGGCTTTGAATTGGGTGTCTCTCGCCCAGAGGTCGTGCAAAAAGTTGAAAATGGTGAAGTTCTAGAGCCGTTTGAACAGGTTGTTATTGATGTTGAAGAACAACATCAGGGTTCAGTGATGGAAGAACTCGGCATGCGTAAGGCTGAACTTACCAACATGGAACCTGACGGCAAAGGTAGAGTCCGCCTTGAGTTTATAATGCCATCGAGGGGGCTGATTGGTTTTAGAGGAACTTTTTTAACTCTAACGTCTGGCTCAGGCATTATGACCAGCATTTTTGACCATTATGGTCCTGTGAAAGGCGGCGAAACACATAGCCGCCAGAATGGCGCTCTTATCAGTATGATTAATGGTAAAACCGCCGCTTACGCACTCTTTAATATCCAAAATCGCGGCCGCCTCTTCTTAGGACATGCTGTTGATATCTATGAAGGGCAGGTGGTAGGCATACACTCTCGATCAAATGATTTAGTGGTCAACCCTATCAAAGGCAAGCAGCTAACTAATGTTCGCGCATCGGGAACTGATGAAGCCCTAACGCTAGTTCCACCTATCAAGCACACTCTTGAGCAAGCATTAGAGTTTATTGAAGATGATGAGCTGGTTGAGGTGACGCCAGAAAGCATCAGAATTCGTAAAAAATTACTTACTGAAAATCAGCGAAAACGCGCACCCAAATAAACTATTCATTAACCCATTCAAAATCCATGCAGTCTTAGGCTACTCTAACTGAGTAGCCTTTAAGGATTTTTAGCATGGAAATTCAACGCAAAATTGACCATTATTTTTTGCTGTTTTTTCTTGGGTTCCAACAGCTACTTGCGATAGTCTGCGCCATCTATTATTTTTATAAAGCGCAAGTATTACTAGTAGTCATGTTTAGCGCCATGTCTAGCGCGATTTTGCTAGCCCTTGCCTGTTACTGTATCTTTTATCTTTATCGCCTAACGCAATGGATTCTGCTGTTTGCCTTAATGGCGGGTCATTTCTTTTTAATCATTGCCTCATCGGATCAGTTGTCTGCAATCTGGTGTTTGACCATCGTTCCGATTGTAGGACTATTACTGGGGCATCTTCGCGCAGTTATAGCGCTTGTTTGCTTATTCACCAGTGCCATTATTTACCTTTTAGTCGAACTACCCGCTGGGGTAACCCTTAAATACGACGGGATTCTTATATTGAGGTTTTTGTTTTCTTACGGGCTTTTAGTTACCTATTCAATCGTTATGGAAAAATTTAGGTTTACCGACCTAAGACAGAAAAATATTGGAAGTCTAGATGACAAAAACAACGAGCTTCGAGATATTTTAACGGCATTACCCCACCGTCATCGTATGGAACAACAGCTTAAACAGCGGCACCAGCAATTTGAATTAGGAAATAGTTATTTTTGTGTTGTTGTGGCAGATCTTGATAACTGCAAGGCAATTAATGACCATTATGGAAGAGCAATAGGTGATCAAGCCTTAAAAAAACTTGGCCACTTCTTGCGCCAAGAACTTAGAGAAGATGATTTAGTCGGACGCTGGAGCGGAAACCAATTTATACTAATTTTATCCAATGTTTCACAAAAATATGCTGCCATGATAGCTGAACGCATACGACTGAAAGCCCGGCAAATAGAGCTATTTTCTCAAGGGGATCAGATAAAATTTAGCCTTAGTATTGGGGTTTGCTCAACAGAAAATTCGACCGGACTTGATGATCTTTTATCCGTTGCTGAAAACTGCGTCTACCAAGCCAAACAAATGGGTCGCAACCAAGTCATCAGCGCTTAGTGGTCGGCAGAGTAACGAAAACAATCTACGATATGATCATTCACCACCCCCATAGCTTGAAGATAAGCGTAACAAATGGTGGTGCCAAAAAACTTAAACCCACGATCTTTCATATCTTTGCTAATTCGATCTGACAATTTGGTAAATACCGGAATTTGATCCTCAGATGTCCAGCCATTAACAATCGTTTGGTTATTAACAAAACCCCATAGATAATTTGAAAAGCTGCCTTTTTCTGCCTGTATTCGAAGAAAGGCTTGCGCATTACTAATAGCACTTTTTATTTTTAATTGATTGCGCACAATACCTTTATCTGCCAATAAGCGCTCAATATCAGATTCGCCAAAATCGGCAACAGCGGCTGCATCAAACCCAGCAAAAGCAATACGGTAATTATCACGCTTGCGCAAAATGGTTAGCCATGACAGACCTGCTTGCGCGGACTCTAAAATTAAAAACTCAAATAGTTTTTTATCATCGCGACAAGGGACTCCCCATTCATGGTCATGATAGTTTTGGTAATCCTTATCCTCACCGCACCAGGAGCAACGAATCAATTTATTAGACATACTTTTTCTCAATAATTTTTCTCAGTATAGATTAAATAAACCCATTGATCGCACCGACGAGTTTTCAAGTTATAATTGCGAGCACTAAACAGGGAGACTTAGTATGCTAGGTCTGATTCAACGCGTCACCTCAGCGTCAGTATCAATTGAGGAAAACATCCACGGCCATATCAATCAGGGTATCCTGCTATTACTCGGCGTAGAAAAAAATGATGGTACTGATCAGGCTGACCAACTGTTAAAAAAAATTCTTAACTACCGTATCTTTAATGATGTCAGCGGAAAAATGAATCAATCGTTAACGGATATCACTGGCGAGCTGCTAGTAGTTTCACAATTTACTCTGGCCGCGGATACCAAGAAAGGACTGCGCCCAAGCTTTTCCTCAGCAGCACCGCCAACCGAGGCAGAAATGCTCTATGACTATTTTTTAGATCAGGCTAAAAAGAACCATAATGGAAAAATTGCCAGCGGGCAATTTGGCGCAGATATGCAGGTATCTCTCTGTAATGATGGGCCGGTGACGTTCCTGCTTAGCAGTTAAGCATTATTTTAGCCGCTCAACTAGCAAGCGGTGAAAACCCTCAAACCCGCCATTACTCATAATCACTATATGTACAGGTTTAGCGGGTTTTTGATTGGCTTTAACGGCGCTTTCGACAGCATCCAATAAACTATGGATATCTTTGGCTACCAATGCCGGCACTGGGCAACTTTTGGCAACAGATACTAGATCCCAATCTATATTGGCATTTTGATACCAAAACACCTGATCAGAATCACTGACAACAGCGCTAAGGGCCTGCTGATGAACACCTAATTTCATAGTCGCCGATCGCGGTTCTATCACCGCCATTATCTGGGCATCACCTACTTTTGCTCGCAACCCCTCAAGGGTGGAATTTATGGCAGTTGGATGATGGGCAAAATCGTCATATATAGTTATATTGTCAGTGCTGTAAATCGATTCCATACGGCGCTTAATACCCACAAATGAACTCAGGGCGTCACAGGCCTGTTGCAGGCTTATTCCAACCTCTGATGCCGCCACAATAGCCGCCACTGCATTGTTGACATTATGTAGCCCTGACAGTTGCCACTTTACGGTAGCCTGCTGATTAGAATTTTTATGCGAAACTACAAATTCGCTACCGTCATCCGCAACAAGTTTGTATTGCCATGGCGCGTCAATCGAGCCAAAACCTAACTGCTGACTCCAACATCCCTGCTCAAGTACCTCTAACACCGCTACGTTGGCTGCAGGGAAAATAACGTTGCCATTACTGGGAAGGGTTCGCACACAGTGATGAAACTGACGCTGAATAGCCGCTAGGTCATCAAAAATATCAGCATGATCATATTCAAGATTGTTAATAATCAAACTATTGCTGTGGTAATGAACAAACTTAGATCGCTTATCGAAAAAAGCCGTGTCATATTCGTCCGCTTCAATCACAAAGTATTTTTTACCGTCAGCAGCAGTGCCTCCAATGCGAGCAGATACCCCAAAGTCTTTAGGCACACCACCAATCAAATACCCCGGATGATAACCCACAGTATCGAGGATTTTTGCCAGCATGCTACTAGTAGATGTTTTGCCATGGGTGCCAGATACAGAAATAACATGCTTATGTTTTAAAATATTTTCGCCCAACCACTGAGGGCCAGAGGTATAGGCAAGCTTATTATCCAACATATATTCAATACAGGGATTGCCGCGAGATAGGGCATTGCCAACAATAATTAAGTCTGGGGCAGGCTTTAATTGGCTGGGATCAAAGCCCTCCACTAAATCGATACCCGCTTGTTGCAACTGAGTACTCATAGGCGGATAGACATTGGCATCACAGCCAGACACCTGATGGCCAGCGGACTTGGCTAACTGAGCCAAGCTTCCCATAAAGGTGCCGCAAATACCCAAAAAATGCAGATGCATAAATTATCCCAATAACGTAAAGCTGTATTAGAACAATAAATTAGCCGCTAGCATAGTACCCATTGCTTGCAGCGTTTAGTTATCAATGTATTTTTTAACTGCGGGTAATAGGGTAGCCCATTTTTATAGGGCGGATAGTCCTCACCCGCAATAAGCGGCAACAAATACTCACTCGCTTGTTGCGTAATACCAAAGCCATTATCACTGATAAACGCCCGCGGCATTTTTTTCTCCTGATTGGCTACCGCTTTAAGAGGCGCCTCGCCCAACGTCCAAGCATAGGGTTTACCTAAGTCTCTCTCAATACTGACCATTAGTGCATTTTTACCCGCTAAGGCCATCTCCACCGCGGCACCTCCAACGGCATAGGCTTGCTCCACATCGGTCTTAGAGGCTAAATGTCGAGCAGAGCGCTGTAAATAATCTGCCACCGCATAATGGTATTTATAACCGAGTGAATGTTTAATCATACTGCATAGCGCCGGCGCTACCCCACCTAACTGTTTATGCCCAAAAGCATCTTCAGCGATAGACCCGGATAACAATCCACCGTCAGCATAGCTAACACCCTCAGAGGCAACCACTACGCAGTAACCCCACTGTGCAACCGATTTTTTTACTAAAGCAATAAATTGTTCGCGCTCAAAAGGGATCTCGGGGAACAAAATAATATGTGGCGGCTCGCCCTCAGCTTGTGACGCCAAGCCGGCCGCAGCTGCTATCCAGCCCGCGTGGCGCCCCATCACTTCAAGTACAAATACTTTAGTTGATGAAATCGCCATTGAGGCTATATCTAGGCTTGCCTCTTTTGTGGATACCGCCACGTACTTGGCCACAGAGCCAAAACCCGGTGAGCAATCAGTTAATGGAAGATCATTATCTATGGTTTTAGGTATATGAATAGCCTGAATCGGATAACCCATATCCTCAGATATCTGTGACACCTTAAGACAGGTGTCGGCCGAATCACCGCCACCATTGTAAAAAAAATAACCTATATTATGGGCTATAAATACCTCTATCAGACGCTGGTATTCACTGTCATTATCTTTGGCATTTTGTAATTTATAGCGACAGGATCCAAAGGCACCCCCAGGGATATACCGCAACGAAGCGACGGCTTGGTCCGATTCTAAACTGGTATCAATCAAATTTTCCTCGAGCGCGCCAATGATTCCATTGAGTCCAGCATAGAGAACGCCTATTTTATCGCTATGTTTACGGCAAGCTTCGATAACGCCACAGGCCGAGGTATTTATTACCGCAGTAACACCGCCTGACTGCGCGTAAAATGCATTTTTTTTCATCTGTTCCACTTTCCTTGATTGCCTATAGTTTAATGGTAGCTTGATAATGACAGACGTGCCTTAGGGCTTTCCCCAAAGCCAGTATGAACGCATAATGTCACCCTTAATTTATGATATTAGGAATATCGCGAGCATGCCCAACGCTTTTTTAGCGCTTTACCAACGAATAATCATAGACCATCCATGGCGAGCCATTGTGCTTGTTCTGGCTGCAACTCTATTGATGAGCCTTGGATTGCCTAACTTTAAGTTAGATGCCTCTGCCGATTCCTTGACCCTAGAGTACGATGAGGACCTTAATTACTTTCGCGAGGTATCTAAACGCTACGGCAGTGATAATTTTTTAATCATCACGTTCTCACCAAAATCTGGTGATCTTCTTGACCAAGAAAACCTGAATATACTTGATTCAATAAGCAACCAACTACAAGAAATCAGCGGTATAGAAGCGACTATTTCTCTGCTCGATGTACCTCTGCTTTACAGCCCCAAAATAAGGATTAGTGATTTAGATCAACCGCTCAATACAGTTACTTCTGATGGGGTTGATAAACAACTTGCCAAGCAAGAATTTTTAACCAGCCCAATCTATAAGGATATGCTGCTCAGTGCCGACGGCAAAACCACTGGTATTATTGCTACTTTAAGCCTAGATCAACAGTATCTTTCATTAGTCACCCAGCGCGATAATCTAAGACTACTGCGAGATACTGAAGGGTTAAGTTTGCAGCAAAATCACGAACTGGAAACTATCAGTGCTGAGTTCCTTGACTACCGCACTGCAAAAACTGCTGAGGACCATCAACGAGTCGCTCAGGTTCGAAAGCTGATGGATCAATATCGCGATCGCGCCACCATCTATCTCGGTGGTCCCGATATGATTACCGCCGATATGATCGACTTTATCAAAAGTGATTTAGCTATTTTTGGTATTGGTATTTTGCTATTTATGCTGGCAACGCTGGCCTTTATTTTTCGCGCTATACGCTGGGTTATTCTGCCCGTGGTTACCTGCGCTATATGCCTCACTATTGTTCTAGGGTTTTTAAGCTGGATCGATTGGCGCCTTACGATTATTTCTTCTAATTTTGTCTCACTGCTACTTATTATCACTTTAGCATTAACCATTCATCTGATAGTGCGCTATCGAGAGCTACACGCAGCTAAAACCAAACAAGATCAGCGCGAACTGGTGATTGAAACCATTGAATCCATGGCTAAGCCCTGCCTGTACACCGTGTTGACCACCATCGTTGCGTTTAGCTCATTGGTAGTTAGCAATATCCGACCTGTTATTGATTTTGGCTGGATGATGACTATAGGCATTATTGTCGCCCTGGTGGTGTCTTTTATTGTTATACCCGCCGGCATGATGATTATGGGCAAACAAAAAATTGTCGCTAAAAAAGATGCTAGTGGGGCAATCACTGCAAAATTTGCAAACTTCACAGAACAGCGCGGCACGGTTGTTTTGCTCTTCGCTCTATTGCTAACGCTGTTGTCTGGCTATGGTATTTCGCGCCTTGAGGTGGAAAATCGCTTTATCGATTACTTTAAAAGCGATACCGAAATTTATCGTGGTATGGAAGTGATTGATACGGCACTGGGCGGCTCAACACCCCTAGATATTATTATTCAGGCACCTGCTTTCGACACGCCCCATGTTATTTCATCCAATGAAGAACAGCTTTTTGATGACGAATATGATTTGGATGACGAATATGATGAATTCGATGAATATGGTGATATTGACGAATATGGCAATATTGAAAATGACAATGCCGTTGCACCGCTGAAAGAAAGTTATTGGTTTTCATCGGCGGGTTTAACTGTCCTCTCAGAACTCACTGAATTTTTACAGTCGCAGCCGGAAATAGGCAAAGTGAGTTCACTTGTGCAACTCAATCAAGTTGCTGCCGATTTAACAGGACATAAACTCAATGACTTTGAAATTGCTTTTATGCGCCAAAGCTTAAGCGTAGATATCTATCAACAACTGGTGGCTCCTTACCTTATCGAAGACCTAGATGAGGCGCGAATTCAGTTGCGTGCCATGGAAACCGCCGGATTAAAACGCAAAGAGCTGCTGGCTAAGATACAACAATTCGCTACTGAAGAAGTCGGCATTGCAGAAACAGATATACGCTTTACCGGTCTATTAGTACTGTATAACAATATGCTGCAGAGCTTATTCAAATCACAAATAATGACTCTTGGGGCAGTGTTTATTGGCATTATGCTGATGTTTTTGATTCTGTTTCGATCGTTTAAGCTTTCATTGATAGCTATTATTCCCAATTTTTTAGCCGCCGGCACCGTACTTGGCGGCATGGGCATATTCAAGATTCCACTTGATATGATGACAATCACCATAGCGGCCATTACGGTCGGCATTGGTGTAGATCACAGCATTCATTACATTACCCGATTTAGGCGTGAATTCGCCAAAGATGGCAACTATATAGCCACAATGCATCGCGCACATAACAGCATCGGGCAGGCACTTTTCTACACCGCCATAACCATTATTATTGGCTTTTCAATTTTAGCTTTATCCAACTTTATTCCATCGATTTATTTCGGTCTATTAACTGGCTTGGCTATGATCGCCGCGCTACTAGGCTCAATGACGCTGTTGCCGAAGTTAATTCTTATCATCAAACCACTAGGAAAATAATCGATAACTTGCTATGGCGCTAGTTACATTACAAGACATCTATTTAAGCTACGGCCAACCTGCACTGATTGATGGTATTAACCTATCAATCGAGCGTGGTGAGCGCGTCTGTCTTATCGGTCGCAATGGCGCCGGCAAATCCACCTTACTTAATATTCTAACCGGCAAAATCATTCCCGATGATGGCGTTGTCAAATACACTGATGGCGTAAAAATAGCTCAATTGGAACAGGCCGTTCCAACAGATACTGAGGGTAGCGTTTATGAAGTCATTGCCCATGGTTTAGGTAAAGAAGGCGCATTGGCTCAAAGTTATTATCGGCTGAGTACAGAGGTAGCAACCAACTCTACCAAGAAAAACATGGCTGAACTCGAAGCCTGTCAGGCCGAGCTTGATCTTGTTGATGGCTGGGACGTCAACTCCAGAGTTGAGGCGATTATCACCAAAATGGGGCTCAGCGCCAATACCGATATAGCCGATCTGTCTGGCGGCTACAAACGTCGCGTATTATTGGCTCGGGCGTTGGTTAGCGATCCAGACCTGCTTGTGCTTGATGAGCCTACCAATCACCTAGATATCGAAGCCATACAATGGCTAGAATCCTTTCTAAAGAAGTGGGAAGCGGCCCTATTATTTATCAGCCACGACCGTGAGTTTATGGACAATCTCGCCACCCGATTCATTGAAATAGATCGTGGTAAAGTGATGGAATTTAATTGTAATTACAACACCTACCTCAAGCGTAAAAAAGAAATGCTTGAAACCGAAGACAAGCATAATGCGCTTTTTGATAAGCGACTGTCTCAGGAAGAGGCGTGGATTCGAGAGGGGATTAAAGCTCGACGAACTCGCAATGAGGGACGTGTCCGCGCACTCGAAGCGATGCGAGTTGAATTTTCTGAGCGCCGAAAGCATCAGGGAAAAGCCAAGCTTAATGTTGTGCAGGCAGAGAAATCGGGGAAAATTGTGGTTGAAGCACGAGATATAAACTTTGTGTTCGACGGTGACCCAGAACAAAAGCCTATTGTAAAAGACTTTTCTGCATTAATTCAGCGCGGCGATAAAATTGGCCTTATTGGGGGTAATGGCTCGGGTAAAACCACGCTGATAAAATTACTTCAGGGTGAGCTCACCCCCAGCACAGGCAAAATAAAAATAGGCACCAATCTCAACATTGCCTATTTCGATCAGTACAGAAGCGCTCTAAACGAAGAAAAAAGCGTGCAAGACAATGTTTCCAATGGCAAGGATATGTTAGATATTGGCGGCAAATCGCGACACGTTGTTAGCTATTTAAGAGATTTTCTATTTGCGCCAGAACGCTGCCGGCAGCCGGTAAAGGTATTATCTGGCGGAGAACGCAACCGATTGCTTTTGGCCAAGTTATTCACCCAACCATCCAATATGCTAATACTTGATGAACCGACCAATGATCTTGATATAGACACCCTAGATCTTCTAGAGGAACTGCTGATTGACTACAAGGGCACTATTATTTTGGTCAGCCATGATCGCGCCTTTATTAATAATGTGGTGACCAGCACCCTAGCCTTTGAGGGCAAGGGCGCATTTAACCACTATGTTGGCGGTTACAACGATTGGTTACGCCAGCGCACCCAACAATTAAACCAAACTAGCAAACCGAAAAAGACCGACACCAGAGTAAAAAAGAAAGCGGATAAACTATCCTACAAGGATCAGCGCGAACTTGACGGACTGCCAGACCAAATTGAGAAACTGGAAACAGAAATTGCCAATATCTCGCAACAAATGAGCGAACCAGACTTTTTTAAAAGTCCGCGCGAACAGGTGCAAAAAACTGAAAATCGGCTATCCGAACTACAAAATAAGCTAAGTTATTGCTATGAACGCTGGGAATTACTAGAAAATCAATAATATTTTAAACTTCGGCATAGCGAAAACTACGGCAACTCTTTAAAATTACACCTATATTCAATTTGTGCGTACAAAGATTATGAGCTCCAAAAAATCACCAAAGGTATTAATTATTGTCGACGGCTTTGGCTACAGCGATAGCGGAAAATACAACGCGATCTCAGCTGCTAATGCCCCGTACTGGCAAAGTCTGTGGCAAAACAATCCCAAAACTTTAATTAGCACCTCGGGTATGGCAGTAGGATTACCCGAAGGACAGATGGGCAACTCAGAAGTTGGCCATATGACACTGGGTGCCGGTCGCGTGGTGTATCAAAACTTTACACGCATTAATAAAGCCATTGCCGATGGCGATTTCTTTAGCAATCCAGTATTTTGCGATGCTATTGATGGCGCGATCAAAAATAACAAGGCCGTGCATATCCTTGGCCTGCTGTCACCAGGCGGTGTCCACAGCCACGAAGACCATATCAATGCCATGCTTGAAATGGCTGTTCAGCGCGGCGCGAAAAAAGTCTACATTCATGCGTCCCTTGATGGTCGCGACTGCCCACCGCGCAGCGCCCAACCTTCATTAGAAAAAACACAGGCCCTTTGCGATAAGCTGGGTACGGGAAAAATTGCTTCCATTATTGGCCGCTTCTATTCTATGGATCGCGACAATCGCTGGGACCGTGTTGAACAGGCCTATCGCCTTATGGCCGAGGGTCATGCTAGCTATACAGCCACATCAGCTGTAGAGGGTTTAGAGGCGGCCTACAGCCGCGATGAAAATGATGAATTTGTGCAGGCAACTACAATTGTAGCTGAAGGTGAGAGTGCCGTTGCGATTGAAGATGGTGATGCGATTATTTCTATGAATTTTCGCCCTGACCGCGCCCGCGAAATTACCCATGCTTTTGTAGACAATGAATTTAACGGCTTCGATCGCCAAAAGGCGACTAATCTTTCTAGCTTTGTTATGGCGACTGAATATGAAGCAACACTGGACTTGCCCTGCGCCTACCCGCCAGAGAATCTTGTTAACTCTCTCGGGGAATATATTTCTAATCAAGGCAAGCAACAGTTACGTATTGCCGAAACTGAAAAATACGCTCATGTGACCTTTTTCTTTAGCGGCGGTCGCGAGGCGATTTACGAGGGTGAAGAACGAATCTTGATTCCCTCGCCCGATGTAGAAACCTATGATCAAAAGCCTGAAATGAGTGCATTTGAAGTAACAGAAAAGCTAGTTGAAGCTATTGATTCTGGACGTTTTGATACCATTATCTGCAACTATGCTAACTGTGATCAGGTCGGTCATACCGGTAACTTTGATGCTTCTGTCAAAGCAGTTGAGACCGTAGATAGCTGCCTAAAACAGGTTATTGAGGCAACTGAAAAACTGGACGGAGAGGTGTTGATTACTGCCGATCACGGTAATGTTGAAGAGATGTTCGATGAGGCTAGCAATCAGCCCCACACCCAACACACCACGCTTCCAGTCCCTCTGGTATATGCCGGTTCACGCCAACTAAGTCTAGACTCTGGCGGCTCACTGGCTGATATAGCGCCTACAATTCTAGATTTGATGGGGCTTGATAAACCCGCCGAAATGTCGGGACGCTCACTGATACGCTGATGACTAAATTAAAGGCAAGGTCTTGTTTGGCACTGCCTTTAATGGGTCTTTTGTGCCTTAGCCTAAGCCTTTATGGGCTTGCCAATATTCATCAAGAAGCAGAGCTAAAACAGCTTAAACGCAGTATTTCTGCACTTGAGAAAAAGCTGGATCAGCAACGTCAGGAAAAAGGTGCACTTCAAATTCAAATTGAAGCTGTAGAACTTGATTCAGCTAAACTCAATCAAACCATTCGCAACCTTAGCCATAAAATCACGGCAGCCACCAAGCAACTCAAAACCCTGCAGGATAAAAAAAATAGATTCGATCAGCGTATCGAACAGCAACGCACAGCCATTGCTAAACAAATTAAGTCTGTCCACAAGACCGGCAATGAAGAGCCCATCAAATTGTTGCTTAATCAACAAGATCCGCAACAGTTTGCGCGAACATTGAAATACTACGACTATATCCTGCAAGCTCGCAGTGAAAAAATTGAACAATTTACCGACGATATTATTCAACTTGAAGCCATCGCCGCAGAAATAGAAACCACAAAGATTGGCCTAACAAAATCGAAGGTGTCATTAGAGAAGCAGCGCAAAAAGCTCGCCACTAATGTAAACAGTCGAAAAACCATGCTCGACGAACTCAACCAAACTCTACTATTGGGCAATAAACAATTAACCGGCTACCAGAAACAACGCAAGCAATTAGAAAAGCTGCTAAGTAGCGTAAAAAAAGCTGCACAAAAGGTCGCCCCAGCCAAAGATTATCCAGCTTTTGCATCGAGAAAAGGCAAACTTAAATGGCCGACAAGGGGAAAGCTAAAAAATACATTTGGTGATGTTAGAGCAGGTGATCTGCGCTGGCAGGGTTGGCTAATTAGCACCCCCAGCGGCACTGATATTAGCGCTGTTCACCATGGTCGCGTAGTATTCTCTAACTATATGCGCGGGTTTGGCCTACTGGTGATTATTGATCATGGCGATAGCTTTATGTCGCTGTATGCGCATAACCAGGAACTTATGCGTGAAACCGGCGATTGGGTTCAAAGTGGTGATATTGTTGCTCAAGCTGGAAATACCGGCGGCCTGATCAATCCTGCTCTATACTTTGAAATACGAGAAAAAGGTTTGCCGGTAAACCCAAAAAAATGGCTGGGTAACCGCTAAATATTTTTGACACGTAGATAGATAAACGATTAGGTTATGCAGTATGTATAAAGTTATTTTCACCGCTAGTTTGGTTTTGGCCAGTGCGCTTTGCTTTAGCGAGGAAAGTAACAGCCAACAAAAAGACCGAGAATTACAGATATTTTCTCAAGTTTTAGATAAGGTTCGTGCCGGTTATGTTGATGTCCCCTCGGATCATCAACTGCAAGAGAAATCTATAGAAGACCTATTGGGTAGTCTTGACCCACATTCGGCCTATCTCGATAAAGACGAATATAAACAGCTACAGGGCAAGACTTCTGGCAATGCCGGCGGTTTGGGCATTGATCTCAGCCTAAGAAATCAAGCGGTACAGGTTGTGACAACCCTTGATAATAGCCCTGCGCGGCAAGCAGGCATTCAGTCTGGCGATCAAATCATAGATATAAATTACCAAACTATTGAGGGCATGGATCTTAAGCAGGTAACTGCCGAATTGCGCGGTAAGCAGGGTTCAGAAATCATCTTAGGTATCGCAAGACCCGGTCAGTCTGAAAGAATTGAATTCACCCTAGAGCGTGAACTCGCGCCAAAAAGCTCGGTGCGCAGCCAAATGCTAGAGCAGGGTATTGGCTATATTCGCATAGCGGTATTTCAAGCGGAAACCAGCGAAGAATTTAAATCGGCTATCAATCAACTGCAAGATGAGGGTCCTCTTCAAGGCTTGGTATTGGATCTGAGAAATAATCCCGGCGGCTTAATGCCCATATCGGTTGAGGTTGCAGATACTCTGATTGATCAGGGGTTATTACTGTATACCGAGGGTCGGTTACCCGAGGCCAATAAGCAGTACTATGCTACCTATGGTGATCTTACCAATGGAGCACCAATTGCGGTTTTAATTAATGGCGGCAGTGCCTCAGCCTCAGAAATTGTTGCTGGCGCACTTCAGGATCAGGAGCGGGCCACAATTATAGGCACCCAAAGCTTTGGTAAAGGCTCGGTACAATCAATTATGCCGCTAGGCGATGGGCGCGCCATAAAACTAACCACTGCTCACTATCTAACCCCTAGCGGTCGATTTATTCACGGACAGGGGATAGAGCCAGATATTATCGTTGAAGCAACTAAACCTAAAGCAGGCGCTAACGATAACCAGATTACTCAGGCAATTATTAGCTTAAAGCAATCTTAGTAAAGGCTAACCCTATTCTGCTTCTAAACTATCCACCTTCTGGAACCCTCGAGGCAATTTATGCCCTCGGCGGCCGCGTTCACCGCGGTAGTGCTCTAAATCTTTTGACTTCATCACCAAGTAACGCTTCCCGGAATGAACCACTAGCGAACCACCATCTGGGATCACCGCAAAGTCGACTACAAATTCTTCTCTAGACTGCAAACGAGAGCTGGGGATATTAATAATCTTATTGCCCTTACCCCTAGAAAGCTCTGGTAAATCACTTAGCGGAAAGGCAAGCAACCTACCCTCATTACTCACTGCGGCAATCAGCAAATTTTCGTCAGAGACTAATTTAGGACCTAGTATTTTTGCGCCTTTAGGAATTGACACCACCGCTTTACCCGCTTTATTTTTGGTAAATAGATCGCCAATTTTGGCAACAAAACCGTAGCCAGCGTCAGTGCCCAAAAGAATCTTTTGCGAATCATCACCCATGACTAAGTGGGTGAATAATGAGCCTGCAGGTGGATTTAACCTACCTGTAGCTGGCTCACCCTGACCTCGCGCGGAGGGTAATGTATGAGCAGACAGGGCATAGAATCTGCCCGTGGTATCTTGCAAAAACACATTCTGATTACTGCGGCCTAGGGCTGAGGATAGGAATTTATCCCCGGCCTTATAGTTTAAGCTAGTCGGATCAATATCGTGCCCTTTAGCCGCTCTAAGCCAACCTTTATCCGAAAGCACCACCGTCACCGGCTCTGCAGTTACCAAATCTTTTTCACTAAAGGCTTGGGCCTCTGCGCGCTCTTTAAGCGCTGAGCGACGCTCATCGCCATATTCTTCAGCACTGGCTTTAAGCTCTTTTTTGACCAGTGTTTTAAGTCGCGCATCAGAACTTAATAGTAATTCTAACTCAGCTTTCTCTTTAGCAAGCTCTTCTTGCTCAGCACGAATTTTTACTTCTTCAAGGCGCGCCAACTGTCGTAACTTAGTATCAAGAATATAGTCTGCTTGAAGATCGGACAGCCCATATTTTTGCATCAGCGCAGGCTTTGGCTGATCTTCAGTGCGAATAATATGAATCACTTCATCAATATTCAAAAAGGCGATCAATAAACCATCTAATAGGTGCAGACGTTTTTCAACTTTTTGCAATCGATAGTCTAAACGCCGGCGAGTAACATCCATTCTAAAACTTAACCATTCTTTTAAAATGCGTTTTAGATTCATAACCGCAGGCTTGCCATCTACACCAATAATATTAAGATTGATTCTGTAGCTGCGCTCAAGATCGGTTGTAGCAAATAGATGGTCCATCAGGATATCTATATCCACGCGATTAGATTTCGGTGTAATCACTAAGCGTGTTGGGTTTTCATGGTCGGATTCATCGCGAAGATCGGCCACCATCGGCAATTTTTTATTGCGCATTTGTGTTGCAATCTGCTCCAATACTTTGGAGCCAGATGATTGAAATGGCAGAGCAGTTACAATCACATCGCCGTCTTCCTTATTCCACACTGCACGCATTTTTACTGAGCCGCGGCCACTTTCATAGGCCGCCAGAATATCGGCTTTTGGGGTAATTATTTCCGCATCAGTGGGGAAATCCGGCGCCTGGATAAAGTTCATGAGCTCGGGGATATCCGCCTTGGGATTGTCCAGTAAATGCAAGGTAGCGCTGACTACTTCGTTAAGATTATGTGGCGGGATATCGGTCGCCATACCCACCGCAATACCAGTGGTGCCATTAAGCAAAATGCTCGGCACTCGAGCAGGCAATATTTCTGGCTCCTCCAGGGATGCATCGAAATTAGGTCGCCAATTACTGGTTCCCTGACCTAATTCGGCAAGTAACAGTTCTGCATATTTTGATAGCTTAGATTCGGTATAGCGCATCGCGGCGAAAGACTTTGGATCATCTTGCGAGCCCCAGTTGCCCTGACCATCAACCAGCGGATAGCGGTAAGAGAACGGTTGTGCCATCAATACCATAGCTTCATAGGCGGCACTATCACCATGGGGGTGAAATTTACCAATTACATCCCCCACGGTTCTGGCTGATTTTTTATATTTAGCGGTCGCTTTAAGGCCAAGCTCACTCATGGCGTAAACGATGCGTCGCTGTACCGGCTTAAGACCGTCACCAATATGCGGTAGGGCGCGATCGAGAATCACATACATTGAATAATCTAGGTACGCTTGCTCGGTATAGCTACTGAGTGATCGACTTTCAAGACCCTGATCATTAAAGGTTACTGTATCGTTCATTGCCCTTCCTTTATTTT
>JBMZFJ010000018.1:0-31714 GCA_049615345.1 Porticoccaceae bacterium | reverse complement strand
AATGCGCCACTCTTTCTCAATTGCGCCTGACGCTCGACTAAGCGATGAGAATAAAAAATCGGCGCGGGCATTAGCACTTCTGTTTCATTGCTGGCATAACCAAACATTAGGCCCTGATCACCCGCTCCGATGTCTTTATCTTCAGCCTCATCAACCCCCTGAGCAATATCTGAAGACTGCTTGCCGATAGCATTGATAACAGCACAAGAGTTACCATCAAAGCCTTTATCAGAGTGGTCATAGCCAATATCAGTAATCACATCGCGAACAATCTGCTCTAAATCTACATAGGTTTTAGTGCGCACTTCGCCGGCGATAATCGCCATGCCGGTTTTGACCATAGTTTCCACGGCTACCCGAGAATGGGGGTCGTCGGCAATAATGGCATCTAGAACGGCATCGGAGATTTGATCGGCCATCTTATCTGGATGGCCCTCAGATACTGATTCAGATGTAAAAAGGTTATAGGTTGACATAAGGTTCCTTTAATTTGTTATCGCGGCTTTCTTAAACTGCCGAAGCTGAATGCGAAATCCATTGCGTTGAGTAAGAAATAAACTATTGCCTTCTGTAAGTCCGGCATTTTCCGCCCAGTCAGTGATTTCACTGGGATCGAAACCGAGCCACAAATCGCCACAGGCTTGCTTTACCCAGTCTTGATCGTGGGCGCAAAGGTCAGTGATTAGCAAAACACCGTTATCGGTCAAAAGATCGGCACAGTGTCTGATGATATCGCCAGGAATAGGGTTGTGGTGTAAGACCATATTAAGAGAAACAAAGTCAGCACGTATGTTTTTATCAAGTGCCAAAAATGTGTCTCCATGCAGAAAACTTATATTATTAAGGCTTTGCTTCTTAACGCGCTGGGCACATTGGTCGAGCATTTCTGCACTGTTATCAAGGGCGATCACCTGCTCAAATGAAGCGCAGAGCTTTTTTAGAAACTGTCCATAGCCTGGTCCAATTTCAAGTGCCTGTTTTGTCGCCGAGATAGAACTGTCTAGTAGGCTTTCAACACTATCGCCGTAGTCTGACCAGCTAGCGATAAGGTCTTGGTTCTCTTCAAATAAAGAAACATTACGGTTAAAAAATTCTACTGAAGCACTGGCCCTCTCAGTATTGATATCGGCAAGCCGTAAAGCTACATCTGAATCAACGACAGCCTTATCTATCGCTTGAAATAGGGCTTTTTGCATGGTTTGTAGGTCGATGTCAGGGTTTAGCGGATTGCGACGGTAAAAAATTGTCGTACCCTCGCGTCTTGATGAGACCAAGCCGGCATTGGAGAGAATCTTGAGGTGATGGCTCATTGCTGATTGACGAATATCAAACACTTGGCACAGCTCTAATACGCCATAGGCATTTTGTTGCAACACTTTGAGAATCTGGATGCGCAGTGGGTCCCCGGCCGCCTTACACAGGATGCCGATAGCGCCAACCGCTTGCGGAGCAGTCTGATCAAAAGTACTTGTAGCACTGGAGTTTGCTGTCATTTGAGCGATTTTAGCACAGCGTCAATTATCCATCAAAATATTTTTATATAAAAATATTTTGATGGGTTATCGGGTGTTAAAATTATTTGCAATTTCAGTGGCTTAAATAACGAATTCTAGTTTACTGATGGAGTCTTCTAAGAGACAATACACACTAAATTTTTTCCGTTTCAGGAGTTATATTTCATGGCCTCACGTCGCGAGCTCGCTAATGCTATTCGTGCCCTAAGTATGGATGCTGTTCAACAGGCTAACAGTGGACACCCCGGTGCCCCAATGGGTATGGCAGATATTGCTGAAGTACTGTGGAGAGATTATCTAAAACATAATCCAGCCGATCCGACCTGGGCCAACAGAGACCGCTTTGTGCTCTCTAATGGCCATGGCTCTATGCTGCTTTATTCTCTGTTACACCTATCGGGTTATGACTTGCCAATTGAAGAAATTAAAAATTTCCGTCAGTTGCATTCAAAAACGCCCGGCCACCCTGAGTATGGCTATGCGCCAGGTGTAGAAACAACCACTGGGCCTCTTGGCCAGGGCATTAGTAACGCGGTTGGTATGGCATTAGCAGAAAAAGTGCTAGCAGCTCAATTCAATAAGCCAGGACATAATCTGGTCGATCATCACACCTACACCTTTTTAGGAGACGGTTGCCTTATGGAAGGTATTTCTCATGAGGTCTGTTCCCTTGCCGGAACGCTGAAATTGAGCAAGCTGATTGCTTTCTATGACGACAATGGCATTTCGATTGACGGCGATGTTGCTGGAGTTGATGGCGATGGCGGTTGGTTTACTGATGATACGCCAGCGCGGTTTGAGTCCTACGGTTGGCAAGTCATTCCTGAAGTTGATGGGCATGACTCCGATGCCATCGATGCAGCTATCAAGCAGGCCCATGCTTCAGACAAACCAACGCTAATCTGCTGTAAAACCATCATTGGTTTTGGATCGCCCAACAAACAAGGCAAGGAAGACTGTCATGGCGCACCCCTAGGCGCAGACGAAATTGCCCTGACTCGCGAGCAGCTCGGCTGGGAATATGGTGCCTTTGAGATTCCCGAGGAGTATTACTCCGCATGGAGCGGTGTAGCAAAAGGTCAGGCAGATCAAGCTGAATGGAATAAGCAGTTTGCAGCATATCAATCAGAGTTCCCAGAGTTAGCCGCTGAGTTTGAACGTCGTGTTAATGGTGACCTACCTGCAGACTTTAGCGACAAAGCCGATGCTTATATCCGTGAATGCCAAGACAAAATGGAAAAGGTAGCTTCGCGCAAGGCGTCTCAGAACTGCCTCAATGCCTTTGGCCCGCTTCTTCCAGAGCTGTTAGGCGGCTCAGCTGATTTGGCCGGCTCCAACCTGACAATTTGGTCTGGCTGTAGTGATATTAGTGGCGATAATGCCAACGGTAATTATCTCTATTACGGCGTGCGTGAATTTGGTATGAGCGCCATTATGAACGGCATCGCTCTTCACGGTGGCTTTATCAATTATGGAGCTACTTTCTTAATGTTTATGGAATATGCGCGCAATGCGGTGCGCATGGCAGCCTTGATGAAGCAGCAAAGTATTTTCGTCTATACCCACGATTCTATCGGTCTGGGTGAAGATGGCCCAACCCACCAACCTGTGGAGCAGTTAAGCGCCCTTCGCGCAACGCCCAATCTGCATACGTGGCGCCCCTGTGACACGGTTGAATCTGCTGTCAGCTGGAAAGCGGCTATCGAGCGCAATGATGGCCCAAGTGCCTTGGTCTTTAGCCGTCAGGGACTAGCTCCCATGGAGCGCTCTGAGGAGCAACTTAGCAATGTAGGCCGAGGTGGCTATGTTCTGCGTAAAGCTAATGATGCACAGGCGATTCTAATCGCTACGGGATCAGAAGTTGAGCTTGCCGTATCAGCAGCTGAACAGCTAGCAGAAAAAGGTGTAGCGGTTAGCGTAGTATCCATGCCCTGTGCAGAAATATTCTGTGAGCAAGATAAAGCGTACCAAGACTCTGTATTGCCGACATCAATCAGAGCTCGAGTAGCGGTTGAGGCCTTGCATGCAGATTACTGGCATAAATTTGTCGGTTTGGACGGCGCCGTTGTTGGCATGACCAGCTTTGGCGAGTCGGCACCGGGAGGGGTATTAATGAAAGAATTTGGTTTTACCATTGAGAATGTAGTCTCTAAGGTTTTGGAGACCATAGGTTAATGATTCGCGTAGCCATTAATGGCTATGGACGTATAGGCCGCTCTGTTTTGAGGGCGGTCTATGAATCTAAGCTGCAAGATCAGATAAAAATTGTGGCAATCAATGAGCCTGCAGATAATAAAACTATTGCTCACCTCACCCGTTACGATTCAACTCATGGGCGCTTCGCTGGTGAGGTTATCGGTGATGACAAAACCCTTAATGTATGCGGCGATTCGATTACCATTGTTCATCAGGATAATTTAGAGCAACTCCCTTGGTCGGCATTAAATATTGATGTGGTCTTAGAATGTAGTGGTAGTTTTAGCCATCGTCATAAAGCTGAACAGCATTTGCAAAGTGGCGCTAAGCGCGTATTATTTTCTCAGCCGGCAGAATCTGATGTCGATGCCACCATTGTGTATGGCTACAATCATCAACAACTTACCGGCAAGGAAAGAATAATTTCCAGCGCCTCCTGTTCAACAAATTGTGTTGTGCCTGTCATACAGGCGCTTGATGATAATTTTTCGGTTGAAGGCGGGGTGATTACCACCATACACTCAGCGATGAATGATCAGCCAGTACTAGATGCCTATCACCACACAGATTTACGTAAAACTCGCGCCGCTATGAACTCAATTATCCCAGTAGATACAGGTCTTGCATTGGGTATTGATCGTTTGATGCCGCAACTGGCGGGCAGATTTCAAGCTCAGGCGATGCGTGTCCCGACAATTAATGTATCGGCCATCGATTTATCGGTAATAGTGAATCAGGCGGTTGATACAGCGACGGTCAATCGAGCATTAGCAACAGCAGCTCAGGGCTCGCTGAAAAACATACTGGGTTATACCGAAGAGCCATTGGCATCCTGTGATTTTAATCACGACCCAAGAAGCGGTATCGTAGATGCTAGCCAGACCAGAGTTAGTCAGCAAAAATTGGTAAAAGTACTGATTTGGTTTGATAACGAATGGGGCTATGCCAATAGAATGTTGGATGTATTAAAAAGTTGGTAAGCACTAACTGTTAGTAGCAACCCTATAAATTGAATACTAGGAAAAATAATGACTATTAAATTAATGACTGATTTAGACCTCAGTCAAAAACGTGTGTTAATCCGTGAAGACCTCAATGTCCCCGTTAAAAACGGCGAAGTAACCAGCGATGCTAGAATTAATGCGGCACTGCCTAGCATTAAACAGGCCTTAGATCAGGGTGCTGCTGTTATTTTAATGTCACACCTTGGGCGTCCGACCGAAGGGCAGTTTGAAGATCAGTTCAGCTTGCAGCCGGTGGCGGATGATTTGAGTAAAAAATTAGGCACACAGGTGGCATTAATTTCTGATTGGTTCAAAGGTGTTGATGTACCTCAGGGTCAGGTGGTATTGCTTGAGAATGTGCGATTTAATGCGGGCGAAAAAGCCAATGATGATGAGCTATCCCAGGCCTATGCTAACCTTTGCGATATTTTTGTAATGGACGCCTTTGGCACTGCCCACCGCGCCCAAGCATCAACTCATGGTGTCGCAAAATTTGCACCTATCGCCTGCGCTGGCCCACTGTTAGCCAAGGAGTTAGACGCACTGGAAAAAGCCATCTCCACGCCAACAGCACCAGTCGGAGCGATTGTTGGTGGGTCTAAGGTTTCAACCAAATTAATGGTTTTAGAAACCCTTTCTGAAAAGGTTGATCAGCTAATTGTCGGTGGTGGTATTGCCAATACATTTTTAGCGGCAGCGGGCTATCCAGTGGGCAAGTCACTGTATGAGCCAGACCTTATTCCAGCCGCTAAAGCGCTTATGAGCAAAGTCAATATCCCTTTGCCAACCGATGTTGTCGTCGGTAAAGAATTTTCTGAAACAGCTGAGGCGCGCATTGTATCTGTGGATGCAGTAGAGGCCGACGATATGATTTTTGATATAGGTCCACAATCGGCCTCACAGTTGGCGGAAATAATTAAGCCATTGGGCACAATTATTTGGAATGGTCCTGTGGGTGTTTTTGAATTTGATCAATTTGCCGAGGGTACCAAAGCCCTATCTCTAGCCATTGCGGAGAGTGACGGCTTTTCAATTGCCGGCGGCGGCGATACTCTAGCGGCAGTGGATAAATATGAAATTGCTGATCAGGTGTCCTATATTTCTACAGGTGGGGGTGCATTTTTAGAATATGTAGAAGGTAAAGAATTACCCGCCGTTGCCCTACTAAAAGCACGAGCAGCTAGCGACTAAATTAGCGAACATTGGCAGGGTTGCAAGGAACGCAATTTACACATAAGGCTTACAAGGAAAGAAGCAATGCCACTTATTTCAATGAGACAGTTGTTGGATCACGCCGCAGACAATAGCTATGGCGTACCAGCATTTAATGTTAACAACCTTGAACAAATGCGAGCGATTATGCTCGCCGCTGACCAAACTCAGAGCCCAGTTATCGTTCAGGCTTCAGCCGGCGCGCGTCAATATGCCGGCGCGCCATTTTTGCGTCATCTAATTCAGGCCGCCATGGAAGAATGGCCGCATATCCCGGTGTGTATGCACCAAGACCACGGCACTAGCCCTGCAGTTTGCCAGCGTTCTATTCAGCTTGGCTTTAGCTCGGTGATGATGGACGGCTCACTGATGGAAGATGGTAAAACCCCCTCAAGTTATGAATACAATGTCGACGTCACTCGGCAGGTGGTCGATATGGCCCATGCCTGTGGCGTATCGGTTGAGGGCGAATTGGGTTGTTTGGGTTCTCTTGAAACCGGTCAGGCAGGTGAGGAAGATGGCGTGGGCGCAGACTGTGCACTCAGTCTGGAGCAGATGTTAACTGACCCCGAAGAGGCGGCAGATTTTGTCAATAAAACGGGGGTTGATGCGCTGGCGATTGCCTGCGGTACCTCACATGGCGCCTACAAATTTAGTCGTCCACCTACAGGGGATATATTAGCCATTGATCGCATCAAGCAAATTAACCAAAAAATACCCAATACCCATTTAGTCATGCACGGTTCATCCTCAGTGCCTCAGGAATGGCTGGCGATGATTAATGAGCATGGCGGTGAAATTCCCGAAACTTACGGTGTACCCGTAGAGCAAATATGCCAGGGTATTAAACACGGGGTGCGCAAGGTCAATATAGACACTGATTTGCGTTTGGCATCCACTGGTATCATTCGCCAGTTCTTAGCCCAAAACCCAGCGACATTTGACCCCCGCGCCTACTTAAAACAAACCATAGCGGCCATGAAAGATATAGCAGTGGCGCGCTATGAGGCCTTTGGTACAGCCGGTAATGCACCGAAAATAGTCCCCCTAGGGTTGGAGGCTATGACGCATAGTTACAGTAGAGAAAAATTGCTCCGCTGTTAGTCAAAAGTTACGCCTGAGCATACTGTTGATTGCTGCCAAGCCAGCGATCAATGAGTGCATCCACTGTTTTTGGGTGCTGTTCGACGAGGCATTCAGCACATAATTTTATTTGGGGAAGCAAGTGGGCGTCGCGTTGCAGATCGGCAATTTGCAGTTGCATATCACCGGTTTGACGAGTGCCTAGTAATTCGCCGGGGCCTCTTAGCTCGAGATCTTTTTCGGCAATCGCAAAGCCATCGTTGGTTTGACGCATGGTTTTTAAGCGTTCACTGCCATTGGCAGAAATTGGTGAGCTATAAAGTAATAAGCAATGACTTTTTTCTGAACCTCTTCCCACTCTACCCCTTAGCTGATGCAGTTGTGACAAGCCCAGGCGCTCGGCATTTTCAATAATCATCAGGCTGGCATTAGGCACATCAACCCCTACTTCAATCACTGTGGTAGCTACTAGTAAGTGTATATCGCCAGCCTTGAAGGCATTCATTATGTCTAATTTTTCGCGCGGTTTAAGACGGCCATGTACCAAGCCAATAGAGAGTTCAGGTAGCAAAAGCTGTAGTTCACTAGCTGTCACTTCTGCTGCCTGAGCCTCAAGTACGTCTGATTCTTCAATAAGCGTACAGACCCAGTAAGCCTGGCGACCTTCAAGGCATGATGCACGAATGCGTTGGATAATATCGTTGCGCCGCAAATTACTGAGAACCGCCGTTTCAACCGGTGTTCTACCCGGTGGTAACTCGTCAATGACTGAGCAATCGAGATCGGCATAGGCGCTCATGGCCAAAGTTCTGGGTATAGGCGTTGCCGTCATAATTAACTGATGAGGCGCTAAACTTTGCTCGCTGGGTTGATTATCACCAAATCCTTTATTGCGCAGTGCCAGTCGCTGATGAACGCCAAATCGATGTTGTTCATCGATAATGGTAATGCCTAGATCACTAAATTGAACGCTCTCTTGAAAAAGCGCATGAGTGCCTATGACCATTTGCGCACTGCCATCGGCAATGCGCTGAAGCTGAACCTCGCGAGCTTTACCTTTTACCTTGCCGGTTAACCAAGCAACACTGATTTTCATATCTTTGAACCACTGTTCAAAATTTATTCTGTGTTGTTCGGCTAGAATTTCTGTCGGTGCCATCAGTGCCGCTTGCTTGCCATTGGCAATTGCCTGTAACGCTGCGATAGCGGCAACCACTGTTTTTCCTGAGCCGACATCTCCTTGAACCAGCCGCAACATAGGAAAGGTATTATTGATATCACGATTTATTTCATCGGATACTTTCTGTTGGGCACAAGTCAATTCAAAGGGCAGTTGGCTTAAAAAATGAGCCAATACATTTTTATCTTGCTTAAGGCATGGTGCTTGCTGACGTTGAACCTTTTGTCGCATTTTTAACAGGCTTAAATTGTGAGCGATTAACTCTTCTGCCGCCAGCCGTTGTTGCGCTGGATGCTCTCCAGTGGCTAGCCTATGTAGTTCAATACCCGGCGGAGGTGAGTGAATAAGCTGCAGTGCATCGATCAATGAATAAGAGAGCACTCCTGTAAGTTGCTGTTTTAACGCTTGTGGGATTAATTCCTCAATCCCATGAGTTTCTAGTCGATCTAAGGCCTGTCGGCAAAGATCCCTAATGCGTATTTGAGTGATGCCTTCAGTTAGAGGATATACAGGCGTTAATGTATCTTCTAGGCTTGGAGGGTTATTACTATCTAGATGCTGATACTCTGGATGATTGAGTTCAAGCCCGTATTTGCCCTGCCTCACTTCACCATAACAACGCAATTTTGCTCCAGCTTTGAGGCGCTCTTGCTGTGCTCGACTAAAGTGAAAAAATCGTAAAACCGTGGTGCCGGTATCATCTTGTAATTTGCAGACTAGGCTGCGGCGACGGCCAAAAACCACATCGCAGGCACGAATTTCCCCTTCAAGGACAACGTCAGTCTGTGGCTGAAGGCTTCCTATTGGGGTTATCTTGGTTCTATCTATATAGCGCAACGGCAAATGAAACAGTAAATCTTGAAGGTTTTTAAGACCCAATTTTTCGAGCTTTTTTGCTAATTGAGGACCAACACCTCGAAGCTCACTAATAGCGATCGCATCAAGGTTAGTTGTTGTCATTAGTCATAGGCCAATTTTGGAAGTTGTTTATTCTCAGAATTTAGATTATAGCTAGAATAAATTGCATTGCGAACAGCTTCAATAGCCTTATACCGCGGAAACCCAGCGCGCCATGCAATGGCCATGGTTCGCTTAGGTTCATCGCCTTCAAAGGGTATGGCAACTAAATCAGTGTTACACACAATACAAGTACTGGTGCCTTTTACGGCCGTTTGCGGCAATACAGTAATGCCAAAGCCAGTAGCTACCATAGTGCAGAGAGTTTCTAGGGAATAGGCTTGAGAGTCTGTATCAATCGGCATCTTCGCACGGTGATGTTGATTGATATTGGGAATAGCATCTATCACTTGATCTCTAAAACAGTGTCCCTCACCGAGAAGCAGGATATGCTCTTTTTCTAAGTCCTTAGGGTTAAGTGAAGAATGCTGTGCGAGGGGATGGTTAGGCGGCACCACAACTACAAAAGGCTCATCAAATAACGGCTGCACCACCACGTCAGGCTCTTCAAAGGGAAGACAGAGTATTGCGACGTCGAGCTTTCCCTTTCTGAGTCGCTCTCTTAGTGAGTTGGTGTAACCCTCTTCAATAATCAATGGCATATTTGGAGCGCTTTTCTGAAGAGGTGAAACAAAATTTGGAAACAAGTAGGGTCCAATGGTAAAGATTGCACCAATATGAAGGGGCGAACTGAGTCGCTCTTCTTCGTTAACAGCAATATCTCTAATGATTGCAACTTCATCAAGCACTTTGTGACACTGAGCAATAATTTTTGTACCCATTCGGGTTAGAAACACATGGGTTGCTGTTCTCTCAAAAATCTCAACGCCCAATTCAGATTCTAGTTTTTTTATTGCTATACTGAGGGTTGGTTGACTGACATTGCACTGCTCTGCCGCATTTCCAAAGTGCTGGGTTTTAGCTAGAACGGTCACGTAGCGAAGTTCGGTTAGAGTCATAATATTCCTTCCTGGAATAGTATTGATAATTATTATTATTCTTGTTTACAAACAATGATACGAAAAAAATATTTAGGAAGATAGAGTGAAAGTACTTTTTATTGGATGTGGCGATATCGCTCAGCGGACAGCGAAGGGTCTCAGCAAAAAATATGATTGCTTTGGATTAAGACGTAATCCTGAAAAGTTGCCAACAGAAATTACGCCCATTACAGCTGATGCATCAAACGCTCAGCAGCTCTTTTCAGTTGCCTCTGGAGGGTTTGATATATGGGTTGCAACCCTGACGCCTGCTGAGTTTACTCGCCAAGCATACCAACAGTCCTATTTGGCAGTGGCACAGGCAATGGCGCAAACAGTTAACGCTTTGCACCAGGCTCCAAAGTTAATTATTTGGGTCTCTAGTACCAGTGTCTATGGTGATAATAAAGGCGACTGGGTTGATGAGACTACAAAGCCAAATCCGGTCACATTTTCTGGTGAGATATTGCTTCAGGCTGAGCAAATTATTCAAAATTTACCCTGTTCAAGTACAGTGGTAAGATTTTCTGGTATTTATGGCCCTGGGCGCACTCGTCTGCTCAGTCAGGTGCGAGCGGGTAAGGGAAGGCCAAAATTACCAGAGCATTGGACCAATCGAATACACGCTGATGATTGTGCAGGAGTATTGGCACATCTAATAGGGCGATCAGAATCAGGCAATCTTATTGAGCCGATTTATCTAGCATCAGATTGCCAACCTGTTACCCAGCATGATGTAAGGCAATGGTTAGCAAAGCAGCTCTCGGTTGATTTGGTTGAGGAGACCGTTGCTATTGGGCCAGTAAGGCGGTGCAGTAACCGCCTTCTTATGGAGTCAGGGTTTAGCTTTAATTACCCTTCTTTTAGAGAGGGTTACACTGCGCTGATTGAGGATCAATAAGTCGTTGATTAGGCGGCTACAATGGCATCCATTTCAATTTCAGCGCCCTTTGGTAGCTCTTTTACACCAATGGCAGCGCGGGCTGGATAGGGTTGCTCAAATAATTCTGACATAACTTCGTTTACGGCAGCGAAATTGCTGAGGTCGGTAAGAAAAATATTAAGCTTAACAATACCACTTAAGTCTGCGCCGGCAGCTTCACAAACTGCACTCAGATTGGCGAAGACTTGGCGTGCCTGAACCTGTATATCGCCACTCACTAGCTCCATAGTTTCAGGGTCTAAAGGAATTTGACCCGAAAGATAAACTGTATTGTTTACCTTTACCGCCTGACTGTAAGGGCCTATAGCGGCAGGGGCTTTTTCTGTAAAAATATGAGCTTTGTTAGACATAAAAGGAGTCCTTGTATAACTATTTATTTTTTACGCGATAAACTCGTCGAACAGGCGTAAGGCTTCTGACTCTTCGAATGATATCTGCAAGGTGTATGCGGTTACGCACGGTCATAACCACATCTACAACGCTAGTATAGGCGTCTTTTTCGGTTGTGCTAATGTTTTCAATCGTTGCATCTTCATCGGTTATTCTTGAGGCTAACGCTGCGATAAATCCACGTTCTGGGGTTATTTCTACCTTCACCTCAACCGGAAATTCTCCTTCTACCACTTTTGACCAACTAAGTGGCATACATTTCTCAGGATGATTGCGAATTTCCTTTAGGTTATGACAGGATTCTAAGTGAATAACCAAACCCTTACCCGGTGAAACATGACCCAATATCGGGTCTCCGGGAATCGGGTGGCAGCATCGCGCATAATGAAGAATTAAGCTCTCTGATGTATCTACAACGACAGGAAGTGATGGCTTGCGTTTATCCTCAGGAATATTGCGCTTGGATGGTGGCACCAAAATATTGGCAACGGCAAAAGGGACCTGATTGCCGAGACCGATTTGCTGAAGAACATATTCAAATGTTGGCGCAGAGGTTTCTTTAAGCAAGCGCTTGATTTGCGACTTTCTTAATTTATTGTAGGCGGTGCCATAATTAGCAAGCGCTTTATCCAACAAACGCTTACCCAGATTAACAGACTCGTCGTGTTGCTGGTTTTTTAAATAGTGACGAATAGCACTTCTGGCCTTGGCAGTAACGATAAAGTTAAGCCAGTTGGGATTTGGTTGAGCACCCTGTGTACTAATAATTTCGATTTTTTGTCCGCTCTGCAGTTGCTCTGATAAAGGTGTTAGTTCGCCATCGACACGACAGGCGATACAGCTATTACCCAAATCTGTGTGAACCGAATAGGCAAAGTCGACGGGTGTTGCGCCTGAGGGGAGCTCAATAATTCTTCCCTTGGGAGTAAATACATAGATTTCATCAGGAAATAGGTCAGTTTTCACATGCTCCAAGAATTCCAACGAATCCCCTGCTTGCTTCTGCATTTCAAGCAGCCCTTGAACCCAGCGCGTCGCTCTACGCTGGCTAGCGTCGATCGTCCCATCGTTTGATTTGTATTCCCAATGAGCGGCGATACCGTAGTTCGCCATGGTTTCCATTTCTTGAGTACGAATCTGTACTTCAATCAAAACCCCATGCATGCCAACAAGAACGGTGTGAAGGGACTGATAGCCATTGGCTTTTGGAATTGCCACATAGTCTTTAAATTCGCCAGGAACTGGCTTAAATATATTATGCATTATGCCAAGTGTTCGATAGCAATCATCCACAGAATTGACAATTAGTCTAAAAGCAAATACATCCATAATATCGCGAAATGATTTTTGCTTATCACGCATTTTTTTATAGATGCTCCAAACATGCTTTTCACGCCCTTTTACTATAGCTGGGAACGATTCTCGCTCAAGACGAATTTCTATGGCTTGATGAATTTCAGAGACAATTTCCTTGCGATGTTTGCTGGCTGCTTTGAGCGCCTCGCGCAAGCGTCTATGTCGAAGGGGATACATGGTAGCAAAGCCAAGATCTTCAAATTCTATTCGCACATCATTGATGCCAAGACGTTGAGCAATGGGCGCATAAATCTCCAGAGTCTCTCTGGCAATGCGGCGCCGCTTTTCTGGAGGCAATACGCCAAGCGTGCGCATATTGTGAAGCCGATCGGCAAGTTTAACTAGCACTACGCGTATATCTTTCGACATAGCGAGGGTCATTTTTTGGAAGCTTTCCGCTTGCAGCTGAGCTTTGGTTTCGAATTCGATTTCGCTTAGTTTACTCACACCATCCACTAAGTCGGCTACAGTGCGTCCAAAACGACGGCTTATTTGACCCTTAGTAACGCCAGTATCTTCGATAACATCATGTAGAAGCGCTGCCATTAGACTTTCGTGGTCTAATCGCATATCAGCTAAAATATTAGCAACTGCTAGAGGGTGAGTGATATAAGGATCGCCACTCTGGCGCAACTGGCCGGAGTGGCATTGCTCGGCGTACCTGTAGGCGCGCTCGATTTTTTTAACCTCTTTTTGCTCAAGGTAGTTGGAAAGCTTTTCGGTTAGTACTGGAAGCACCTGTAGTTCGCCCTCCTACCTGGTTTTGAATGCTGTGCTATACAGCGTCTTGCGGAGCTTCTTCAGAATTCTCTTCAGCGTCGACAATTTCATAGTCGCGTTCAATTTCTTGAAGAACTTCAGGGCTAATTAGACCCTGTTCAATCTCGCGAAGAGCGATAACGGTGGGCTTATCGTTTTCTACTTCGATAAGAGGAGGGCGACCGTCAACAGCAATTTGGCGAGCGCGCTTAGAGCCAACCATTACTAATTCAAAACGGTTATCAACATAATTCAAACAATCTTCTACTGTAATACGAGCCATATTTAATCCGACGTGCAAATTTATTTGGATTTGATGGCTATTTGCCATCGAGAACCTACAATTTTACCTAATTTGAGCCCTTACGACAATAAATCAATCAATAGTTTTTCATGTTGTTGACTGTCTAATTCGCAGCGCTTGGCTTGAATAATGTTTTCTAGCTGCTTGCAGGCGAGTTCAAATTGATCATTTATGATTAAATAATCAGCATCAGTATAGTGGCTCATCTCTTCTTTTGCAGCGGCAACACGTTGTTGGATAACCTCGTCTGAGTCCTGACCGCGACCCTTTAATCTGTCAAATAAAGCCTGTTTGCTGGGGGGTAAGATAAATATACTCTTGCTGTGGGGGAATTTTTGCCGCACCTGTTCGGCGCCCTGCCAATCTATTTCTAAAATAACATCGACACCCTGATTTAGGGTGGCATTAAGCCACTCCTCAGATGTGCCATAGTAATTACTATGAACCTTCGCATGTTCTACGAATTGCTGGCTTTCTACCATTTTTTCAAATTGCTGATGGGATACAAAGTGATAGTCCAGACCATCAGTTTCACCGTTGCGACTGGGTCGAGTAGTATGAGAAACCGATACTTGAATATTTTCGATGCGACGGAGTAGCTCAGCCACTAAGCTGGTTTTGCCGGCTCCTGAAGGGGCTGAAATAATAAATAATGTACCCAAAGTCATAATAAAATTGATAATATCCAGTTGAGAATAGCGGTTTTAAGCAAGCCACATTAGCAGAAAATAAATCTGTGATCGATTGTCTTGCAAAACTTATTCAATATTTTGTATCTGTTCGCGCATTTGCTCAATCAGTACTTTCAGTTCAACCGAAGCTTGTGTAGTCATATTGGAAATAGATTTAGAGCCCAATGTATTGGCTTCTCGGTTGAGTTCCTGCATGAGAAAGTCCAGCCTTCGACCTACAGAATTTGACTCATTAAGTACTCGACGAATTTCAATTACATGAGCGTCTAAACGATCGAGCTCCTCATCGACGTCGGCTCGGTTGGCAATAATCACCATCTCTTGTTCAAGGCGCTGCTCATCGAGCTGATCCTTTAGTTCGGAAAGCTTTTCATGCAGCCGATTGCGCTGTTGCTGAAGAATTTCAGGTAAATTTTGGCGGACCAATGTCACTTGATTTTCTATACCTGACAAACGTTGTTCAATCATATCGGCTAGCTTTTCACCCTCGCGCTCGCGGCCCTCTAACATCTGATCTAATGCTAAATCGAAGGCGTGGATACCGGCTTTGCTAAGCTGTTTGATGTCAACCGCAGAGTCTTTAAGCACCCCGGGTAGCTTCATAATATCTATGGCTGAGATGGGTGCGGCCTGTTTTATTTCCGACGCTATAGATTCAACGATTTGTATGTGTTCACGGGCTACCTCGAGGTCTAGCTCCGAAGACCCAGCAGAATGATTAAAGGCTATCTGAATCGAGCAATCAATTTTGCCGCGCCCAAGTTTCTTTCGCGCCATATCGCGCAAGCTAGTCTCTGTATCGCGCAGGGATTCAGGCATTCTAAAGCCAACCTCTAAAAACCGATGATTGACCGATTTAAGTTCACAGCTAATGGATCCCCAAGGGTGTTCTTCAGTAATTCTGGCGTATGCGGTCATACTGCGCGGCATAATAACTCCAAGAAATTTTATTTAGTTGTATTCTAACAAAGGCAGTTAAAGAGAGGGAAGATTTGTTACAATTGATACTTCGAATATAAGAATCTGCATTAAGGCATCAATCATGACAAGACCAAGTGGGCGTCGCCCAGAACAATTGCGCCAAGTAAAAATTACCAGAAACTATACGCAGCACGCTGAGGGCTCAGTACTCGTCGAGTTTGGCAACACTAAGGTTATCTGTAATGCCAGTGTTGAAAATACTGTACCGCGATTTTTACGCGGCAAGGGTCAGGGCTGGGTAACGGCTGAATATGGCATGCTACCACGTTCAACCAATAGCCGTATGGGCCGAGAAGCTGCTAGAGGCAAGCAATCTGGACGCACCCAAGAAATACAGAGACTTATCGGTCGCTCATTGCGCGCCGCAGTGGATCTAAAGCAGTTGGGTGAAAATACCATTTATATTGATTGCGATGTGATTCAGGCTGATGGTGGAACGCGAACAGCTGCAATTACCGGTGGTTGTGTGGCGCTAGTTGACGCCATTCGTCATTTGCAACGAGAAAAGATGATTAAAACCGATCCTTTACTGCATATGATTGCGGCTGTTTCTGTGGGAGTTTACAACGGAACGCCGGTGCTGGATTTGGATTATCCTGAAGATTCCAATGCAGAAACTGATATGAATGTGGTTATGGATGCCAACGGTGGCTATATAGAAATTCAGGGTACAGCTGAAGAGGCGCCATTTTCTGGTGAAGCTTTAACAGAAATGTTGCAACTGGCTAACCAGGGTATTGCCGATTTGGTAAGAGTGCAAAATATGGCACTGGCCCAATAGGCCAAAAACTGATCTATTCTTAAATAAATGGAGCAAAAGATTAATAGCACATGAAAACATACAAAGTAGATTTTATTGATAATGCAATTTCTAGTGGCGCGTTAAAATTTGGCCAATTTGAGCTTAAATCCGGCCGCACCTCACCACATTTTTTTAATGCGGGTGAATTTTACACCGGCAGTGCCCTCGCAGCACTTGGGCGCTGCTATGCATCGGCAATTGTAGAGTCGGGTATAGAGTTTGATGTGCTGTTTGGTCCAGCCTATAAGGGCATTACATTGGCCGCAGCGACCGCCATTGCCTTATCAGAACATCATGGCATTAATGTGCCCTATTGCTTTAATCGCAAAGAGGCAAAGGCCCATGGCGAAGGGGGGACTCTTGTAGGTGCTCCTCTTGAGGGCAAAGTGTTAATTATCGATGATGTGATTACCGCTGGTACCGCGATCAGAGAGGTTATGTCGATAGTTGATCAGGTGGGAGCCCAAGCCGCGGGCGTGGTTATCGGTTTGGATCGCAAAGAGCGTGGCAAAACAGACAAATCTGCCATTCAAGAGGTCGAACAGGAATTTAAAATTCCAGTCGCGAGTATTATTGATATTGATGATATTTTGCAATATTTGAAAGCCAAGTCTGAGCATAATGACTTGGTTGCTAAAATAGATAGCTATCGACAGCAGTACGGGGTTTAGTTAGCCTGCCGGTCTAGGGTCGGCTGAACAGTTGTTCAGCCACCAGCGACCATTGATCTTGCCAGTATTGTGTAGGGTGCTGTTTAAAGTCGCTGCGAACAAACTGGCTGATCTTTCCTTCTAACAGATTAATCATTAAATCAACGGCTATAACAGGGCTTGGATTGACTTTAATTCCTTGACTGAGCTCAGCTTCTCTCACAATTTGTTTAAGCTGTGATTCTAACCGACTAAAAAACTGAGCAATTCTGTGGCGCAATCGCTCGGTTTCTCCTGTTAATGCATCGCCATGTAATAGTCGGCTAATGCCGGCATTCTTTTCCGCAAATGTTAGCGTTAGGCTGAGTATTCTTTGGCACTGATTAATTGCATCTGGTTCATCGTTAATAATATTGGCCACCCGCGCAAATATGGTTTCCTCAATAAAATCGATAAGCCCTTCATACATTTTGGTTTTGCTGGGAAAGTGACGGTACAGGGCCGCTTCGGAGCAGCCAAGTTCAGAGGCTAAGGCCGCTGTAGTGATGCGAGCGCCACGCGATGACTCCAGCATAAGCGCTAAAGCTTGAAGTATATCTTGAGCTTTGGAGTTGCGTTTCGCGACCATCAGTAGTCTCCGCTTACTTCTGGTTGGTAATTAAAGTGCCTACGCCTTCATCGGTAAATAACTCAAGCATAACGGCATGATCTACTCGACCATCGATGATATGTGCGGCAGCAACGCCGGAATTAACGGCATCAAGTGCACATTGAATTTTAGGCAACATGCCACCATAGATTGTGCCGTCTTCTATAAGCTCATCGACAAGGTTTACAGTCAGGCCGGTTAGTATTTCGCCCTGCTTATCCTGCAGGCCTGCAACATTGGTCAAAAGCATCAACTTTTCTGCATTTAATACTGAGGCAACCCTGCCGGCAACCAAATCCGCATTGATATTGTAAGAAGCGCCATCAGTGCCAACACCTATAGGTGCAATCACTGGGATATAGTCACTTTTTAGTAGCATATCGATAACGCTTTTGTCGATTGATTCAACATCACCTACATGACCAATATCAATAATTTCAGGCACCGACATCTCGGGAGTCTTTTGCGACACCACAAGTTTTTTGGCTTTGATTAAACGCCCGTCTTTACCGGTAACGCCAAAGGCTCTGCCGCCAGCACTGCTGATAAGATTAACAATTTCTTTATTAATCGTCCCGCCTAGTACCATTTCCACAGCATCCATAGTCTTGCTGTCAGTGACTCGCATACCATTAACAAATTTAGTTTCAATAGATAGCTGATCGAGCAATTGACCAATTTGAGGTCCACCACCATGAACTACCACAGGATTGATCCCCACCGCTTTCATTAAAACGATATCGCGCGCAAAACTTTGTTTTAGTCGGTCGTCCACCATGGCATTGCCACCATATTTAATGACCACAGTTTTGCCGGCAAAGCGCTGAATATAGGGCAGTGCTCTAGAAATGACTTTAGCTGTATTTTCTGCTTCTTCTCGATTTAATGACATATTACAAATATTGATCCAATTGGTTAATAAAAGGCGCTAGCTCATGGCTAAACAGCTTTTTAATGCGCGCTAATTCATTCTCATTGTCGGCTTCAAAGCGCATTGTTAGGTTTGCTGAGGTATTTGATGCTCTGATTAAACCCCAGCCAAGGGGGTATTCTACCCTTAGTCCGTCAATAGTGTTAATTATTGCATCTTTAAAGCTGCAATCCGCCATTAACCTCTCCATTAAAGCGAATTTTTCTGCCTCAGCGGCTGGAATTAATATTTCGGGCGTATAAACGCTAGGTTTAAATTCAGCCATTATTTTTTCTAGCGCAGGTTTCGGTGCCATATCACAGTTTGCCAGGATTTCTAGTAGCCTCACACTGGCATAGAGCCCGTCATCGAAACCATGCCAGCGATCATTAAAGAAAATATGGCCGCTAAATTCACCGCCAACAAGAGCGCCAGTTTGTTGAACCGCACTTCTAACATGGGAGTGACCTGTTTTACACATCACCGGATTTCCGCCAAGCTCACTGATAAGCTGCTTTAAGCGAAAGCTGCTTTTAACATCAAATACAATATCAGTCTTTGGGTAGTGAGTTAAAATGTCGCGCGCAAAAATCATTAACAGCTGGTCTGGCCACAGAATTTCTCCGCTACCCGAAATAACCACTAGCCGGTCGCCATCGCCATCAAAGGCTAGACCCAGATCCGCATGATTGGATAAAACAGCGGCTTGAAGAGCTCTCAGATTGCCCTCATCAGACGGATTTGGGTCATGGTTGGGGAAATTGCCGTCGGGCTGGCAAAATAAAGGAATTACCTTATAGCCGAGCTGTTTAAAAAGGCTCAATGCCAATGGCCCAACAATGCTATTGGCGCAATCAATCACAATTTTAAAATCTTGTTGAGGCCGGCAATTAAACATAATGGCTTTTATATATTGTGGCGCTATATTTTCATGAATAACCTCACCAGCATGGCCATTGCTAGGTATATCTAAGAGCATTAGTTGTTTAATTGATTGTAATAATTCGCCTGCAATTACTTGGTCGCGAACAATAATTTTAAAGCCATTATACTGCTTAGCATTATGACTAGCAGTCACCATAACGCCACAGTCGGCTGAATCATCACAGTGAACGGCGTAGTTAATTACAGGGGTACTAACGGCACCAATATCAATAACATTCATACACTGTTGAGTCAGTCCCTGGCTGAGGGCTTTTGCCAGTTCGGGTGAACTAAGCCTTGCATCTCGACCTAAGTAAATACTCTTATGCTGTTGTTGAGTAAGCATGCTGCCAAGAGCAGCGCCTAGCTTGTAGGCAAATTTAGGTGTAATCTGAGAGTCAGCAAAGCCGCGAATATCATAGTTGCGAAACACTTCAGCGGGCAGCTCATCTACTGTATAAGAAAAATTAGAATTTATGGCGCTTACATCATTCAAAATAAGTGGCTCTCAATCTGCTGCAGTTGTCGCTATCGACTAACGATTAATCTTGTTGGCAATTAAGACAGCAATTTCTCGGGCAAGTTGCGCTTTGCTTTTTTTGCTTAGGATTTGGCTGTTGTCTGCGTCTATCCATATGGCTTCGTTGTCGTCTGAATTAAAGCCAATATCCATGCGAGAAACATCATTAGCAATAATTGCATTCAGTTGTTTCCTGTCGAGTTTTTCCCTTGCATGAGCTTCCACTTGTTCAGTTTCAGCAGCAAAACCAACAACAAACAAATTTGGATTATTTTCTGACAATATAGCTACAATATCGGGCGTTTTCGACAAATTTAGCGACATTTTATCCGATTTTTTCTTTATCTTCTGGCTTGCTACTTCTGCTACTCTGTAGTCTGCAACTGCCGCAGATGAGATAAAAATATCGGCTTTTTTTACTGCTAGCGAAGCCGCCGCAAGCATATCATCGGCGGACACTACGGAAATAAGCTCACAGCGATCTGGACATTGAAGTGACACTGGTCCAGAAATAAGCGTAACCGATGCTCCCGCATCCGTCATAGCACTTGCGAGCGCATAGCCCATTTTTCCAGAGCTGTGATTGCTAATATAGCGAACCGGGTCAATGGCTTCTCTGGTCGGGCCGGCGGTTATAACAACCTTTTTCCCCGATAAAATACCAGAGTCAAAAATACTACCCATCTGCTCAACAATGATATCTGGCTGTTGTAGCCTGCCTGGCCCAATATCACCGCAGGCCTGAACGCCGTTATCGGGCTCTAAAATGGTAATACCTCTGCGTTTTAGGCATTCAATATTTTGTTGAGATGCGGGTTGAGACCACATAGCTTGATTCATTGCGGGTGCAACGATAATTTTACCCGAGCTAGCCAGACACACCGTTGTGAGCAGATCGTGGGCGGTGCCTTGGCTTAATGCAGCCATAAAATTCGCCGTTGCCGGCGCCACCAATATGGCATCAGCCCAACGAGCAAGCTCAATATGGCCCATCGCCGCCTCAGCTTTGGTATCTAGCAGATCGGTGTGAACCGGCTTGCCGGTAAGGGCTTGAAGCGTGAGAGGGCGAATAAATTCTTGCGCAGAGTCAGTCATAATAACGCGCACCTCAGCCCCGTGATCTTGAAGGCGGCGAGCAATTTCAGCGCTTTTATAAGCGGCAATGCCGCCAGTAATGCCAAGAATGATGCGTTTTTGTGACAGACTACTCATTAATATCCCGATAAACCTTTTGTGAGCGGCTAAGATAACACTTCAGAAAGGAATTCTATAGTGATAAATAAGGGCAGGCTATGTCTATAAGTCAATGGTCAATGGCTGATCGGCCGCGAGAAAAGCTTTTAACCAAAGGGCCTAGAGCGCTGACAGACGCTGAGTTATTGGCGATATTTCTTAGGGTTGGGCGCAAAGGAGTTAATGCCAAGCAAATGGCGCAAGAGCTGATTGATTATTTTGGTGGCTTGGCACCGCTGTTAATGGCTGATCGGCAAGCATTTTGTGCCGCCAAAGGCTTAGGTCAGGCTAAGTTTTGTCAGCTACAGGCAACGCTTGAGCTAACTCGGCGTTATTTAGATGAGCAGCTGCGTTCGCAGGATATATTATCTAGTCCAGAAAAAGTGGTGGATTATCTAGCAATTCAAATGCGCGACAACCATCGAGAGGTATTTGCAGTCATGCTATTGGATACCCGTCATCGGTTAATTGAATTGATGGAGTTGTTTTTTGGTACGGTAAACTCTGCAAGCGTTCATCCTCGAGAGGTGGCAAAGGTTGCTTTGGAAAAGAATGCATCCTCAGTCATAGTTGCGCATAATCACCCCAGTGGCAGTGCAAATCCCAGTCGTGCCGATATTCTTATCACCAAGAGGCTAAAGGCTGCTCTCGAAATTATTGATATCAAACTTTTAGATCATTTTATTATTGGAAAGGGTGAAATTGTTTCTTTGGCGGGAATAGGAAAGCTATAGTTTTTTAAACAAAGGGTGCTATTTTTGAAAACAGTATTTATGGCAAATTTTATCATTTGAGCGACATTGAAAAAAAACCATAGATTTAGGGGCTAATTATCGGTTTTTGTTTGCTTCAAGGTAGGCTTTCTGGTATAAAACGCGCCTCCTTAAAAGACGACCTTGTGAAAAGTTGTTGGGGAAACAAAATTCAGTAGGCTGTGGGCCAGTGCCCAAAGCGCAAATTGCAAATTAAGAGGCAGCAATAATGTCTAGAGTATGTCAGGTTACGGGTAAGCGCCCAATGGCTGGAAACAATGTATCCCACGCGAAGAATAGAACTCGTCGTCGCTTTGAGCCTAATCTTCACACACACCGTTTTTGGATTGAATCTGAAAAGCGTTTTGTGAAATTGCGCGTTTCTACCAAAGGAATGCGAATTATTGATAAAAATGGTATTGAAAATGTTCTCGCTAGCCTTCGTGCTAACGGCGAGAAAATCTAGAGGATTAAAAAATGGCTAAGTCAGCTCGAGAAAAAATCCGCTTAGTGTCTAGTGCTGGAACAGGACACTTCTATACGACGGACAAAAATAAGCGCAACATGCCTGAAAAGATGGAGATCAAGAAATATGACCCTACCATCCGCAAGCATGTAATCTACAAAGAAGCCAAAATTAAGTAGCATTCGGCTTACAGAATCTACTGTAAAAGCTTTATTCTTCGCAAAATTAAGGCCCTGACATTTCTGTCAGGGCCTTACAAGAACTTTTGTCACTGCCCTAAGGCAGTCAAATAACCTTAGTCGGCTACTACATTCTCTGCTTGAAGGCCCTTTTGGCTCTCAGCAACTTCCATAGTTACCGACTGACCTTCTTTTAAAGATTTGAATCCTTCAGCTTGAATCGCGCTGTGGTGTACAAATACATCACTACCACCTTCCTGCTCAATAAAACCAAAACCTTTACTATCGTTGAACCACTTTACAGTGCCAGCAACTCTTTCCCCTGACATAACAACCTCACTTAAATACAACAACGCCCATAATGGACACTTAAACACCAGCCTCATATTGAAGCTGAATTAACACTTTAACCCAAATAACATATAAGACTAAAGATCCCCACTGAAATATATGCCTTTAAGGCAAAAATAATAATCCAGAATAATGCAGTGTATTGTTTTTTTTTGGTTTTGGCTAATTTTCAGTGAATTTTAGTTAAAATTAATTAGATTTTTTTCTTTTTCTGCTTTGAAGCCCTGCAAATACTTGATTCTTTCAATTTATCATAATGCGATAATTTTATAACATTTATGCTTTTACGGCGTGCTTACAAAAGGTCTGTGTTAACATTATCGGAATCTCATTAGGCGGTAAATTGAATCTCTAAAAAGGATTACAAGCGTATCTTTTAATTTAAGTAAGGTGAAATTTTGAGCATAGTTGCGGGTATCTATCGGCATTTTAAGGGTAACAAGTATCAGGTGATTGGTGTGGCTAAACACAGTGAGGGTGAGCCCGATATGGTGGTTTATCGCCCCCTGTATGGCAATCGAGATTTGTGGGTGAGACCACTGGCAATGTTTGAAGAAACGGTTGAGGTCGACGGCTGTATCAAGCCGCGGTTTCAATATTTAACGTCGGATGGCGAATGATTGCTGTTACACAATCAATTTCGATACCTATAGAAGAGGTCGAGCTAACAGCCATTAGGGCGGGTGGTCCTGGCGGCCAAAATGTCAATAAGGTCTCCTCGGCGGTACATTTGAGATTTAATATTCTTCAATCGTCGCTGCCAGAATTTTATCAACAGCGATTAATGGCGCTTCGCGACCAGAGAATTACCAAGGAAGGCATTATTATAATCAAGGCTCAGCAATATCGTAGCTGGGATAAAAATCGTGTTGAGGCTATTCAGCGGCTAAAATTATTGTTGCAATCGGTAGCAACCTTGCCAAAGGCGCGCAAGGCAACAAAACCCACTAGAAGTTCGCAAAGAAAGCGTTTAGATAAAAAAGCGCTTCATGGGCAAAAGAAAGCACTGCGTTCAAAGCGAATATTGGATTAAAAGTTGTAGGGCAAAGGATGACTGAATCTGAAACTCATGAGTTTGAGTTGCTAACGCCTGATATGATAATGGATGCGATTGAAAGTTGCGGCTATATCAGTGATGGCAGATTGCTGGCGCTTAACAGCTATGAAAACCGTGTATACCAGGTTGGCATTGAGGGTGAGCAGCCGCTTATTGCAAAGTTTTACCGGCCAAATCGTTGGAGTAGCGACCAAATACAGGAGGAACACCAGTTTTGCTTTCAATTGCGAGAGCAAGAGTTACCAGTGGTTTGCCCATTATTAAACAGTGCTAATGAATCATTGCACAGCCATTGCGATTTTAAGTTTTCCCTTTACCCTCGGCGCGGTGGACATGCACCTGAATTGGATAATCTGGATAATCTATTTATTCTTGGGCGCCTTTTGGGGCGATTCCATGGGGTCGGTTCTGTCAATAAATTTGTATCGCGACCCAAATTAGATATCCAAACGTTTGGTTGGCAAGCTTACCAATTTATTAGTGAGCACTTTATCCCCAGGGAGTTGAGCCTAGCCTATGATAGTCTTTTGCCGGATATTCTTAATAAGTGTCAGTCAATGCTGGACAATTTTGGGGAAATTAAATGGATAAGAGTTCATGGCGACTGCCATTCGGGCAATATCCTGTGGCGGGATGACAATCCTCATTTTGTTGACTTTGACGATGCGCGGATGGCTCCTGCAGTGCAAGATTTATGGATGCTTTTATCCGGCGATCGGCATGAGCAAAAAGCTCAAATAGCAGAGTTGGTCGAGGGGTATAACGAATTCAATGATTTTGACCCGCGAGAATTGGCACTCATCGAAGTGTTGCGTACCCTGCGTATTATTCATCACAGCGCTTGGATTGGTAGGCGCTGGAATGATCCGGCGTTTCCACAAGCCTTCCCATGGTTTGATTCAGCGAGATATTGGAGCGACCAAATACTGACGTTGCGGGAACAATTTTCGGCGCTTGATGAACCTGTACTGGAAATCTCGCCATAAATTGTCTAATTTTCTATACATAAGTGAAGTTATTGGTTGATCAATGAAAATAGCTTTAACTTTTTACAGGTTGAACAGTAAAATAAACCCTTACTGGAAATTAATTATCAAGTTTTAAATAGAGGTGCGGTGTGAGTGATTTTCCCACAGAGTTAAAATATGCAAATAGCCATGAATGGGCGCGGGTAGAGAGTGATGGAACTGTTATTGTTGGGATAACTGACCATGCTCAAGATGCCTTGGGTGATATTGTTTTTATAGAGCTTCCGGAGTCCGGTGCTGAAGTTGAGGCAGGTTCTGAAATAGCAGTTGTCGAATCAGTTAAGGCGGCTTCAGATATATATTCGCCAGTGTCTGGAGAGATTGTTGAGGTTAATTCTGCGCTTGAGGATGAGCCTGAGTTGGTCAATGGCAGTCCGTACGAAGATGGGTGGTTGTTTAGCGTTAAGATAAACTCAAGTGAAGACTTCAGTGGCCTGCTTGATGCCGAGGGCTATCAAGCCCTGGTTGAAGACGAGTAAGTCTTAACCAAAACCTAATTTCGCAAGGAAATTATTTCCCAGTGTCTTGATTCAGCTTCTTTGCGAAGGGCTGGATCAGGATCTACGGCGATTGGGTAAGCAACTTCCAGAAGCATGGGCATATCATTGATTGAATCAGAGTAGAAATAGCTTCCTTCGTTATTTATATTTTGCTCACTTAACCACTGATTAAACCGCTCAACCTTGCCTTCTTTGAAGGTGGGTATGCCATCTACTTTACCCGTGTATTTTCCACCTATAATCTGTAAATCGGTCGCAATAATTTCATCAATACCTAGGGATTTGCAGATGGGCTCGACAATAAACCGATTGGTTGAGGTGATCACTAAAATACGATCGCCGGCTTGGCGGTGATGATTGATTAAAGTCTCAGCCTTGTCGAGCTTGATTGGTTCAATAATGTCGCGCATAAATTGTTGATGCAATAAGTCGAGCTCTTGTAGTGAAAATTGGGTGAGTGGCTTTATGGAAAACTCGAGATAGGCAAAAATATCTAGGCAGCCAGATTCGTAGTCGGCATAGAACTTATCATTCATTTTTTTGTAAACCTGTCGATCAACAATATTTTGATCAACTAAAAACTCACCCCAACTGTGGTCGCTGTCCCCGGCAATTAGAGTATTGTCTAGATCAAAGATTGCTAGCGCCATAGAGTGGTTCCAATAAAATAAGTTGTAGGCTGTTTGGCGGGTAAGGATAGCGGTGAAGTTAAAATGGCTCAAGAGAAAATTGCCGAGTTCCCGCTACTGTGGAACAATGGGCTTCTTTAATCTATAAATGTATTGGGATCTCTAAATTGGTTGATCAGGATGGATATCGTTCTAACGTAGCTATGGTGATTAGCAATGGTCGCGGGCAGGTATTTTGGGCCAAACGCATGGGTCAAAGGGCTTGGCAATTTCCTCAGGGTGGAATCGATGAGGGCGAATCTGTCGAGCAGGCGTTATATCGGGAGCTATATGAAGAGGTGGGGTTGGAGCCTGGCGATGTAAAAATTGTCCAGCAAACGAAGCGCTGGCTTCGCTACAATATTCCTGAAAAAATGCAGCGCAAGCATTCAAAGCCCCTTTGTGTAGGCCAGAAACAGCGCTGGTTTTTTTTACAGCTGGTTGGTGATCAGAGCAAAATTAAATTTGATGCAACAGGGCATCCTGAGTTTGATGATTGGGAGTGGGTAAGCTACTGGCATCCAATTAATCAGGTGGTTTCGTTTAAACAGAATGTATATCGTCAAGCTCTGTCTGAGTTTGCTCAAACTAATGTTCGATTTCAGAAGCGGAGAAAGCATAGATAGATGAATATCCTTGACTCCCTAAGAACAATTTTTCAGGAAGTTAACACTGCCCGAAGTCTGCCCGAAGTTCTGACTATTATCGTCACAGAAGTTCATGCTGCGATGGGTGCAGAGGTGTGTTCGGTGTACTTGTTTGATGAATCTGATCAGCATTATGTTTTGATGGCTACCAAGGGTTTGCGTCAGCAAAGTATTGGTAAGGTGCGATTGGCTATGGGTCAAGGTTTAGTCGGCTTGGTCGCCGCCAAAGAGGAACCCCTTAATTTGCAGGATGCCGATAAGCATCCCAATTTTGCCTACTTTGAGGAAATTGGCGAAGAAATCTACCACTCGTTCTTGGGTGTGCCAATTATCCATCACCGAAAAGTGCTTGGCGTATTGGTGCTTCAACAGCAGGCTGAGCGACGTTTTGCGACGGAAGAAGAAGCCTTTATGGTAACCGTTTGCGCTCAGCTCTCGGGGGCTATTGCCCATGCTGAAGCAACCGGCGCATTAAGCAAGCTAGCCTCGGCAGGGCGTGGTCAGAGTAAAGAAGCTATTTTTCATGGTATCGCCAGTTCTCCGGGTGTGGGTATTGGACGGGTTGTTTTGGCCCAGCAAACCATGGACCTTGCCTCTGTTCCTGAACGCCATACAGCTGACCCAGATGCCGAGTTAAGCGTATTTCGTCAAGCCCTTACCTCTGTGAAGCAGGATATGCGCAACCTGGGTGTTGGTCTTGAAGGTAAGCTGAGCTCTGAAGAATTAGCGCTCTTTAACGTCTATATCAGTATGCTAGATGATGATTCTCTCGGTGGTGAAGTGATCGAGACAATTAAGTCTGGACAGACCGCGCAGAGTGCTTGGAGCTCAGTTATTCTAAAACATGTGCGTACTTTTCGGCATATGGAGGACCCCTACCTTCGCGAGCGAGCATCAGATGTTGAAGGACTTGGTAAGCGTGTTTTAGGCTACTTGCAGCAGACGGATGAAAAGAAAAAGCCACTGCCAAGAAAAATTGTTTTGGTCGGTGAAAATCTTTCTGCCACCGAGTTGGCCGATATACCTGTAGATCGCTTGGTGGGTATAGTTTCACTCAGAGGTGCCAGCAATTCTCATATGGCAATTGTTGGCAGAGCGCTAGGTATTCCGACGGTGATGGGCGCGCTAGATATGCCCTGTGCTGAACTTGAGGGTAAGGAATTAATCGTCGACGGATTTACGGGTGACGTTGTTAGCCATGCCACCAGAACTCTAAAGCGAGCCTATGTTCAAAGACAGCGTGAAGAGCAGATATTAATTAAGGATCTGCAAAAGCTGCGCGATGTACCCTGTCAAACCACCGATGGTTTTGATTTTTCGCTTTGGGTAAACACCGGTTTGCGGCATGACAATATTCAATCGCTTCGCAGTGGCGCCGATGCCGTAGGCTTGTTTCGCACCGAAATACCCTTTCTTCTGCGATCTAGTTTTCCCACAGAGGATGAGCAGGTTGCGGTTTACCGTGAACATTTAGAGACCTTTGCTCCGCGTCCAGTGACCATGAGAACCTTAGATATAGGTGGCGATAAAGATTTACCCTATTTCCCAATCGAAGAGGAAAACCCATTTTTGGGTTGGCGCGGCATTCGAATTTCGCTCGATCATCCGGAAATCTTTTTAGTTCAGATTAGAGCCTTATTGAGGGCTAGTGAGGGGCTTAATAATCTGCGCATTATGTTACCTATGATTAGTAATCTTGCCGAGCTCGACAGTGGACTTGCGCTGATTAGGCGAGCCTTCAAAGAGCTTACCGAAGAAGAGGGCTATCAACTTAAAATGCCTGCACTTGGTGCTATGATTGAAGTTCCAGCGGCGGTCTATCAGGTCAAGGAAATTGGTCGCCGAGTAGACTTTATATCAGTAGGTACAAATGACTTAACCCAGTATTTGCTTGCGGTAGATCGCAATAATCCCAGAGTTGCAGATCTTTATGATGCGCTTCATCCCAGTGTGCTTAGGGCGTTAAAAAGTATTTATGATCAAGCTGAATCAGTGAACTGCCAGCTCAGTGTATGCGGTGAAATGGCAGGCGATCCAATAAGTGCAGTGGTGCTCTTAGGGTTGGGCTACAAAAACTTTTCAATGAGTGCCAGTTCTTTGTTGCGGGTAAAATCACTGATGCTTAATGTCAGCCGTGAAATGGCCAGTGATCTAGTTAAAGAGGCGCTTAGCTTGTCGGATGGTGCTGAGGTTATAGATTATATGGCTGGTGCGCTTGAGCCTTACCGGCATGCAAAACATAAGCCCCTAACTAATTAGTCCTTGGGTTTTTCGATATTTACATTATCTCCCATAGAATAGACCGCGATAAATCGCTATTATCTGTGCTGAAATTTTACTAAGGCTGTCAATATGATATTGCACCCAGACATTAACCCTGTCGCTTTAAGTCTAGGGCCTCTGCAGATTTACTGGTATAGCCTAATGTATCTTCTGGCTTTTGCCTGTGCCTGGATTATTGCTATGCGTGCTTGCCGTCGTGCGTGGTCTCCAGTAAAGCGTCATCAGGTGGAAGACCTTATTGTCTACGGTGCCTGGGGCGTTATTCTCGGTGGGCGCTTGGGTTATATGTTCTTTTATAGCTTTGATCGATGGGCGGCCGACCCTTCAATGTTGTTTAGGTTGTGGGAAGGCGGGATGTCCTTTCACGGCGGTTTGATCGGTGTGATCTTGGCGATATATCTATATGCGCGAAAATATCAAATACCCTTCCTTGCGGTGGGCGACTTTGTGGCGCCAATGGTTCCTACGGGGTTGTTTTTTGGGCGTATTGGAAATTTTATCGGACAGGAGCTGTATGGTCGAGCAACTGACGGTCCTTGGGCTATGCTGTTCCCTTCAGATCCACTTCAATTAGGCCGCCACCCATCACAGTTGTATGAGGCATTTCTTGAGGGTGTCGTATTATTTTTCATCATATTCTGGTTCGCGCGCAAGCCGAGATTATTTGGAGAGGTAGGTGGATTATTTTTAATTGGCTATGGCGTATTTCGTTTTATAATTGAATTTGTTCGTGAACCTGACGCTCAGTTTGCTGATCAGGCAGCGGTATTTGAAGCTTTCAACTGGATGACTAGAGGTCAAGCGCTGTGTGTACCTATGATCCTCTTAGGGCTATGGTTGATAAGAAAATCATTGCCATTGGTAGGTGCAAAGATTACATCCCAAGCACAATAAAAATTTGCTTTTTAGAGACAGAATAAAAAAATGAAACAATATTTAGATTTAATCACACATATTAAAGATCAAGGGGTCTTTAAAGGCGATCGAACAGGCACAGGAACCCTTAGTGTATTTGGCTATCAGATGCGTTTTGATTTGCAGCAAGGCTTTCCGCTGGTGACTACCAAAAAAGTACATTTAAAGTCGATTTTGCACGAGCTGCTATGGTTCATTAAAGGTGACACTAATATTCGCTATCTCGTCGAAAATGGCGTGGGAATTTGGAATGAGTGGCCATACCAAAGCTGGCTTCGTCAAACCGGTGCGGATAAAAATTATGCAATGCACTCCCCTGAGTGGAAGGCTGGCCTGAAAGAATTTGTACAGCGTATTAAAACCGATGATGATTTCGCTCAGCAATACGGTGATCTGGGGCCGGTTTATGGCCGTCAATGGCGAAATTTTGAGGGAGTTGATCAGCTGGCAGGCGTTATTGAGGATATTAAGTCTAATCCGGACTCAAGGCGCCTTATTGTCTCTGCGTGGAACCCTAAAGATATTCCGGTAATGGCCAAGTCTGGGCTTCCTCCCTGTCACAGCTTATTTCAGTTTTATGTGTCCGAAGGAAAGTTGTCTTGTCAGTTATATCAGCGCAGTGCAGATGTGTTTTTGGGGGTGCCATTTAATATAGCATCCTATGCGGCACTGACGATGATGGTTGCACAGGTAACCGGTCTTGAGCTGGGTGATTTTGTGCATAGTTTCGGCGATGCCCATTTGTACACGAATCATATGCAGCAAATTGAAGAGCAGTTAAGTAGAGAAACATTGCCGCTGCCAACACTCAAAATCAATCCTGAAATAAACAACATTTTTGATTTTGTTTTTGATGATTTTGAGCTGCAGGGTTACGAGTCCCACAGTGCGATATCAGCACCAGTCGCTGTTTAGGAGAGTTTAATGCAAATTGCTCTTATCGTAGCGGTCAGTCAAAACAATGTTATTGGGCGTGATAACCAGTTGCCATGGCACTTGCCGGAAGACCTTCAATATTTTAAATCTGTGACTATGGGTAAGCCTATATTGATGGGTAGAAAAACCTATGAGTCGATCGGTAGGCCACTTCCCGGGCGCACAAATATTGTAATTACCCGAGATCCTAATTGGACTGCAGTTGGTGTCGAAGTGGTTAATAGTCTCGATGCAGCGATGGTAGCGGGTGAAGAGGCCTGCAAAGAGGCCAACAGTGATGAAATAATGGTTATCGGGGGCGCACAAATTTATCGCGATTGCCTACCTCTTGCCGACAAGCTTTATTTAACCCAGGTCGAGGCAGAGATTGAAGGTGATGCATTTTTCCCGAACATTAATTTAAATCAATGGCAAAAAATAGCCGAAACAATCCCAAAAACAGTTGATAGTTATAATTATCGCTTTCTGGTTTTACAGCGAGTGCAAAATCAGTCTTAAAAAGACGCATTTTTTATTGCATAGTTATGTTAGTATTGCCCGATTATTGCGGCTTGGTGGCTAAAAATACATCCAGTTGCGTTGATTCTTGGTCGATGAACTGTTAAAAAGAGCGACCCAGAGATAAAGAGTGCTTATCTAATGATTCTAATCATTGATAAGTTATAAATATGTAACCAATCTGATAGACCCAAA
>JBMZFJ010000017.1:0-35143 GCA_049615345.1 Porticoccaceae bacterium | reverse complement strand
CATGGTCGTCATGGTCTTCGTCATGGTCTTCGTCATGGTCTTCGTCATGGTCTTCACCATCATGGTCTTCGTCGTGATCATCGTCATGGTCATCGCCATGCTCTTCAGCATGCTGTTCAGTATGATCATAAGAGGTGCGTCGAATATAGAAGTCTGCCGTATTGACTAGGCCGTCATTAAAGTTATATGAACCCTCAAAGTTAGTAGTTTCTGAATTGGTATCAGCAAATATTCTTTCTTCTCCTTCCACCACTAAAATGACTGGGGCACCACCTGCTGCGGGAGTAACACACTCATCGGGATGCTCTAAACAATGCCCATCGTCATCAGCTTCTACTTGTACAGGCTCTTCACCACCTGCAGGAGTCACACAGTCAGCTGGTGTAGGGATTTCTTCACAATGTTCATGGTGTTCACCATGAAAGGGGATACCATAAGTAGAGCTAGAATCAGCATAAGAAACGCCGACATAACCCCAGTCTTCTACCTTTGAAACACCGATTTTAAAACCAGTTTTCTCAAAGTCAGAATTTTCAAGGGTCTCGGCATCATGCTCGTCGTGGTCGTCATGGCCATGCTCATCATGAAGGGCATGCTCAGGAATATTGTAATTGCCTAGGTTCGAGTACTGGAAGCTTGAGCTAAGGTTAAGACCGCCAATATTTCCAACAAAGCTAGCATGTCCGGTATCCCCGCTATTGCCATCTTCATAGCCACCACCAAGGTTGAATTTTGCAGCAGCAATATTTTGTTTTGCAATTGTGCTATCCACAACATTAACAATACCGCCCACAGCACCATTGGCATATAGCAAAGATGAGGGTCCGCGAACAATTTCAATCTGTTGCAACAGGCCTAAATCAATTTCATTGGCATGGTCTGGACCCAGTGATGATATATCTCTTACCACCTTGCCATTATTCAACATTTTAATTCGGCTTCCGCTGAGTCCTCTAATAACAGGTTGGCCTACGGCAGCGCCAAAATCACTGGATGATACACCTGTAAGACCATCAATAAGACTACCAATACTTTGGGTAGCATCACTGCTAATAGATTTGGCGTTAATTACATGAATCGCTTTTGAAACTTCATTTTGCGAATCTATAAGCGCCGAAGTTACGATAACTTCCTCAAGTTCGTCTGCCACGCTAATGTTAGCGATAGCAGAACAGGCTAGTAAAGATAGCCCAATATAAATTAGTTTTTTCATAATTAATGTCTCTAAAAAATCAACTGACCCACACAATCGTTGGTGAGCATAAAATTAATAATTTTGTTGGAATTTAAAGACGTTGAGGGGGAGCTCTGGCAAAAAAGCCATTTGTAGATTGCGGAATCTGTTCGCCGATTAAAAAAGCCGTTTTCTTGCTGCTAGATGATCGGCTTGAATCAGCAGGGATAATTTGAGTCAATAACGAATCAGTGTATTGAACGACAGTAAATACACAGTCACTCTCGTTATGGCCATTATGACTATTGACATCATTTTGCTCACAACCACTAGCATGCTGTTCGAGGTGGCCATGGTCGTTAAATGATGGCTTACTTTCATGGTAGAGGTGGCTGTGAGCGACAGATACAGTCGTGCTTAGACCTAATATTAGGCTTAGTAGAATGCCGACAATTGTATTTTTATGACTCATCTTAATAATATTATACTATTTGAATAATTAGAGATATTAGTAAACTAACTTATATCTACAAGTAAATTGTAATATTAGATCGTTTTACGCTTATAATATCGCTTTAATAGTTTTGACCTGGAGAACCCCATGAGCGAGCGCAAGGCAACCGTTACGCGCAATACACTGGAATCACAGATTACTATAAGTGTGAATCTTGATGGTACTGGTAAAGCAAACCTTGATACCCCAGTTCCATTCTTGAACCATATGCTAGATCAGATTGCCCGCCATGGCCTAGTTGACCTTGATATCAAGGCAGCAGGGGATACCGAAATTGATGATCATCACACCGTTGAAGATATCGGCATTACTCTGGGTATGGCCATTGCTGAAGCTGTGGGCGATAAAAAGGGTCTTACTCGCTATGGTCATGCCTATGTGCCATTAGACGAGGCACTTTCTCGTGTAGTTTTGGACTTTTCAGGCCGTCCTGGGTTAATTATGAATGTTGATTTTGTTCGCAGTCATGTCGGCACATTCGATGTTGATCTTACTTCAGAATTTTTCCATGGATTTGTCAATCATGGTCTAGTATCCATGCATATCGATAATTTGCGTGGTGCAAATGCACACCACCAAGTCGAAACTATTTTCAAAGCCTTTGGTCGTGCTCTGCGTATGGCAGTGACCGAAGATCCTCGTATGTCAGGTGTAATGCCCTCCACCAAAGGCACACTGTAACTATTAAGCGACAGTATAAATTATGAGTGATTTTCGCGATCATATTGCCGTTATTGATTATGGAATGGGCAATCTTCATTCTGTAGCCAAAGCATTGGAGCATGTGGCTCCCAGTGCTCTGGTTTCAGTAACCTCAGATCCACAGATTGTCGAAAATGCAGATCGGGTTGTGTTTCCCGGTGTAGGTGCAATTCGCGACTGTATACACGAAATACAACGGCTCAATATAGGTGAAGTGGTTAAAAATGCCATTCAAGCCAAGCCTGTTTTAGCGATTTGTGTGGGTATGCAGGCGCTAATGGAAAGCAGTGAAGAAAATGGCGGCATCGACTGCCTAAATATAATGCCAGGGCAAGTTAAATATTTTGGTGAAAACCTTTTAGATAGCCAAGGCTATAAGCTCAAAGTACCGCATATGGGCTGGAATAACGTCAATCAGTCTCAAGATCATCCGCTTTGGCACAATATTAAACAAGATAGTCGTTTCTATTTTGTGCATAGCTACTATGTCGAAGCCCTAAACAACCCCAATGTATTTGCCACCTGTGACTATGGCAAACAATTTGCCGCATCTGTGCAACAAGGCAACTTATTTGCGGTGCAATTTCACCCAGAAAAAAGTGCCGATGCAGGTTTGCAGTTGCTCAATAATTTCTGTCAATGGCAGGGCGCTTAAGTCCATCATGTCATCGGCAGAAGAGATCAGTGAATTAATCACCCGCCTTAATGGGGAGACTGCCAAGATCGAGTGGCATGAACTACAAAAGCACTATGCATCAGGCAGTGTCATTGCGGTAGCTGCGGGTTTTGATTTGATTAAAGTCGCCATCGCATTGCATCAAGATGATACCGCCCAGATAAAACAATGGCTTGCCGAGGGTTCGTTACAACAGGTCACTGACAGTCAGGCACAGCAATGGTATGACCAGAACACTGCGGTTTGGGCACTGGTTATTCCACCCTTTGTATTAGTTCAAGAAAAGAAGCCGAGCTAAACCTTACTCTTCCTCATACTAGCGGCAGCATAAACCCAACAGCTCCGACCTGATTTTAGCGTCGCTTTGACCCTTTGGTAGTCATCAACCTCATAGTCATCAGCAGCACAAATCTCACTTTCAGTTAATTCAAATACCGTGCCAGTGACCTCATCGCCAGACTTGCCTGTAAATTGAAGGATGGGATGAAACTCCTTGCCGCTCTCTTTTAGCACCCGTGGATCGGTAATACGCAGTTGATCAATCTTGTACAGGGGTAGACTATCCTTATATCCAACCAGTTTCCGGCCAAAATTAGCTAGCTGAACACTGTCTTGTTGCAGGGTGCCATACGAAAAAAGAAGTTGCATAAACTATCTCCAGTCCATTGAGTTGAAAGCATAAACGATGGCACTACATCCAAGCAAAATAATAGTTATATAAAGCCCTCTAATTGGTTTTAGAGGGCTTTATAATTGTGGATATGCAAAAATTTAGGGGGCTTTGTCTGGTGCTAGTTGATGATTAGCCATACCCTCTAATGCTTGTACCATAGCGGAATGATCCGAGTCTTGAAGGCCATAGCTAGCACAGCTGGTAAATAACTCCTGTGCTGTTGCTGTATTAGGCAGCGCGGCATTGATTTCGCGACCAGTCGTTAATGCTAAATTCAAATCTTTCTGATGCAGGCAAATTCTAAAACCAGGATCAAAGGTGCGATCTAGCATTCTTTGCCCATGAACTTCGAGAATTTTAGAAGCGGCAAAGCCACCCATAAGCGCCTCGCGAACTTTACTGGGATCAGCGCCGGCTTTAGAGGCAAACACCAGCGCCTCGGATACTGCTTCAATATTTAGTGCAACGATAATTTGATTGGCAACCTTGCAGGTCTGACCGTCACCATTGTCACCGACACGAGTAATATTTTTACCCATGGCTTCAAATAATGGCATTGCTCGATTAAAAGCCTCTTCAGGGCCACCGACCATAATAGTTAAAGCGGCCGATTTTGCTCCCACCTCACCACCGGATACAGGCGCATCCAAATAGTCGCAATCCATTATATTGATTCGCTTAGCAAACTCTTTGGTTGCGGTGGGTGATATAGAACTCATATCAATCACTGTTTTACCCTCGGACAGCCCGGGAGCAACACCATTTTCGCTAAACAACACATCTTCTACATGATGGGTGTCGGGCACCATAGTAATAATAAAATCGGTCGCCTTGGTAACTTCTCTTGGCGTAGCTAATACCGTGCCTTGATTGCCCAGAAGCGCTTCAGGTACTGCTTTGTGTAACTCTGAAAAATATAAGTGGTGACCAGCTGACTGTAAATTTTGCGCCATCGGCAGTCCCATAATACCCGTCCCTACAAAGCCAATTTTGGCCATCTTTAATCTCCTTAAATGTCCTATTTCTAAAATGCGGGTCAGTTAGATATATTGTTTAATCCAACCCAATCCCTGTTCGGTATGGTCTGCAGGCACATATTCGGCACCAATCCAGCCCTTGTAACCCAACTTATCAATAAAGTTGAGTAAAAAATCATAGTTAATCTCACCACTGCCCGGTTCATGTCGCCCGGGGTTATCGGCTAACTGCAGATGCCCAATGCTAGATAGCTGATTTTGAATGGTTGAAGATAATTCACCCTCCATACGCTGCATATGGTAGATGTCATACTGGTACGACAAATTGTCGCTGCCCACCTTCTCAATAATCTTCAATGCCTGTTGTGTATTACTAAGGAAGAAACGCGGAATATCAAAGGTGTTAATCGCTTCGACTAGCCAGTCGCGAAAATCGCTATTTAAATACTCACTAATTCGTGGTGCGCCATGAATAATTTCGTTGGCAAATATTTTAGAGGCTAGAGGGTTAGTTTTTGAATACATAACCTTGGCTCTAATATAGGCGCCAATGGCTTCGGCAGGGTCATCCTCGGGGGTGATTTGGTTAAAGGCGTCATTCCACAATTTTAAAATATCAAATAGGACTTTTTTGTATAACTCTAACTTGCTATTAAAGTAATAGTGAACATTGGCGCGAGGCAAGTTTGCGCGTTTGGCAATATTCATAATGGACGCACCTTTGTAGCCAAATTCGGCAAATTCCATTTCTGCAATGGCGATTATTTTTGCGCGATTATCGGTTCGAATTTTGCCAACTTTGTATTTATTGTGCATTGCAAATATAAGCCTAGGTAAAGATAAAAGCCTTAATCAGCTATAAAAAAAGCGGCTACTAGCCGCTTTTTTTATAGCAAAGGCAGGTGTTTAGCCGCACTTTGAATCGCCACAGTTTAGGCAGGTCATACAGCCGTCTAAAAGGATAACCGCTTTGACGCTACACTTTTTACAAACTTCGGCATTCGCTGGGAAGTCGCTTGGCTCTTCTTTTGCCGCAGTAGTTCCCTCAAATTCAGCGCGCTTTTCATCCATAATTTTTTGCTGATGCTCGGGGATTTCTGCTTTTTTAAGCATGCCGATTTTTTGCAGGTGATCTTCGATTGCCCAGCCAATTTCAGCAACTAGTGAGGGCATAAATTTGCCGCCGGGCTTGAAGTATCCACCCTGTGGATCAAATACTGCTTTTAGTTCTTCCACTAAGAAAGTGCAGTCGCCACCTTTGCGGAATACGGCTGATACAACGCGTGTTAGAGCGACAATCCACTGGAAGTGGTCCATGTTTTTGGAGTTAATAAATACTTCAAATGGACGACGTAGTTCGTGATCGGTACCTTCATTTAGCACGATATCGTTAATCGTGAGATACAACGCATGATCAGATAGCGGGGTCTTAATTTTGTAAGTGCTACCAGCGAGTGTTTCAGGGCGCGATACTTTTTCGTGCATCTGAATAATATTGCTTTCTTGTTCTGCTGGGGCAACTTCTGGTGCCGCTGGCTCATCTGAGACTACTTTGTAGCCTACGATCTTTTTGTCAATTTTTTTGCTCATGATAATCCTCTTATCTGTCCTTTTGCTTCTACGGGTTATTAGAACTTACCGTAATAACCTTCTTTAAGTGCGTCGAATAGGTTGGCGGCGGTGTGAGTTTCGCCGTCGTATTCAATCTCTTCATTTCCTTTAAATTCAACCGTTGAGCCATCTTCAAGGGTAAAGCTGTATACTGTGTTTTCTAGGTCGCTTTCTTTAACCAATACACCTTGGAAGGCCTCTGGGTTAAAGCGGAAAGTAGTACAGCCTTTTAGTCCTTTTTCTGCGGCGTACAGATAGATATCTTTAAAGTCTTCATAGTCGCACTCAGTTGGCACATTGATAGTCTTAGAGATTGATGAATCTATCCATTTTTGTGAAGCAGCTTGAATATCGACATGCGCTTTTGGCTCGATAGTCTCAGAGCTTACAAAGTAGTCGGGTAGTGCTTCTTCGTCAGATGTGCCAAATGGCATGGCTTTATCGTTAATGAGTGTGCGATAGGCCAGTAGTTCATAGGAGAATACATCGACTTTCTCTTTGGATTTTTTACCTTCCCGAATAACATTTCGCGAGTAGTGGTGAGCAAAGCTTGGTTCAATACCATTACTTACGTTATTAGCTAGAGAGAGCGAAATGGTTCCTGTGGGTGCAATTGAGCTGTGATGACTAAAACGACAGCCTTCCTCAATAATTGAACTAGCTAGTTCTGGTGCGACTTCTGCGACATTCTGCATATATCGGCTGTACTTGCCCATCAGCACCTTGCCTTTGATTTTATCGCCGACCTTGATGCCGTCTTTTGCTAATTCAGGTTGCTTGAAGATCATATTGGCGGTTATTTCAAAGTCATCTTCCATAATCGGCGCAGGGCCTTTTTCTCTGGCTAGATCAAGGCCTGACTCTAAACCGGCAACAGCCATTTCTCGCGAGACTTTTTCGGTAAATTCTACCGAGTTTTTGTCGCCATACTTCATGCAAAGCATAGTGATAGCAGAACCTAATCCAAGGAAGCCCATACCGTGGCGACGCTTGTACTGAATTTCATTTCTTTGGCCTTCAAGAGGTAGTCCGTTGATTTCTACAACGTTATCTAGCATACGAGTAAAGACCTTAACCACTTCGGCGTATTGTTCCCAATCAAACGAGGCTTCTGAAGTGAATGGGTTGCGTACAAACTTAGTCAGATTGACTGAGCCTAGTAAGCAGCTCCCGTAGGGTGGGAGAGGTTGCTCGCCGCAGGGGTTAGTGGCACGAATATCTTCACAGAACCAGTTGTTATTCTTTTTGTTAACTTGGTCGATAAGAATAAAGCCTGGCTCTGCAAAGTCATAGGTGGATGACATGATAGCATTCCAAAGCTTTTGCGCACGAATTGTTTCATAAATTCGGCAGGCCACTAACCCCTGTTCGTTAGTAACATAACCGTCTGAAGTGGGGAATGGTTTCCAGACGATATCATCGGCCTCAAGATCGAGACCTTCATTAACTTCTTTTGCGCTAACAGGGAAGGTAAGATTCCAACTGCCATCATTGCGAACTGCTTCAATAAATTCTTCTGTAATCAGTAGAGATAGATTGAACTGTCGTAAACGACCGTCTTCACGTTTGGCTTTTACAAAGTCAAATACATCGGGATGACTGACATCAAAGGTTGCCATCTGTGCACCTCTTCTGCCGCCGGCAGAGGATACCGTGAAGCACATTTTATCGTAGATATCCATAAACGACAGTGGGCCTGAGGTGTAGGCACCAGCACCAGAAACATAGGCACCTTTGGGGCGCAATGTAGAAAACTCATAGCCAATACCACAGCCTGCTTTTAGCGTGAGGCCAGCCTCTAAATTGCGCTCAAGAATCCCTGACATAGAATCAGGTACGATGCCAGATACAGTACAGTTAATAGTTGATGTCGCAGGTTTGTATGCCTGAGCGCCAGCATTCGAAATAATTCGCCCAGCGGGGATTGCACCATTTTCTAGTGCCCAAACGAATTTTTCGTGCCATTCTTTACGCTTGCCCTTTGATTCTACATCAGACAATGCCTTGGCAACTCGATCATAGGTGTCTTGTATATCTTTATCGACGGGCTGATCCTGTTTATCTTTAAGGCGATATTTTTTATCCCAAATATCCAGAGACGCTTCTTGGAACTGGATATCATTGATTGATTTACTCGGCTTTACGGTTTTTAATTTAGTTGCGCTCATCACTGGCCCTTTTTGTTTGTCTTAAGTAGACGGCTGATTTCCATATGCAAATTCTATGCAGCCACTGTTTGTGGTGAAATTTGCCGTGTCACTTAAATTAGCGGTTCGGATAATTTGCTTTGTTATTAATTGGTAGAGTTTATCCAACATTTTGTGTGTTGCAAGCACTATTCCACTATATATTGTGTTTTTTTTAAAAAATTTTCCAATATATGGTTGGTAAGCTGTTGAAAAATATGTGGATAAAATGCACAGATGCAGTCGTTATAAGGGGTATAAATAAAGATTGACCAATGTGTATAAATTGGTCATTGTTGTGATGTACTAAAGGTTTCACCTATTTCGTAGGGTATATAACTAAAGAGTTAAGTTGTCTCGCTGAGACATACTCTATAAAATAAGATTTAAACAATTTCTATGGCACTGGGACTAATTTTAGACCCATCTGTGCACAATTGAGGATTTTCATGGATATTTTTGATTTCTCCGATGGTCGTGAGGGCTACTATGGGGAATACGGTGGTGTTTTTCTTCCCGAAATTTTACACGCGACCATTGAGGAACTCTTAGAGTGTTTTCGTGAGTGTAAAGCGGATCCAAAGTTTTGGCAGGAATACGTAGCACTTTTACAGAATTACTCGGGTCGACCTACTCCGCTTACGCATTTGGAAAACCTCAGCCGTGAATTGGGCGGTGCGCAAATTTATGCCAAGCGTGATGATTTAAATCATACCGGATCGCACAAGGTTAATAATGTAATGGGTCAGGGCTTGCTGACTCAGCGATTAGGCAAAAAGCGCGTAATTGCTGAAACCGGCGCCGGACAACATGGTTTTGCTACCGCGACTATGGCGGCTCGGTTTGGCTTTGACTGTAAGATCTATATGGGTGCAGTCGATGTCGCACGTCAACGTCCTAATGTGTTCTGGATGGAAAACCTTGGCGCTGAAGTAATTGCAGTTGAGGATGGACAGAAAACCCTTAAAGATGCGGTAAATGAATGTATGCGCGATTGGGTAACTAACATGGCGGATACACATTATATTTTAGGCACTGCCTGTGGCCCCCATCCATTCCCTGAAATGGTCAGTTGGTTTCAGTCGATTATTGGCCTTGAAGCGAGAGAACAAATTCTTGCACAAACCGGCCGTCTGCCCGATCGTGTATTTGCCTGTGTTGGTGGTGGTTCTAATGCGATGGGACTTTTCCAGGGCTTTATCGACGAGCCAAATATCGAGCTGATAGGTTGTGAAGCAGGCGGGGAGGGTGTTGGTTCTTATATGCACTCGGCGCGCTTAGCTTACGATGATGCTTCGGTGGGTGTTGCTCAGGGATACAAAACCTATTTCTTACAAAATGATGAGGGCAATATGAATGAAACCCATTCAGTTGCCGCTGGTTTGGATTATATTGGGGTAAACCCAATTTTCTCTCATTTACATGACACTGGCAGAGTGCGCTTTGAGGCGGCAACCGATGCAGAAGTTAGAGAAACACTCAAGTTAACAATGCGCACCGAGGGGCTTATCCCTGCCTTGGAGAGTACTCATGGTTTTGTGGTTGCTCTAAAGGAAGCCGCCACAATGCGTAAAGATGAAATCGTTATAGTCAATATGTCTGGTCGTGGCGATAAGGATATCTTTACCATTGCTGATGCATTGGATGATGCTAAGTGGAAATCATTCATTGGCGGTAAAGCTGATCAGTATCGCGCGGAGAACAAGTAATGGGTTTGCAATCGTTTATTGCCGAGCGCAAAAAGGACAAAGATTTATTGGTAATGGCGCATGTTGTGTGTGGTTACCCCTCGTTTGAAGATAATCTAAAAGAATTGGAAATTATGGCTGAAGCCGGAGTTGATGTGGTTGAGTTGCAGTTTCCTTTTTCTGAACCCAGCGCCGATGGTCCGTTATTTGTTCATGCCAATGAGCAGTCGTTGAAATCTGGCACTACTGTCGATCAGTGTTTTGAACTAATGGCTGAAGTCAGTGCGCGCTTTCCGTTCAAAGTGTTGATGATGGGTTACTACAATACTGCATTTAAAATGGGGGAAGATGTTTTTATCAAACGCCTTAAAGCAGCGGGTGGTGTGGGCTTTATTCTGCCAGATTTACCCATTGAAGAGGCGGGTAACTTGCATGCCCTTGCCGCTGAAGCGGGTATTGAGCCCATTATCCTAATGACACCTACCTCCAGTGATAAGCGCTTGGCAAAATTAGGCGCTGCTAGCAAAGGCATGGTCTATGCGGTTGCTAGAAAAGGGGTGACAGGCTCTAAAACAAATATGGGTGACGATGTGATTGGGCTAATTGATCGTTGCCGCCAACATACTGAGGTTCCAATAGGGGTTGGTTTTGGTATCAGTTGTAAGCAGGATATGGACTTTTTACGCGGTCATGCCGATATGGCAATTATCGGAACTGCAGCGCTCAAAATTTGGGAGCAGTCTGGGGTCGATGGTTTACGCGCCTTTTTCAAAGATATGATGGCCTAAAGCGCCACTCTACATAGTTTCTGATTGTTCTCTTGCGTTCTCGTAGCGCCAGTGATTAACAAGCTGGGGTTTGATAGATTCCAATTCCGGTATTGTGCCTATATTGACCTGTTTAAAGCACAGTAAATGGGCGCCAATTTTCGATGTTATTGGTTTGGTCCAACAGGGTAAATTCTGTGGGTGTTCCAATATCTCAGCCATAATCTTTTTGCTAAATTCTGCGCCATAAAGGCGATCAATTTCTAATGTGTTTAGGCTTACTAACGCCTGTGGTGATTTTCTATTGGCTGGCGCTGTATTGAGTATTTTTTGCGCCATGCTGACAGCCTGTCCGCCATAGCGAATATTAGTCAATAGATATTGGGTAAATTCGAAACTGGATATCTGTCGATACTGTTCTTGATGTTGCTGATAAAATTGGCTCAATTCCTTATCGGTGGGCACTCTTTCTGTGGTGATATTTTTTGTCAGCCCCGAAAGCTTTATCTGCATAGCTTGATCATCAATAATTTCATCTAAAGGGTTGTTTACTTGTCTACTTATCTCAGATTTTTGGGTGATTTTTTTATCGATGTAAAGTTGAAGCTCCTCAGTATCGGGAAGCTGAATACTTGTCTCGTCCCAGCTGTTATGTTCAGGTTGTAAATATTTGACCCAACAGTAACTTAATGCAGAGACAACCAGCAGAGCACAAATCATAAACTGTTGGCGACTTAGTGTTTTTACACTATTGGATAGGTTCTTATACTTTTTATGAATTGGCTGCATTTTTTTCCAGTAATTCTTTATTATTATTTGCTGAAGCTTTTATGTTAAAGAGTGTCATATCAAAACGATGCTAGAATTGGTTATATTTCCATTTTATAGGTATTAATGCAAATGCATAAACCACTGCAGGGTTTGCGAGTTATTGAGTTAGGCCAGCTTTTGGCGGGACCGTTTGCCGGCTGTATGCTCGGTTATTTTGGCGCTGAAGTGATCAAGGTTGAGCCGCCTGGGGGTGACCCTATTCGCAACTGGCGGGAGATAAAAGACGGCACCTCATTATGGTGGCGAAGCTTGGCGCGCAATAAGAAGTGTATTTCGTTGGATTTAAAAACTAATGAAGGTCGCGATCTGGTCAAACAACTGCTGTTGACGGCCGATATTGTTATTGAAAACTTCCGACCGGTTGTAATGGAAAAGTGGGGGTTGGGTCCTGAGACCCTCAGGCAGGAAAATCCTCGCCTTATCTATGCCCGAATTTCAGGCTATGGGCAAACCGGCCCCTATGCTAAAAAACCTGGCTTTGCCTCTGCCTGTGAGGCTATTAGTGGTTTTAGGTATCTCAATGGTTACCCAGATGAGGTGCCTGTAAGACCTAATCTTAGTATAGGTGATACGGTTTCAGGGCTGCATGCGGTTATCGGTATTATGATGGCTTTGCAGGCGCGGGATAATAAAACTGCAGAACAATCTGGTGAGGGGCAGGTGGTTGATGTTGCCCTTTACGAATCTATGTTCAATCTTCTTGAGGCGGTTATCCCAGAATACCACGGGGCCGATATTATTCGACAGCCTTCTGGTACAACAGTGACAGGGATTGTTCCTACTAACACCTATAGATGTAAAGACGATAAATTTTTGGTTATTGGTGGTAATGGCGATTCTATTTTTGTGCGTTTAATGCAAGCAGTGGGGCGCGATGATATGGCTGAGAATAAAGCCTATGCTAGCAATGCTGATAGAGTTCAGCATGAGGCGCAAATAGATGCTGTTTTAAAGGAGTGGTGTGCTAACTATAAGCTTGAGGATGCCCTGAATATTTTAGAGTCAAAGAGGGTTCCTTGTGGCCCCGTATACAATGCGGAAGATATGATGAATGATCAGCACTTTAATGAGAGAGGCTTGTTTGATCAGGTTGAGATCAATGGTGAACCACTGAAAATACCGGCAATCCTCCCAAAACTCGCGGACACACCTGGGGCAACTGATTGGCCAGGACCAGAGTTAGGGGCTCATACAGATGAGATTTTAGCCAGTTTAGGTATCAATGCTGCAGATATTGCCGCGCTCAAGGAAAACGGCGTAGTTACTGATTCCTAAGGTATGCGTTACTAGTTATTATTGCGCTTTAAGAGTAGAGAGTCTAAATCATTTTCCATCAACTTCTTTCTTGCAGAACTACTTTCTTGGTTGTTACTAAAAGGCCCTACTAATACGCGATGCAATTTGCCACCTGACGAGGTATTGAACGCTTCGGTAAACACCGGTAAGTTGAGTAACAACAGATTAATTCGCAAACTTTCAGCTTCATCGATATTTTTGAAAGACCCTACCTGAAGCAAATAACTGACATTGGTATCTGGGTTAGCCTGTGTGTCTGATTTGGTCTTATTTTCAGACTGAGGAATATTGATTTCATCACCCTTTAGTAAATTGGGAAATTGAAAATCTGGTGCTGCCGGAGCCTCAACTATGGAGCTATCAATTGCGGGCGAATTAGAATTGTCAGACTTAAGTAGGTAAGGCAGTATTTGGCAGGCAATAACACCCAATATAAAGCCCGACACAAATACAGAAAAACCACTACTACGCTGTTCGCCGCGACGTTTGGTGGCTGAGCTGGATTTCTTATGATAATTTTGTGCCATAATTGCCTGTACCTATTGTTGGGGTGAATTGTAGGTGAAAAAGCCTACTCTAGGCAAAGTAAACTGACTCTAATCAGTGATTTACTATAGTTCTTGTGGGTCTACATCGATAGACCAGCGTATTTTATTATCTTTTTTTGTGTTTTCTAGTGCTATTGCAACCTGAGTGAGCAGTTGTTGCAGGTGACTTCTTTGAGTAGAGGTTATTTGCACTATAAAACGATAGCGTCCTGAACGTTTTTCCATCAATGCCGGTAGCGGGCCTAATAGCTGCGTATCTGATGTTATATGTTGCTCACTAATACCACGTGCAAGGTTTAAAAAATCTAGGGCTAATTGCGGGTAGATAGATTCTGCACGTATAACGGCAAGAGATTTAAATGGAGGCAGTTGTCCCTGTTGACGATGAGTGAGTAATTGCTGTGCTAGGGGACGATAACCCTGATTAAATAATTGGTCCAACACTGGATGATCGGGCTGATGAGTTTGCACCATGACCTGACCGCTAATTTTGCCGCGTCCACTTCGCCCTGCTACCTGAGTTAGTAGCTGCCCCATTCGCTCATGGCTGCGAAAGTCGGCACTCATAAGTCCACTGTCTGCATCCAAGATAACGACGAGGGTAACATTTTCAAAATGATGCCCCTTGGCGAGTATCTGGGTACCCACAAGAATACAGGGCTCACCGCTATCTGCGGTTAAAAAGAACGTCTCTAAGGCGCCTTTTTTTCTGGTACTGTCTTTATCAACACGAATAACTGGATAGTCTTGAAAGCGTTGTTGTAAGAAATCTTCACTGCGTTCAGTTCCCTCACCGGCAGGCATCAAATCAGAACTATTACAGCTAGGGCACTGATGAATGATGGGTTGTTGATAGTCGCAGTGGTGACAGATTAATCGCCCTCTGGCTCTATGAACAGTCAGTTTACTATCACAGCTTAAACACTCTGCTGTCCACCCGCATTGATGACAAATTAGAGCGGGTGCAAATCCGCGACGGTTGAGAAAGACCAGCACCTGCTGTTTGGCTTTGAGGGTATTTTCAATCGCTGTTAAGGTGGTCTCGGCGATACCACATTGTATGGATTCTGTTTTTAGGTCGACCAGTGTCCATTCAGGTGATGTGGCATTATTCACTCGTTGATCGAGTGTTAGATGCTGGTATCGGCCTTTGTTGCAGTTGTTAAGCGATTCTAAAGAGGGGGTGGCAGAACCTAAAATAACCGGAATATTTTCACGCTGAGCGCGAATTACAGCCAAGTCACGTGCTGAGTAGCGAAAGCCTTCCTGTTGCTTGTAAGAGGCATCATGCTCCTCATCCAAAATAATTAAGCCGAGGGCTTCAAACGGGGTAAAAATAGCTGATCTTGTGCCTAAAACAATCTTGCCTTGCCCTGACTTAGCTTGTAGCCATGCCTCTAGGCGTTGTTTGTCAGTCATGCCTGAATGCATTGTGACTATAAGGACATTAAATCGATCGCGAAAGCGTTTTTCCGTTTGCGGGGTAAGACTAATCTCAGGAATTAAAACCAAGGCCTGTCGTTGATATCTCAACACCTGCTCAATCGCTTGCAAATAGATTTCTGTTTTGCCGCTACCGGTTACCCCCTCGAGCAAATAACTATTAAAGCTATGAAGATCTATGGCGTTAATGGCTGTTTGTTGTTGGCTATCTAGTTGTAAGCTGGGCTGCTGTAGGATCTTGTCAGCAGTTGCCAAGGGCCTATTCTTTATAACCACAGATTCAAGCAAACCTTTTTGTTGTAACTGGTTGCGAATGGTACTGGAAAATAATGCACTGATTTTAGATTCTTCAACACAGTTAGAATGTTGTGCAATAAAATCTATTAGTGCCTGTTGTTTTGGTGCTCGCTGAAGCGTTTGTGGGTCTAATTTAGCCCCTTGTTCAGTTAGCTGCCAGTGCTTTATGCCGCTAGCCACTGCAGGTTCACCTTTCCGTATTAGCGAGGGAAGGGCGGTGAATAGTGCTTCACCCAGTGGATGCTGATAATAGTTTGCCGCCCATATAAATAAGTTAAATAAATCTGAGGGCACAATGGGTGATGAATCTATGATATCGCTGATATCTTTTATTTTTCCCAGAGGTAGATCGCTATTTTTTGGGATATCAACCACCAGCCCAATTAAAATTCTGCGACCAAATTCAACTTTTACCCGCATACCAGCGAGCGGCGTTTGATTATCAATCTTTGAACACAGTTTTTCGGGTAATTTATAGTCGAACGTGCGTCGCAGAGGTGATGGAACTGCAATTCGAAGGATTGTTGGCCCATTTTGTGGCATATCTTCAGAGAATTCCTTTTTGTTTAACCCTACTTCTATAAGGGTAAATGCTGGTTAAAAAAACTTTTTAAAAGTTTGTTGAAGTACTAACTCTTATGGCTTTATGGGTCTGTAGCATAACAGGTTGAGATCGCGGTTTGCAGTTTGGAGCAAAAGATACAAACAGATATTAAGCCAAGTAATATAATTATGTGGTTATTCTTTTAAATCACCAGATCGAAAGTTGCTACTACTATAGGTGCAGGTATTGTATTTAAAGGGGCATTTTTCGAACATCATGAAATTAAGTCGCTCAATTATTTTATTGTGATCCTTTGAGCGGTTACAATACACCTGATGACTTGATTCTTCTGGAGCACCCAGTGCGCGCAATCAGATCTTTTATTAAAGCTATACTTATATTTGCCATTGCTTTGGTTGGAGCCTTATTCGCCCTTCATAATGAGCAGCCATTGAGTGTCGACTTTATTTATTTTAGTGGCCCCGAAATGAGTCTAGGTTTGTGGTTGATATTATTTTTAATGTGTGGAGCGCTATTAGGTATTATTTTTAGTAGCTTAATGGTGGGTTCCTATCGAGGCAAAATTGGTCGTTTTCAAAAGAGAGATGAATAATCTATGACAACCCCAGAACCACGTATCATTGTAGCCTTAGACTATGACAATGCTGCATCAGCCTTGGCGCTTGCTGATCAGCTAAACCCCAATCAATGCAGACTCAAAGTGGGTAAAGAATTGTTTGTGGCTGCTGGTCCTCAGCTGGTTAAATCATTGACCAATCGCGGCTTTGATATATTTTTAGATTTAAAATTCCACGATATTCCCAATACCGTGGCCAAAGCTATACAGGCTGCAGCTGATTTAGGCGTGTGGATGTCCAATGTCCATGCCTCCGGCGGTAGCCGTATGATGAACGCTGCCAAGCAGGCGGTAGAGCAGCATGGCGGCGATATGTTACTGATTGCTGTAACCGTACTAACCAGTATGGATGAAAGTGATTTAGTTCAGGCGGGTGTCAATAGGACAGCTGGTGATCAGGTAATGGCGCTGGCTAAGTTAACTCATGAATCTGGACTAGATGGGGTTGTTTGTTCCGCTCAAGAGGCGACAGCATTAAAGCAACAGTTGGGTCAAGGCTTTAAATTAGTAACGCCGGGTATTCGTCTTACTGATAGCGCTTCCGATGATCAGCGTCGTATCGTGTCGCCACCTCAGGCTATTGAGTTAGGTAGTGACTATCTTGTGATTGGTCGACCAATTACCCAAGCTGAAAATCCTATGCAAATGTTGCAAAAAATTAATCAGTCTCTCTAAGTACTCACCTAATTTTTCATAACTTAAAATATTTTCCCTATGCATAAAAAAAACCGGCTCTTTCATAGAGCCGGTTTTTTTTGGATTGTCACTTGATTTGATTTTACTCCTGAGCATCCTGCTGCGCAGTAGTTTGATAAACCCTTACATAATCCACTAGCATTCCACGTGGGAATTGAGTGGTTTCATCCGGAGCTCCTGGGAATGTTCCACCAACAGCAACGTTTAGGATCAAGAAGAAATCATTATTAAATGACTGGCCTACACAGGATAGTTGAGGCTCGTTTGCCACCTGACCATGTTCACAAGGCCCAATAGGTCCAGTGGTAGTCAGATCAAGGTCTCTTCCTTCTTGATGTACTCCATCAATCATGTATCTAATCTTAGTCTCATCCCACTCAATACTAAATACATGGAAGGTATCTGAGAACGTGTTACCGTCATTAAGCACTCTCTCACCCCATGCTATATTTTGACCGCTTGGTGTTGGGCTGTAGGTTGCTGAATCATATTGACGTGGATTCATGCTTTGCCCTGGAGCAAATGGTCCCTCGGCATTCCAATAGGCATTGTGAACCATTCTTTCTTCTTGCGAAACACCATAAGTGTTGCCACCTATTGTTTCAACAATGTCAATTTCACCAGAGAATGGCCAGCCAATATCATCAACATTAGCCCCTAGCATCCAGCCTGCAGACCACATGCCTTTACCCTCGGCAACCGCCGCACGGATATCCACACGCCCGTGTTTGAATTCTAACTTGTCTGTGCCTTGAGTTGTCAGCTTAGCGGATGAGAAAGATTCACCACCCGGCAGAGCTGCATCATCACTTTGTTGAATGTCAGCAGTGATGACCAAGAGCCCATCTTCAACCGCTGCATTTTCAGGGCGATAATATTGTAGTTCGCTGTTACCAAAACCACCTCCAGCGTCAATAAGGTTCCATTTAGTTTGATCAACTTCAGTGCCGTCAAATTCATCAGACCAAATTAGGTCATAACCAGCATAGGAAGTGGGAGCGTCATAGCCTTTGGATTTATCTACTTTAACCCATGGCGTGTATTCTTGATCAGGTATATCAGACCCATCACAGGAGAATTCACATTGCCAAACAATGTTATCAATTCTAATCTTTGGTCCAATCCAATTGGCTAAAAACATTGGGATAGTACCAATTTGATCACTTCTTAGGGCACATGCTTGATTGAAAAGATCTGCCGCAGGGATTGAAATTTCTTGCCACTGTTGTGCGCCAACACCTTCCAATAAAACAGGATTAGCAGCATTTGGGTAGGCAGGGCAATCCACTGCAATATTAAGATCAACACCATCAGCAGAATCAGACCACACTTCAAAGGTCAACTTACCATTGACTTCTGCTCCACGAAGATCAATTGGATCATTCGCTAGATCATCATCTAACTTATCTGGATCACCTACCTGCATGAAGAAGCCAGCTTGTTTTGTGTTGTCTATACCTTGGTCGATATAAATTACGTCTCGTCCTTTGGTAGGGTCATTTTCGATGCCATAATCTAGGTTAGGACAAGTATTGCCTGGGCAAGCTCCATAGGATAGATCAACGTCATAACCATTAAGAACCCATCCTTCAGCAAGACTACCGTTGCTGAATAAAACTATTTCATCTTGATAGCTTGGCTCAACTATGACGGTTAGTGCTTTTGTTGTTTCATTACCCGATGCATCGCTTGCAGCGAAAGTAACCGTGTAGGTACCAATGGCTGTAGTATCAACATTGCTTGTGATATCCGTCACATTAGTGGTTTCGTTATCAAATGCGTCGAATGAAGATGCAGAGGGCAGCTCAAAATCATCGCCAAAGGCTACAAGCACAGGGTTATCTCCTGAGATAGATATTACAGGACCTGTTCTATCAGCAACGTTAATGGTTCGTACTGCAGTAGAAACGTTACCACTACTATCTTCAGCTGTGTAGGTCACTTCATAGGTATCAACTACTGTGGTGTCGATGCTATCAACGCCCTCTGTGGCAACACCTTGAATGCCCGCAGTGCTTGGATCTTGATCAACAATAGTATTGCCGTCCCAAACATCACGCGCTGTTGCGCCCATTTCTACATATTCATCACCAATATCTAGTTCAACAATGGCATCACCTGCCATAATTATTTCTGGGCCTGTTGTATCGTAAGCGCGGGGATTTGTTGAGTCTTCGCTACCGCAAGCTGAGACTAAGACGCTAAACATACCAATCAGGGTAAGATTACTGATTGAGCCAGCGCTGTAAGTTTTTAGAATAGATTTCATGACCACCCTCTTCGGAAGTAACTTTCAATGTAATTGGAATATTTAATCCAACTCCGAATTTACCCTTTTCATCGCTATTTTGGCTAGCTTGGCGCGTTAGATTAGCCATATTTTGAGATAAGTAGAGAAAATAGTAATTATCGCTTCAATTATTCTTTAGGCTGCCCATTCGTAAACAATAAAAACTCTGTATTTTGTTCACTTTTTAGCAGGGGGATATTTCTTCTAAATTTCAAATCTAATGCGAGGCTAGCATTTCATACCATGCTTGCGAAACCAATTATTTTGATGGGATTGAGGCTTAAAAGTGTTTATTTTAACTGGGCTTTAAGATTTGACTCTCAATGGATATTTAAATAAAAATTAAAGCACATTTTTCTTTTGGGACCATATAATGAAAATATACTTCGCGGCACTAGTCATTGCGCTTGTAGTTGCATGCTCTTCGGATCATCAAACAAAACAGTTGGAGAAAGATCAAATGCAAAAGATTTCTGATGGCGCCTATTTGCTGTCACAGGTAACAATCACTGAAAATGGCGAGACAACCGTCCAACTAAGAGATCAAATCAAAATTTATACTCAGGGTAAGTTTATGTTTGCCTTTGATAATGAGTCTACTGGCGATATGGATGTGGGTGCAGGTAATGCGACATGGGTCAATGGAATCATGGTGGAAGAGCCTCTAGTGAACCATGATGGGCCGCTATCTGGATTGAGTTTTGATATCACCATTGAGCCCACAGAGGCTGGTTTTGATCAGGTCTTGCATGGTATGAAATACGATGATGGTCGCGTTCTTGAGACCATGGTGGAAGTCTGGAATCGAGCCCCGGGCGAGCCATCGCCTTATGATGGTCTTTGGAAGCTAGAAACACGTCATACAGATAATCCAGAGTTAACAAATTTCACTGAAACCAAGATGATCGGTGGCGGCCATTTTATTATTCTTCAAAGCGCTTTATTTAAGGGTGAAAAGGTCAGAAACTTTGGTTTTGGCACCTTTGACGTAAGAGAGGATGGAATGGTTCTCGAGACCGGCATGGTTGGTTCTTGGGAGGGTTATTCAGATTGGGCGACAGAGGTGAAATTTGAGATGATCGATGAAAATCATATGACCCAGTCATTTAATTTTGGCGATCAGTTAGTGACTCAAAATTACGTGCGGATGTAATGCTTTCTGCTTATATTGAAGCGCCTAAAATTCACCAAATAGCATTAAAAATAGAATAAACTTATAGAATTTGCCGTCATCGTGCTAGAAATTGTTTTTATTTTTTGATGCTAAAGGCCGCGCTCACTCAAAGCATCTTGCTGATGCTTTTTAGGGATCCACCCCGCCTACGGCGTCCTCATTGCTGGCGCAAGTGGTCAAGCCTAGAGTCGCTTCTCGCCGACCCTAGGGTGCAAACAAAAACACCCACCTAAAAAGGCGGGTGTTGTTATTTGGTACCAGAGGCCGGACTCGAACCGGCACGCTTTTAAGGGCGGGGGATTTTGAATCCCCTGTGTCTACCAATTTCACCACTCTGGCATTGCTGTTAAAGCAGGGCGGCGATTATAGCAGTGATCGCTCTGCGGTCAATAAGGTATGTTGATGTATTTTGTTAAATAAGTTGGCGTTTTGGCTGATTTTCTATACCCTTGCGCCCTAACAGAATTCAATCAAAAAATAGTTTTTTAAATGCGTTTAGAACATTTTCGTTTTGACTTGCCCGATGAGCTAATTGCTCGTCAACCCACTGCCGATCGTCGCGACAGTCGATTGTTGGCTATGGATGCCACTGGAACGATTGAACACCGTGGTTTTGCCGATATTTTAGACCATATTCAAGCCGGTGATTTATTGGTTTTTAATAACACCAAGGTAATTCCTGCGCGACTGTTTGGTAAAAAAGAAACTGGTGGCAATGTTGAGTTATTAATCGAGCGTATTACTGGTAATCAAACTGCGCTAGCGCATATTCGTGCCAGCAAGTCGCCAAAAGCGGGGGCAACCTTATTATTTGATGATGGCTTTTCAGCGAGTATGTTAGGGCGAGTCGATGATTTATTTGAACTCGAATTTAGTGCGCCACTTTTGTCTATGCTTGATCAAATTGGGCATATGCCACTGCCGCCTTATATCGACCGTGAGGATACCCAAGAAGACAAAACTCGGTATCAAACTGTTTATGCCGATCAGCCCGGCGCTGTGGCGGCACCTACTGCAGGATTGCACTTTGACGATCAATTGTTAGCTGATATACAAGCGAAAGGCGCTGAATTAGCCTTTGTTACATTGCACGTAGGTGCAGGTACATTTCAGCCGGTTCGGGTTGAAAATATATCTGAGCATAAGATGCATTCAGAATGGTTGGAGGTGAGTGAATCGGTATGTCAGCAGGTGAAAGCCACCAAAGCACGCGGCGGCAAGGTTTTTGCTGTTGGTACTACGAGTGTTCGCAGCTTAGAAACTGCCTCTAGTTCGGGTGAAATTGCGCCCTATCAGGGTGATACCGATATTTTTATCTACCCGGGCTATGAATTTAAGGTGGTGGATCGATTGCTCACTAACTTCCATTTATCAGAATCGACATTATTAATGTTGGTCTCTGCTTTTGCCGGATACACGCCTATAATGAAGGCCTACCAACAGGCGGTTTTAGAACGCTACCGCTTTTTTAGTTATGGTGATGCTATGTTGTTAAGCCTTAACCCCGACGCTACTAGGGATGTACCCAATGACTAAAGCAAATTCAAGAACTTGCGCTATGGAATTTAAGGTGTCTACCACCTCGGGCAAGGCGCGTCGTGGCGAATTAAATTTTCCTCGCGGCAAGGTGCAAACGCCTGCCTTTATGCCTGTGGGTACCTATGGCACAGTTAAGGGTATGTTGCCGCGCGATATTAAAGAAATTGGCGCTGAGATTATTTTAGGTAACACCTTTCATCTAATGTTGCGACCGGGTACAGAGGTAGTCAAACAGCACGGTGACCTGCATGATTTTATTCAATGGCAGGGGCCTATCCTGACGGACTCTGGTGGTTTTCAGGTGTTTAGTTTGGGTGATATGCGAAAAATCAGTGAAAAAGGTGTTGAGTTTAAATCACCGATTGATGGTAGCCCAGTCTTTATTGACCCCGAAAAGTCGATGCAAGTTCAGCGTGATCTAGGCAGTGATGTGGTGATGATATTTGATGAATGCACACCGTACCCTGCTACCGAAAAACAGGCGAATGATTCGATGCAGCTGTCATTGCGCTGGGCTGAACGCAGTAAAAAGGCCCATGGCGATAACCCGTCGGCACTGTTTGGCATAGTGCAGGGTGGGATGTATGAAACATTGCGCGATGAATCGATGGCCGGTCTTGAAGAAATTGGTTTTGATGGCTATGCCATTGGCGGCCTTTCGGTAGGCGAGCCCAAAGAGGATATGATCCGCATATTAGAGCACCTTGGCGATAATATGCCCGCCGACAAGCCGCGCTATCTTATGGGAGTGGGTAAGCCCGCCGATTTGGTTGAGGCGGTGATGCGCGGCATTGATATGTTTGACTGTGTGATGCCAACGCGCAATGCACGTAATGGACACCTTTTTACTTCAACGGGTGTAATAAAAATTCGCAATGCTGTGCATCGCGGTGATACTTCGCCACTTGATGCTGAATGTGATTGCTACACCTGTCAAAATTTTACCCGTGGTTATCTGCATCATTTGGATAAGTGTGGAGAAATCCTTGGTGCTCAGCTCAATACCATTCATAACCTTCGTTACTATCAAAATTTAATGCAGGGTATACGAGATGCCATCGAAAATGACAATTTAGATGCGTTTGTTGATGATTTTTATCGCAAGCAGGGGCAACCAAGACCCTCATAATTGACTGCTCGTTTAATTGGGTTTTACGGTTTAATTTGTTAAATATGCCCCAATATAATCTATTATGGCTATAATGCATCGCTATTCAGCTATCTCGGTATTTATACGGGGATAATTAAGGAATTAAAGGAACAAAGAATGCCCAATAAATTCCCACTGTGGAAAAACATAATGATCCTTGTGGTGGTTGCTTTTGCATTTATCTATGCAGCCCCCAATCTGTATCCACCCGATCCAGCACTGCAGCTTTCTGGCCAAAGCAGTGCTATGAAGATTGATCAGGCAGTTTTAACCAAAGTCGAAAAGGCTCTGGCTGAAGCAAATATAGATTATTTTGCCGGCGAAGCTGACGGTGAAGCTGCGCTTGTTCGTCTGGTGGATAGCGATCTTCAAATGCGCGCTAAAGAAGTCGTTCAAGCGGAAATGGGTGGTGAATATATTGTTGCACTCAATCTTGCACCTACAACCCCGCAATGGTTGAGTGATTTGGGCGGCTCGCCGATGAAGCTTGGTCTAGATCTTAGTGGAGGTGTACATTTCTTGCTTGAAGTTGATCTGGACTCTGCCTTGAATACTCGCCTTGAGGGTGATCTACAGGAGGTTAAATCCAGTCTTCGTGAAGAGAAAATTCGCTACAGAAGTTTTGAATTAAAGGGTCAGCAAATTATTGGGCGCTTTCGCAATGAACAGCAAGTTGAGCAAGCTGCAAATCTTATTAGAGCCAACTTTAGAGATCTTCAGCCGCAAAATAGGCAGGGTCAAAACCCACTCAGTCTGGTGTTGCAACTGAGTGAAATAGCAGCAGGTCAGATCGAAGATAACGCCATTAAGCAAAACCTAACCTCATTGCGTAATCGTGTCAATGAGCTCGGCGTTTCTGAGCCCATAGTTTCTCGCCAAGGTAAAAATCGCATTGTGGTTGAATTACCCGGTGTTCAAGATACGGCAGAAGCGAAGAGAATTATTGGTAAAACGGCAAATTTGGAATTCCGTTTAGAGGCCGAGGGCAGAATAGGCGAGGTATTTGAATTTCGCGATGGCCGTGGTTTAGATGCCAGACTCGAAACAAGCCCCGTTATTACTGGTGAAAATGTGACTGATGCACGCGCCAGCTATGATGAGAATGGTCGCCCCCAAGTCAACATTACGCTGGATACCAAAGGTGGATGGCAAATGGGTCACTCCACGCGAGACAATGTGGGTCGTCGTTTGGGTGTGTTATTTATTGAATATAAAACCAAGTTAGAGAAATCCCTTGGCGACAACGGCGAAATGGTAATTACACCAGTGCCATTTGTTGAAAAGCATATTATTAGCCTAGCAACAGTGCAGAGTCAGCTGGGTAAATCATTCCGCATAACCGGTATCGATAGCCAGCGTGAGGCATCCGAATTAGCACTGCTATTAAGAGCCGGTGCTCTTGCGGCACCCATGTATATTGTTGAAGAGCGCACTATTGGGCCTTCATTAGGTGCAGATAATATTAGGCTTGGTGTGCAATCAGTGACTATCGGTATGGCGTTAGTGCTGTTATTTATGATTCTTATTTATCGTGGTTTTGGTGTACTTGCCAATATTGCACTTACCATGAATCTCCTGCTTCTTGTGGGCTTTATGTCCCTACTAGGTGCAACTCTTACACTGCCCGGTATTGCCGGTATCGTTTTAACTGTGGGTATGGCGGTTGATGCCAATGTGCTTATTTTCTCGCGGATCCGCGAAGAATTAGCCGACGGAGCCTCAGTGCAGGGGGCAATTAGTGCCGGTTACGATCGCGCCTTTGTTTCCATTCTAGATGCCAATATCACAACCTTAATTGTGGCGGTGATATTGTTCCTAATTGGTTCAGGCCCAGTACAAGGTTTTGCAGTAACGCTTTCAATTGGTATTTTAACGTCAATGTTTACCTCAATCGTGTTAACGCGCGGGTTGGTAAATGCCATTGTCGGTGGTCGCAAAGTCGACAAACTTTGGATATAGGATCGGGAACATGAGTAAATTAAAAATCTACAATTTTATGGGCTTGCGCCGCATTGCGTTAGTTTTTTCCACGGTCCTGTTATTAGTTTCTGCCGGCTCCCTAGTTACTCAGGGCCTAGTTTTAGGTTTAGACTTTTCTGGTGGAACGCAAATTGAGATTGGTTATGAAAAGCCAGTTGATGTTGCCGATTTGCGTGATCAGCTTAATCAAGCCGGCTTTGATGACCCAGTGGTTGTGCACTTTGGTTCAGAATCAGATGTGTTAATTCGTATGCAGGGTCAGCCCGATCAAGGCCTTGCTGAGCGTTTATATTCAGTGCTTAAAGTCAGTGGTGAAGAGATAGATTTACGCCGTGTGGACTTTGTCGGCCCGCAAATTGGTGAAGAACTTCGCGACAAAGGCGGCTTGGGTATGTTGATTGCCCTCGCGGTAGTAATGCTCTATGTTGCCATACGCTTCCAGTTTAAGTTCTCTGTCGGTGCGGTATTAGCATTGGTTCACGATGTGGTTATTACCTTGGGTATATTCTCGATTACCCGCCTTGAATTTGATCTTACTGTGCTGGCTGCAGTATTGGCGGTGGTGGGGTACTCGCTGAATGATACTATTGTGGTATCGGATAGAATTCGTGAAAACTTTAGAAAAATCCGCAAGGCCTCACCGGTTGAGGTGATTAATGAGTCTCTGTCACAAACTCTATGGCGAACTATCAATACTTCGATGACCACGATGTTGGTGTTATTGGCGCTGTTTTTATTTGGTGGTGAGTTGATCCATAACTTTGCAATAGCACTAATGATTGGCGTGGGTATTGGTACTTACTCCTCCATCTACGTGGCAGCTACTGTTATGTTGGCGATGAATGTCGATCGCGAAGACCTTATTCAGCCAGAAGAGGGCGAATTGGTAGACGATTTACCTTAGTTACCCGCCACTCTCAATGGACGGTAAAACGATGACATTATCGGTTGAAGAGGGTGCTTGTGGTTTACTATGACGATGGTTGTTATCGCCCACATATAAGGCAATGGCCATGATTCTATTGCGTGGTTTTCCGCCCTCATCCATAACCGATGCAAAAATATTTAATAGATGTTTGCCTGCAGACTTTGCACTAACAGAAATCTCTATTGTATGAGCGCTTTTATCACCCATTGAAAAAACATAGTCTTTAAATGTGGGTTCAATTGAAAGTGCTGTATCTGGCTTGAATCTTAAATACATCTGCCCTGAAGCATATTGCTCGGTAAAAGTAAGTTCTATGGTTTCAGTTTCTCCAACAGTCGTATGCCCATCATAATTGTGAGAAAGCCTTACATTAGCACCAGGCTTTTGATAGCTTAACTCAGACCTAGAATAGTCATGCGTATGAGTGTCGGCCACTTCATTATGTGATTTTATTGAAAGCGGTTGATCGCCAAGTTTTTTGTTAGTTTCAGGATCAGTGGAATCACATCCCATTAAAAAAGATAGGCAAATTATTAGGCATTTATGGTGAATTTTATGAATCATAATCAGTTCGCCATCCTAGTTAGTGATTTCTACATTAAAACAATAATTGCCCAGTGGCGTCATTTGGTCGGGGTCCCAAACACCTGCTTCAATAATATGTTTTCCGGTTGTAAGAGAGATGTAAAGATCAGCTCTGCCGTTATAGCTAGGAGAATAATCCCGTCCAATGGTAACTCCCTGCTTGTGAATGGCTAAATCAGCATCAAGTGATGCACTAGCAGCGCTTACTGGCGTTAGTGCAATGGTATAAATACCGGAAGTGGGTGGATCAAAGACCAAGAAGCTTCGATTCCCCAGTTTGTTTAGAACCCCAGAATTATTGTCGTAACACACTTGTTTCGATGGCCCATTGGCAAAAATGGGTGTGTAAATCGGTAACACCGAAGCGATACCTCCGTCATTAGTTTCGTAAGACCCATCGGTGCCAGTGCCATAAATTTGTTGAGCATTAACTATGTTCTCAATTTTAGTGACATTTGTAACTGGTTGTTGCGCTTTGAGATACTCGGTAAAAGAAAAAATACTAATTTGATAATCATCATTGATATAGTCAGCAGATGTTAAAGTATTGAGTATAGGGCCAAAGCCTAGGGCTATATTATCAACACCATCAGATTGGCTATCGTAAAGGTCATAAATAATACTTTGAATGGACCCCTCATTAAACCAGCCAGGGTTGTAGGAATAGTTAGATTCCATATCCATGGACCAGCCATAATAAGGCCAAAATGAATCGCTATCTCGGTACACAGCGTCACCAGTAATTATCCCCGACAGGGCATTTGCTAGGGCTTCACTGTAAGCGACTCGCATGTCTAATTGATCATCTACCCCATGAGAGCCGCCTAAAGAATCAGAGCGAGAGAAATTATCTTCAAAATAATGGATCCACTCATGTGCTATCACGTGACGGTCATACTCATCGGTATCAGAATCTTCATCCCCTAATATGTAAATTTCATTCGGTATTTGGAAGAACGAAGAGCCTAAATCACCATCCTCAACAGCACCCGAAGAAGCGTTATTATCAGGGCTCCAGTAAACCTCCAGAGGTGGAAATGTAATTGTAGGCTCAATAGCAGCAACTGTTTGCATACTTTCATAGATAATATCGAGGATTGCAAAAGGGGCAGCAGATCGTATGCCAGCATTTTCGCCATTTCTACCCGCGGGTAAATGAAGGTTTTTAATCGTATCATCTGATGTGGTAAATACCGAACTATCGGTCACATAGAGCGGGTTTTGTCCGCCCACATTGGTGGTATTATCAAATACCTGTACATCCCATGGTGTGTCAATTGTATTAAGCATTTTAGCTGAGACGCGTACTCGCAATTCAAGGTCTTTATCCGCGGAAAAACTGTAACTGCCACTAGTATCAGTGCTGGTTGTAGCAACCACATTATCGTTATTATCCAAAGCTTCAATAATGACCCCCCGTGCTGCTGAGGCATAAGTATTATTTATATCCAATCCATCGCCAAACTGCTTAAAAGGGATTAGGTCAAAGGTAATATTTCCAGAAATAGTAACCGTAGCTGGATTATTGCTACTGCTCGGTAAGTACGATTGCAAATATGCTTCAATAGAGGCAATGCTTGTTCTTGTTGCTTCCAACGAGACGGCACTTACAATCAAGGATTCGCCAGACAGATTAAACAAATAGCGCAATAAAATTAATCCATCAGACAGCGCATCAACTTTGCCATCACCATCAATATCAGCAATGCTGAAAGTTGCTTCCAATTGTGAAATAACTTCTTCGGTAGAAAGCGGCGAGTCCTCAGAAATAGCGCCAACAACAAGGGAATTACCTCTCAAGCCAAAGGTATATCTGAGCATTAATAGGCCATCAGAAAGTGCATCAAGATTTCCATCTTTATCAATATCCCAAGAAATGGCATGGTCACTGTTGCCGGTCGACTGATGAGTCAATTTTTTGGTGTCGTTATTACTCTCAACCATGGGTGATTCATTATGACCAAAAAAACTGTCAACAGTAGAGGGACTCTTGGAAATACCATGGTGATGGGGTTTGATAGTTGATGGGGAGTTTTTAAGAACGGCGCTATTTAAAGGAGTATGATCTGAATGACTGCTGCCAGAAAACAGTAGGCATAGAATGAACAGGGCATTCAAAAAACGGATCATATAAAACCTTTTAATTATTATTCATTCGATTTTATGTTTTTAATCGAATTTAAGTCTTCAATTCCTACGTTAAAAATCTCAAATCAGCGCAATAAATTTTCCTTCAAAGAATTTTCCCAAGTATTAATGATGCTAGTGCTATTAGGATGTATTAGTTTTACTTTGTCAAATAACTAGTACTAAAGTATTAGATACATTCTCATAATATGTAATTAATATGTTCTTAATAATAAATTTGAAACAGTAAGTTACCGTCATTCTTCGAGGGGAAGTTAAAATGTGTAAAATCAAAACCCATAAAATATTGCCTTTCTTTATAATTTCCTTGTTATTTGTGCATAGTAATGGTGCTTTTGCAATTACAAGCACTGCTGACTTCTCTGCAGCCTTTGGCGATACAGTTATTAGTGAAGATGGTAATACCTTTACTTTCCCAATGGATGCGCAAGATTGGGCTGGTTTTGCCAATATGAACACTGACCTGTATCCATTGCGATTCACTGAAGACGGTAGCATTACCTTTACGGGTTCTGTTGCTGACGGTGGTTCAGCGGATGTACGCTTCCGTTTGGAATACAACCCGCATCCAGATGTAGACCCGGCGTATGACTCTGATGTGGTTACTGTATCTGGTGCTACTCCAACTGAGTACATGGTTGCTATTCCGTCACAGGGTGCTAATACTTTTAGCTCTCTAATTATGTACATTGTTGATCGCGACATTGCCGTTACCGTTTCAGAAATTGTGGTTGCAACTGATGCTGTAGATTCAGATGCTGGCGGTGATACTGACACTGTTGGTGATACAGGCTCAGATTTTGATAGCGGTGCAGTGGCAGTTTGGACACCTTTTGCAGGTAGTGGTGCAACCATGGATGGAAATGTATTTACTTTCCCTACGGGTTCTCAGTCATGGGCTGGCTTTGCCAATGATAATACTTCCTTATACCCATTCTCATTCGCTGAAGACGGCGTGATTAACTTTACCGCTTCATCGGATCAGCCGGTTAATGTGAAGTTTGTATTTGAATACAACCCATACCCAGATGTTAATCCAACGTTTGAGTCATCAACGGTAACGGTTAATGGCGCATGTCAGGCGTATCAAGCGACTATTCCTGCGCAACCTGCAGGCAATACCTATAGCTCATTCTTGTTGTATGTGATTGAGAATGATATTCCTGTGACGGTAAATAACGTTGTGGTAAATGGTGCAACAGCGACCTGTGATGCTATAAGTGACTCTGAAACTAACACTGAAACTGATAATGATATTGGCGGTCATACAGATATCGGCAGTGATGGAGATGCCGATCGTGATTTGAATCCTATTGCTGTTTGGACACCGTTTGCCGACAGTGGTGCAACCATGGATGGAAATGTATTTACTTTCCCTACGGGTTCTCAGTCATGGGCTGGCTTTGCCAATGATAATACTTCCTTATACCCATTCTCATTCGCTGAAGACGGCGTGATTAACTTTACCGCTTCATCGGATCAGCCGGTTAATGTGAAGTTTGTATTTGAATACAACCCATACCCAGATGTTAATCCAACGTTTGAGTCATCAACGGTAACGGTTAATGGCGCATGTCAGGCGTATCAAGCGACTATTCCTGCGCAACCTGCAGGCAATACCTATAGCTCATTCTTGTTGTATGTGATTGAGAATGATATTCCTGTGACGGTAAATAACGTTGTGGTAAATGGTGCAACAGCGACCTGTGATGCTATAAGTGACTCTGAAACTAACACTGAAACTGATAATGATATTGGCGGTCATACAGATATCGGCAGTGATGGAGATGCCGATCGTGATTTGAATCCTATTGCTGTTTGGACACCGTTTGCCGACAGTGGTGCAACCATGGATGGAAATGTATTTACTTTCCCTACGGGTTCTCAGTCATGGGCTGGCTTTGCCAATGATAATACTTCCTTATACCCATTCTCATTCGCTGAAGACGGCGTGATTAACTTTACCGCTTCATCGGATCAGCCGGTTAATGTGAAGTTTGTATTTGAATACAACCCATACCCAGATGTTAATCCAACGTTTGAGTCATCAACGGTAACGGTTAATGGCGCATGTCAGGCGTATCAAGCGACTATTCCTGCGCAACCTGCAGGCAATACCTATAGCTCATTCTTGTTGTATGTGATTGAGAATGATATTCCTGTGACGGTAAATAACGTTGTGGTTAATGGTGATACAACTTCTTGTGATGCTGATGCTGATGCTGATTCTGGTGATGATACTGACTCGGGTGGTACTGATTTAAGTGCTCCTGATTTTAACGAAGAACTAGTCATCTTCAAAAATGGTGAATTTGGAACGAATTTCGATGCAGGTATTCAGGGTTACGATGAGGCTATCAATTATGCCTCTTGCATAGATCCGGATAATTGTCCCAGTATAAATTTTGGTCTCGTTCAAGATAATCAGCGAGGTTCGGTTATCTTTGTTGAACATGGAAATACTGACCAAAGAAATGGTGTGGGGATTAGATCAACAAATCCGATCGATGTGAGTGGAGCATTTGAAACTGGTGAATTGGTTTTTGATATTTGGTCAGAAACTGGTGTGACAATAAACGTCAATATTGAATGTTTTTATCCATGCAGAAGTTTTCCTGTTCAATTCGAAAATGTTGGTCAGGGTGAGTGGGAAACTATAACTTTGACAAAAACTCACCTAAATTCAGGGTATTTAAATGAAATCACCATGGGTAGTGTCAGTGCATTGATTATAAGTGCAGAGGAAGGTCTCACGAATCAATCATTTCGGTTAGATAATATTGTATGGAAATGTGAAACAAGCTGTGGAAATGTTCAAACCGCCGGTCTTGATACAAATATATCCGGAGTTTGGCGTAATGCTAATAAGATCCAAGCAATGGGTGTTGGACCAATTGAGGGCGACACCTCATATTGGAATGTTGATGACTTTGAGCTAGGTCGTCGCGCTTGTGTATTTGATGATACCTATACATTTACCGCCGATATTTCCTCTCAGTCAGGAGGGGGTTATTTTTCTCAAGAGATGAATAATTGGACTTGGTTGGAATCATGGGCTAGTCCTGACGGTCTTGAGCGCTGTGGTCAGCCTATTTCACCCTGGGATGGTTCGCAAGATGATTTAAGATATGAGCTAGATCTTCAGCTAGGTCAGTTGAGATTATTTGGTGAGGGTGCCCACATAGGTTTGCCACGCATAACAAATGATGGTGATGCAAGCACAGATGGTCCCGCCTCAGAAATTGTATACAACTTGGAGTATTTTTCTAATTGCTTTATGTCACTAAATATTCGTGGAGGGGGTGATTTATGGTGGCACTTTGAGCTAGAGCGTGTTGCAAAAGCTGATGGTACTGCTGTTGATTCTGATTATTGTTCGGTCGGCAATTACAATCTTGCTACACAGGGTTTAAGAGGGCTAAGTTTGGCGGGGTCTTCTTATGTCCAACTGGAAGTTGGCGACGAATATCATGATTTTGGTGTGTTCCCAAGCATAAATGATATTAATTTACTAATTGACATAGATCCCGATACTGAGGGTTTACAGTGGCTTTCTACTCAAGGATTAGATGCTGTCGATACCTCCAAAGTGGGGGTATATGAAATTTATTATTATGCTGTAGATATTTATGGAACTGTTCAAAGCGCTCACAGAACTATCGAAGTCGTAGCAGATAACACCGCTCCATCAATAACCATATCAGGAGATAATCCAGTTCTCGTTGAAGTTGGCGGTGCTTTTGAGGTCCCCTCTGCGACTTATTATGACACTTATGACAATGAAACACACGGCGTAAGTAATGTCATTAGCAATGTCGATACCTCATTTATTGGTACTTATACCGTGACTTATAGTGCAACTGATACTTCGGGTAACCACACTACAGCTGAATTAATTGTTATTGTTGAGCCTGTATATACTAACGAAGTTGTTATTTTCCAAAACGGCACTATTACATCCGCATGGCAACCAGGTCTTAATGGTTTTGACCAAGATAATAATTGGGGAGCATGTCCCGATGCTACTGCATGCCCTAACCTAGACTTTGGTATTGTAAATGATCCTGAGCGAGGTGATGTTATCTTTGTTTCTCATGCTGATACTTCTGCAATGGCTGGCTTCTTTATTGAAGCTGGAACACCTAATGATCTTCGTGGCGCAGCCGTAAATGGTAAACTTGAATTTGATATATGGTCAGAGTCCGGTGTTTCTGTAAATGTCTCAGCTGACTGTTTATACCCCTGTCAAGGTGGTCCAGTGCGTCTGGAAAATGTAGGTGTTGGCGCATGGGAAACCGTTACTATCCCAGCAAGTCAGCTAATGACATATGGCCTTAACTCTACAAGCATGGAAAGGGTGAGTACATTCAATATTAGCGCTGATGGCATGAGAGACGCTACATTCAGGTTAGATAATATTAGATGGCTGTGCGAATTTAATTGTCTAGGTACAGATGAACCTGATCGTGAATACACGCCATGGATTAAAGCAGATAAAACCATAGGCTATGATGCTCCCACTTCCTATGCTGGTTATGAGCTAGTTTGGTCTGATGAATTTGACGGCACTGAAGTTGATCATACTAAATGGAACCTTATTGACGCTGGGGGTGGTTTTGGAAACGGAGAACTACAATATTATCGTCCTGAAAATGCAGTTATTGAAGATGGGCTCTTGGCCATCACTGCTGACATTCAACAAGGTGATGATGCAGCTCTGCCGGGCGGGGAATCTTTCTCATCAGCTAAGCTGACAACTCAAGACCTGTTTGAATTCAAACATGGGCGTGTGGATATCCGTGCAGCGGTTGCCGAGGGTAAAGGCATGTGGTCTTCAGGATGGATGCTAGGTGCTAATGTTGACGATATTGGCTGGCCTTATTCTGGAGAGATCGATATCTTTGACACTATTGGTGGACAGTTAAATGGCATTCCTCAAGAAGGTCTCATTGCTCATAACGCTTATTGGAATGCTCAAGGCCCAAATGACTTTACTTCCTATAATTTTGCTAACTACAACCAAAATGCTTGGGGTGAGAGAAGAATCAACGCAACTAATGAAGGTGTTACCTTCTCAAACCAATTTCATGTATTTAGTTTAGAGTGGGATGAAGACAAGATAAGATTCTTTATTGATGGTGAATATGTGCCAGGTAAAGATCTTACTCTTTCTGGTGGCAATCCATGCCCGGGTGGTTCAGGCCTCTCATGTGTAGGTGAAACATTTGATCGGGAGTTCTTCTTGGTTCTCAGTCTGGCAGTTGGTGGTCATTGGGCGGGTGCTCCGGATGAAACCACTCAATTCCCACGTGGAATGCTAGTGGACTATGTACGTGTTTACCAAACCAATGAACAGCAAGATAATCAGAATAATACAGCTCCGATAGATAACTCTGTTTTTGCTGAATTTGCTGAAGCTTTCGGTGGCGCAACCATTGGTGAAGATTCGACTTTCACTTTCCCGTCAGGTGCAGAATCTTGGGCTGGTTTTGCCAATATGAATACCAGTTTGTATCCGATTACAATCTCTGAAGCGGGTACATTGACTTTTAAAGCATCTGTACCTTCAGGTGTTTCGGTCGATGTGTACTTCCGTTTTGAGAAGAATCCGTATCCAGACGTAGAGCCATCATTTAATACGGCCTATGTCACAGTAACAGGCTCAGAAACGGCCTCTTATTCGGTGGATCTACCTTCTCAGGGCAGCAATACTTTCAGTTCATTCCTGCTGTATGTTGTCGATCAGGATATTGATGTTGTTGTTACCGATGTAACCCTTTCAGTTGATGCGAGTTCTGGTAATGATTCTGGTACTGGTACTGATTCTAGTGCTGATTCTGGAACTGATTCTGGAACTGATTCTGGAACTGATTCTGGAACTGATTCTGGAACTGATTCTGGAACTTTTACTGCGTCTGGTGTAGCAGAGTTCACTGAAGCTTTTGGTGGTGCAACTATTGTAGAAGATTCGATTTTCACCTTCCCGTCAGGTGCAGAATCATGGGCTGGTTTTGCCAACATGAATACTAACCTTTATCCATTCTCATTCGCTGAAGACGGCGTGATTAACTTTACCGCTTCATCGGATC
>JBMZFJ010000016.1:0-35774 GCA_049615345.1 Porticoccaceae bacterium | reverse complement strand
GCTTTTGGCGATAATACCAAATCAGAAAATTTAGCTAAAAATCTATGGCTTAACAAACTGTCGCAATTTAGTGCCGATACTATTTGTGGTGCGGCTGAGAAAATTATTGCCGACAATGACTATCTTCCTACGTTACATAAAATGCTTGAAGCCTGTCGCCAAGTGGGTATGCCCAAAGGTTTGCCCAGTGCCCGTCAAGCCTACTTAGAAGCCTGCAATAAACCCAGCCCTAAGGCAACACAAGACTGGTCGCATGCGGCCGTTTATCTCGCCGCTCGCGATTGTGGATGGCATCTATTGGCCAATGAAATTGAGCGCAAAGCTTTGCCACTATTTAGTGATTGCTATCGCAACTACTGCGATCGTGTGTTGGGCGGTGAAGAATTAATAATTGAACTACCCAAAGAGTTACCTGAGACCTCAGGGAAAAAAGCTAGTCGCTCAGAAAATCTAAAGCAACTTAAAAAATTACAACAATTGGTTGATTAATATTAGCTAAAAACCCTTATCAAGGGTAGGCTAAAAATATTGAGCGTCCCTGCTTTGCCAATTCAATGCCATCTATCCTAATGGCAGATAATCGCCAACCATTAGCAACCAAATCACCCTCTTTAAAGGATTGATCATTAGCAAATAGGCGGTTGGATTTGGAACCCTGTGCGAAAAACATATGTCCGCTTATATCCAAAACAGGTAAAGCGTAGGGGTCGGCCTCAATCGATTGCGTCTCAATGGCCTGTGAAACGGCTTCGCCACTCTGTAATATCTCAGTTTTTTGCGCCAGTGGCTTAAACCCATTCATATAAATAGCCACAGCCACTGCAAGAGCTACCAGTAAGATCATGGATAATATAAGTGCAGTCTTATTGGACGATGTTTTTTGCTCGTAGGGATCCCAGCGCGCACTGGCAAAGTCCTCCAAATCTTTAGGGTCATCGCGCAATCGATCTTGCTCAGCTTTTTTAAGCGCGTTCAATATGTAAGACATTAAAGGTTATCCTGTTCGGGCAAAGCATTACTCAGAGTTGGAATACTGGGTTTAGCCAACTGGTTTAGCTTCATAATGGTTTGTCGACCCACCACACCATCCGCGCGGATGCCCTGCTGTTTTTGAAACTCTAGCACGGTATCGCGAATAATTTCAGTGTAATTACCGTCGGTAATCAAAGGTAAATAATTACTATTAATAAGCTGTAGTTGAGACTGCAGCCAATTAAGCGCAAGTGGATTTTGATCTCCCAGGCGCAAACTTTCAATTTCCGACGGAGAATACCACAGGAATAGGAAGGCGCCGTTCCAACGCTCAGCAAACCACTGCAAAGTTTCACGATGACTGTTATCACCTGACTTTAGCTGCACTGACTCAGCGTCTAATGCTAACAACAAATAACTTTTCAAACGGCCATTGTCTTCTGCGATCCAAATAATACCGGGCCTGTCGATAGACAATAATGCGTCAATATTGGATTTGGACAGCTTTTCAGCACCCATATTATTAATAGCTGCTAAAGCAAATACTTCCTCTTCAGAAAATAATGGTTCAACTTCTATCGACCATATAGCAAAAAGTTCAGCAAAAGTATTACTATTTACTGCAGTTGCAACCGTTGACTGGTCTTTATCTTGACCCTGAACGGCTATAGGTTCTGGTTCAATAAGCGGCAACACAGACTGTTTACTTGGCTGTATTAAAATTTCACCCGACTCAACAACCTCAAATAAAGCTTCTACCTGTTGAGCAGTTTGCGGTTCTATTTCATCAATTATTTCAACTTCCTCAGATTCAATTTCTGGGATATTAGCCTTATATTGCTCGGCTATTAAGACTGCAAAGATTCCTGCAATCAATATGGCAACCAACCATTTTTTCGATGATTTCTTTGCTGGAAGCTGAGTGTCAAATATTTCCTTGGCCGCCTTTTTAACCAATTTAGCGGATACCGTTTTAGCCCCGGTAGCATAGGCCGCCAAAAGTGCGTGATGGCATATTAGATTGATCAGCCGGGGAACACCTTTGGTTAACTTAAACAATTTACCCATAGCCGCATTGTCAAAAATTACCCGATTGGCTCCGGCATGATGCAAGCGATGATTAACATAATTAGCCACATCGGCCTTAGCTAAGGGCAACAGATGAAACCGCGCAACTACACGCTGATTGAGTTGGCGCTGATTTTTTTGCGCCAGAGTTTCTAAAAGCTCTGGCTGACCTACCAATAGAATATGCAGCAACTTGTGTGTTGCTGTTTCGAGGTTGCTGAGTAGGCGTAATATCTCAAGAACCTCAGGACTTAAATTTTGTGCTTCTTCTATCACCACCAAAGTTTTTTTACCTTCAGAATGCGCTGCAATAAGGTCGGCATTTAAGGCATCGATACAATTTTTGGATAGAGATGTTTCTGAAGACTGGGGCAATTCAACGAATAATTCCTGACAAATACTGGCCAGTACATCCGTTACTTCAAGGGTGCTATTAAGTACATAGGCAACCCGCACATGTGCGGGAAGCCGCTTTAACAATGTACGAGTTAAGGTGGTTTTACCTGTGCCTACCTCACCGGTAAGCAGAACAAAACCACCTTCGCGATCGAGGCCATACTTTAGATGGGCTACAGCCTGACGATGTTGGCTACTAGGGTATAAAAACCCCGGGTCAGGAACGATAGAAAACGGTTCGCAATTAAGGGCAAAATACTGCTGGTATATGCTCATAAATCACGCTTACTCAGTCTCTTGCGGCTGCCCTTCCTGTAAAATTTCGTTAAGCCTATCACTTAATTTACTCTGCTTTTTACCACCGAGATCACGGCTTATTAGATGCTCAAATTTATCATTTGATAGATCTTTTGCATCTCCGGGCGTTCGAATAATCGTAGGTCGAATAAACATCATTGTAACTTTTTTATTTTCCGTCTTGGACGATTTGGTAAATAGCTTTCCTAACAGGGGAATATCACCCAGCAATGGCACCTTAGATTCACCCTCTTTAAAGTTGTCTTCAATAAGTCCACCTAAAACCAGCAACTCACCATCCTCAATCATTACGTTGGTTTTAATGGTATTTTTAGAAGTAGTGGTTTGACCATTGTTATCTGTTGTTAATACCTTAGAAGATTCCTGCTCAATCTCAAGACGGATTGCATTTCCCTTACTAATTTGCGGCTTAACCGTTAACAGAATACCAACTTCCTCACGGTTATAGGTTGTGAACGGATTGCTGGCACCATTTGAACCGCTAGTGTATTTACCCGATGCAAAGGGCACCTCTTCACCAGACGTTAGTTTTGCCTCTTCATTATCTAAAGTAACTACTGATGGTGTTGATAGGATATTGGTATCCTCATCTGTTTTTAGCGCCTCAATTAACAGTCCCATACCTTTTCCGTCAACAGGGTCAAAATCGCCAGCAACTGCAACTGCAGAGTTTGGAATACTACCTACAATTGTTGTTAATCCAGCAGAGTCTGGCGTGCCATTTACCGCAGTACCAACCAAAGAAGTCAGTAGACCATCGAAATTAGTAAGATAGCCGCCTTTGTCCTGACTGGTATATAACAAATCAGAACCAAGTTCATTGGCTTGTTCTTCTGAAAGTTGAGCAATTACTGCCTCGATTAACACCTGCGGACGAGAAATATCCAATTTACCAACAATATTTTTAATCTCACGAATCACTGCCGCTGGCGCCGCTAAAATGATGGCATTATTGAGCTCATCAATTTCAACTTTATAGGCCGCTTTAGCACTACCCTTACTGCCTTTACCTGTAGTCTCCCCCGCCAATCGAAGCAAAATTTCAGAGGTTAAAAGACCATCTAATACCGGCTTAAGTTCTGCCGCACGAGAATAATTGAGATAGATGACTTCTACACTACCCTTCTTGCTTAGTGGCACATCAAGAGATTCAAGCATGGTTTTGAATGCCGTTCTAGCAGAACCAGGACCACTCACAATAACACGATTATTGAGATCATCCTCAACGAGGGATAATTCTTGCTTTTGTAATTGTTTTAATTGACCTGCAATATGAACAGCCTCTGCAGCAGAAATATGGTCTAGGCTTATTACCTCAACTGCAGTTTGATCGGGATCATCAAGTTCTTTAAGCAGCATTTTCAAGCGATTAACATTTGAGCGAATATCAGAAACAACCAAGTAATTACTTTGATTATATGCCTGAACGCGAGCACCATTACTCATAAGGGGCTTTAACACAGGTATTAGAGTCGCGGCTTGCACATAACTAACCTTCAGTATTTCTGTTACCAGCTCACTATTACCCCCCCCTGCCAAATTAAATGACTGGTTAAAAGGAACTATTCTAGTAACTGCACCATCGCGAATCGCCTGATAGCCCTGAACCTGAATGGCAGAAAGAATTGCTTCATATAGTAAGGATTTATCAATTGTTTCAGGTGAAATAATAGTTACCTTACCCTTTACTCTAGGGTCGAGAACAAAGGATTCACCAGTAATTTCAGCTACACTTTCAATAACGCTACGAATATCGGCATCACGAAAATTAATTTTCACTAAATCTGCAGCCAAGACCTCAATAACAAAACCTATCGAAATAGCTAGCGCAATTAACCGCTTGATAAAACTAGAATATTTTTTCATTTGACCCACGTTCATACACTTCAACCATCTATTAATTTTGAGTTTCATTTCAGGGTTTAAATCCAAGATTTGGCATCATTTTAGCCGATAGGCTAGAAGCATTGATATAAATAATCTGCTTTTCACCGTCTCTAAATACAGTTACTGGTAAGTTTGTGGATGCGCTAAACTTTACCCAACTACTAGGATCAGACATTATATCGCGCATCGAAGCCCCATCTACACCTATAACAACATCACCCTCGCGAACATCTGCTAATGACTGGATCTCAGCGGATAAGTCATTAAGCTTAAAGCCCGAAGTTCCTGCAACCATCACTGGAACGGCGCCAAACATGTTTGCAAATGCAAAGCCACTATCTGGAGATTCTTCGGTCTTTGGAATTCCCTTAGACTGCTCAATAATGGTATCTGGCTTGTTCATTACCATTTGTTTATTAGCACCATTCTGGAGTACAACAATTCTATAACTTTGAATATCAACAATTTTTGTTTGGCCTTCAATCTTATCTCCAATAAAGTGAACAACCTCTTTGGATCCTCCAAATTTTATTGTTGCTGTAGACATATCCCCAGCAAGGACTGTGCCCAATAATTGTGCGTTGATATCTGCTAGAGGTAAGTTTTCTGGAATATCGGACAAGTCAATTTGCTTTTGTGGCGCAGCTTTGACTCCAAACCAGTTGAAAGTAATATTAGCAGGCTTGCGAACCTGCTCAATAGCACTGAAACTAGGCTGCGCTTGAAACTTTTGAATCAATACTGCTGAGAGTAATCCTAAGGCAACAACTCCAGATAAAACAGAAGGAAGCAAATACACCATATGCTTTTGTATATATTTAATTAACACGCTGAACCCCAATTTCTGCTATCAAAAGCGACGCTTCCTCTTGGTCAGCAGTCAATGAAACTTCCATCAGCCTGTAACCCTGACAGGCAATTTGATGCATTAAAGCAATAAATTTATTACTATCATTGCCGGAAACTGTAAGCAGTATAATTTCTTTTTTCTCTGATGATGATTTAACTTTAAGCTGATTGCGAAGCACCAAGTTTTTAAGACTATCCAACTGACTTATCTGCTGCTTATTCACTTTTGGACAAGCACTAACGAGTGTAGCCACAATACTTTGATTCTTTTGCAGCCAATCCATATCAGCCTTAAGACTTTCTCTTTGCTCACTAAACTGATTGTAGGCTTCCCATTTTGGCTGAACTAAAATAACAACCAAAGCAACTACAAATACAACAGAGGCAATTTTAAGAAGCAACCTCTCGCGCGGCTCTAATCCAGAGAAAAAATCTTCAATAAGTCCCATGAAATCTGTCATTGACTAACTCCTGATTTTTTCGAGGTCAAACGCAACTCAATCGCATTTTCATCCCCTCCAGGCTGCTGTGTTATGGCGACTTTATAGCCAGGTAAATTAAGTTTACGTTTTTTTAACTCTGCGCCATTTTCAATAAGCATCACAATTGTGTTTTTAGAATAATCAAAAGCACTGAGCTGACACCCGCAACCCCTCATCAACCTATTTAAAGCCAACAAGCCGGCAACCGGCTCCGACTGTATGCTTTCACGCTGGGTGAGCAATTGAGCGATATTGCGATCAGCCTCAAACCTAACATTCGACGGGGATGGTCTTCGACCATCAAATAATCTGGAATAACCCTGTGTTAACCGATTTTCAAGAATACTAATTTCCTCTCTGGTATTTTCAATGCCAGTTTGAAAATACAGCATAGCCAAAAAAATTGAACTCACTCCCAATATAGATGCCGGGATCCACTTAAGTATGCCAGATAGAGAAAAGGCACCTGTCTGACCGCTGATTAAAAGGTTGCATTGTGATGGAAGCTGAGAAAACTGCCAGTCCACCAAAGAATCATTAATATCAGCATATTGAACTATGTTTTCTGGCACGATTACGGACTCAGGAATAGAAATTGAGACTCTGAGCGTTTCATCCTGTTGCAACAAAGTGCCAATCATCGACCATGCGATGTCTGGACTTGCAGCAAAACCGTCAATCGCCCCTGTACGAACAAGGCATACACCATCTCGCCAACCAACACTGACTCTACCTTCTTCGTAGGGCAACGCCATATAATCGGGATACATTGATTGTGGCGCTACGCCTGAATTTTTAGCTATACGCTGCCAGTTTTGAATATCTGCATCAGAAACCACCAAAATTTGCAATTGACCTTCGGTATTTTGACCACAGGGTATAAAATTTACTTCTTCGATAGGCTGTAATAACCTATCCTCTAAAATCCAGGGAATCAATTCAGCCCACTTGCGTTTGGGTGCTGAGGGAGGATCTATAAGATGCATGGCCACAGATTCAGATGGCACCCAAAGATTCATACTGATAAGCTCAGCATCTACCACTGACTCGAAAGCTTCACCCTCATTGGTGATATAACTATCGAGATGGTGAATATGGTCCACTGGCAGTATCATTTTAAGCCCCAATTATTACGCAAGCGGGAAGCACTTGCTCGTCGTCTGTCATACTATCTGAATTTTTATCAGATCCTAGTTTATTGCTTGCCGCCAACTTTTCCAGCAACCCTGTTACGCTATCTTTTTGCATTTTGGCTGCCACCGTGGTCAATTCTCTGGAGATTATAACCGAATCTGCATTAGAACTGCGCATTATAATGCTTCTAACTTCAATTCTCGCCTCTCCCAATGTAACTTCAATATATAATTCAAAAAAATTAGTTGCTACACCAATCACGTCCTCTGGCCAGCGTTTTTTAACATCACTGATTGGCAATGCTAATTCAAATTCAAGCAAACCATAAAGCTCATCCAATGTCTCAAAAGGTCGGTTAGCTAAAACAGCATCCCTAAACTGCATATCGTAAATATCTCCAAGTGCCAGAAGTAGCTCTTCTGAGGCTGTATTTACATTGATAGCTACTGACGCTTTTGGCTCACCAGGTGGAATTTGAGGAATAGGAAGCGCCGCTAGCCATGGCATTAATCGTTGGACTTCAAAAACTTCATAGCCAAATACAGCAGCAAGCTCTCTTGGTTCGACCATAGGCGAATCAGCTAGGGTTCTAGGTGGATAAAAACCAGAATATTCCTCCCGCTCAGCACCATCGGGCCCAATTTTTGAAGAGTTTGCATCAAGCCAATCAATAATGGTTTCAATTCTGCCCGGATGAACAGTTATCTCAAGGTAGTTTAATAAATTATTCCAAGTCTTAGCAAAGCTAGCAATATCATCGCCCAGTGCGCTCTTTAACTCGCCTGGGGATCTATAAAACAAACTATTAATATTAAATCGACCCTGTAAATCAGAAATACAGCCATTCACAATGCCGCCCTCAACAGGCATCGCCGGAATAGCCTGAGCCCATAGCTCCTCAAAATGATCAGCTTGCGAATCAGCCATGTCTTCTTCCAATAACTGTCTAGCCCAGCTTTCTGCGCTAAGCGCTAAGAGGTATGCTTGATCCTGATGCATTGACAGTGTCGACTGAGCAACATTGACTTGATGACGATAAAAAATATTACCTAAAATAAACATTACGCTGGTCATCAATAACAAGGCTGCGACAAGGGCAACTCCTGACTGCCTAGAAAACCCTGACTGCATCAAGAGCTTACCCCCAAAAATAATTTCGACGTCTCTACTCCATTGCTCAATGTAATGGTAACTCTTATCATTTTTGGTAAAGGATCAGTTTTTTGACGGCGAAGAGGCGGCCAATCAGCATTAAATAACTTACTACCGTCTGAGTGCTCAAACAAAATTTTGTCGACATCCTCCAACAGCACAAGAGAAACTCCATCACTGTATCTCATAGACTCAGTAATACCCCACGATTGTCGAATTAATTGTTGATCATCATTTAATTCGTAGGCCACCCTTCTCATACCACTTGGGTTTGTCGCGATCATTGGTCCATTTCCGCGACTGAAACGAACACCAAAATCACTTTTTTCAGTAAAATAGGGAGGCTCAATGCCACCAAGCCCATCCCTAAAGGGGCGATTTCTGATATGCATTAGATCTCGCTGAATAATTTTCCAGGCTCGCTGTATTTGCATTTCACCCGATTGCTTAGCTCGACTGCGCTCATCCGCGCCAATGACTACCTCTATGGCTTGGTATGACATCAGAGAAATAATCGCCAATAGTGAAAGCGCTATTAAGGTTTCAATTAAAGTAAAGCCTAACTGAGACTTTTTGCGATAAATTGAATTGAGGTCATTAATCATATGCTTAATTAATCCTCAACAATATAAATAGAAAGGGAGCTTGTTACACGGTCACTGTTTACGGCACTAACCTTCGCTTCATAGCGATACAGATCTTTACCCATTGCAGGCTCGACGGTTAGATTCCAATTCCAATCAAGTCCATACTGAGTTTGCCGACCTTTTTGAGCATTACTGGTTCGCCTAGAGTTAGAGCTGCGAATCTCGGCATTTTGGTATTGCTGCATTAAGACATTCCACGCAACCTGATTGCTAAGATTTTTAGCACTCATATAAACTCGCTGATCAGCGTACTGGTGGACAGCAGAAATAGCGCCACCTAGAACTAGCCCCAATATCCCTAAAGCGACGACGACTTCAATTAAGGTAAAACCTGATCTTCGACTGGAATAATTCACTTTTCCTGCCTCTGCTTGTTCATCTTGATAAGAAAATCTTCACTATCCCAATAATAACTATAGCTTATTTCATAATTCTCGTAACTCAGACTGATCGACACCTCAGGTTCCACATAGCCATCAGGCAGGAAAGCCAACGTTGGCTCTAAAAACTTTTTTTTCTTTTTCATGGATGGACTATCGATGTCTTCAAATTTTTCCCTCGAGGAAAGGCTTTCCTGCTGAATGAACAAAGACTCCTCATCAGCTTCATCTGATAGCCATAAAATCTTTGCGCCCTCGCCAAGCACATAGGGCTCTGGAAAAGATACTTTTACCCACTTATTCCTGTAGTAAACAGCAGCATTTAGCTTTGTGGTTTTCTTTGTTTTTTTGTTAATATCAGGGACTACCCCGAAGGCAGCCCCCTGCATAACCGCAAAATCAGCGAGTTGATTTAACCATATAGATAGCCGCTCTGCCTCATTTGAATATCGCCGGTTCAATGTCTGGCTAATTGATGTAACCGCCACTGTCGCCATGAGCGCAACAACAGCAATTACCACCATAATTTCTATTAGCGTATAGCCTTTTTGGTGACGAGAATTCATACCCACGGCGACCTCTAACAACTATTGCGCAGCAAAGCTTTTATTGGACGTTCCAATTACCCCAATCCTTGTTAGAACCTTCGCCACCAGATACGCCATCAGCACCATAGGTATAGACATCGATATCTTTACCCTTTGACCCTGGATTTCCATAAAGGTAGGGTGTCTTCCACGGATCATTAGGCACTGCATCTAAGTAGGGGCCATTCCAATTTTCAGACCCTGCTGGCGCGCTGACTAGTGCCTCTAAACCCTGAGACTGGGTTGGATATCTAAAGTTATCTAAGCGGTAAAACTTTAATGCATTCTCAATGACTCTAATATCCTGTGCGACCCTAGTTCGCTCAGCTTTTTCAACCTGATTAAACACCCTTGGTCCAACCATGGCTATTAACAGCCCAATGACTGCAACAACAACCATCATTTCAATTAGAGTAAAACCAACCTGTTTTCTTTTGCTTGTCGCTTTCATTTTTTGATCCCCTTACTTAACTTTTGTTGACAAATTATTTAACCTGCCAAGCTTTAAACCATATTACCCATATCCATAATAGGTAACATTACCGCCGCAACTACCGACAAAATAATACCGCCCATAAAGATAATAAGAACCGGATTGATTAACTTTAAAAAAACTTCTACCGCATTAGCCAAACGCAGTGAGTAATATTCTGATACACGCATTAACATCTTATCTAATTCACTTGAGGCCTCACCACTGCCTACCATATGAACCAAGAACCCACTGCCTACTTTATTCTCTTCTAAGGCTTTTTGCAGCGACACGCCTCGACGCATACTCTCTGTTACCTGCTCCATTTTACCGCGCAAATAAAGATTACTTACTACTGCCGACGATATTTTAAGCGCAGCCAATGCCGGCACGCCGTTACCTAAAAGTACACCGAGGCTTCTCGACCAATCCGCAATATTTGCCATAGTTGTCCAACGACCTAAGCCTGGCAAGCCAAGCACCACCTGATGCCAACGCTTTCTGCGACCGTCATCGCGCAGCAGCCATGAAATAGTTCCACCCAATATAAGCCCAAGTAACAACAGATATAAGCCATATTGCTGAGTGAAATCACTAATTGCGATAATAATTTTTGTAATCGTTGGCAGCTCACGATTAGAGCTTATGAAAATGGCGGTTATTTTGGGCACAACCCAAACCATCATCATAGAAACAACCAGCATAGATGCGCCTAAAAGCGTCGCAGGATAAATTAACGCTCTAGTAACTGTTTTCTTGTTCTCGGCGCTGGTTTCGATATCTTCGGCCAGACGCATTAGAACTGTATGCAAGTGCCCACTCTCTTCACCCACTCCAACACCAGCAAGAACGCTTTCCGGAATTTTATAGGGTGAGCGGCGCATAGCTTCTGAAAAACTTCGCCCTTCAATGATCTCAGAGCGCCAACTTTCTACCATTCTTTTTTGCCGGTCTGTTTCAGCCTGCTCAATGGTCATTCGCATTGCATCTTCAAGGGGCAACCCTGACTGAATCAAAATAGCCTGCTGTTGCAATACAAGGGAAAGATCAAATTCATTGACCTTGGTGGTTCTTCCCAATTTAGATTTAGGCGATGATTTTGCAACTTCGCTAAGTTTTGATGGCAGTAATTTCTTTTCTTTAAGGATGCGTCGAGCATGGCGCTCAGAATCCGCGGAAACAACGCCGTCTACTAACTTTCCGGAAATATCATAGGCTGCATAATCAAAAGTTGGCATAGCTGCTTACACGCTCGTAACTCGGAGTACTTCTTCAACCGTGGTAGTCCCTTCACGCACAAGATTGAACCCTGCTTCACGAATACTTGGAACCTGCTGTCGAATTGATTGTTCTAGCTCAATCTCGCCGGCATTTTCATGAATAAGCGACTGCAGTTCAGCACTAACAGTGACCAACTCAAACAATGCTTGGCGGCCGACAAACCCAGTATTGTTGCAATGTTCACAGCCATGGGACTCGAAGATTGTTGCGCCTTTAGGCAAATCTAACAGGTTGCGTTGATAGTCGTCAGCCGGAACCTCTTTGCGACAATGGGTGCATAATTTACGCATAAGACGTTGGGAAATAATTCCTCTAACAGTCGAAGCCAACAGGAAGCTATCAACGCCCAAGTCTTGCAATCGAGTAATGGCGCCAGCGGCAGTATTGGTGTGCAAAGTTGATAGCACTAAGTGACCCGTTAAACTGGCTTGGGTTGCGATTTCTGCTGTTTCACCATCGCGAATCTCACCAATCAGAATAACATCTGGATCCTGTCGCAAGATGGCGCGAAGCCCCCGAGCAAAGGTCATACCTGCACGAAGATTAATTTGCGTTTGGCTAACACCAGGAAGGTCGTACTCCACCGGGTCTTCCACTGTCATAATATTGCGCTGCTGACGATCCATTTGCTGCAATGCAGCATAGAGCGTGGTAGTTTTACCCGAACCCGTAGGACCTGTCACCAAAATAATGCCATGGGGCCTTGAAATTAGCTGATCCAATTCTTGCTTGGTACTCTCTGGCATGCCCAACTGCTGTGCTTTGAGCTTACCTGCATCCTTATCGAGCAATCGCATAACGACTCGCTCACCATGACTTGAAGGCATGGTCGAAACCCGTAAATCGATATTGCGACCGCCGATTAAAACACTCATACGACCATCCTGTGGCAGGCGCTTTTCAGCAATATCAAGTTTTGACATTACCTTGATGCGCGAAATCAACAGGGGCGCGATTTGCACCGACGGGGTCAATACTGTCCTAAGAACGCCATCTAGACGGAAGCGCACTAAAGCTTCTTTTTCATAGGGCTCTATATGTATATCTGAAGCATTTTCTTTTAGAGATTCTGTAAGGATGGCATTTAATAGCCTAACAATAGGCGCATCATCGTTTTCTGCGTCTAAAAGATCACTTACATCTTCTAAGTCAGCTGCCGCAGATTCCATATCGACAAAATCTTTGATATCTTCCATAACCGCTTCGGATGTTCCCGAACGGCCACTGTAAATCTGACTGAGATGAGCATCAAATTCAGCCTCAGCCAAATGAGTTACTGGCAATTTCGCACCAGTGACACGGCCTACTTCGGCAATTGCCCATAGCGGCGCTTCGGGACCAACCAGCAAGTGCTCTTGCTCGCTATCCACAATCACTCGATTGACTCGAGCAAATTCAAAGGGCAATAATTTTAGTGCCTGTTGTTCCAACATAAATCTTACTCTAAGGGTTACAAAAAGTTGGTGCCTGTTTTATCAAAAGCTAAAGCAAAACAATACCATACCGTTAAGTAAAGTATACACCGTGGTTAGTGTTTACAACCTATTTAAACGCCGACTTAACGATTATTGGTTAATAAAAACTAACCAGTATTAAATTTATAATTATTTAGGCAAATCTTAATCTTGTACTGGCTTTACACCTACTACATTGGGAAATGGAAATGGGGTTATATTGCCACCCTTTGGCGCCTCTGAAATCTTACAGGCACCTTCCTTCTCAACTTCATCAATTCTCACAACGGACTGCATCGGAATAAAGCTGCGCTTTACTGACGAGAACTCGCTTTTTAACTTTTCTTCTGCTGGATCAACGATCGTTTTTGATCGCTCTCCAAACACAAATTGTTCAACCTCTAGGAAACCCCAAAGCTCACTCTGAAACACATGCTTGGCATATATTTCATAAACCTCTCCCTGATTAAAGAAAGTAATTCTGTAAATTGGCTCATTAATCATTAAAAATCACACGTCTACTCGAAAAAAATCGGCGCCAATCATACCACAAAACAAATGCGATAATATTGCCAATTAATGACGCAAAGCTATAATGCACCCCACTTTAACAAAACATTGAAAGCGCTTCTCTCATGGCAACTGAATCTGTTAAGAAATTACATATCGTGACCCACGGCTGTCAGATGAATGAATACGACTCGTCGCGTATGGCAGACTTGCTTGGTGAAAGCCATAATATGGTGTCAACAGAAAATGCCGATGAGGCGGATGTGTTGTTATTAAACACCTGTTCAATTAGAGAAAAAGCCCAGGAAAAAGTGTTCCATCAATTGGGTCGCTGGAAAAATCTAAAAGACAAAAATCCTGATCTAGTTATTGGCGTCGGCGGCTGCGTGGCCAGTCAAGAAGGCGAAGCTATTGCTAAGCGCGCCCCTTTTGTCGACGTGATTTTTGGGCCACAAACCCTGCATCGTCTTCCAGAAATGATTGAGACGCAAAAACAAGATGGTACTGTATCGGTTGATATTAGCTTTCCTGAAATAGAAAAATTTGATCGCCTGCCAACGCCTGAAGCTGATGGCGTTAGTGCTTTTGTTTCAATTATGGAAGGCTGCTCTAAGTACTGCACCTTTTGCGTAGTGCCTTATACTCGAGGTGAAGAGGTAAGCCGACCACTAGCTGATGTTTTATCGGAAATTGGTGAACTTGCTCAGCAAGGCGTTCGAGAGATTAATCTGTTAGGTCAAAATGTTAATGCATATCGAGGGGATATGCCGGATGGGTCGGTTTGTGATCTGGCGGAATTAATCACCTATGCCGCCGAAATCGAGGGTATTGACCGCATTCGCTACACCACATCTCATCCGGTGGAATTTTCTGATGCGCTAATTGATGTTTATGCCAAAGTTCCCGAATTGGTTAGCCATTTGCACCTACCTGTTCAAAGTGGTTCAGATAGAATTTTAATGGCTATGAAGCGAGGCCATACAGCAATTGAATATAAATCAAAAATACGCCGTCTTCGCGCTATACGCCCAGATATCAGTATTTCATCAGACTTTATTATCGGCTTCCCGGGCGAAACTGAGGCAGATTTTGCCGCCACCATGAAACTGATCGAGGACATTGGTTTCGATACATCTTTCAGCTTTGTTTACAGCGCCAGACCCGGCACCCCCGCCGCCGATCTCCCGGATACTGAAGATGAAAGTGTTAAAAAACAGCGACTTAAGATCCTTCAGGATCGCATTGTTCAAAATGCCTTTGAAATAAGCCGCCGCATGGTCGGCACCCGACAAACACTGTTAGTAACCGGCATATCTAAAAAGGACCCTGGACAGCTACAGGGCCGTACAGAGAATAATCGCGTGGTGAACTTCTCCACTGATAACCATGAATTAATCGGCCAGTTTGTTGAGGCCGAGATAACTGAAGCCTTGCCTAATAGCTTGCGCGGCATCCTCTGCTAGGGTGATTGTGGGAAAAATTAAGTTATTAGACGTACTAATTAGTCATAAAAACTATTTACCCTGAGATTATTTTCGCGCTATGCTAGACCCATCTTTACTTAATAGGTATAAAAATAACTAGTGAACCAACGGGAATCACTATCAACCGCTCACAGCATTACCCTTGAGCCCAATGACGCCCATCGTCTCGCATCGCTTTGTGGACAGTTTGATGAGAACCTGCGCCTTATCGAACAGCGGCTCGGCATTGAAATCCGTTCACGTGATAATTACTTTGCCGCTCATGGTGAGGCTAAAGCCTGTCAAAATGCCCTTGATATTTTATTCAACCTCTATCAAGAAACGGCGCATTATCCAGAATTACCCATTGAAGAAGTTCATCTCAACCTCCGACAATCTGAGAGAGAAAAGCCTATGACCCAAAACGCTAGCAATATAGAGCCATCCAACAATGTTGAAAATTTTTCGGTGATTAGAACCAAAAAAGGCAACATTAAGCCTCGTGGATTAAATCAACAGCGTTATGTGAGAGCCATTCAAACTCATGACATCAATTTTGGCATTGGCCCTGCGGGAACAGGCAAGACTTATTTGGCCGTGGCCTGCGCTGTGGAAGCTCTGTTGCGCGATGAAGTTGAACGCATTCTCTTGGTTAGACCTGCAGTTGAAGCCGGTGAGCGACTGGGCTTTCTACCTGGCGATTTAGCGCAAAAAGTAGACCCCTATCTGCGTCCTCTATACGATGCACTGCATGAAATGCTTGGGTTTGAGGCCGTTGCAAAACTTCAGGAGCGCGGCGTCATTGAGGTTGCACCACTTGCCTACATGCGCGGCAGAACCTTAAATTCGGCTTATATTATTCTAGATGAAAGCCAAAATACGACGCGCGAGCAGATGAAAATGTTCCTCACTAGAATTGGTTTTGGCTCAACCGCTGTTATCACTGGCGACTGCTCGCAGATTGATCTCCCCAAAGGCGTAAGCTCAGGGCTAGTTCACGCGCAAGAAGTTTTAAAATCAGTAGAAGATATTAGCTTTACCAGCTTTATCTCTAGAGATGTTGTTCGCCATCCAGTGGTTCAAAGTATTGTAGATGCCTACGATGACTTTGAAGCCAAATCCTAACAAACAAAAACTATAGCCATGACCATTATCCTCGACATTCAGTCGGCTTCATCCTCTGAAGACGCTCCAGACGACCAGAGTATTAAGCGCTGGGTAAGCGCGGCTATAGGTTCAAAAACGGGTGATACTGAGTTGAGTATTCGCATTGTTGATGAGGCTGAAGGAAAAGCATTAAACGAAACTTACCGCGGCGCTTCAGGTCCGACCAACGTACTGTCATTTCCTTTCGATGAAAAAACCCCAGAACCCATGCCACTGATTGGCGATATAGTTGTTTGTGCACCGGTTGTTGCCAGGGAAGCCGCACAACAGAATAAAGACCTAAACGCACATTGGGCTCACATGATTATTCATGGTGTGCTACATTTGCTAGGCTACGACCATCAAAATGATTCGGAGGCGGCAATTATGGAATCACTTGAAACGGAAATTATGCAGAAATTGGGTTTTCCACCACCCTATATATGCCAATAAGAATAGAAAAATGAATGACGAAATAGACAAAAGTCAGCAAGAAAAAACTCTACTGCAAAAACTGTGGGAAACTTTTTCTCCTGCACCATCCAATAGCGATGATGTTATGGAAATCCTGCGTGATGCCGAGGATCAATCCATTATTGATCCGGGTGCGCTACAAATTATGGAGGGTGCTTTAAAGGTATCTGACCTTCAGGCACGTGAAATCATGGTGCCTAAATCGCAGATGATGGTGATTGAAGAAGACTTTACACTTGAGCAAATTTTGCAGGTTGTAGTTCAATCGCAACATTCACGATTTCCTGTTATTGGTGAATCCTCTGATGATATTAAGGGAATTTTATTAGCCAAAGAATTATTGCCACTGGTATTATCCGGCAAAGAATCTTTTGACCTGCATCGCATGCTAAGACCTGCCACCATTATTCCTGAAAGTAAACGACTGAATGTGCTACTCCAAGAATTTCGCGAACAGCGCTACCATATGGCCATTATTGTCGATGAATATGGCGGAGTATCGGGGCTATTAACTATTGAAGATGTATTAGAAGAAATTGTTGGTGAAATCGAAGATGAAACCGATGAGCACGAGGCAGAGCAAATTATTGAAATGTCTGAAAACTGCTACAGCGTTGAGGCTATCACCACGATTGATGATTTTAATGAATTTTTTGATGTAGGTTTTCCCGATGATGACTTTGACACCGTTGGCGGTCTTGTAATTAACGCCTTTGGTCATCTGCCCAATATTGGCGAAAACACCAAAATTTCTCAGTTCGACTTCAAAGTTTTAAATTGCGACAATCGAAAAATCACCCTGCTTGAAGTCACTAAAGATCCGCAAACTTAGCTCGATTATATGGGCACTAAATCGATGGCACTTTATATAGGCTTACTGTTTGCAGGGGCTATATTACCACTTGCCCTCGCGCCTTTCTCCTACTGGCCTATTGCTATTATAAGTATGGCCATTCTGTTCTCTAATATCTATGAACAATCCACTATAAATGCCTTTAAGCGAAGCCTTATATTCGGGCTCGGTATGTTTGGAACTGGTGTAAGCTGGGTTTTTGTCAGCATGTATGTGTTTGGCGATATATCGGCTTTACTAGCACTGATTGGTACATTTTTATTTTGCCTTTTCAATGCGATATTTTTTGCATTGCCTTTTATGTTGTGCAGCCTAATATCCAAAAGACGATTTCTGGCACTTGCTGTACTTCCGGCTCTTTGGGTTATTAGTGAATGGATTAGAAGCTGGCTATTTACTGGCTTCCCCTGGCTATATGCCGGCTATAGCCACACAGATACCTGGCTAAGTGGCTGGGCTCCGGTTGGCGGGGTATTACTGTTAAGTTTTTTTACTGCATTAGCCGCCGCAGCCTTGGTCCAAATTCGATTATACAAACACTTAGCCTCAACCCTAGCAACCCTCAGCTTAGTTACGGCAATGTTTTTAGTGGGGCTTGCGCTGCAAAAAATTGACTGGACAGAACCTGTGAAAACGCCAGTTTCTGTGGCCCTTATCCAGCCTAATGTAGATCAAAGCGATAAATGGTCAATCACTATGCGTAGTCAAATTCTGCAAAATCTAGTGGTTCAGACTGAACCACTCTGGGGGACTGATATTATTATATGGCCTGAAGGTGCGATCCCAGTACTCTATACTCAAATTAGCGATTTTCTAGACGACATACATCAGCGAGCACTGGCGAGCAAAACCACATTAATTACTGGTTTACCTACCAACCAAAAGCCTGAGGGTCCCTACTATAATTCCATGCTTGCCCTGGGTGCGAGCCACGGCATCTATAATAAAACCAGACTGGTGCCATTTGGTGAATATGTCCCCCTCGAAAAACTGATTCGCGGGCTTAATAATTTTTTTGATCTACCCATGTCTTCATTTTCATTGGGCAGTAAAAACCAACCGCTACTGACAGCCGCAGGACAAAACATCTCAACTGCCATCTGCTATGAAATAGCCTATCCAGATCTGGTCGCTAAAAATTCACGTAACAGCAACATACTGTTAACTGTGAGTAATGATGCTTGGTTTGGCGATTCAATCGCCCCCTCCCAGCATATGCAAATGGCAAGAATGCGTGCTATTGAGAATGCTAAACCTGTTATGCGAGGTACCAATAATGGGATTACTGGCTTTATTGATCACCGTGGAACAGTAATAAAACAACTGAGCCAATTTAGCCCAGGAGTACTAACGGCAACTGTGACCCCTTACATTGGGGTCACTCCGTTTTCTAAGTTTGGCAGCTGGCCCATCGTAATATTTAGCCTGCTGATATTAACTTTTCTTGTGCTAATGAGATTGCGCAGAAGTTCTTAAGGAGATTGATTATGAAAACTATGATTCGCAGCCTAGCTGCATTAGCTTTAGCCTTATCGAGTAGTGGAATAAGTTTAGAAGTTGGCGATATAGCGCCAGACTTTTCACTACCGGCATCCGACGGCAAAACTTATAGCCTTGATCAATTTAAAGGCAAACAAGCTATTGTTATCGCATGGTACCCAATGGCGTTTACACGAGGCTGTACCATTGAGTGTAAATCCTTGGCTGAGAACGGTCATCTGCTAAAACAATTTGATATTTCTTATTTTATGGCTAGCGTCGATACCTTAGAGAAAAATACCGAGTTCGCCAAGTCAACTAATGCTGATTTTCCTCTGCTTAGCGATACCAGCAAACAAGTCGCTAAGGCCTATGATGTGTTAGCACTTTATGGCTTTCCCAAAAGACATACTATTTATATTAGCAAGGAAGGTAAAATTCTTATGGTCGATCGCAAAATTAATGCGTCCACTTCTGCACAGGATATAGCGGCCAATCTGGAGAAATTAGGCGTACCTAAAATTGCTGTGGGTTCAGCTGAGTAACATTAATCACTGTTAGAGCGGCGTTGGTTCGCCTATAATTCGCCACTGAAAATCAACTTTGTACTAGCAGTGAGCCCAATGACCCAAGAACAGCAATATGATCCGGCTATAGTAGAGCAAGAGGCGCAGGCCTTTTGGTCTGAGAATAAAACCTTTGAAGTCAGTGAAGATGCCGAAAAAGAAAAATTTTATTGCCTAGCTATGTTCCCCTACCCCAGCGGAAAATTACATATGGGGCATGTGCGCAACTACACCATCACCGATGTTATCGCGCGCTATCAAAAAATGCAGGGCAAAAATGTTCTACATCCCATGGGCTGGGATGCATTTGGTCTACCTGCTGAAAATGCAGCGATCCAAAATAAAACCGCTCCCGCTAAATGGACACTTGAAAATATAGCCTATATGAAGACCCAGCTTAAATCACTGGGCTTTGGTATCGACTGGTCGCGGGAGCTTGCTACCTGCCAACCAGATTACTACAAGTGGGAACAATGGTTCTTTACACGACTTTATGAAAAAGGGCTGGTCTACAAAAAAACCAGTGCCGTAAACTGGTGTCCGCACGATGCTACCGTTTTAGCCAATGAACAGGTCATAGAGGGTGGCTGTTGGCGTTGTGGTACTGAAGTTGAGCGCAAAGAAATACCCCAGTGGTTTATTCGCATCACTGACTATGCCGACCAATTACTCAATGATTTAGACCAACTTGAGCACTGGCCAGAGCAAGTCAAAACGATGCAGCGCAACTGGATTGGCAAAAGTCGCGGCATCAATATGAGCTTCACATTAAATGAAGCGATTGACAGTTACCAAAGCTTTGAGGTCTATACCACTCGCCCAGATACTCTGATGGGCGTTACCTACGTAACCCTAGCCCCTCAACATCCAATTGCATTGGAAATTGCCAAAACCAATCCCGAGCTGGCTAAATTTATTGAAAGCTGCCAGTCACAGCAAGTTTCTGAAGCAGAAATGGCTACTCTTGAAAAAGCTGGTGTTGCCACTGGCATCAATGCTATTCATCCGCTTACAGGCAAAGAAATACCGGTGTGGGTAGGCAACTATGTGTTAATGGATTATGGTTCTGGCGCGGTGATGGCAGTACCTGCTCATGATCAGCGAGATTATGAATTTGCTCAAAAATATCAATTGCCGATTGAACAGGTGATCGCACCTAGCAATGGTGAAGACTGCGATTTAGACCAACAGGCCTTTACTAGCAAAGGTAAGCTGGTCAATTCAGCAGAGTTTGACGGGCTTGATTTTGAGCAAGCATTTGATGCTATAGCGGCGGCATTAAAGGAAAAAAATCTTGGCTCAGTCACAACCAACTTTAGACTGCGAGACTGGGGTGTTAGCCGACAGCGGTATTGGGGCTCACCTATCCCAATGTTTAACCTTGGTGATGGCAGTGATATCCCAGTGCCCCTTGAAAAATTACCGGTGCTTCTGCCTGAAGATGTTGAAATGGATGGTATACAATCACCTATCAAAGCCGATCCTGAATGGCGCAAGGCAGAATTAAATGGTCAATCTGTAGAGCATGAAACCGATACCTTTGACACCTTTATGGAGTCTTCTTGGTACTATGCGCGCTTCACCTGCCCTGATGAAAAAGATGCCATGCTAAACCCCGATCGGGCTAATTACTGGCTGCCTGTTGATCAGTATGTCGGCGGTATTGAGCACGCCATTTTGCACCTTCTATATTCACGCTTTTTTCACAAGCTTTTACGCGATGAAGGCTTTGTAAACAGCGACGAGCCCTTTAAGCGTCTCCTTTGTCAGGGTATGGTTTTGGCTGAATCTTTTTACACTGAAAAGGATGGCCGTAAAGAATGGCTATCGCCTGCCGATATTGATATTGAGCGCGATAAAAAAGGCCGAACAATTAAAGCGATAGACCGCACCACCGGCGAGGAAGTCCAAAGTGGTGGCACGATCAAAATGTCTAAGTCAAAAAATAACGGCATCGACCCTCAGTCTGCTATTGAGAAACATGGTGCTGACACGGTTCGACTATTTACTATGTTTGCAGCACCCCCAGAGCAGACACTCGAGTGGAGTGATGACGGTGTCTCTGGTGCGCATAGATTTTTGCGCCGTTTATGGTTGGCGGTTATGGCCCACAGTAAACTGGGAGAAATATCACCCCTTAACCCTGAAAGCCACAGCGAAGAACAAAAGAATTTACGCCGCAAAACTCATCAAACCATTGAGAAGGTAAGTGATGATTTTGGTCGCCGCTATACGTTTAACACTGCAATTGCTGCGGTTATGGAACTGCTGAATGACATTTCACAGCTGTCTGATAATGACGCTCAGAGTGTTGCGGTAAAACATGAAGCGCTTACCTCTGCTATTTTATTGCTAGCACCAATAGTGCCGCATATTTGCCATAGTCTATGGCAAAAAATGGGTCACCAAAACAGCATTGCAGAAGCCTCCTGGCCACAAGTAGATAAATCAGCATTGGTACAAAGTTCCATTGAGCTGGTTGTTCAGGTAAATGGTAAGGTGCGCGGAAAAATTCAGGTTGCAGTCGATGAGTCTAAAGAAGAAATTGAACAGATTGCAATGAATGAGCCAAATGCTCTTCGCTTTATTGAGGGCAATACGGTAAGAAAAGTGATTGTGGTTCCCGGAAGATTGGTTAATATTGTAGCCAACTAAATAATGTCAGCTAATCAAAAGGTCTGAGCAATGCCAAAAAAATGGGCGCTAATTAATCTAGCATGGGTCTTTTTAATCCTTAGCGCCTGTGGCTGGCAGTTGCGTGATAACGCCTTACTTGAGCTTAATTTGGGAACTGTATATGTCAGCTACCCTGAATCTCAAAACTCCATTGGAATTAAATTAAAGCGCGAACTTAAAGCCAATAATATATTGCTCGTTGGTGCGACAGAGAATGCCAATTATCAAATAAAAATTATAGATGCTACTCAATCGCGGCGAATAAGCGCGCTTAATGCCAACGTTCGCGCAGCACAGTACCAACTATATCAAGCAGTCGATTACATTGTGCTTGATGAAATGGGTACACAGCTTATCCCCATCACTACAGCAGCAGCCGAAAGCACTTTTAATTTTAATGAGCAAGATGTCTTAGCCTCACACAATGAGGAGGTTATTTTGCAAAATAATTTGCGCGCAAAAATTGTCAGACAAATCATACATCGCCTCGGCGAGGTATCTGATAGCTCTGTGGGTCAATAGTGAAACTTAAGCCTGAGCAATTAAGTTCTCATTTGCAAAATAGCCTGCAAAGCAAACAGCTATCCCCGATCTTTATTGTTAGTGGCGATGAACCACTATTAATCCAAGAAGCCGCCGACAGTATTAGAGCTGCTGCGCGGAAACTCGAATTTACCGAACGAGAAACCTTTGATATTGATGCTCGATTCGATTGGAATCATGTCTTTAATGAAACCAACGCACTGTCGCTGTTTGCCGATAAAAAAATACTCGAACTGCGAATTGCCAGCGGCAAACCCGGCGACAAAGGCAGTAAAGCGCTTTGTGAACTCTGCGAAAACCTCAATGACAGCAATTTGATTCTGGTTATCTTGCCTAAATTAGATAAAGGCGCTTCTCAAAGTAAGTGGATAAAAAAATTAGAGTCTCATGGCGTGCATATCCAGGTATGGCCTGTAAGCCCTCAACAACTTCCCCGCTGGATAAATCAGCGCCTAGTTCAATCGGGCATTACAGCAAGCTCTGAGGCGGTCGATATTCTAGCCGATCGTGTTGAGGGAAATCTGTTAGCGGCAATGCAAGAAATCAATAAGTTAAAACTGCTGTCTCTGGAAGGCACAGTAGATGCTAATATTATGTCCACGGTGGTTGCTGATAGTGCCCGCTATAATCTTTTCGCCTTTGTCGACAAAATACTGGAAGGCGATGCTCAGTCAGCTGCCAAGGCATTGCGAGGTCTTGAGAGTGAGGGCACTGAACCGCTTGCTCTGTTATGGGCTATCACCCGTGAACTGCGGACACTGAACAAAGCTAGCCATCAAATTCTTCTTGGCAGCTCAAAAGAAAAAGCGTTAAAAAGTGCGGGCGTATGGGATAAGCGCATCCCAATTTTCAGAAAAGCATTAAGCCGCCTATCACCCGCACACCTTCGTATGCTAATGCATCAAGCGGGCGCCATTGATCGCGGCGTTAAAGGCTTGCGTCAAGCTGATATATGGGATGAGATCACTACGCTCGTTCTGTCTTTTGCAGGCAGTCAGACCCTTCACCCAAAAAACATTAAAACCCTATTACAACAGTAGTTAAAAGCGTCGCTTTAATACTCGCAATAAAGCGACCGAAAGAATTCCTGTGCCATTGGCGAGTAAATCCATTAATTCCGCTTGGCGATGCGCCGTATAAGACTGTGCAACTTCAATCAGCCCACTAAATATGATCAATAAACTTCCTAAAAACCATATGCTTTGCTGTTTTTCATAGGCTCCAAGTAAGCACCAAAACAGCACCCCATAGGCCACTAGGTGATGTACCTTATCTTGCCAAACAAAAATTTGCTGCTGTGTGTCGATAGACATCAAAGAGAGAATAGCTACTGCTAGTAACAAAAACCAAAATATGGCCCTATATACTGTGACTGAAATCATTATCTTTCCTGATTTTGATTAGAATTACATTGGCTATCAAGCAGCTGGTTAAGCTCTCTATAACGCTCAACCGTTCCAACATCACACCACTGACCTGAATGCAATGCCCCTGCCACTGTTTGCTGCTCAATCGCTGGCCGCAAGATATCCCGCAACGGGAAGCAGGGATGTGGTGAATTATTTTTAATATAATCTCTTATTAATTGAGGTCGCATTATACTAATGCCGCTAAAGGTAAATTTTTTCTGCGGCTGGTAACTAACCAAGTCCTCGGTAAGGGCAAAATCACCATCGAAATTATGATCTGGGTTTTCAACCAACAATAGCCAAGCACTGAGATCGGCATTTAACTGATAATTAAGTGCCGATAAAAAACAAAAATCAGTCCACACATCCCCATTAACCAGCAAAAAGGGTTGATCGCCCAGATAGGGCAATGCTTTATTAATCCCTCCACCGGTCTCAAGCGGTTGTGGCTCCCTAGACCATGTAATACTCACACCGAACTCAGAACCATCACCAAAGTATGACTCTATTTGCTCTGCTAGCCATGAGGTATTGATCACTATGTCAGTAATACCTGATGCCGACAAACGCTCAATATGGTGTTGTAAAAGTGGTTTACCCGCGACCGATAACAGTGGTTTAGGCATTTTATTGGTTAACGGCTGTAATCTTTTGCCATAACCAGCTGCCAATATCATCGCTTTCATAATTCTTTATCCGAATACCATGACTGTTGAGTCAACAAAGGTAGAACGGTCTGTTTAAACCAGTGATTAAATAACTCAGCCTGAGGATATTTACAGGATGCTTCGAGACAGTAGTGCACAACCAGAGGCATATCGTTCAAATAACCCCTTTTAGAATCCCTAAGTGCCAATCGAGAAAATATTCCAAGCACCTTTATATGTCTTTGTAGGCCCATAAAATCAAACCATTTAAGGAACTGGCTATCGGCTACATCAGCCAACAACCCAGCAGCCATTAAGCGTTTTTTATAATCTAAAGCTCGTTTTGTAACCCAACTTTCAGGCCAGTGAACATAACAGTCCTTTAGCAGAGAGACTAAATCGTAGGTAATAGCGCCAAGCATTGCATCCTGAAAATCTATAACTCCCAACTTATTTTGGTCAAGAATCATCAAGTTTCGCGAGTGATAATCGGCATGAATCATTACTTGAGGCTGTTCTTTAGCGCTGTTTTTTATAGCTGTAAAAAAACTTTCTAACAAGGCTTTCTCATCACTATTAAGTTGATAATTGAGCAAGCTATTTAGGAACCATTGTTCAAACAGGGCTAATTCTTGATCTATTTTAGCCTCATCATGCAGAGGAATGGCTGGCGCTTTATTTGTAGCTCTTTGAATTTTTAATAACTCTGTCTCAGCCTGATCATAAAGTACACCAGAATCAATTGCTTCAAGTCGGTGGCTAAATAATGTGCCACCAAAATCTTCAACTAGCATATAGCCATGGGTGAAATTGACCGCATGGATTTTTGGCGTTACAAGCCCCTGCGACTGAAGAAATAAAGATAAACCGACATATTCTGCATTCTTTTCTTTTTTTGGTGGAGAGTTTACGGCGATTAAACTAGGTTGGGTATTAGATCTAAAATAACGCCGAAAACCAGCATCACCCGCGAGCGCCTCAAGCTGCAATAAGCCTGAAGAAGTTACAGTTGAGGGAAGCGACCGCTCAATCCATTGTGAAAAAAACTGCTGATCTTGCATAGAAATAGTTATTTATAAGAAATGCAATTCCATTATAGCCCTAACAACCTATTATCTTTCAAGTAACCAACGATAAAAGCATTAAATGGATTAGCTTTAATTCTCTCAGAATCGTCAATTTCATGCCTATTTCAGTTAGAATAACCCAGTGTAGAATTTTTGATGAGAATTACTTTGTCCAACCCAATGAAATATAGCCTTTTAATTACAAAACTGTGTCTTTGTGCATTGGTTTTTTTATACGCTATATCTGTTTCGGCGAATACAGAGACCACACCTTCTGAGCCTCTCAGTGCCAATCTGACTGAGAGCAACTTAGACTGGGTAAAAAAACAAGATATGACCCCTGAGCAACAAAGCTTGGTGGCAAAATTTTGTTGTGGCGCCTATATCGAGCCAAAGCGGGATTATCAAGATTCTAATAAACACCCAGATGAGTCCGCCCTTAGAGTCAATGCCATCAGCACTGAGGCGCAAAGTGATTCGGTAGCTATCCTTGAGGGTGATGTGAATATTGCTCAGGGCTATCGCCAGCTTCGCAGTAACAGCGCTATTGTTGATCAAGAAAATCGGCGCATTACCCTTATAGGTAATGTTCGTTTTCGCGAGCCCAATATGCTTTTAACCGGCAACCATGCCCTACTGAACCTTGATAGCCAAGAAGTTAAAATTGAAAATGCTAACTATGTTTTGCATCAGGCATCGGTCAGGGGTTCAGCTAAAGTTCTTCGCCGTCAGTCAAATGGTTTAATTCTGATTGAAGACTCGTCGTTCACAGGCTGTGAACCGGATGTTGATACCTGGAAGTTACAAACCAGTGAAATTGAACTCGATCAAAAATCAGGTTTTGCGACGGTCAAAAATGCTCGCCTCGATATCGGCAAAGTTCCGATTTTCTACTTTCCCTATGCCAAGTTTCCCATTAGTAATCGCAGATCATCTGGTCTGCTTTTTCCAAGTATTGCCAGCGATCAAGAAAATGGCATAGATTTTTCTCAGCCCATTTATTGGAATATAGCGCCCAATTACGATGCCACCATCACTCCGCGCTATATTCAGCATCGCGGTATGGGTATTGAAACTAAATTTAGGCATCTTAATAACTGGTCAAACAACCAACTATCGGCTGGATTTCTTGCTAATGATAAGGGCGGACATCACGATTATCCCCCGGATATCAGCTCTGGACTCTACCCTAATCAGGGCGATGATCGCTATATGCTAAGACTGCAACACCAAGGAAATTTTGCAACCTCCTGGTCATCATCTATTGATTTCAATGAAGTCAGTGATAAAAATTATCTGTCTGATATTGGCGAGTTAACAGAACAAAAAGATAACCTAACCCATTTGCCTAGGATAGGCTCAATTGCCTATCAAACAGAGTCATTGCAGTTTTCCGTTGAAGCGCAAGACTTTCAATCCATCACTGTAGGCTTAAATGATCCCTATAAAATAGCCTCTAGAATGACTCTTAACAGCATCCTGAGATATGCCAACTCAGTGACTGTCGAATTAAATAATCAGCACACAGAATTCAGACATGATTCTCAAGATCTTATAAGCGGCAGCAGAACTGCCCTCAATTATCGCTTAGGCATGAGTAATCGCTGGGATTGGGGCTATTTCAAACCAACTGTTGACGTCAAGCATTTAGCTTATCAGCTCGACACCTCCACCAATTCAGCAGATAGCTTTGGTACGACTAATAACTCAATGATTACAGTGCCGGCTATAAGCCTAGATAGTGGCATTTTTCTGGAAAAAGACAGCAAGCTATTCTCCGGTTATCAACAAACTCTTGAGCCGAGATTGTTCTATATAAAATCAAAATACCGCAACCAAGAATTACTGCCAGATTTTGATACTAAAGAAATGACCGACTCCTACACCCAGCTATTCAGATCAAATCGGTTTGCAGGGGGGGATAGAATTTCAGATGACCATCGCTTGAGTCTAGGCTTATCCACTAGCCTTATCAATCAAGAAAATGGTCGCGAGAAGCTGCGCGCGAGTTTGGCTCAGGCTATTTATTTTGACGACCGCAAAGTAACACTAAGCGATAATGTAGACAGCAATTCTGATCTTGAGCGTAAAAAATCAGATCTAGCATTCGAATTATATTATAGAATTAATAATCACTGGCGCTTAAATAATGAAGCTGTATATAGTAGCCAAAAAAATCAGTGGGAAAACGCCTCTGCTAGTTTATATTATCAAAATAACGATCAACTATTTAATATAAGCTATCACTATTCTCGCCTAAATTCAGAACTACAAACCAGCACGACAACACAGCCAATAGAACAAATAGACATGTCATTTTATATTCCAACGGGTAATGACATAAGTTGGGTCGGTCGATGGCATCATGATTTTACAAATAAACGGGAACTTGAAGTGTTTTCTGGGTTCGAATATAACAACTGCTGTTGGCGTGCAGGCTTGGTTTTACGACGCTGGCTTGATAGGCAGAATAATAGCCTTGTCACTGAGCGAGAACCAAAACTTCGGAATGGTGTATTCTTGCAGATACAGTTTAAAGGCATTATTGGTACCGGTGGTCGTGTAGCCTCAATTTTGAAAAAAGGAATCTATGGATATGAGCCTGTGGAAAGTTTTTAATCTAGCACAGAGCAAAGCTGTATACCCAGCTGTGCTTTTAGGGACGCTACTAGCAGCCTCCGTGGAGGCGAAGGTGGCGGTTCTTGATCGCGTTGCTGCGATAGTAAATGACGACATAGTATTGCAGAGCGAACTCAATCAGCGCACAGCTGCCATATACGTTAATTTGCAGGCATCGGGAACCGAATCCCCAGATAAAGAGGTGCTTAAAAAGCGCGTGCTAGAGCAATTAATTTCTGAAAGAATCCAGCTTAATATGGGCTATAACGCTGGCGTTCGTATCAGAGCAAGTGAAATAGACAAAACCATTGCCCGCCTTGCAGCTGGCAATAACCTCAGCACGCAAGACTATTTAGCAAATGTTGAGGCTGGCGGCACTCCTATTAGTGATCTGCGCCAAGAAATAGCTAATGAAATGATTATAATGCAAGTGCAACAGGGTAGCGTGATGCGCGGTATCCATATAAGCGAACAGGAACTCAATAATTTTCTGAATTCTGAAGCAGGAAAATTAATGAATTCGCCAGATATTAATCTCGGGCAGATTCTTATTTCAGTCCCCTCCTCCGCAACAATATCAGAAATTGCTGCAGCACAAAAAAAGCTGGATTCGATTAGCGAGCAAATTAGTAAGGGGGCTGATTTCAAACAACTAGCCATCGCTAATAGTGATGATCAGAGCGCTCTTGAGGGCGGCGATCTCGGCTGGCGTAAACAGGCGCAACTACCGAGCCTATTCACTGAAGCTCTCCAAGGACTTATGCCCGGTGAGGTATCGAAATCGGTGCGAAGCGGTGCCGGCTTTCACTTGCTTAAACTCTATGATCGAAGAGGCGGCGAAGAAAAGCTTATTGAACAACACTTTTCACGCCACATTCTGCTAACACCCAACCAAATTCGCAATGAAGCCGAAACGATTGGGTTGCTAGATGAAATACGCAACAAGCTTCAAGCTGGTGAAGCCTTTGCAACTCTAGCAAAAGAATATTCTGAAGACCCTGGGTCTGCGCTTAAAGGTGGTGAACTTGGCTGGTCAACACCAGGAGCTTTTGTGCCAATATTTGAACAAACAATGAGTAGCATTGCGCTCAATGAAATTAGCGAACCCTTTCAGTCTCAATTTGGCTGGCACCTATTGCAGGTAACCGATCGTCGGATGCAGGACTTCAGTGATAAGATTTTACGTAATAAGGCCGACAATCTATTGCGACAGCGCAAATACTCTGAAGAATTACAGGTATGGTTGCAAAAAATTCGCGATGAAGCCTATGTTGAAATCAAAGAGATTTAACCATGGCTTTTAAAATCGCGGTTACTCCAGGGGAACCTGCAGGAATTGGACCTGAACTTCTAATTCAGTTGGTTCAAAAGGGCTGCCCTCAAGAGCTGGTGGCCTTTGCTGACCCAGACCTTTTGCAACAACGGGCGAAACTATTAGGATTACCCTTAGAGCTAAGACTATTTGACCAGCACCAACCGCCAACCCCACTGAGACGGGGAGAACTTTGCGTACATCCAATTACCCTGAATCAAACATGCTTAGTTGGACAGCTAGATGTAAAAAATGCCGCCTATGTGCTCGACTGCCTGGACGCGGCCATAGATGCCTGTATTAATAATCACTGCAATGCTATTGCCACAGGCCCCGTTCAAAAATCAGTTATTAATGGCGCAGGAATTTCTTTTACAGGTCATACCGAATATCTAGCACAAAAAACCAATACTGATACTGTTGTAATGATGCTAGCAACGAAAGAGATGCGCGTTGCACTAGCAACCACCCATCTTCCCCTACGCGACGTTGCTGATGCCATTTCCAGTGATCTATTACATTCGGTTATTCAAATATTAGCGCATGACTTAAAGGCTAAATTTGCAATCAACAACCCCAAAATACTGGTGTGTGGACTTAACCCTCATGCCGGTGAAGACGGACATCTGGGCAATGAAGAAAATGATACCATTACCCCTGTACTACGTCATTTTGAAACACAGGGTTTAGATATTGTGGGACCCTTACCAGCAGATACATTATTTACTGATAAGCATTTGAGCTCAGCTGATGCAGTGCTCGCCATGTATCATGATCAAGGCTTGCCAGTACTTAAGTACAGTGGCTTTGGCCGCGCAGCCAATATAACCCTCGGCCTGCCGATTATTAGGACTTCTGTGGATCATGGCACTGCATTAGATATAGCCGGAAAAGGTATCGCCGATACTGGAAGTTTTGAGGTTGCCATCAACATGGCGGCTAATATGCTGTCCTTACAAGCCGGTGATACTGCTTGAATACTCAACATCAGCCTAGAAAACGATTTGGACAAAATTTCCTGATCGACCAACAGGTTATTGGGCAAATTGTTGCCGCTATTAATCCAACACCAGTGGATAATCTTATCGAGATTGGCCCCGGAATGGCGGCTATCACTGAACATTTAGTCAAATTATGTCCTAGCATGACGCTAGTTGAACTCGATCGAGACCTTGTCGAATTTCTTCAACAAAAACTTATCGACTATCCTGCTGTATCAATTATAAACAGCGATGCGCTAAAAACTGATTTTGGCGCCTTATATCAAGGCAATAAAATGCGCCTTGTGGGCAACCTTCCGTATAATATTTCCACGCCCCTTCTGTTTCATTTATTGGAAACAAGAGAAAAAATTCGGGATATGCATTTTATGCTTCAGCGCGAAGTGGTTGACCGTTTAAGTGCTGCACCCGGTCAAAAAAGCTACGGTCGGCTGTCAGTGATGATTCAGTACCACTGTCGGGTTATGCCGCTGATTCCTGTACCACCAACCTCGTTTAATCCGGCGCCTAAGGTGCAGTCCGCCGTTGTTCGAATCACACCCTATTCTGAGCTCCCCTATAAAGCATATAACCTGAAATTACTGAGTCAAATTGTCAGCCAGTGCTTTCAGCAAAGACGTAAAACACTCAAGAACTGCTTAAATAGTTTTATAGACTATATTTCGCACGACTCTACTGGTGTTGACCTAACGAAGCGACCAGAACAACTTTCTGTTAAAGAGTTTGTCGAGCTGAGCAACTGCATTCATCAAAACATGGCCCAAACAAATGACTAATTTAGACCATAGCATCAAACCAACGGATATTAATGTGTCGGTGAAAACCGAATACCTTGCCAATCAATCAAAGCCAGACGAAAACCAATTCGCATTCGCTTACCATATCTGCATTACCAATAATTCTAGCTATGGCGTCGTATTGATGCATAGGCATTGGATTATTATCGATGGGAATGAACAACGACAAGAAGTAAAAGGTGCTGGCGTAATCGGTGAACAACCTCTCATTCCAACCAAGGGCAAATTTCAATATAGTAGCGGCACCGTATTAAACACGCCGATAGGCACTATGCAAGGTTCTTACCAAATGGTTGATGAATTTGGTAGCGCACTCGAAGTGCCTATTGAGCCATTCTTGCTTGCACTACCCAATCAGGTTCACTAGCTTAATGGCTACCTATGTTGTTGGTGATATTCAGGGTTGCCTAGAGCCTTTGCAGGCTTTGCTAGAAACAGTTAACTTCAATAAAGATAGTGATGTATTAATTTCTGCGGGAGATTTAGTCAATCGGGGTCCGCAGTCCCTAGCAACCCTTAGATTCTGTATGAGCCTTGGAAAGTCGTTCAACATGGTTTTGGGTAACCATGATCTGCATTTATTAGCTATCATTGAGGGCGTCAGAAAGCCAAATAAAAATGATACGATACAAGACATCCTAGATGCGCCAGATAGAGAACTACTAGCAGGCTGGTTGCGCCAATACCCACTTATGCTTCGCTATAAGGGCTTTAGTATTGTGCATGCAGGCATTCCACATATATGGACTATACAGCAGGCACAAGGTCTAGCCGACGAGGTAAGTCAAGCTATACAATCCACTAAACGCAAATCGTATTTTGAACATATGTATGGCAATACCCCGGATGTATGGCATGAAGACCTAAGAGAAACCGAGCGATTGCGCGTGATAACCAACTACCTAACCCGCATGCGTTTTTGTAGTCACAGTGGTGAATTAGAGCTAAAAACCAAAGACAAAAGCAGCATACCTGCACCTTTTAAGCCATGGTTTGAGCACTCGCGTAACGATAAAAATAACAATATTATTTTTGGCCACTGGGCTGCACTAAAGGGTGAACCCTGTGGGCCTGATTTATTCGCTATGGACACTGGTTATGTCTGGGGTGGAACACTAAGGATGATGAACCTAGACACTAAACAACTATATGAACAGCCACAACTTCATTAAAAAATTCAGGCCAAAAAAAACCGAGCCAAGGCCCGGTTTTTTTAAAGAGAAGTAAAAAATTACTCAGCAGTTTCTACTGCTTCAGTTTCTTCAGCTTCAACTTCAACAATCTCTCTATCGACTAACTCAACATAGGCCATAGGTGCATTATCACCCGTACGCATCCCACACTTTAAGATACGCAAGTAACCACCTGGTCGCTCTTGATATCTAGGACCTAAATCAGAGAAAAGTTTTCCAACCGCTTCTTTATTGCGAAGGCGATCAAATACTAGTCTTCGATTAGCCACAGAATCATCTTTGGCTAGGGTGATAAGAGGCTCAGCAAAACGACGTAGTTCTTTTGCTTTGGGCAGAGTAGTTTTAATCAACTCATGCTCAACCAAAGAAGCCGTCATATTGCGAAACATAGCTCTTCTGTGAGAGCCGGTTTTATTAAGTTTGCGACCACTGTAGCGATGACGCATGATTATATTCCTTAATTCTTTGCTGTCTCAGCAATGATTTTAAACAAGTTGCCCTTAGGCTAACTCACGATCAGTTTGGATGCTTGCTGGCGGCCAATTTTCAAGGCGCATTCCCAGAGACAATCCTCTAGAAGCCAATACATCTTTAATTTCAGTTAATGATTTCTTACCTAAATTAGGTGTTTTCAGCAACTCAACTTCAGTGCGCTGAATCAAATCACCAATGTAATAAATACTTTCAGCCTTCAAACAGTTGGCAGATCGAACCGTAAGTTCAAGATCGTCAACTGGACGCAATAGAATAGGATCTATCTCGTCTTCTTTTTCCTCTGGTTCAGCAGTAGCTTCACCCTCAAGGTCGACGAATACAGCTAATTGTTGCTGAAGAATAGTCGCCGCACGACGAATAGATTCTTCAGGATCAATAGTACCGTTCGTTTCAAGCTCAAGAACTAATTTATCCAAGTCAGTGCGATTCTCTACACGCGCACTTTCAACATCATAAGATACTTTGAAAATTGGGCTGTAGGTAGCGTCTAACTGAAGACGACCAATAGTTCGGCTTTCTTCGTCAGAAGCGCGTGCATCAGACGGCTGATAACCACGGCCTCTTACAATACGAAGCTGCATATTAAGACTTGTTTTACCAGTGATGTTAGCAATTACATGCTCGGGATTTATTACCTCAACATGTCCATCACTCTGAATGTCACCAGCAGTTACAGGACCTGGTCCTTTAACACTTAGGTTAACAATGGTGTCATCACGACCTTCCATGACAACAGCAACAGATTTAAGATTCAAAAGAATCTCCATCACATCTTCCTGAACACCCTCAATGGCGGAGTATTCATGTTCAACACCTTCAATCTCAACTTCTGTGATAGCACAGCCGGACATTGAAGATAGAAGTATACGACGTAAAGCGTTACCTAGTGTATGGCCAAAACCACGCTCAAGGGGTTCAAGGACCACCTTTGCATGATTAGCATCATAAGAAGTAACATCAATATTTCTTGGCGTAAGAAATTCGTTAACAGAATTTGACATATTTTTTCCTGTAAGAGCTATTAAGCGATTACTTAGAATACAATTCGACGATTAAGTTCTCATTAATTTCCGCCGGCAAATCAGCACGGTCAGGTGTTCTTGAGAAAGTACCTTCCATTTTGTTGCTATCTACTGCAACCCAATCAACATCACCTCGCTGTGCAGCTAACTGTAGTGCAGTTTGAACACGCAACTGTTTCTTGGATTTTTCACGAAGACTAACCACATCACCAGCCTGAACGTTATAGGATGGGATATTTACTTTTTGCCCGTTAACCAAAATTGCGTTGTGCGCAACTAATTGACGCGACTCGGCACGAGTTGAACCAAAACCCATACGATAAACAACATTATCAAGGCGTGATTCCAAAAGCGAAAGCAAGTTTTCACCAGTGTTACCCTTAATCTTAGCAGCAGCTTTGTAGTAATTACGGAATTGCTTTTCTAAAACACCATAAATACGACGAACTTTTTGCTTTTCGCGCAACTGAATACCATAATCAGACAGTCTGCCACGACGTTGACCGTGTTGTCCTGGTGCGCTTTCAGAGCGGCACTTAGACTCAAGTGGACGAACGCCACTTTTAAGGAACAAATCAGTTCCTTCGCGACGCGATAATTTACAAGTTGGTCCTAAATATCTAGCCATTATTTAATCCTTTTACACACGACGCTTTTTAGGCGGGCGACAACCGTTATGAGGAATCGGCGTCACATCGGTTATACTTTGAACCTTGAATCCTGAGCTATTAAGAGCTCGAACCGCAGATTCACGCCCAGGACCAGGTCCCTTAACACGAACTTCAACATTCTTTAGTCCATATTCCTTAGCAGCCTCACCAGCACGTTCTGAAGCAACCTGAGCTGCGAATGGAGTACTTTTTCGAGAACCACGGAAACCTGATCCACCAGAGGTAGCCCAAGACAATGTATTACCCTGACGATCTGTAATCGTGATAATGGTGTTGTTAAAGGTAGCATTAATATGTGCAATACCGTCTACAACGACCTTCTTGACCTTTTTACGGGTAGTTTTAGTTGCTGCTTTTGCCATTAGAAACCGATCCTAATTATCTTTTAATTGGACGACGCGGACCCTTACGAGTTCGCGCGTTAGTCTTGGTACGCTGTCCGCGCACTGGAAGACTGCGACGATGTCTAAGGCCACGATAGCAACCTAAATCCATCAAACGCTTAATATTCATGCTGTTTTCTCTACGAAGGTCACCCTCAACTTCGTTCTGCCCTACAGCAGCACGTAGCTTGTCGAGTTGAGCTTCGTCTAGCTCAGAAATCTTTGTGTCCTCTGCAATACCCACTTCAGCACAAATCTGTGCAGCAGTTGGGCGCCCGATACCGAACACATAGGTCAAAGATATGACTGCGTGCTTGTTATCAGGTATGTTGACACCGGCAATACGGGCCATTCACATTACTCCATTTA
>JBMZFJ010000015.1:0-37088 GCA_049615345.1 Porticoccaceae bacterium | reverse complement strand
ACATCTGATTCCTTGAAAGGAGATATACAACGATGAGTAACATTGAAGAACGCGTAATTAAAATGGTCGCCGAGCAACTAGGCGTTAAAGAAGATGATATCCAGTCAACTTCATCTTTTGTTGAAGACCTAGGGGCGGATTCTCTGGATACTGTTGAATTGATTATGGCCCTTGAAGAGGAATTTGATGCTGAGATTCCCGATGAAGATGCTGAAAAGATCGCTACTGTTAAAGATGCGGTTGATTATATTCAAGCAAACGGGTAATTCCGAATTTGAAAAAACCGCTCCCAACAGGGGGCGGTTTTTTTATGCGTCAAATTTGTCATAATAGCCACAATAACATTGACTTTTGGCTCTTATGCTCAATTCCAGTTCTTATTTCAGTCTCAATGGTCAGTTAATCACTGATAACTTACCCTTAAATTTGCTTAATGATCGTGGGCTTGCCTATGGTCATGGTTTGTTTGAAAGTATTTTGCTTAATGATTCAAGTCTTGGGTTAATTGATCGTCACCTTGCGAGGCTTTGTGAGGGCGCAAAAATTCTGAGTCTCCCGATCGATTCTGAGCTTGTTTTAAAATTTATTAATCTTTTTATTGACCAGTTACATGCTGAATCGGTCACTGATGGTGTAGTTAAAATTATCGTAACTGCAGGTGAAGGAGGGCGAGGCTATCAATCGCCCACTGCCATAAAGCCAACTATTATCTGTAGTTATTCTAATTTACCCGCAGGTCTCTCTGATTTCAGGTCTCAGCCGCTATCGGTGAGGTATTGTCAGCATAGGTTATCTGATCATCAAGCTCTTGCCGGGATTAAACATCTAAATCGTCTCGATCAGATTATGGCTCGCAGTGAGTGGGACTGTGAACGCTATCAAGAGGGGCTGATGTTTAATGCATCTGGTCAACTCATTGAGGCTACATCGGCGAATGTATTTGTCAAAAATAGAGCGGGCGATTGGCTTACCCCCGACCTTAAAAAGGCTGGTATCAAGGGTGTTATGCGAGCGGTGATGATTGAAGAGATATTTCCTGCCTGTAATATCCCCATTTCTATTGCGGATGTTGATGGCGTCCATTTAGAACAGTGTCAGGTTTTATTGCTAGGTAATTCAATTAGAGGGCTTTCGTCGGTGGGCTCATTATATGATGACCAAAATCAATTAGTTAAGTCTTTGCCTATAGATCAGCAAACTCTTATGCTGTATCAAAAGTTAACTGAGTTATACCCCCAATATAAATGAAAAAATTACATTGTCGCTCGCTACTGGTTTTTGCTCTTTTCGCCCTTACTTTTTCTGGGGTGGTCTACATATTTGTGTGCGATGCTTTAGATCAACCGATAAACCTATCAAATTCCCTTGATTTAGATTCCGAAGGCAGGTATCTGTTTACCATAGAAAGGGGCAGTAATCTTAAGCAAGTTAGCAACAGATTAGGTGAGCAGCAGATTTTTGATTACCCTCGATTAGTCACAACTTGGGCCAGAATTAACAACTTGGATCAAGTACAGGCCGGTGAATATTGGATTACCTCTGCAGATACCCCCACTTTGCTTGTGACTAAGTTTTTTAATGGTGATATTGCCCAGCACAGTATTACATTTCCGGAAGGATGGTCATTTAAGCAGTGGATATCCAAGTTAGCACAGATTCCTCAGTTTGCGTTTCTCAATAATATGACTGTTGCGGAATTGCTGAATAAAGCCGGTATTGATATACAGCACCCCGAGGGTTGGTTTTACCCCGATACCTATAATTACAGTAAAAACGATAATGTCTTTGCTATTTTAAAGCAGGCACACCAGCGCATGCGTTTAGAGCTCGACAGCGCTTGGCAGGCTAGGGATAAACAATTGCCTTACCAAACTGCCTATGAGGCTTTAATTATGGCCTCAATTGTTGAAAAAGAGACTGGTCTAGCATCGGAGCGTCGAACCATTGCCGGTGTTTTTGTACGTCGCTTACAGCAAGGCATGCGATTGCAAACGGATCCAACGGTAATCTATGGCATGGGTGATAAGTATGAGGGCAATATTCGTCGCAGTGATCTACGACAATTCACGCCCTACAATACCTATAAGATCGATGGTTTGCCGCCAACACCCATAGCTATGCCCGGTTTGGCTTCCATTGAGGCGGCTCTGCACCCTGAGTCTGGCTCGAGTTTATATTTTGTCGCTAGAGGTGATGGTAGTCATCAGTTTTCTGATACTATGAGTCAGCATATCGAGGCGGTAAGAAAGTTCCAGATTGAACAGCGTGTTAAAGACTACCAGTCGGCACCTAAAAAACCATAATTCTTAGAGTTGAGTAACTATGAGAGGCAAATTTATAACCATTGAAGGCACTGAGGGTGTCGGAAAAACCACTAATATTGAATTTATAAAACAGTGGTTAGTTGATAATGGTATCTCGTTTATAAATACTCGCGAGCCGGGTGGCACGCCACTTGCTGAGGAAATTAGACAGGTTCTTCTTTCTAATCGAGAAGAAAAGGTGTGTAGCAAAGCTGAACTACTTATGATGTTTGCTGGCAGAGCTCAGCATATTGATCAAGTTATCGAGCCACAGTTGGCTCAGGGTAACTGGGTGCTATGTGATCGCTTTACCGATGCCACCTACGCCTATCAAGGAGCAGGGCGTGAAATGGGCAATGACTTAATAAAGAGTCTTGAGACTATGGTGCAAGGCGATATGCGGCCTGATCTGACACTTGTACTTGATGTGCCGGTTGAGCTAGGTTTAGAGCGAGCAGGAAAGCGAAGTGAGCCGGATCGGTTCGAACTTGAGAAAACTGATTTCTTTAATCGTGTGCGTCAGGCCTATCTGTCTATGGCGACTAATAATCCAGAGCGATATAAGATTATTGATGCCTCTCAAACCTTAGAGCATGTTCAGTTGCAAATTGCCGATACTTTAAATAGTTTTTTACAAAAAGATCACAACGGGTAATTGTTAGGTGACTGAGGCTACTACCGCATTAAAAGACTGCTTGTTACCTCTGCCGTGGCATAGCGAGCAGTGGCAATCGCTCAATGATCTTATTGATAATCAGCGTCTTCCTCACGCCATTATAGTCAATGCACTTGAGGGTGTTGGAGCAGAACATTTGGCTCAATTATTGGCTTACAGAATGCTCTGTAGTCAAGTTGAGAGTGGTGTTCCCTGCGGTCGGTGCAGTGGCTGCCTTACCCTTAAGGCGGGTTCTCATCCTGACTTTTATCATCTTGCACCTGAAGAAAAAAGTAAATTTATTAAGGTTGATCAGATCCGATCTCTATGTGAATCAGTGGCAAAAACATCACAGCAGGGTGGTTGGAAAGTTGCGATTATTTCACCGGCAGAGGTCATGCATACAGCAGCAGCAAACGCACTGCTTAAAAGTTTAGAAGAGCCTGAGTCAAATACGCTTATTCTGTTGGTTTCAAGTAGACTCAGCGCAATCCCGATGACGATTCGCAGTCGATGCCAAATTGTCTCGTTGGCTATACCTGATGCATCAATAGCTGAGCAGTGGTTGTCGCAACAAGCAGTAGGCAAGCAGGTTAATATTTCTGAGCTACTAAGCATGGCTAATGGGCAACCCTTACTCGCTCTGGACTACCTTGCTGGCAATGGCTTTGAAAATCGACAGCATGTTGAGTCGCTGCTCGATGCGATGAGGAATTCTACCGAAACACCCTTTGCGGCGGCTCAGGCTTGCCAGAACTATTCACCTGAGGAGCTTATTGCTTGGATGCTCAGTTATGTGCATCGATTAATGGTTGGTGAATTTCACAATAACCCAATGCCAGCACTTTTTGTTTTTTTAGATAAATTAATAAAAGCGCGCGAATGGCTGTTATCGGGTTCGCCATTAAATACTCAGTTACTTTGGGAAGAGTTATTTATAGAATGGACGCAAATTTTTCAGGCTAATAAATAGTGATGCTACAACGCTAATAGGATTTCTAAGTATTATGTTAATTGATTCTCACTGCCATCTTGATCGTTTAGATCTCTCTGAAAGAGAGGGTGGACTCGAAGGCGTTATTGCTGATGCTCAGGCGCGTGGCATTTCACATTTATTGACCGTTGCAATTGATCTTGAGAGCTCTAAATCTTTAACTGAGCTAACGGCGAAATATGATCATATATATTCCTCGGTAGGCGTTCATCCGCTTCAGGACGAAGAATTGCCATTGCCCACTGTTGAGCAAATTACCGAGTTAGCAAAATTACCCAAGGTGATTGCAGTGGGTGAAACCGGTCTGGATAATTTTTACAGTGCGGATAGTTATGAATGGCAGTACGAGAGTTTTAAGCGGCATTTACTAGCATCAAAGCAGGTTGAAAAACCGCTTATTGTACATACGCGCGATGCACGTGATGAGACAATTAAGTTACTCAAACAACATCAATCCAATGCTGCGGGTGTACTACATTGCTTTACTGAGACTTGGGACATGGCTAAAGCGGCTATGGAATTTGGTTATTACATCTCCTTTTCCGGTATTGTTACATTTAAAAACGCCGGCGAATTGAGAGAGGTTGTTAAAAAAATTCCACTTGATAGGATACTGGTTGAAACTGATTCTCCGTGGTTGGCTCCGGTGCCATACCGTGGAAAGCAAAATGAGCCAAAAAATGTGTATGAAGTTGCACAGTGCGTCGCCGAGCTCAAAGGTATAAGTATCGAAGAGTTGGCACAGGTTACCACGCATAACTTCTTTAATTTATTTAATATCAGCAAATAACAGTGTTTTAAAATGACAGATAAGCCCGAAGCGCAGTCACAATTTATTATAAGGACATTTCCTGTAGGCCCCTTGCAGTGCAATTGCTCTGTGATTGGCGATTCTTTGTCTGGTAAAGCCTTGGTGATTGATCCTGGTGGTGATGCAGATCAGATATTGGCCTTAGTTAAAGAGCTTAATTTAACCGTGGTTGCTATTATTCATACTCATGCGCATTTGGACCATATATTGGCGGCGGGTGAAATAAAAAAAGCTACTGGAGCGCCAATATTGCTTCACGAGTCAGATCAATTCTTATGGGACATGGTGGAGCAGCAATGTGCTATGTTTGGCGTCCCTAAAGTTTCTTTGCCCGATCCTGATCATTATTTACATGATGATCATGCCTTGGACTGCTGTGGTGGCGTGGCCATTCATACCCCAGGCCATACGCCGGGCTCTGTAAGCTTTTGGTTTGAGCAATACAAAACATTAATAGCGGGTGATACACTGTTTTTAGGAAGCATTGGGCGTACAGATTTGCCTGGTGGTAATTTTGATCAGATAGTGACATCTATAAAAGAACGAATCTACAGCCTTGATGACGAGGCGGTAGTCGTTACTGGGCATGGTCCCAATACAACAATTGGCAGTGAAAAAGCTGCAAATGGCTTTGTGCGAGCCTAAGGATTTATTATGAAGCAACAAATTTCAACCATGCTTGAGCTACAGGACAGCATGAATTCAAAAGTGAGAAATGATTGGCGTGAGCAGAACTTTGAGTGGTATCGAGCTATCTGGATTGAATGTGCTGAATTACTTGATCATCACGGCTGGAAATGGTGGAAAAAACAACAGCCAGATGTCAATCAAATTGCCCTTGAGCTTGTTGATATATGGCACTTTGGTCTAAGTCTTTTGTTGCTGAAAGATCAATCGTATGAGGTGATTTCTGAATCTGTAATCAAAGCCTTTGACGAAGTTGAAGCGTCCGGTGATTTTGCTATAAACCTTGAAGAATTTACCAAGAATACTCTCGTAACCAAAGATTTTGATATCAATGGTTTTGTGGGTCTGGTCAAAGGCATCGGTATGCAATTTGATCAGCTGTACATTGCCTATGTTGGCAAGAACGTGCTTAACTTTTTCCGTCAGGATCATGGCTATCAAGACGGCAGTTATCACAAGCAGTGGGGCGGTAAGGAAGACAATGAACATCTGGTTGAAATTGTGGGCAAATTAGATACAAACTTACCTACATTTAAAGATGACCTGTATTCTGAGATGAAGGCTGTTTATCAGCAGCTTTGTGCTTAATTCTTTAATTAGATCGCTATTGTCCATTCAAAAGCTGGGTTTTATGGTGCTTTTTTTAAAATCAGCACTATAATATCCAGCGTTTTATAGCCTTGTTTGAGATTAATAATTTTTTTGGAGATATACTTTGAATTCACCCGTTCGCGTCACCGTTACCGGTGCTGCAGGGCAGATTAGTTATTCGCTATTATTTCGTATTGCTGCAGGCGAAATGTTAGGTCCTAATCAACCTGTTATTTTACAAATGCTAGAAATTACTCCAGCCCTAGATGCCCTTAAAGGTGTCGCTATGGAGCTAGAAGACTGTGCCTTTCCATTAGTTGCAGGTATCGTATGTACCGATCAAGCTGATATAGCATTTAAGGACACTGATTATGCTTTACTCGTGGGTGCACGTCCTCGTGGGCCGGGTATGGAGCGCAAGGACCTGTTAGAAGCCAATGCCGCCATTTTTTCTGCACAGGGTAAAGCTATCAATGATAATGCCAGTCGTGACATTAAGGTGCTAGTAGTGGGTAACCCTGCCAATACCAATGCGCTTATTACTCAGCGTAATGCCCCTGATATAGATCCGCGTCAATTTACGGCTATGACAAGACTCGACCACAACCGTGCTATGAGTCAAATTGCTGATAAAACTGGCAAGACCATCAATGATGTTAAGAATATGACAATATGGGGTAATCATTCGGCTACTCAGTACCCAGATTTGCATCATGCCAAAGTTGACGGCCAGTTAGCTATCGATTTGGTTGATCAAAGTTGGTATGAGGATGAATTTATTCCTACAGTACAACAACGCGGTGCTGCTATTATTAAAGCACGTGGTGCATCAAGTGCGGCATCAGCAGCTAATGCTGCCATTGCACATATGCGCACATGGGTTCAGGGCACTGAGGCAGACGATTGGGTCAGCATGGGTGTATACAGTGATGGCAGCTATGGCATTGCTGAAGGACTTATCTATTCTTTCCCCTGTACCTGTGAAGCAGGTGATTGGAAAATTGTCCAAGGTTTAGAGATTAATGAGTTCTCTCGCGGCAAAATGTCAGCTACCGAGCAAGAGCTAACAGAAGAGAAAGAGGGCGTTGCTCATCTTCTTCCGTAAGTACTGTTATTAATTTATATTTTTTAAAGCAGAGGTAATTAAGTGGGATTTGCAAAAGTTGGAACCGTAGCTCCGTCATTCACTCTTTTAGATCAAAGAGGAAGCCGAGTTTCATTAGCTGATTACGCTGGTGATAAGAATGTGGTTGTCTACTTCTATCCAAAAGCAATGACCCCTGGGTGTACGGTTCAAGCCTGTGGTATTCGTGATACCTATGCTGAATTTGAAGCACTGGATACAGTGGTGCTTGCGGTAAGCCCAGATTCGGTTGATCGTTTGGTAAAATTTGAAGATAAGCAGGAGCTTAATTTTAAACTGCTATCAGATGAGGATCATGCGGTGACAGAATCCTTTGGTGCTTGGGGCCTTAAGAAGTTTATGGGTCGCGAGTATATGGGTGTTATACGCTCTACCTTTGTTATCGATAAACAGAGCAATATTGTTATGGTGATGGAAAAAGTTAAAACAAAAACTCACCATGAAGACCTATTGGATTGGATAAAAAACAATCTTAATTCTTAATATTTTATTTATTTAAAGGAAGTTTATTATGTTATTCGCTTCAAATGCTTATGCAGATGCTGCTGCCCAAGCCGAGCCGAGCCCACTTTTTACTTTTATTATGTTTGGTGGCCTTTTTATCTTTATGTACTTCATAATGATTAGACCGCAACAAAAGCGCCAAAAAGAACACAACAACCTAATTGCCTCAATATCAAAGGGTGATGAGGTTGTTTTAACCAGTGGCATGCTAGGAAAAGTTACAAAGCTAGAATCAGAATATATGATTCTTGAAGTAGGTAGCGGTCAAGAGCTTAAGTTTCAAAAGGTAGCTGTTCACGCAGTTTTGCCAAAAGGAACTATTAAAGCAATCTAATATCTGCTGTTAGTGCTGTAAAATAACCGGTCCATTATTAGGCTGGTCACTACGTAAAATGCTCATATCGGATGTCGATATGAGCATTTTGTTTTATATCCCTTTGAAATTATTTCTCAGACGATTTTGACAGTTAAAAAAATACTCGATTTCATTAGGTTAGTGGCATAGTATTTAGTCATTCATTGCGCGTTTTATTGTTCTTAAGAAGAAAATAAGAGTTCACAGGGAGTATTAATTATGTTTGAGCAAGTCATTGATTCGGTAAATAATGTTGTATGGGGGCCAGTAATGTTGGTTTTGTTACTGGGCACAGGTGTATTTCTAACCATTGGTTTGCGCGGCATGACCATTACCCGAATTCCCTATGCTTTTGGCCAGCTATTGAAAGGGCGTAAAGGTTCTGGTGAGGGAGAGATCAGCCCATTTAATGCATTGATGACAGCGCTTTCATCTACCGTTGGTACGGGTAATATTGCCGGCGTTGCCACGGCTATCGGTATAGGTGGTCCGGGTGCGTTATTTTGGATGTGGTGCACCGCTCTAGTGGGAATGGCGACTAAATATGCCGAGGCTGTTCTTGCCGTAAATTATCGTGAGACCGATGCTGCTGGAAAAAAAGTCGGTGGCCCTATGTACTATATAAAAAATGGCTTAAGTAAGCATTGGCGGCCCCTAGCTTTTTTGTTTGCTCTATTTGGCAGTTTAGCCGGTTTTGGTTTAGCCAATACTGTGCAGTCAAATACTGTGTCACAGGTATTGCAAAATAACTTTAATATTCCCACCCTAATCAGTGGTTTAGTGATGGCCTTTATGGTGGGATTGGTTCTGCTCGGTGGTATTAAGCGAATTGCGCAGGTTGCCGGAAAGCTAGTGCCACTAATGACGGTGATCTATTTATTAGCTACTGCGATTATTCTACTGATACATATCGCTGATATTCCCGCGGCACTCACGCTTATTGTTGATAGTGCTTTTAATGGTACTGCTGCAAGCGGTGGTTTTGCTGGCGCTACAGTAATGCTTGCTCTGAGAATGGGTGTATCTAGGGGTATTTTTTCCAACGAATCTGGTTTAGGTTCAGCGCCGATTGCTCACGCGGCAGCAGAAACCAACAGCCCCGTTAGGCAAGGCACTATTGCTATGTTGGGAACCTTTATTGATACACTAATTATTTGCACCATGACTGGCTTGGTATTGATTGTCTCTGGCGTATGGAATTCTGACCTTCAGGGTGCTGCTATGACGCTGATGGTGTTTGATTCAACATTGCCATTTGGTGGCAATATATTATCTCTATGTATAGCACTGTTTGCGTTTACTACCATGCTGGGTTGGAGTTACTACGGCGAGCGTTGTGCGCAATTTCTATTAGGTCCAAAAGTGATTATGCCGTTCAGAATACTATGGGTTATAGGCGTTTTTATAGGTACTCAGATGAGTCTTGGTTTGGTGTGGAAAATGTCCGATGCCCTTAATGGTATGATGGCTATACCCAATCTATTGGCTCTATTGTTGCTATCACCGATTGTATTCAAGCTAACAAAGCAGTATTTTCAGGAACATGATAATCAACCAGAAGTGAAAGCTAATTAATTTATGTCAAAGACCTCGTCACCCAAGTTAGTGATCGCTATTTCTTCGACTGCGTTATTTGATATGCGCGACAGTCATGCAATTTACGAAAAGCAGGGCGTTGCCGCCTATGCAGAGTATCAGCGCCAACACGAAGACGATATTCTTGAGCCCGGTGAGGCATTCCCTCTAGCATCGAAATTACTGCGTATTAACGAAAAGCTAGGTGGTGAGCCCAAAGTCGAGATTATACTTCTTTCAAGAAACTCAGCAGATACCGGATTGCGAGTGTTTAACTCGATTGAGCACCATGGGTTAAAAATCACTAGAGCGGCTTTTTCTGGTGGTGATAGTCCGTACAGATATGTATCTGCTTTTGCCTGCCATTTATTCCTTTCAACTAACGCTGGTGACGTTCGAAATGCTTTGGATAATGGTATGGCGGCAGCGACATTATTGCCCTCGCAAGGTGCAACCAAAGCGTCTGACGAATTGCGCTTCGCTTTTGATGGCGATGCCGTTTTATTCAGTGATGCCTCTGAGCGTATTTTTAAGGAGCAGGGCCTTGATGCTTTCACAGAGAATGAAAAGAACTCAGCCCATAAGCCGATGGATGCAGGTCCCTTTAAGAGCTTCCTAGAGGCTTTGCAGGGTCTTCAGGCAGAGTTCCCCAGTGGCGAGTGTCCAATTCGCACTGCACTGGTGACTGCTAGAGCCGCGCCTGCCCACGAGCGTGTGGTAAGAACACTGCGAGACTGGAATGTGCGGATCGATGAAAGTTTATTTTTGGGCGGGCTCAGCAAGGGCGATTTCTTAAAATCCTTTGGCGCGGATGTCTTTTTTGATGATCAACAAGTACATTGCACCTCAGCCAGTGAATATGTGGCTACTGGGCATGTACCACATGGTGTGGCCAATGAAAAATCAGATGAGAGTTAAATTAGTTTAACCGACAATAAATTTTGTGCCCAAACCCAGAAGTATTAGAGCTATAAAAGTTTGCAGAAGATCACTTGGCATACGCTTAGCCAATTTGGTGCCAAAATGTATAGCTGGAAGTGATCCTATTAATAGGCTCCCAAGCAACACCAAATCTACATTACCCAAGACAATAAAATGGCCCAAGCCAGCTATTAAAGTTAAAGGCACTGCATGGGCAATGTCAGTACCAATAATTTTAATGGTTTTCAGATAGGGATAGAGTAGCATCAATACCGCTGCACCAAAGGCGCCTGCACCCACCGAAGACAATGTTACAAAGGTCCCCAAAAATAATCCGGCGAATAGCACGATAATATCCGAATACTTTTTCGGTTTAGGGCTATCTTGGGCAGTTTCTGCACTCAATCTACCGCGAAAAATAATAACCATAGAGGTTAAAACCAACATTATGCCGAGGCTGAATGTGAGTATTGATTCATAGCCAGATGAATCGGTAAACACATTAGCTAAAAAGAAGGTTGTGAGTAAGGATGCAGGGATACTGCCAAGGGCAAGTAGCCCCATAATTCGCCATTCAACGGTTTTTTGGCGTGCGTGCGTGACCATGCCTCCAGCCTTGGTAATGGCTGCATACAAAAGGTCTGTACCAATTGCGACATGATAGGGAATGCCAAATAGTATTAAAAAAGGTGTCATTAAAGAGCCACCGCCGACACCGGTTAATCCCACTGCGAGACCTACAACCGCCCCAGCACAAATAAAGTAGAGTAATTCCATCATAAAAAATATATAACCTCACAATTGCCGCTACTTTAACAATTGGCTAGTATTCAAAGAAAGAATAAAATTATATAGTTTTATAGCTTAAACGAATAACGGATTATCATTTTTCACAACTCGAGGTGTAATACGATGAAATTACAACAATTACGCTATATTTGGGAGGTGGCAAACCACAACCTAAATGTATCCGCTACTGCCGCTAGTCTTTATACATCGCAGCCCGGTATTAGTAAGCAGATACGGTTACTTGAAGATGAGTTAGGCGCTGAAATTTTTTCACGCAGTGGCAAACATCTAACCAAGATCACGCCCATTGGTGAGGAAATATTGTCTATCGCCAGTAATATCTTGCGTGAAGTCGATAGTATCAAGCAACTTGCCCAAGAGCATAAAAGTCCTAAATCTGGCAGTTTGGATATAGCCACAACCCATACTCAGGCAAGATATGCACTGCCGGATGTTATTCAAAAGTTTATCCATAAATACCCTCAAGTGGGTCTGCATATGCATCAGGGTACACCAGTGCAGATTTCAGAAAAGGCGGCAGAGGGTACAGTTGATTTTGCCATTGCTACAGAGGCATTAGAGTTGTTTACAGATTTAATTATGATGCCTTGTTATCGATGGAATCGTTGTATCTTGGTACCAAAAGATCATCCTCTTGCAAGGCTTGAGCAAGTAACTCTAGTTGATGTTGCTCAATATTCTATTGTTACCTATGTATTTGGTTTTACTGGTCGCTCTAAACTAGATGAGGCTTTTGCCGATAATGGCCTCGAGGCTAATGTGGTATTTACTGCAACTGATGCTGATGTTATTAAAACCTATGTTCGATTGGGGCTTGGTATTGGCATCGTAGCTCATATGGCCTATGACGCCGATGTGGATACTGATCTGGTTGCTATAGAGGCAAGTCATCTCTTTGATTCTAGTGTAACCAGTATTGGCTTTAGAAAAGGCACTTATCTGCGTGGTTATATGTACGATTTTATTCGAGAGTTTGCGCCACATCTAACTAGAGATGTGATTGATGCTGTTATGGCGATGCCAAATAAGCAGGAGAGGGAGGCGTATTTTGCAAGTTTGGAGCTGCCAGTTTTTTGATCAAATGCAGCTAAAAAGATCTAGCGGCTAATGCCGCTAGATCGGAGTTATCAGTTAACTGTCTGATTGGATATTTACGGCGTGTAAACCACATTCTTTCTTAGTGGCTTCTTCCCACCACCAGCGACCTTCACGCTCGTGTTGTCCTGGGCCTGTAGGACGGGTGCAGGGTTCACAGCCAATGCTGACAAAACCACTATCATGCAGTTCATTGTAAGGCACTTCAAACGCGCGAATGTAGTCCCATACCTGTTGTGAGGACCAATTAGATAGTGGATTAAATTTGGTCAAAGTACTGCCTTCTTTGGCGAAGAATTTATCATCTTGAATGACTGGTACGTTGGCTCTTGTACCTGGGCTTTGATCTTTGCGCTGTCCGGTAATCCAAGCGTCTAGTGTTAATAGATGACGACGAAGTGGCGATATTTTTCTTATGCCACAGCATTCCTTATGATCATCTTTATAAAAACTAAAAAGCCCTTTTTCTTTGACTAAGGCTTCAACCTTATCATTCTCTGGCATAATGATATCTATATCAATTTTGTAATGGTCGCGCACACGATCGATAAATCTATAAGTCTCTGCATGCAATCTACCAGTATCTAAAGAGAATACTTTGATATCGGAGCGAATTTTATGCGCCATATCGATTAAAACAACATCTTCAGCACCACTAAAAGATACCGCAATATTATTGTGGTTTTCTAATGCATAACGTAGTATTTGTTGCGGTGCTTTGGTGGCTAGCTCGCTTTCTATATCTGTAATATTAATTGAATCATTCATAGTTATTGTGGGCTTTATTTGACGGAAATTTTAACTTCGGAGATTTGTTCCGAAAACGTTTTTTGCTAAGCGCAGAATTATATCAAAAACCATGATCAATCGATAGAACATCTAAAGGTTTTGCCGACGGATTTCGATATTGTTGAATGATTTGCAATGGTTGATTGCAGGTAAATTGTATTTTAAGTAGAGTGTCTACTTACTTTTTTGAGGATTTGTTGTGGAAATTGCTTGTTTAGATCTTGAAGGTGTATTGGTTCCAGAAATTTGGATAGCGTTCGCCGAAAAAACCGGTATTGAAGAACTTAAGAAAACAACCAGAGATGAGCCAGATTACGATGTGCTTATGCAGTATCGACTCGACCTTTTGCGCCAACACAAGTTGGGTTTAAATGAAATCCAAGAAGTTATTGCCACTCTGTCGCCACTAGAGGGTGCTGCTGATTTTGTTGACTGGTTGCGCGAGCGTTTCCAAGTGGTCATTTTATCTGATACTTTTTACGAATTTGCTAGCCCGCTCATGAAGCAACTGGGTTATCCCACATTGTTGTGCCATAAGCTAGAAACCGACGAAACTGGTAATGTGATTGACTATAAGTTGCGTCAAGCTAACCCAAAGCGTCAGGCTATTGTTGGCTTCAAAAGTATGTATTACAGAACCATTGCCGCTGGTGACTCTTACAATGATACTACTATGTTGGCAGAGGCAGATGCGGGAATTTTATTCCATGCGCCTGACAATGTAATCAATGAGTTTCCGCAATTCCCGGCTGTTCAAACCTTTGCTGATCTCAAGCAAGAGTTTATAAGAGCCAGTAATCGTAATCTCAGTTTATAACCATGCTTAACTCTATTTAATCTAATGCAAAATAATAGTTCTAGTGCTGATCGAATACGCGAGAAAAAGAAGCTTTTTCTTGCACGTGAGCAGAGAATTATTGACGCTGCAGTAGAGTTATTTTTAGAAGAGAGTATCGATCGTATTACGGTATCAAAAATTGCCGTTAGAGCAGGTATTGGTAAGGGTACGGTGTATAAGCATTTTCTAACTAAAAATGAAATTTTAATTAGAATTATTTTGGATTATGAGCATAACATCACAAAGAGCTTAACCGATGGCATCAAGCGTGCCGATGCAGGTGATTCTGGTGCAGCGGCCAAGTCCTATTTTCAAGCTCGATTAGAAAATCCAAAGCTTGATAGATTGGTCCAGCAATTAGAAGATCGACTGGTTGAATCTGGTGATGTTGCAGACCAAGCTGAGGAGTTATACCAACTTCGCCGATCCAATGAAGACGCACTCACTACCCTTACAACTAAGTTAATCGATCGTGGCGTGCTTGAAGATGTGCCTCCGCACTTTCATTATCTTGCCTGCTGGGCCCTAGCTCAGGGTGCTGTAGAGCTCTGTTTCAATAAGACTTGGAATTATAGAACTGATACTGCAGAGCTAATGGAATTTATCTCAAATATTGGCGTTACTATGGGTAACCAAGGCCAGTATCATCCTGATGACAGTCCCTCTGAAAAAAAAAGTAAATCCAAATGACAACAGAGGTCAGCTTAGAACATTTATTTGCTGATCTTATTAAGCAAACTAGTCAGCATTCAAAAAAACCACCTCCGGTGCATTTATGGGATCCAGAAAAAACGGGTGATATGGATCTGCGTATTGACAGAGAGGGTAGGTGGTTGCATGAGTCTATTGAAATTAAAAAACCCGCCATAGTTAAACTTTTTGCATCACTGCTAAAAGTAGAAGGGCATGATTATTATTTAGTGTCCCCGACTGAAAAATGGCAAATTCAAGTAGATATTGCCCCGCTGTATATTGTCAATGCAGAGCGAATAATTAGACAGGGAACCCAGGTAATTTCACTAGCTACCAATACTGATGATCATATTCTTTTAGATATCGATCATCCTCTATCGATGCAACAATTCAATGGGACTTTTATGCCCATAGTCACTGTTAGGAATAATTTGAATGGGCTGGTTAGCCGCGGTGTTTTTTATCAATTGGTGGAGTGGGGCTTTACCCGATCAATGGTTGATGGACAAAGTGAACGTATTATAGAAAGTTTAGGTTGCGAGTTTTCACTGGGACATTTCACGCAATAACTATTAGTTACATATTAGGATAATTTGGGCCGCCGGCGCCTTCGGGCGTAACCCAATTAATGTTTTGACTGGGTTCTTTAATGTCGCAGGTTTTACAGTGCACACAATTTTGCGCATTAATTTGGAATTTAGAATTACCGTCTGTTTCTTCAACCACCTCATAGACTCCGGCAGGGCAGTAGCGCTGTGCCGCTTCATTGTAGGCACTTAGATTATGTTTAATGGGAAGATCTGCATCTTTAAGCTGTAAGTGGCAGGGCTGATCTTCTTCGTGATTAGTATTGGATAAAAACACTGATGAGGGCTTATCAAAACTTAATACGCCATCGTATTTTGGGTAATTTATTATGGGACATTCATCAGCATTCTTCATGGTTTGATGGTCTGCCACTGTATCTCTTAGGGTCCAAGGTAGACACCCATTAAATATATTAATATCAACAAACGCGTAGGCAGAGCCCAATAAGTAGCCAAATTTATGTTGTGCAGGGCCAAAGTTTCTTTGCATATGAAGCTCTCTATAGCCCCAAGACTTTTTGTAAGCCGCTGCGAACTCAACAATATCCGTTTGTGACTGCTGATTAGCCAACGCTGCAGCCACTGATTCTGCTGCCACCATGCCAGATTTCATAGCAGTATGGCTGCCTTTTATTTTAGCGAAGTTTAGGGTGCCAGCATCATCACCTATCAATAAACCACCAGGAAAGGACATTTTTGGCTGAGACTGTAAGCCACCTTTGGTAATAGCTCTAGCACCATAGGTTAAACGCTCTCCACCAGCTAAATACTTTTTGATCGCAGGATGATGTTTATAGCGTTGAAATTCGTCGTAGGGGCTTAGGTGTGGGTTGCTATAGGAGAGATTAGTAATTAAACCTACGGCTACCTGATTATCCTCTAAGTGATAGAGGAAGCCACCGCCAAGACTGTTACTTTCATTGAGGGGCCAGCCTGCTGTATGAACCACGAGCCCCGGCTTGTGTTGCTCTGCGGGGATCTTCCATAATTCCTTGATGCCAATACCGTAGTGTTGGGGGTCTTTATCCTTATCTAAATTATATTTGTCAATTATTTGTTTACCCAAGTGGCCGCGACAACCTTCCGATAAAAGAGTGTATTTGGCATGAATTTCCATACCCTGCATGTAGGTATCTTTTTTCTCATTGCTGCGGTTTAAGCCCATATCGCCAGTAGCGATACCACATACCTGATTGTTATCACCATAGAGAATTTCTGCGCCAGCAAAACCAGGAAAAATATCCACGCCCAGGGATTCAGCTTGAGTGGCAAGCCAGCGGCAAAATTTACCAAGACTTATAATGTAGTTGCCATGATTTTGCATGGTTTTAGGTGCTAATATGCCTGGCACTCTGAGCTGCTTGCTACCACTGGTTAAAAGCAAAATATGATCATCAGTGACTTCAGTTAAAACAGGAGCTGCCTTTGATGGCCAGTCTGGTATAAGTTCATTTAGTGCAGTGGGTTCGAATACTGCTCCTGACAAAATATGTGCGCCAACCTCAGAGCCTTTCTCAATCACGCATACCGAATACTCAGGATTGATCTGTTTGAGTCTACAGGCGGCAGAAAGGCCAGCGGGACCAGCGCCGACGATAAGAACATCATATTCAATAGACTCTCGTGTCAAAGTTAAGCCCCTTTGTAATTAAATTTTTCTATATTAAATACTTTTTAAAGCGCGGTAACAATGGTTAATGTTACGTCGAAAAACCAGGATAAAGTACCTTATTAATGTGACTGATGGGTCGCAATGAAGCCTGTGGTTGTTTGATTTATAGACGTCGCTTGGGCAAACTTGTGTTCAATAAATGCCCGATGGAAATATGCTGGGCTTAAAAAAGATATTTAAAATGGAGTTCAAATGAAAGCATTAGTAGCAATTAAGAGAGTGGTTGATTACAACGTCAAGGTCCGTGCTAATTCAAACAATTCAGATGTTGAGTTGGCCAATGTAAAAATGTCGATGAATCCCTTTTGTGAGATTGCAGTTGAAGAAGCTGTGCGACTTAAAGAGAAGGGCGTAGTCAGTGAAATAGTCACAGTCAGTATAGGCACTCAGCAATCTCAGGAACAGTTGCGCACATCGCTAGCCCTTGGCGCCGATAGATCTATCTTAGTGCAAGCAGACCAGCCACTTGAGCCCTTAGCTGTCGCTAAGTGTCTAAAAGCAGTATGTGATGATGAAAGGCCAGATTTGATCTTGATGGGTAAGCAGGCGATTGATGGTGATAATAACCAAACGGGTCAAATGTTAGCTAGTTTACTTGGTTGTGCTCAGGGTACCTTTGCTTCAGAGGTGGTGATCGAGAATGGTAAGGTAGCTGTGACTCGTGAAATAGATGGCGGCTTGCAAACCCTGGCATTGTCTTTGCCCGCTGTAGTAACTACTGATTTGCGACTCAATGAACCACGCTATGCTTCTCTACCAAATATTATGAAATCAAAGTCGAAGCCATTGGTTACAGTTAATGCAGATGAGCTTGGTGTTGATATAAGTCCCAGAACTAAACAGCTTGGTGTAGAGCCACCACCTCAGCGTCAAGCGGGCATTATGGTTAGTGATGTAACTCAGTTAGTCGATAAGCTTAAAAATGAAGCAAAGGTGATCTCATGAGTATTTTAGTGGTGGCTGAACACAATAATCAGCAATTAAGCCAAGCAACTCTAAGTGCGTTATCAGCGGCAACCCAAATCGATGGGGTTATCGATATGTTAGTCGTTGGTTGTGATTGTCAGACCGTAGCTGGTCAAGCTGCAGTTATCCCAGCTGTTAATAAGGTTATAGTTGCCGATAATGCCGCCTATACTCATTTTCTTGCAGAGAATATAGCTCCTTTAATTGCTGCAGTTGCCGATGGTTATAGTCATATTCTTGCTACAGCGACTACAACGGCGAAAAATACGATGCCGCGTGTTGCTGCGTTGCTCGATGTGCAGGCTATATCAGATATCAGTGCAGTAGTGTCAGAGGATACCTTTAAGCGGCCAATCTATGCCGGCAATCTAATTGCTACAGTGCAGTCATCGGATGCTGTGAAAGTTATTACTGTGCGAGGTACAGCGTTTGATGCGGTTGCCAACGAGGGCGGTTCTGCGCCCATTGAAGCGATAGATCAGGTGCATGATTTAGGTATTTCCAGTTTTGTCGATGAGCAGTTGGCACAATCGGATCGTCCAGAGCTTACAGCCGCTAGCATCGTTATTTCCGGTGGTAGAGGGATGGCGAGTGGCGATAACTTTGATTTGCTATATAAGATCGCTGATAAATTAGGAGCGGCAGTAGGGGCATCAAGAGCAGCTGTTGACGCAGATTTTGTCCCCAATGATATGCAGGTGGGTCAAACAGGAAAAATTGTTGCTCCAGATTTGTATATTGCCGTGGGTATCTCTGGTGCCATTCAACACTTAGCAGGTATGAAAGATAGCAAGGTTATTGTTGCTATTAACAAGGATGAGGAGGCGCCAATCTTCTCTGTTGCCGATTATGGGTTAGCGGCAGATTTATTTGCAGCATTGCCAGAATTAGAGTCTAAACTCTCTTAGGCGATGCTTTTAGGCGCTAGATCAATCCAAATAGGGCAGTGGTCAGACGGTTTTTCATGGCCTCTGGCTTGTAGGTCTATACCGGTGTCAGTGCAAAGTGCCATAGCGGCGGGTGAAGCGAGTAACAGGTCTATTCTTAAACCTCTTTTCGGCTCCTGGTCAAAGCCGCGACTTCTATAGTCAAACCAACTGTAGGTTTGATTATTGGGATTGGCAGCTCTATAGGTATCTGTAAGACCCCAGTCTAAAAGCTTTTGTAGCCATTCTCGCTCTTCTGGTAAAAATGCGCTTTTACCAGTCTTTAGCCAGCGTTTAGCATTTTCTGGCTTAATCCCTACGTCAGCGTCAGTGTGGGCTACATTCATATCACCCATAACAACTACAGCGTCGTCAGTTGTAAATTCGCGATTTAAAAAATCTAATAAATCGGAATAAAACTTCTTTTTAGCAGGGAATTTAGTAGGGTGGGCTCGTCCTTCCCCCTGAGGGAAATAGCCGTTTATGAGATGAATAATGTGTCCATTGAGATCAAATTGTCCATAAATAAATCGACATTGACTATCGGCATTGTCATGGGGAAAGCCACATTGAATGTTTAGTGCGGCGATTTTACTTAAAAATGCCACGCCATAATGACCTTTTTGACCGTGGATATGCGCCTTATAACCAAGCGCCTGTATATCGTCAAATGGGAATTCCTCATTAGAAACCTTAGTTTCTTGAAGGCCAATAATATCTGGATTATGTTGCTTTATAACTTCAGATAACTGATTAATTCTTGATCGTATGCCATTGACATTAAACGATATTATTTTTAATTTACAGGACATTATAATTGATTCTTATTATCGATATGGCTAATTATTTTATTATTTTTAATCTTTGCAGCATTGGACTGCAATAGTGAGATTTGATCGCTTAAGATATAACCAGTCTCGAAAAGGATTGGATCGCTATCAGCGCTGACGGTATCGTCGCTATCTTCATTCTCTTGGGCTAATTCCCAAGCTTCAATATTTGGAAAAGCTTCAAGCTTTTGGCTAAGCCTACGCTTATTTTCGATAGCTAAAAGTGATAGATCTAGATTGTTATCACGCAGTTTACGTTGTTCTAGATTCAAATTAATACTTTTTTCTTCTTTCCACTCTTGGGTCAAAGCGAGTTGCTTGGTCATACTAGAAAAATTGACATCAGAATAGGCGCGTTGTTTATGAGCTGACTGTAGGGGTTCAATAAGATCGCTAATTTTGTTTGAATACTGATGAGGCACTGAATGTATCTTGTCCCAGGGTAAGGCGCTATCTAAGTGGCTCTCGCCAATCTCATCGGCATTAAATGCGGAAGGGTAGGCAATATCAGGTATTATGCCGCGATGCTGGGTGCTACCGCCGGACACTCTATAAAACTTAGATACGGTAAGCTTTAGTAAGCCGCTGCTAAGCTCAGACATAGTTTGCACAGTTCCCTTGCCATAGCTTTGACTGCCGACGATAAGGCCGCGCCCATAATCTTGTATAGCGCCAGCAAATATTTCCGAGGCAGAGGCGCTGAGGCGGTTGATTAAAACAACCATGGGACCATCGTAATAGGCCTTAGATGTTGCCCGTTGGTTGCGGTATATTTTTTGATTGGCATCACGAATTTGAACCACGGGACCGTAATCGATGAATAAGTCAGTCAGAGCGGTAGCTTCATATAGAGAGCCGCCACCATTATTTCTAAGGTCAAGCACGACACCGTCAACGGACTGCGACATGAGGTCTTTAAGAAGCTTGCGCACATCGCGCGAGGTGCTTTTGTAGTTGGGGTCACGTTTCCTATAGGCTTCAAAGTCCATATAAAAAGTAGGAATCTCAATAACCCCGAGCTTATAGTTTATACCCTTATTGGTAATATTAATTATTGAGCTTTGAGCTGATTTTTCCTCAAGCTTAACCGTGTCTCTGACAATAGATATGATCTTGTCGCTGTTACCGCCTGAATCAATTTGAAGGCGAACAGTAGAGCCTTTTTCACCTCTAATTAAATCAACTACATCATCAATCCGCCAGCCAATAACGTCAACAATGTCGTCATCACCTTGGCCAACGCCAATGATCTTATCTTTAGGCTTCAGGATGCCCTGTATGTCAGCGGGCCCGCCGCTAATCACGTCAACTACTTCGGTAAACTCATCCTCAGTGGTCAGCTGCGCACCGATACCTTCAAGAGATAAAGACATATTGATATGAAAGTTTTCAGAAGAGCGCGGAGTAAAATAGGAAGAGTGGGGGTCATAGAGAGAGGCAAAAGCATTGGCATATTGCTCAAAAACATCCTTACTGTTGCGTTGTATATAGCGATTTAATAGCGCCTGATAGCGTTTAATAAGAAGTTTGTTCGCTTCTTCGGGATCCTTTCCACTGATTAGTAAGCGAATTATTGAATCTTTCATGGATTTACGCCAGAAATCATCAGCTTTAACAGTATCTGAAAACCAAGAACGCTGATCTGAATCAATTAAGATTGTTTCATTGAGGGTGAAATCAAATTGCTTATTTTTGTTTTCAAGAAATGCAATATTTCTAGAAAGTTGATCAACAGCTCGTTCACGTAGGCGATTAAAGATAAAGAAGGCCGCTGAGACATCGCCGCGTTTAGCGAGATCATCCAACTTGTATTGCCATTGTTGAAATTCTTGGATGTCAGTAGCAAGAAAAAAACGTTTTGGCGAATCAAGCCTGTCTATGTAAGTCTCTAATAGATTTTGTGAAAGTTGATCATCAATCGTCTGGTTTGAATAATGGCTTGTAGCAAGTTCTGTAAGTATTTCGCGAAAAAGTTTAGGGTGATGAGATTCGGGCGATAAGACAGTTAGCTCTTGAGTATCTGAAGATACAAGAGTAACGAACAGGGTAGATACCAAAATTGTTAGAGCTGCTAGCTGGCGCATGATTTCCTTTTGCTACGATTGCATGGTGTTGATTATACGAAATTAACCAGAGATTGATACCAATCATGTTAATCATAGTTGCTTTTATTCTTGCGGCGATTATTAAGTTCTTTTTAGTTTTATCAAGACTGGCATTAATTCGTTATTTTTATCGTATCCATACTGAATTCGCTATTTAGCAAAAGGGGCGTGCTTATATTATATTGTTAATTCCTCTAATCTCAATTAGTGGACATAGCTAGACAGGCGAGATTTGCCCTGTTACAGTACATATCAGTCAAAATAAACAGTAAAGCTGCGTTTTATGGTTTGTGATCGAGAGTTAAGTTATGTCCAAATTTAAAGCAACACCACTATTTGATGCCCATAAAACCTTTGTGCGCTTACCCATGGGTATGGCAATGCTTAATGATTATCCAGATTCAGCCTTATTTATTACTGAGTTGGTTAAGCAAAATGCTGAAGTGAGTCAGGATTTTTTACAGACTCAGGCTTTCCTCAAAAGTTATAGCCGTAAAAGCGAAGCCACCTATCGTAGCTATCGCAACGAAGTTGAACGGCTTTTACTTTGGTCTTGGACAGTTGCTGAAAAAAGTATTATTCAGCTTAAACGTCCAGATTTAGAGGTATTCTTTGATTTTATTCATCACCCGCATTTTTCATGGGTGGGAGATTCTGTCCAGGATAGATTTAAGCAAATCGGCGGAGAGTGGCGTCAAAATGAAAATTGGCGGCCATTTGTCGCTAAAATCAGCAAGGAAGACCGCAAAAAGGCACAAGCAGGGGGTTTGGATGTAAAACCTGATACAAAGGGCCATACGCTATCTGGTGAGGCTATAAAGATATGTTTCTCGGCAATTTCCTGTTTTTACGACTATCTATCTGACGAAGGCTATGCCTTTGGCAACCCTATTCCCGCTATACGCAAGCAGTCACCATATTTAATTAAAGGTGCTACGCAAAAAAATATTAAGCGCCTATCCGATTTGCAGTGGGATTATGTGTTGAGTTGCTCTGAAGCGAAAGCCAACAGTGATCCGGCTTATGAGCGTATGCTATTTGTTATCGCATTAATTAAAACCCTTTATCTGCGAGTATCAGAGCTTTCTGATAGAGCTAATTGGCAACCTGTGTGGCAGCATTTTTGGCAGGATTCCGATGGCAATCAGTGGTTGAAAGTATTAGGTAAGGGCAATAAGTTGCGTGATATATCAGTTCCAAGCTCCCTATCGCCCTATATTAAGCGTTATCAGGCACATAGAGCCGAAAAAAATAGTAATTTTAATAATAATGCCCCGCTGGTTGCTAAAAATCGTGGTTCTGGAGGTATGACTTCTCGTCAGTTACGTCGAATTGTCCAGGAGGCCTTTGATTTAGCTTATGACAAGATGCTGTTGGAGACCTTTGCTGAAGAGGCTCAGGCTCTTCGTGAGGCTACAACTCACTGGTTGCGCCATACTGGGGCTTCACAGGATATTGCTACGCGCCCGTTAAAACATATGGCCGACGATCTTGGTCATGCTAGCATGGGAACTACTGACCAAGTTTATATACAATCTGATATGAAGGAGCGCGCCAGAACTGGAAAGAATAGAGATGTTTAATATTAATAAACAGCTACTTATAAATCAAACTTAATAAATTACATTAAGTTTAGGTATCTTGTTAAATTCTTATTTGAACTCTAAGAGACAAAGCCGAGCCTGTATTTCCATTCTCTAAACCAAATGTCTTTGTGTCTATTGAGTTAAGCATAAACTTAAGGTTTCTATTCTGATAATAGTTTAGCCCCATAACTGTGCTCTCTATTCGAATATCACTGTTATTATTTTCAATACCGATATCGACTGATTGCAAGTTGCCCTTTCTTAAGGTCACTTCCCATGCACCCTTAGCAGAAGATGGTTTTACTTTACTAAAGCGCCCTTTTTTGTAGGGTCGATGATCATTAGTTAAAAAATAAGATAGCTGGCCATAATAGCCTTCATAGGTAGCATTTTCTAAAGCATTTGTTGCATTGATTTGCAGGCGTTGAAGTTCGCTTTGCAAAGATAATGGACCCCTACCCCATGCATATTCAAGGCCGGACTTTTCAATAGTATCCGTCGCTATATTTTTGGTATCTACAAAATTAATAGCATTATCAACGCCACCATTGGTTTTAATTTCATATTCAGCGCCCTGTAAATCTCTTTTTGAATAGGCCAGTCCGATATGATGATAGTTAGAAAAAGTATTTGTTGGGCTAAACGTGGCTCTAGCAGTATAGGCTTTATTACCATCTGCTTTTACCTTACCGTTCTGTTGAACATCGTAGGCGCCTATATTCCAGCTGTATTTGTTGTTTGCTTTAGATAAGCTAATACCTTTATTTCGGCCAATAGCAAAGGTCGATAGGCTCCTTTCGGTGAATATATGATTGGCTGAACTAGTTAAGTTCTCGAGACCGAACGGTTCTTTGAATTTTCCTATTTTGATATCAGCAACATCAAATCCTCGGTAGCGTAGATAAAGGTCTTTAATTTCATAGGTATCATCGCCTTCATTTATGGCAACCTGTAGTTTGCTAGACCAATTCTTAATAATGGGTACCTTGAAAGTTAATCTCGCCCTGCGAAGCTGCGAATCATATGTGTAGTCATCTTGCTGAACATTATCATATATTCCCTTAAAGCGATTGGCATCGAGATTGATTTTGAGAGAGGCATCTACGCTTTGTGCAAAATGTGTGAAAGCCTCTACACCCGTATACGTATTTTTAGTCTCGAGTGAATATGTCGAAGCTGCATAAAACCCGGCGAACAAGGTTGCTGAAATGGTGATTGCAGTTGATCGTTTACTCATTTTTTGTTCTCGCTAATGATTTAATCAGACTGTTTTGATTCGCTGTAGGAAATTTGTAGATTTGCTATATCGCTGAGAAAGTCAATATCTGTGATCTCAATACTGGTTACATTTAAACCCGTTCTTTGGGTAATATCTGCAACTAATAAGTGGTAATTTTCTGGTCGTATATTGTTTATATTTTCATAGCGAATTTTCTTATCAAATATCCTTGGAGCGAATAGGCTAGTTTCACCAATGGCTACAATTATACATAAAATAGCATTTACAAATGCTGCACCTGCTGGGGTTAAAGGCCCTACTCCGTTAAGAAGAGAAATTACTATCACTAAAAAAAGGTAAGTCATATCCCGAATTGAAATAGTTTCTGTTCGGTAACGCAGCATTGCAAAGATAGCAAAAAGTCCAAATGCAAAACCCATTGATATTTCAACACCTTGAAGCAGGTGTGTTACTAAGAAAACTCCTGTTCCGAACATAAAAAAACCAAACAAGAAATTTCTTTTTGGTGAATAACGAAAGAAAATACCACGTAATAAAACGGCTAAAAATACTGTATTGATTAGCAATAGTGGAAAAAATTGACCGTTTAGCAGTCCAAAAACGTCATTCATTGATTAGCTCCGTTATTTAGTTTAATTACATTCGCTTTAAAGCGATTGGATTTTATAGATTGATTATTAGTTAGTGCATGGCCCATACAGTACTTGCTGAAACCTTTGGACCTTATATTCATCTTGCGCATTAATTGATAAAATGGTGATTGCCGGTCGAGTTTTTCTTGTTTTAACTCTGCAATATAAAAGTTCGAAAGCGTATAGTCATTTTCAGCTTTTGATTGTTCAAGTGTATTTACAAAGTTAACATTAAGATCTAGAGTTAATCTTTCCCTCTTCGCGTCATTGGCAAGGCTTATACGCTGATAACCAACTTTCTGTGTCGCAATAAGTGAATTTGGGCAATCAATACCATTATTTTTTAAAAAATCGTGGTTGCTCGATAATGCAATATCACCATCTCTTTCAGCAATGCGGCGATTCTTGATGGTTCGCCCCTTATTATTTTTAAATTTTACTTCTAAATAGCTTGTTCCAACATCCGCATAATGTCTATGTCTTACCTTATATCGATTAAGTTTTCGATTGTGGTGGTTGTTGTAAAAATTAAGCTGCGTGGTATCAAAGTAAATATTGTCATATTGAAAGACACTAACACCATCAATTTTTAGTAAAGAGTAATAGGATTTACAGGCATTTAAAACTTGTATCAATGAATCGACAGGGAGTAAAAACTTGCTATCTATACGGTTCATCAATGATGAATTGGCTATGCCCGTAAGATCATGGCTAGAGTAGCCTTTAAGCGTTGTGCCAATCTGGCTATCCATATCTGAAAATGAGGCTAGTCTGTTTGATTCTTGCAGCATTTAAAATCCAACGACCCCAGTCTAAAGCTAAGAGCTAAATTCAAATCTAAAAGATTAATGCTCATTTTCAAAAGAGGCGCTTATTAGGTGTTATTTATAATTATTTAAACATCAACGCTATATTTGGATTAAAGATCGCAAAAATGGAGATGTATTTTTACTTAGACTACTTATTATTGCCTTTGATTGCAATGCATTTCTCTGTCATTACCTAGTCTGTAGGCTATTATAGCTATATATTTTTGGAGTTTAGTGTGGGCGCTAAGGCGCTACAAAACAATGAGTAATTTTATTATTTAAGGGTTACAAACTCTTCTGCTGTCGACGGATGTATGCCGATTGTCGCATCGAATTGCGATTTTGTAGCCCCAGCTTTTATTGCTATGGCAATACCCTGAATAATTTCTGCAGCATGATGGCCTACCATATGGCACCCAAGTACCCTGTCTGTTGCTTTATCGACAATCATTTTGATAAAAGTGCGCTCACTGCCCTGCCCTAGGGTTTCAAACATTGGCTTAAAATCAGATCGATAGACTTGAATTTCATTATATTGAAGTTTGGCTTGCTCTTCGTTGAGGCCAACTGTCGCAAGTTCTGGCTGACTAAAAACAGCCGTTGGAATATTTGTATAGTCTACAGAGTCGTTGTTTTCAGCGTATAGATGATTAATTAATACCATTGCTTCTTTTATAGCTACCGGCGTTAACTGAATACGATCTATAACATCACCAATCGCATATATACTCGGCTCTTTGGTGCGATAATTATCATCAACTACAATCGCTTTGTTTGGACTAAGGGTAACAGCCGTATTTTCAAGACCTAACTCATCTGTATTGGCTATTCTTCCGGTGGCATATAAAACCATATCTGTAGCGATTGTATTGTCGTTATCTAGCCTTACAGAGAGGCTCTGCTGATTTTTAGTGATTGAAATCACATGGGTGTTGAGTTGCACTCTCACCCCTTTGTCGATCATTCCTTCAGTTACTTTAACACTGCAATCATGATCAAAGGTTTTTAACAGTTGATTACCACGGTAAATAAGTTCGGTTTCGACACCAAGACCATTGAGAATTCCTGCAAACTCAACCGCAATATAACCGCCGCCAACAATAACTGCTTTTTTAGGCAGTGTCTCTAGACTGAATATTTCATTGGAACTAATGGCAAATTCTTTACCAGGTATGTCGGGGATAAAGGGCCAGCCGCCTGTAGCAATGAGTATTCTTTCAGCTGTGTAGTTAATACCATTGATAGAAACACGCTGAGGCGCTTCTATTTTAGCCCTACCTTGAATGATGGTTGCACCGCTATCTTTTAATAACTTTTGGTAGATATCGTTTAATCGGCTAATTTCAGCATTTTTATTGTCTTTGAGCGTATTCCAATCAAAGCTTGCACTGTGATTCTGATGCCAACCATAGCCCTGACTGGCGTGAAATAGTTCCGGGAACTGTGAGGCATAAACAAATAGTTTTTTGGGTACGCAGCCAACATTGACACAGGTGCCACCAAGATCCGACACTTCAGCAATAGCAACGCGTTTTCCGATCGAGGCTGCGATCCTAGCAGTACGAACACCGCCAGAGCCAGCACCTATCACCAAAAGATCAAAATCAAATGACGTTGACATTAGTCTTCCAGAGTATCTTGATTAAACCACTTCAATTTGTCGTGCAAGCCGACCACTGTACCAACAATAATCAGTGTCGGGGCTTTTGCTTCTGCAGAACGCACAATATTGGGTAGAGTGTCTAGGTTTCCAGTAAAGACCCTCTGTCTATCAGAAGTGCCTTTTTCAACGAGTGCAACAGGCATGTCGGCATTTAAGCCGTGAGCTTTAAGTTGTTCACAGATCGTTTCCAGCCCATTGAGGCCCATATAAAATACAAGAGTTTGATTAGGTTGAGCTAATTCATTCCAATTAAGTTCAAGTTTACCTGAGCGGTGATGCCCAGCAATAAAGCGCACTGACTGAGCATGGTCTCTGTGTGTAAGAGGGATACCTGCATAGCTGGCACAGCCAGATGCCGCGGTAATTCCAGGTACCACCTGGAATGGGATGCCCTGTTCTGCCAGCGTTTCAAGCTCCTCACCGCCACGACCAAATATAAAAGGATCACCGCCCTTTAGCCGAACAACACGATTGCCCTCACGGGCATAATCAACCATTTTTTGATTGATATTTTCCTGGGTTACTGGATGATCACCCGCCGTTTTTCCAACATAGATTCGAGTGGCATCACGGCGAACTAAATTTAGTACTGGTTTTGATACGAGTCGGTCATACAGCACTATATCGGCTTGTTGCATCAAGCGTATGGCTTTAAAGGTCAGTAGATCAGGGTCGCCGGGACCGCCACCAATTAGATACACTTCGCCTATTTTAAACTCATTGGTATTGTCGAGTTTATCCTTTAATAGTCGCTCTGCTTCATTGAGATTGTTACTGTAAGCTTGCTCAGCTATTGGGCCAGCAAACACTTCTTCCCAGAAGGCTTTACGATCGGCGCCATTAGAAAATTTAGCTTTTACTTTTTCTCTAAAGCTCCCGGCTAAAGCAGCGAGTTTACTCATTCCGGCTGGAAATAGACTTTCGAGTTGTGTGCGTATCAAGCGCACTAAAACGGGTGCATCTCCCCCGCTTGAAATAGCGATTTGAATGGGTGAACGATCAACAATAGAGGGGAAAATTACGGTTGAGTAACCGGGGTCATCCACTACATTTGAGAGCATATGAGCTTGCTGTGCATGTTTGGATACTTCGCGGTTAAGCTCAGGATCATTGGTAGCGGCAATCACAAGAACGGCGTCTGGATTATTTTCAATATGCTGTTGATGATAAGCCGCTGTAATTAACTCAAGATTATGTATGCCTTTTTTGGCATTGCTATCTCTCATTTCAATTAGATCAGCACAGTATTCCTTGGCGACGATGGTTATGTAGGCATCAGCCTCGGCAACGAGGCGCACCTTACGTAAAGCGATTTCACCACCGCCAATAACAATAACACGGCGGCATTTTAAATTATGAAATAAGGGTAAAAAATCCATTAGCTAATATGTGTCATCCCGCCCATTAGTGGCTGTAAAACCTCAGGTATAGCAATTGTGCCGTCTGACTGTTGGTAGTTCTCCATCACGGCAATAAGTGTGCGACCGACTGCTAAGCCCGAGCCATTAATAGTATGAAGGAACTCAGTTTTACCCTCAGCGTTTCTAAAGCGAGCTTTCATTCTACGTGCCTGAAAATCGGTAAAATTACTGCACGAAGATATTTCTCTGTAGGTATTCTGAGATGGTAGCCACACTTCTATATCGTAGGTTTTAGCCGACGAAAAGCCTAGATCTCCACCACAAAGAATTACTGTGCGATAAGGCAGACCTAAGGCTTGCAAGATCGCTTCAGCATGGCCTGTAAGCGCTTCATGGGCCTGATGTGATTGATCTGGATGAACAAATTGCACCATCTCAACCTTTTCAAATTGATGCTGGCGAATCATGCCGCGAGTATCTCGACCACTACTGCCCGCCTCACTTCTAAAGCACGGGGTATGGGATACATATTTGATGGGCAGTGTTTCAACAATCTCATTGCGATGAATATTGGTTACCGGTACTTCAGCCGTTGGTATTAAATAGTAATTGCGCTCGTCATCTAATTTAAAAAGATCTTCTTCAAACTTAGGTAACTGACCAGTACCAAACAGTGAATCTGAATTAACAATATAGGGTACATAGACCTCTTGGTAACCATGCTGCTCAATATGGGTGTTAAGCATAAACTGGGTTAATGCCCGGTGAAGTCGCGCGAGTCCACCACTCATTTGAGCAAATCGTGACCCAGTAATCTTTGCTGCCCTGTCAAAATCAAGCCCATTTAAACCGCTACCGAGATCGACGTGATCTTTGACTGCAAAATCAAATTCATTGATGGTGCCCCAACGACGAATTTCCACATTGTCGTCTTCGTCCTTTCCTTCTGGCACATCTGTATCAGGAATATTAGGGATTCCCTGAAGTAATAAGTCTAATTTGTTTTGAACTTCAGATAATGCTGCATCGGCATCTGCGCTGGCTTTTTTTAGTGCCTCGCCTTTGGCTTTTAAAGGTTCAATATCTTCGCCTTTAGATTTAGCTTCACCAATTAGTTTGCCCATACTTTTGGAATAAGTATTGCGCTCTTGCTGAATAGACTCAGCATTAAGCTGTAGCTCTTTACGCTGTGTTTCAAGCGTTAAAAACTCATCACAATTTAACTCAAAACCTTTAACTTTTAGGCTCTGGGCAATGTTGTTTAGCTCCGAACGCAGTAGTTTCGGGTCAAGCATAATAAAATCCTTAAAACAATCGTGTAAGCCAGATGGCAAAAATAATAGCTACAAGGCACAGAACTACTGTTGAGATAATATAGATAAGTGCCGCTAATTGGCCGCCATTTTGCCACAGACTGATAGCATCTAGCGAGAAAGTTGAAAATGTTGTGAATGCACCTAAAAAACCTACCATTAAAATATTGCGTGCCTGTTCGGGTAAGCCGCCCTTTTCAACAATAAGTACATAGAGAACACCCATTAATAAGCTGCCAGCAACATTTACAGAGAGGGTCGCAAAGGGGAACTTATAGCTGGTGACAGGCAGTAAGCATATACTCACCCAGTACCGGCATACAGCGCCAAGCGCGCCACCTAGAGCAACGGAAATCCAATGCATTAGTGTTTATCCCTATTGTTTTTATCCAATGTACGAAGATAACGTAATTTTTCCGCTATTTTAACCTCTAGACCGCGATCGGTGGGAAAATAATACTGTTTATCATTCAATTCTTCAGGCAAATAGGATTCCCCAGCAGCATAGCCCTGGTCTTCGTTATGGGCATATCTGTAGTCTTTGCCATAATCTAACTCTTTCATAAGCTTTGTAGGGGCATTGCGTAAATGTAATGGCACCTCATAGCTAGGCATTGAGCGAATATCTGCCATCGCCGTCTTAAAAGCACTGTAGACAGCATTACTTTTGGCGGCGATAGCCAAATAGACCACAGCTTGGGCTAAGGCAAGCTCCCCTTCAGGACTGCCTAATCGCTCCTGAGAATCTGTTGCATTTAAGGCAATCTCAAGAGCCCTTGGATCGGCATTGCCAATATCTTCGCTGGCAATTCGTATTAATCGACGAGCTATATACAAGGGGTCACAGCCGCCATCCAGCATTCGACAAAGCCAGTACAAAGAAGCATCGGGGTCCGATCCTCTGACAGATTTATGCAAAGCAGAAATTTGATCGTAAAAATACTCGCCCTTATTATCAAAGCGTCGGCTATCACCAACTAACACTTGCTCAACAATCTCAGTGGTTAATTCTGACGTGTTTTCGCCAACCAGATCAGCGGCTATTTCAAGTAAATTAAGCGCGCGTCTAGCATCACCATCAGCAGTATTAGCGATAAGTTCTAGGGCATCTTGATTAATCGTTAAGTTCGTATTACTAACCTGGGGTAATGCATTGTTAATAATGGTTTTAATATCATCTAATGCAAGACTTTTAAGCACATACACACGGCAGCGAGATAATAGCGCGTTATTTAGCTCAAATGACGGGTTTTCTGTGGTGGCACCGATAAAAATAACGGTGCCATCTTCTACATAGGGTAAAAACGCATCCTGTTGTGATTTATTAAAGCGATGAACTTCGTCGACAAATAATAGGGTTTTGCGACCCTGAGCATCCCTTTGTTGCTGAGCAATCGATATAGCGGCTCTTATTTCTTTAACTCCCGATAAAACCGCAGAAATAGCTTCAAAATGTGCATCTGCTGTATGTGCCACTATTTTGGCTAAGGTAGTTTTACCCACACCCGGCGGCCCCCAAAGAATCATAGAATGTGGCTGACCATGGTTAATGGCCTCTCTCAAGGGCTTCCCTTGACTGAGAATATGTTGCTGTCCCAAAAAACCACTGAGATCATGGGGTCGTCTTTTAGAGGCTAACGGCTGATAGGTTTCATGGGTAAATAGATCATTGGACATGGTTTAAAACGTCCACTCCGAAGGGGATTTCAAAGGTAAAAAAATTGTCCTTAAAAACAGGATTAAGGGTTAATTCTGTCAGCACTATTGTGGTGGTTTGACCCAGATTATCGGCAAAACTAATAGCGGATAAAATACCCCGTTTAAACTCAAGTGTTAAACCGGTATACAGAGAATTTAATTTAACTGGTTTTAGTAAAAATTGCAGTGTCGAACCTGCCAGATTTTTATGCTGTAAAAGCTTAAAATTTTCAGACAGTTGTTTTGGGTCCCCCAGTAGTAAGCTAATAGGATTAGCTTCTGGATTATTACTGTAAGGTTCGATAATGACCTGTTCCAAATCTGGGTCGTAGAGCCATAGATATGAACCGTTACTAACAATTGTTTGGGCAGCTGGTTCTAACACAGACCAGTAGATTTTATCCGGTTTCTGTCCATGCAATACGCCAGAGAGATTTTGTAATGACTGACCATTTTGATCGATTAATAGCTGATTAAAATTAGCTGAAAAACTATTAATAGGGCTTAAAAGCTCGAAAAGTTGTTTTTCAGAGGTTTCAGCAGGTAGATTAGCCCAAGATAAACTTGAACTCAGCAATACAATAAGCGTCCAGCATAAGGCTCTCATGCTAATCAATGATTCCCTGATGAAGGTGCTAACACTTCGCGACTGCCATTACTGCCCATAGGGCTGACAACGCCACTGGCTTCCATCTGTTCAATCAGTCTAGCGGCACGGTTATAACCTACTCTGAGCTTGCGTTGAACTGAAGAAATTGAAGCCTTGCGGGTTTCTAGAACGAAGGCCACCGCTTCATCATACAAAGGATCACTTTCACCGTTATCCTCGGATTCTTCACTTGCACTAAATCCGGGAACAACCACAGCTGAAGAGGCTGCTTCATCAGTAATTTCATCAAGATAATTGGGCTCACCACGGCGCTTCCAATCAGCCACAACCTTATGCACCTCGTGATCATCGACAAAAGCGCCATGGATTCTTTCGGGAACACTGGTGCCCGGGGGTAGATAAAGCATATCACCATGCCCCAATAATTGTTCAGCCCCACCCTGATCTAAAATAGTTCGTGAATCAATTTTGGAAGATACTTGAAAGCCAATCCTTGAGGGGACATTCGCTTTAATCAAGCCGGTAATCACATCGACTGAAGGACGTTGCGTTGCCAGAATAAGGTGTATGCCAGCTGCCCTTGCCTTCTGAGCAATTCGTGCAATCAACTGTTCAACTTTTTTACCGACGATCATCATCATATCGGCAAACTCATCGACCACTACAACAATGTAGGGAAGTGTTCCTAAAACGGGCGCCTCTGGTGGTTCTTGGGTTTCATCCCAACCCATTTCATCAGGATTAAACACCCAGAGAGGGTCGGTAATGGGATTGCCAGATTTAATAGCATCTTCAATTTTACGATTATAGCCAGCAATATTTCTAACCCCTAGAGCAGCCATAAGCTTGTATCGACGTTCCATTTCACCCACACACCAACGCAATCCACTAGAGGCATCTTTCATATCGGTAATTACAGGGGTCAAGAGATGAGGAATATCATCGTATACAGATAATTCAAGCATCTTTGGATCAATAAGAATTAACTTTACTTCCTCTGGTGATGCCTTAAATAACAAACTCAATAGCATGGCATTAATGCCAACGGATTTACCAGAGCCCGTTGTACCTGCCACCAATAAATGTGGCATCTTTGCTAGATCTGCAACTACGGGAACACCAGCAATATCGTTACCTAAGGCAAGAGTAAGCGGAGAGTTAGAACTGTCATAAGCATCAGAAGTTAGCACTTCACTCAAACGTACCATCTCTCTGGTTTCATTTGGTATTTCAATGCCAACAACAGATTTACCCTGAATGACCTCAACGACACGTACGCTAATAACCGCCATAGATCGAGCTAAATCTTTAGCGAGTCCGGTAATACGGCTTACTTTGATACCTGCAGCTGGTTGAATTTCAAATCTTGTGACTACTGGTCCTGGTAGAACTTCGACCACTGTAGCGCTAATACCAAAATCCTGAAGTTTAACTTCTAAAAGGCGCGATAAATGTTCAAGCGATTCATCGGAAAAGCCGGTATTGGTTGACTTGTCCTGTGCGTCCAAAAGGTTTAATGGCGGGAGTACGCCAACCAACTTTTCATCGACAAATAAAGGCTGTTGTTTTTCCCTTTCTACTCGCTTGCTATTTTTAGCTTTAACTTCGGGTGCGCTAATCGTTACAGGCTTGCGCTGTTTCTTCATTTTTGTTGCGGCTTCAACCTTTAATGAGCGCCCCTCCTTAGATTCTCTTGCGATATTTTTTTCAATTTGCTTGCGTCGAATTTCACTAAAAGTCGCAGATAACCAACCAGCAAATGCCATGCTAGTTACGCCGAGCGAATCAATCAGGGCAATCCATGAAATCTCGGCAAAAACAGTTAATCCAAAAAAGAACAGAGAAAGTAATATGACAGTGGCGCCAGTAAAGCTAAATACCTCGAGTACTGACTCGCTAATGGTTTTACCCAAAACGCCGCCAAACCCAGATGGGTAGTTGGTTAGCGTTTCAAACTGTATATTCGCAAGCGATGTAGCACTGACCATGACTAGCACAAACCCAATTAGGCGTAAGCTGAAAGTTACAGAGTCAAAAGGTAGTGCTTCTTTTAGCAAGCAGGTACGTAAAATTTGTAAAGCTCTGGCGGCGAGCAATAATGGGAAAAGAAACGCCATGGCACCGAATAGGTTGAAAAATATATCGGCAAACAGAGCACCTGCTGGGCCAATTGCGTTTTCCACCTGATGTGTGGTCGCGGTTTTTGACCAACCAGGATCTTCTGGTGAATAGCTTAATAAAGCCACCATCATGATTAGGCAAAGTGCAATACAGCCAATAAGAGCACCTTCAGTAAGAAGCTGCTTGGACCGAGTTTCAGTATCGCTCGGATTGGTTGAAGTCGAGTTATTTGATTTTGTTTTTTTATTACTCAAGGTTTGACCCTATTAGCTCTATAAAGCCCTAATTGTAGCTTAATTTCGCTTAAACACCATGCTCAACAGTTATATTGTTAAAGTATATAAAGAAATTAAAAAATTAATTGGTGACTGGTCAAGATATCATTATGATAGTCACCCTAATAAACGGTTTTAATAACCATACATTAAACTTTATTATCCGAGAAAAAATTATGTCTGATGTGCAACATTACCCTCTTATCATCCTAGGTTCAGGTCCCGCTGGTTGGACTGCTGCAGTGTATGCCGCAAGAGCAAACCTCAACCCTGTAGTTATCACAGGAATTCAGCAGGGTGGGCAGTTAACCACGACCACAGATGTAGATAACTGGCCCGGGGATGATCAAGGCGTTCAGGGACCTGAACTTATGCAACGAATGCAGCGCCATGCCGAGCGTTTTGATACTCAGACAATCTTTGATCATATTGAATCAGTAGAACTTACTGAGCGCCCTTTCAAGCTTGAAGGCACTCAATCATATACCTGTGATTCATTAATTATTGCTACCGGTGCCTCAGCCCAGTATTTGGGTCTGCCGTCTGAAGAGGCATTTATGGGCAAAGGCGTTTCCGCTTGTGCTACCTGTGATGGGTTTTTCTATAGAAATAAAAAGGTGGCCGTTATTGGTGGCGGTAATACAGCGGTCGAAGAAGCCCTTTATTTATCGAATATCTGTTCAGAGGTTGTATTGGTTCATCGAAGAGACAGTCTGCGTGCTGAAAAAATGCTGCAGGACAAGCTGTTTGAAAAGGAGCGTGACGGCAATATCACTATCGAATGGAATCACAATCTTAAAGAAGTGTTAGGTGATGATGCGGGTGTGACAGGTCTTGAACTTGCAGACAACGATGGCGCTACTAAACAGATCGATGTTGCCGGTGTATTTATTGCTATTGGTCATAAACCCAATACCGATATATTTGCTGATCAACTAGATATGAAAGATGGTTATATCACCATTGCAGGTGGTATGGCAGGAAATGCCACAGAAACCAGTATAAAAGGCGTTTTTGCCGCTGGTGATGTTGCCGATCATGTTTATCGTCAAGCAGTTACCTCTGCAGGCACTGGCTGTATGGCGGCACTTGATGCTGAACGCTTCTTAGACGCATAAATGCAATTAGCAGTATTAGATTCACATAAACCTGAATTTCCCGATCCTAATACCGCATTAGATGATCCAGATGGTTTGCTGGCTGTAGGTGGAAACCTTCAGCCAAATAACCTTCTTTCCGCCTATTATCAGGGTATCTTTCCTTGGTATAACGAGGATGACCCGATTCTTTGGTGGTCACCCAGTATTCGCTGTGTCATTGACCCTACAAGTCTTCATATTTCTAAAAGCTTACAAAAACAACTTAGAAAGAAAGACTATCATGTGACATTTAATCAATCCTTTGTACAGGTTATAAAAGCCTGCGCGCAGAGAGATTTTAAAACTGATACATGGATCAATAGCGATATGATTATGGCCTATACTGAGTTAAATAGTCTGAGTAAGGCGCATTCAGTTGAGATTTGGCAGGACAAAAAGCTTGTAGGTGGAGCCTATGGTGTAGCGATAGGCGGTGTATTTTGTGGTGAATCGATGTTTAGTTATCAGCCAAATGCATCAAAAATAGCCCTAGTTCACCTGTGCGATCATATAGTAAAGCTTGGTTTCAAGCTTATTGACTGTCAGCTAGTGACCGATCATCTAATCTCAATGGGCGCAATACCCTTAGACAAAAATATATTTTTACAAAAGCTTAAACAGTGGCGTGATTGTGAAATTAAATGGAGTAACCAATATTTACCGGTCAATATCGATAAATAATCGATTGTTAGGCAAGTAAATTTTCATAATGACTTTGCTATATTGACCAATTTAAGGCAAACTGCGCGCTTTTTACAGAGTACTAAAGATTACTTATGGCAAAAGAAGA
>JBMZFJ010000014.1:0-38459 GCA_049615345.1 Porticoccaceae bacterium | reverse complement strand
TGGTAGCACCACTGTCGGCAAATGGTGTCCAAACCGCAGCAGCTGAGCTATCACCACCAGTATCTGTATCACCACCAGTATCTGTATCACCACCAGCATCTGTATCACCACCAGCATTTGAATCTACAGCATCACTTGTAACGACAATATTTGATACAGTTACCGGTGCATCAGGGGTGACAACGTACATAATAAGAGAACTATAGGTGTTAGCTCCTTGGCTGGGAACAGCGACCGTATAGGTTGCTTCGTCAGCACCAGAAACAGTAACTGTTTCAGTATCGTATGCAGGATCAACATCTGGATGCGGGTTGTATTCTAAGCGGAAACGAACATCAACATCACCGCCACCAACAACTGAACCACTAAAGCTAATGTTTCCTGCTTTCGAGAAACTCAATGGATACATATCAGTATTCATGTTGGCAAAACCAGCCCAAGATTCTGCACCTGATGGGAAGCTATAAGTATCAGCTGCAACAATGACTGAACCACCGAAGGCTTCTGAAAACTCTGCGGTTGCAGTTGAGCTGCCAGTATCACCACCAGTATCTGTATCACCACCAGCATCTGTATCACCTCCTGAATTAGCATCTGCAACATCACTTGTAACGACAATATTTGATACAGTTACCGGTGCATCAGGGGTGACAACGTACATAATAAGAGAACTATAGGTGTTAGCTCCTTGGCTGGGAACAGCGACCGTATAGGTTGCTTCGTCAGCACCAGAAACAGTAACTGTTTCAGTATCGTATGCAGGATCAACATCTGGATGCGGGTTGTATTCTAAGCGGAAACGAACATCAACATCACCGCCACCAACAACTGAACCACTAAAGCTAATGTTTCCTGCTTTCGAGAAACTCAATGGATACATATCAGTATTCATGTTGGCAAAACCAGCCCAAGATTCTGCACCTGATGGGAAGCTATAAGTATCAGCTGCAACAATGACCGAACCACCGAAGGCTTCTGAAAACTCTGCGCTTGCAGTTGAACTGCCAGTATCACTACCATCACCACCTATAGCATCACCACCAGCACCAGCACCAGCATCATCACCAGCACCAGCACCAGCATCAGCATCATCACCAGCACCAGCATCACCACCAGCACCAGTATCACCACCAGTATTAGTATCAGAATCATCACCACCAACTGGTGCAGCGGCGGCTGAACAGTAGTCAGACTCTGAATCAACTGGAGTTCCATCTGCTAGTGCAATTCGCTCAAGCTCAAAGTGCCACCAGAGGTCACCACCGGCAAGAATATTCATCGAAATAAAGCAATTAGAAGCCGTTGCAATGTTATAAACAATAGTGTTTGCAGCACCATCAGCACTTGCATCACCTTCATTGATAATTCTTGGAATACCAATGTGAGCACCCTGACCAATTACAGTTAGCTTACCCTGCTCAGGATCCCATTTATACGTTAGACCAAGTTCCTTACCGTCCCAAGGTGAAACGGGGACGCCACAAGATTCGAGACCGTCAGGAGAAGCCCAGGACTCTAACCAAGTCCATCCATCCATTTCCTGCGAGAAAATACCTCCACCAGATTGAGCATTCTCATCAGCAATAAAAGTGTAAGTATCGTCAAATACGCAATCTCGACGACCTAATTCAAAGTCATCGACATTCCAGTAAGAGGTATCGCCCTCATAAGGACCAACGCCCATTGCATTAATTTTATTCGCATTTTGCCAAACACCTGAAATATCTTCAGGGAAGCACTGACAGGTCGTAACCTCAGCGTCACAGAAGGTAAGGAGACCATCATCAGCTTCGGTGATATCGCTACCGCTCATTCCACTGTTATCGGTGTAGGAGATATGTAGAGGAATCTCATCGCCATTGGCTAATTCGCCAGCATCTTCCAATACGTACTCACCAGACCAGCTATGGTGCTGACCCGACATTGCAACTTCGTTTCCGGCAATAGTAACTATTGGCTTAAGGATTGATTCAGTTGAGTCAATGGTAATAGTAATGGTGTCATCAAGCGCCACAACAGGCGTCATATTACACTTATTAAGAACAGTTGCCTCATTCAGAGATGGTGCAATACCATCCAAACCAGGTTCATCTTCGATAATTGGTCTTTCGCCACTGCCACCGCACGCGGTAACAGCAAAAAACAAAATTAGTGCAACCAATGCACCGAAACGACTGGTTAATGTCGTGAATGAATTTGACGTATATTGCTGACGCATAACTCCCCCTAGATGAGTTTTTATAAACATTCCAAAAAAAAATGGAAATTAACTTAGTTCAACCCCTGATTTTGTTCGTCTTCAGAGAGTAGAACCAGTGTTATTCGTTGAATAGGTTTAAAAATGCGATGAATCGGTTAAGGCGAAGCCTTTATAATTAATTAAGCCGATTTTAGTGTGCAATGAGGTCTAATATTGATCGTTTTATACACATTGGATAACTAGGTTCCGCCCATGCATTTTGGCGATTTAGGAACAGAGCCTAAGCCCTTCCATTCCTCCTGAGTGTATATAAATAACGATAGAGCATGAATGGAATCTTTCAGCTCTTGCGAAAGCTCTGCGTAAATGGCTTGGTGCCTTTTAACCGCAGGTTTTTCACAAAAAAATTCAGATACAATTATAACTTTAAAATGGCTTTCTGACCCCTCAGGCACATTGTGGGAGGCGCTTTCATTGATTACCTCCAAGTAGGCAGGAGAAAACGCCATTTCGAGCTTTAGAATAATCCCTGTTTCGACCGGCCCCATTACATACCATTAACAAGGTTAATCATTACACCTGCCGCTACCGCAGAACCAATCACGCCGGCCACATTTGGACCCATAGCATGCATCAAGAGGAAATTATGGGGGTTGGCCTCAAGACCTACCTTATTGGCCACACGAGCCGCCATAGGGACGGCAGAAACCCCTGCAGCACCAATGAGAGGGTTTACCTTATCCTTAGACAGCAAATTCATCAGCTTGGCCATCAAAACACCTGAGGCGGTACCAATACAAAAAGCCACAGCGCCAAGACCCAAGATACCCATAGTTTCAGGATTTAAGAATTTTTCAGCGCTCATTTTTGAACCAACGCCAAGCCCCAAGAAAATAGTAACTATATTGATAAGGGCATTTTGTACGGTATCACTCAAGCGATTTACAACGCCACATTCCTTCATCAAATTACCAAAGCAAAACATACCCAAAAGCGGCGCCGCCGCAGGTAATAGCATGGCAACTAAAACAAGAAGTGTGAGTGGGAACACGATACGCTCAGCCTTAGACACAGGTCTTAACTGAACCATTGTAATCTTGCGTTCTGATTCAGTCGTTAGTGCCTTCATAATAGGCGGCTGAATAATTGGCACCAATGCCATATAGGAATAAGCCGCAACCGCAATGGGGCCCAACAGTTCAGGGGCTAATTTACTGGTTACAAAAATAGCTGTAGGACCATCAGCACCACCGATAATACCAATAGCAGCAGCATCGCCGATACTAAAGTCTAAAATCCCAAAGTGACTCATAGCCACTGCGCCCAGTACCGTGGTAAAAATACCAACCTGAGCAGCAGCTCCTAACAAAAGGGTCTTTGGATTAGCCAATAAGGGACCAAAGTCGGTCATAGCGCCCACACCCATAAAAATAAGCAACGGGAATAGACCGGTCTCAATACCTGCATGATAAATCATGTAAAGTAGCCCGCCAGCCTGAAGAAAATCAGTTCCTGGCATATTCGCCAAAACAGTACCAAAACCAATTGGCACTAGAAGCAAAGGCTCAAAACCGCGACTTATAGCTAAGTACAATAGCACAAAGCCAACCACCATCATGACAGCCTGACCGCCTGCTATTTGGGCTAAACCTGAACTTGCCCACAAACTAAGTAAATTTTCCATGGTTTAGATTCCTATGCCAAAGTCACTAGGACATCACCGACAGCACAACTATCCCCTGCCTTAACTTTGACTTCGACAATAGCACCATCTGAAGGTGCACTTACCGAGGTTTCCATTTTCATTGCCTCAAGAACCAACATGCTTTCGCCTTCTGATACTCTTTGGCCGGGTTTAACTAATACTTTGACTACATTACCAGCAAGTGGAGCCGCAACTGGCTCACCGCCGGTTGCTGGGACACTGGAATTCGCTGAATCAACCTGAGTACCTACCGAAGCAATACCACTTACATCCCCACCCTCACTAACGGTGACAGTGTAAGACTTGCCCTCAACCTCAACGGTATATATCTCTTCTCCGGCATCGTTAGTGGGCACGGCCGCTTTACCAGTTGGCACTGGTTCAAAAGCGTCAGGGTTATTGCGATTTTGCAAGAACTTTAAACCGACCTGCGGGAATAACGCATAGGTTAATACATCATCAATCTGACCTTCACTTGAGGTCAAAGTAAAGCCATGCTCGGATGAAAGCCCCTCAAGCTCGACCGTTAGCGCCTCAAGTTCCGGCTCAATATTATCGGCTGGCCGGCAGGTTATCGGCTCTTCATTTTCCTCAAGTACTTCTGCTTGAAGGTCCTTGTTAACAGGCGCAGGAGTAGCACCATATTCACCCTTAAGAATACCCTGAGTTTCCTTGGAAATAGACTTGTAGCGCTCACCGGTCATTACATTTAACACTGCCTGTGTACCCACAATTTGGGACGTAGGAGTCACCAGTGGAATAAAGCCTAAATCCTCTCTAACACGAGGAATTTCTGACAACACATCATCCAATCTATCTTCAGCGCCCTGCTGACGAAGTTGTGACTCCATATTGGTCAACATGCCACCAGGAACCTGGGCCACCAAAATTCTCGAATCAACACCGCGCAAAGAACCTTCAAATTGAGCGTATTTTTTGCGAACCTCTCTGAAGTAAGCAGCAATTTCTTCTAGCTTACTAATATCTAAACCCGTATTGCGCTCAGAGTCTTTAAAAATCGATACCACAGATTCAGTTGCTGAGTGACCATAGGTCATAGACATTGAAGAAATAGCAGTATCGACATTATCAATACCTGCCTCAACACATTTAGTAATAGTGGTCGTTGAAAGACCAGTGGTCGCATGACAATGAAGCTGCAGCGGTATAGCAACCGCCTTCTTAAGCTTTGTCACTAGTTCATAGCCAACGTAAGGGTTTAACAAACCAGCCATATCTTTAATACAGATTGAGTCAGCACCAGCATCTTCAAGCTGACGAGCAAGGTCAACCCAAAGATCAATCGTGTGCACCGGACTGACTGTGTAAGAGATGGTGCCCTGAGCATGTTTTCCGACCTGTTTTACCGCTCGCAGTGCAGTCTCCAAGTTGCGCATATCATTCATAGCATCGAATACACGGAACACATCGATACCATTAATAGCCGCTCGCTCGACAAACTTCTCAACCACATCATCGGCATAATGCCTGTAACCCAAGATATTTTGTCCACGGAATAGCATTTGCTGTGGTGTATTTGGCATCGCTTTTTTAATTTCACGAATTCGATCCCAAGGGTCTTCCCCTAAGAAGCGAATACAAGAGTCAAATGTAGCACCACCCCATGACTCCATGGACCAATAACCAATTTGATCAAGCTTTTCAGCGATGGGCAACATATCATCGATACGCATACGGGTTGCGAAGAGAGACTGATGGGCGTCACGAAAAACGACTTCAGTTATTCCGAGGGCAGAGTTTGCAGAGGGCATAAATATGTCCTTTTACTTTTTAAAACCTAAATTTAGAGCTGTGAGCAATCATTTAACTGATTACTTGCTCCCACGATGCTGATCAATTGCAGCCTGAATTACCTTAACTATTTTTTTGTCCACAATAGCAGTGTGAATCTGATGAGCACTTACCTCAGTCTCAACCGGCTCTTCCGACGAAAAACGCATCACTGCGCAAGACATCAATCCCGTCAGACCGACCAGTAAAGTTAGGAAGGTGAAAACCGTTCCCATGCCATAAAGCATAAGATCTAAACCTTGAGAAATAAGCAATGAGTCCATCAATAGTCCGTGTAATTTAAACAAAATACTGCCAAAACTAAGAAAAGGATTGGCTATAAAGCCGAAATAATAGCAATGTAGCCATTTTTTGCAAGTTTGGCTTTGCTTTATTCACCTCAAAAACTACAATTCACGACTACAAACATTAATCGTAAAGACCGATTGAATTTTATGAGCATAAAAAACACTCTAGACACTCGCTTCAAAAACGCGATGCAAGCCTTAAACATTCCCAGCGAGTGCACGCCTCTGATCAATCTAAGCGGAAAACCTCAGTTTGGCGACTACCAAGCTAATGGTGCCATGGGTGCCGCCAAACACCTAAAGACCAATCCTCGAGAGTTGGCACAAAAAATTCTAGATCACGTAGATCTAACCGAGATAGCCGAAAAAACAGAGATTGCCGGCCCTGGATTTATCAATATCACACTTAAAAATGACTACCTAGCGGGCTGCTTAAAAAATTGCTTAGATAAGCCGAACATTGAGGCCAAAAATATTGTTATCGATTACTCGGGACCCAATCTGGCTAAAGAGATGCATGTCGGTCATTTGCGCTCCACCATTATAGGTGACGCATTGGCCAGAGTTCTTGAATATCAGGGACAGAACGTAATACGTCAAAATCACATGGGCGATTGGGGTACACAATTCGGCATGCTAATTGCTGAACTTGAACTGCAACTCAGCAAGGGGGAGCAAGCTGAACTTGCACTAAGTGACTTAGAAATATTCTACCAGCAATCAAAAAAGCACTTCGATGAGGACCCTGAGTTTGCCGATACAGCAAGAGCCTACGTAGTAAAGCTACAATCCGGAGATGCCAGTTGCCTAAAGCTTTGGAAACAATTTATCGACGTTTCCGTTGCCCATAATACCGAAATTTACCAGCAGTTAAATGTAGGATTAACTGTCGAGCATATCAAGCCAGAAAGCGCTTACAATCATGATTTGGAGTGGATTGTAAGAGATCTTGAAAGCAAGAAATTAGCCATAGAATCTGATGGCGCAAAGGTTGTTTTCCTGGATGAGCTGGCCGACAAAAATGGTGATCCATCACCCATGATTGTGCAAAAATCCGGCGGCGGATTCCTCTATGCTACAACCGATTTAGCAGCGCTAAAATATCGTGTCGAAACACTCAATGTTGACCGCGTTTTATATTTTATTGATGCGCGCCAATCACTCCATATGAAGCAGGTTTTTACTACCAGCAAAAAAGCAAACTATGTTCCAGATACTGTAAGCCTTGAGCACCATGCTTTTGGCACTATGATGGGCAGTGATGGTAAGCCGTTTAAAACGAGAACTGGCGGTACAGTAAAGCTAGCTGATCTTCTTGTGGAAGCTGTCGATCGAGCAGAAAAACTAGTCAGAGAAAAAAACACCGATCTGAGCGAGCAAGAGATTAAAGATATCGCCCAAAAAGTAGGAATAGGCGCTGTCAAATATGCCGACCTAAGCAAAACGCGCACCAATGATTATATCTTCGACTGGGATTCTATGCTGTCGTTTGAGGGCAATACCGCGCCCTATTTACAATATGCCTACACCAGAATCTACAGCATTTTCCGCAAGGCAGGCATCGCATTAGATCAATTTTCAGCCGATATAAACATTATAGAGCCACAAGAAAAACAGCTCGCCCTAAAATTACTTCAATTTAGCGAAGTTATTAATCAAGTGGCTACAGACTGTTACCCACATAGCCTATGTAATTACCTTTATGAGCTCTCAAGCTTATTTATGAGCTTCTATGAACACTGCCCTATTCTAAAATCGGGTATAGCACCAGAAACCGTTCAAAGTAGACTGCAACTATGCGCGCACAGTGCATCTATCCTGCAAAAAGGTTTAGATTTACTGGGTATTGAAGTAATGGAAAAAATGTAAAAAAATAAACAACAGCAATTTAGAACTTAAAATTTATAAGATACTAAAGCACCCAGCATTGGTATTATCACTAATTCTGAATCATCTCTTAATTTGCGCTGCTGTTTAACTGCGTGGGATCTAATTTTGGCGCATTGAAACCTGCTAGCATTTTCTGTGCATTTAGCTGAAAAATTAAGTGCAAAATCTACTGTATAGTAAAAACCAAGATCACCGCTAAATGAAAAGCCGCTTTTCCGGTCAAATCCAGTTGACCAGCCAACACCAAAATAGGGAGATACACCATTGGTAAGCTGCATAGTTAATTTTGTTGAATCGACCCAATCATCTGAAAATACATAATGATTAATAATAAACTCACCATCACCGTAATTCACCAACTCTAGTAATAGCTTATTTTTGGCAACACCAGCAGTAAAGCGAAAATCGCCACGCCACGGATGGTAATCAAACAACAATGATAACTGCTCTATATCAACCGTCGCATCTTGATTAAGCATTGCATGAATTGATGTAGCCACTTCAGCTGAATAGGTATCATCCCTTCCTAAATATTTAAATTCACTAAACCCCAGTCGCGCATTAAAGTCTTCGTTGAGTTTGTGGCCAGCCTCATACTTTAAACCCATAGATCCAACACCGTAACCTAGCTCAATACTGATTGCCGGAAACGAGATTAAAGGTATGGCACAGAATAAAAAAATAGGTACTTTTTTTTGGGAAATTACAGTTAAGGGAATTAACTTCATTTAAAAGCACCTCAAAATTTGTCGGGCTTAATAGAAGTATAGACAATCAAATCAAAATCATTTTTAAACTTTAATAGTCATTCATTAATTTAGACAAACTTACAGGGAAACGGCAGGTATTTTTAGCCCCTGATCCTCTCCAGAGTCTCTATCCAATTCAAGGCCAATAAAATCAAATAGTTTCGAATCTGCTAGCTGCGAGGGTGAAACATTTTTAACCGCATTAAAAATAGTATCTATTCGTCCAGGGTACTGACTTTCCCAGCTGTTTAACATCTCTTTCACCACTTGACGCTGAAGACCGTCCTGAGAGCCGCAAAGATTACAAGGGATAATCGGGAATTCACGCAATTCAGCCAATGCCTGTAAATCTTTTTCGCGGCAGTAAGCTAAGGGCCGAATAACCATATTTTTCTTATCGTCAGCCAGTAATTTAGGCGGCATTGCCTTAAGCTTGCCCTGATAAAACATATTTAAAAACAAGGTTTCAACAATATCATCACGATGATGACCTAGCGCTATTTTGGTTGCGCCAATTTTTTGTGCAAAACCGTACAGAGTTCCCCTTCGCAAGCGCGAACAAAGACCGCAAAAGGTTTTATCCTCATCTATCTTGCTAGTTACAATACTGTAAGTATCTTTTTCTAGAATATGGTACTCAACATCTAACTTATCAAGATAATTAGGTAATACTTCAGCTGGAAAGCCTGGCTGCTTTTGATCCAGATTAACCGCCACCAATTCAAACTCTATAGGCGCGCTGCGCTGTAAATTCATCAAGATATCCAACATACCATAAGAATCTTTACCGCCTGATAAACAGACCATAACTCGATCGCCTTGCTCGATCATATTGTAATCAGCAATAGCGTTGCCCACATTGCGGCGCAACCGCTTTTGCAACTTATTGGCTTCTAGTTGATTTTTTTTGTTGAGCATTGGATACCTCAGCATTATCTCAAGGGCAGCTATTGTAGTAGTTAACCGACCTATGACCAACCAAAAAACCCTATACAAGTCGATTATTTGCTACAATTTCGGACATACGGCGTATGACATACTAATATAATTATTGACATTAAGGCATTAACCAAAGTGACTGCTGAAAAACAACAATCTTCAGAAATATCGCTTAAGGATCAGCAGTATGTCTGGCACCCCTACTCTTCTCTGACAAACCCCATTCCAGCGTACGAAGTTATTTCTGCTGAGGGCGTCTACATGAAGTTGGCGAATGGTAGTCAGCTTATAGATGGGATGTCGTCTTGGTGGTGTGCTATACACGGTTATAATCACCCTGTGCTTAATACTGCGGCAAAGGATCAGATCGATCGCATGAGCCACGTTATGTTTGGAGGAATCACCCACTCTCCAGCAGTCACCCTATGCGAAAAATTAGTCGAGATTACTCCTGAGGGTTTAAATAAGGTTTTTCTATCCGATTCTGGATCAGTCAGCGTTGAAGTTGCTATAAAAATGGCGTTTCAATACTGGATATCACAGGGCCAATCAGAAAAAAATAAATTACTCAGCCTAAAGGGCGGCTATCATGGCGATACATTTGCCGCAATGTCAGTCTGCGACCCCACCAATGGCATGCATCATATTTTTGATCAGGTTTTACCGCAGCATCACTTTGCGCCAAAGCCACAAATTGGTTTTGAGCAAAAATGGGATAAAAGCGATATAGCTGAGTTTAAATTGCTTCTGGAAAGCCATCATCAAACTATTGCTGCAGTTATTCTTGAACCCATTGTTCAGGGTGCTGGCGGCATGAATTTCTACTCCTCTGAATACTTAAAACAGGTTAGAAGCCTCTGCAGCGAGCACAATGTGCTATTAATCGCCGATGAAATCGCCACTGGCTTTGGCCGCACCGGCAAACTTTTTGCCTGTGAATGGGCTGGCATTTCACCGGATATAATGTGTTTGGGCAAATCTCTGACTGGGGGTTATATGACATTAGCCGCCACCCTGTGTACCGATAAAGTCAGTCATGGCATATGTGATGGTGAGGCTGGATGCTTTATGCATGGTCCCACATTTATGGGTAATCCTCTAGCTTGCTCCGTAGCCAATGCCAGTATTGATTTATTGCTTACCAGTGATTGGTCAGCCAATATCAAGCGCATAGAATCTGTTTTAAGCCATCAAATAGAACCTTTTAAATATTTAACCAATGTAGCCACAACCCGTGTGCTTGGAGCTATAGGCGTTATAGAAATGAAACAACCGGTAGAACTGGCCGACATACAACGAAAATTTGTCGAACAGGGAGTATGGGTTCGCCCATTTGGCAAACTTGTCTATGTAATGCCGCCATTTATTATTTCGAATGGTGAGCTAGAGAAACTAATGATGGGTGTTTACAGGGTTTTGTCGGAGGAGTAACTTGCTTTCAGCGGCTAATATGGGTTAAAGCTTTGAACGCCAAGGCACCATAAAACTGGTGCTTTGAATATATTTTTTATAGTCTGGTCGACGAGAAGCAATTTCATCTTCAACATCTTGAGCAGCCTTAACTTTAACCATAAGGTAGGTTATAAATACGGGTGAAATCACTGCCAAAAAATTGCCTGAGGGAATGGCAAAAATACCCCATGACCACCAGATGAGACACTCCGCAAAATAATTGGGATGACGGCTGTATTTCCACAAACCCTTTTCGAGGGTACCACTGACCTTTTGTACATTACGGCTAAAACATAGAAGCTGATAATCGGCTATCGACTGAATAATAAGGCCCACAGCAAAGGCGCCAATAGCAAAGGTATGGATCGCCACCCACTGAGTATTACCAGCGGCAATATCAAATAATAAAATTGCAAAAATAACACTGGCTATCCAGGCTGATAGAGCGTGGCCGTAGAAAATCTTGGGCAGACTTTTACGATAAAAAGATGAGGATAGCTCCATACGCATTAATCGATACTGTCTTTGCTCAGGGCGATAATGATCTCTTATTAGAAGAAATACGGACATTCTTAGTGCCCACAGAGCTACCATTGCAAGTGTCGCATGGGTTAACGGTCCTTCAGCACCCGAAAAATTACTAAAAATTAAGGTGCAGACCAGGACCATAATAGGCCAAAGAGGGGCAACAATACTGACCTCGTCAACCCAGAGACTGTACAGCCAACCGACTGTAGCCAAGAGAATGACAGCGACAAAGCAGAGCCCTAAGGACATAGGAATGGTATTCAATTCAAAAATCACTTGGGTATATTCCTATTGGATGAATTTTTTTCTAGAAGGACAGATTGATAGAGAAAAACCAGAGCAAGTAAAACGCCAATAAGTTTTACAACAAAATTTGAATAAGGCATAAAAATAACAGAAACGGCAAGCACAAGAGGCAACCATCTACTCTGCATCATTCTATGTTTAAGTAACGATATCGTTTTATTCACGGGAATTTTTCTCTTCCTCTTTTGAATCGCTACGCAAAGGAAAAGAAATTGGATGACAATAATTATTTAACTACGTTTACCGCGATGCTGGTGCTGTTCACCGGTACGCTGCCTCGAGGCAGAACTTTTCTTTAATAAAATATAGGTTGCGCCCAAGCCGCCGTGTTGCTTTTGCGCGGTATGAAAGGCTAAAACTGTATCAATTTGTGGTAACCAATGATTAACACAACTTTTTAACTTAGCCGGCTCCTCACGCCCCTGCCCCTTACCATGGGTGATCAAACCACAGCGTACGCCCTGCTGGTAACAATCCTTTATAAAGCCCCATACAGCCTGTCGCGACTGTTCGACTGTTTTGCCATGCAGGTCTAGAGTTGAATGGATATCATATTTACCAAGACGAAGATTTTTGAAAACCCCATGTTGTACACCTGGGCGAGTGAACGAGAGTATATCAAAGGGATCTAGCTGCTTAATTTCACTACCAGTGGCTAGTTCATTGGCATAAAGTGTTTCATCCCGTTGTGCGGCTTTTCTTCGCTCAGCCATACCCGGCGTTTGCTTTTGCGAAGCTTGTGGCCGATAAGCTCCCTTACCTGTCAATGGAATAACATCATCATCTAACATAGATGAAAAAAAATCATCACTCGCATCAGTACTACCCTGTGTTTTTTCAGACGACATTTTCGTGCCCTAGGCTCTATATTTAGTGTTAAAATGAGGTATCTAAGCTAAAGGATATCTAATGCACATTTCATCAAACAAGGTGGTTACTGTCCACTACATCCTTTCCGACGATAATCAAAATGTTATCGAAAATACTTACGACATAGGAAAGCCAACAGTTTATCTGCATGGAAGAAATCAAATGGTACGTGGTTTTGAGTCTAACTTAAGCCAGTCTACGGTAGGACAAAAATTAACTTTTAGCTTGATGCCCTCTGAGGCCTATGGATTAAAAAACATCAACAATACACAACGCATCCCGATAAAGTACCTTAAACATGAAGGTAAGCTAACCCCAGGGAAACAGATCAAGGTTAATACTGATTCAGGGGTTCGCCATGGCACCATTATTAAAGCTGGAAAATTTAATGCCGATGTCGATATGAATCACCCTTTAGCCGGAAAAAATCTACATTTCGAAGTAGAGGTTATAGCAATTCGAGAAGCGACAGATAACGAAATCTCTAGGGGAACAATTTCTAGCTGTGAGTGCTGTTAAACTCAGCTGACTGATGATCGATTTAAGCCTAATCCAATTTTTTCTTATCGCTCTAATCTTTGCATGGAGCGGTTTTGTGCGCTCTGGAATTGGTTTTGGCGGCGCCTTATTTACATTACCTTTTTTGTTGCTAGTACATAATGACCCACTGATCTTCTTACCGATTATTTCAATACATTTGCTATTTTTTGCTAGCACTACCCTAATCAATGACCAATATTTAAGTCGAGGCAGGTCAGACCATAAAGTCCAAACAGAGGTTAATTGGTGGTTTATTCGCTACAGCATGGCAATTATGATAATCCCAAAAATTGCTGGCGTTATCGGCCTTTTAATATTGCCAGTAGATCTAGTCAATCTGATTATTTTTTCTCTGATTGGCACCTATGCGTTGACCTATATTTTTGACAAGCCCATGAAAAGCCAGAGTGCAGTAATGGATATTGTTTTTCTAATCATTGGTGCCTATATCAGCGGGACTTCACTGGTTGGCGGACCGCTAATCATTGCTGTAGCCATGCGCCATATCAAGCCATATCAGTTTAGATCTACTCTCTTTGTTATTTGGTTTATTTTGGTCGGCATAAAAATGATTGGCTTTACCCTTGCTGAGGTCGATCTACAATTTGCTAATGCCTTAAAGTTACTTCCCTTTGCCGCTATAGGGCATATCATTGGCCTTAAGACACACCAATGGTTACTACAAAGGGATAACCGCAGTTTCTACCGCAATATTGGCTTGATACTTTTTATAACTAGCTTAGTTGGAGCTGCACAGGCTATTTAGTGGTATCAAAATAGTCCGAAGACATACCCATCAAAGAGTTCAAGTTAGAACAAATTGTTTTTGCATGAACCTTAGACTGCGGCAAAAATCTTTCAAAGAAAAACTCAGCAGTGTGAAGTTTATCTTCAAAAAATTGCGAACCACCTTGCCCTGCTTCTAATTTTTGTTCAGCTTTTGCCGCCATCATCATCCACATATGCGCCATAAATGCGTAGCCAGAAAACATTAAAAAATCTACGGATCCAGCACCTATGGCATCCCGATTTTTCTTTGCTTGCATCCCCATGCGAAAGCCTAAATATTGCCATTTAAGGGCCATTTTAAGCGTTTGCCATGCGTACTTTCGCAATCGCTTTGAGGTTTTCGATGATAGAAGCAATGGCATAGCAAAAGCACGCATCTCAGCCGTAAAAACCTTTAATTGGGCAAATTTATCCATCAATGTTTTTCTACCAATTAAGTCCAAAGCCTGTATACCAGTTGTACCCTCATAAATAGTTGCAATGCGACTATCCCTTAAAATTTGCTCCATACCCCACTCTTTGATGTAGCCATGACCACCAAATACCTGAACCCCATAATTAGCGGCAACAACACCCTGTTCAGTGATAAAGCCTTTTAATATCGGCGTACAAAAGCCTAAACGATTTTCACCTTTTTTCTTGTTCGCAGGGTCCTTAGCTGAGGTATATAAATCAGCAAATTGACTGGCATAGCAGATCATAGCCCGACTACCCTCTGCAATAACTCTCTGAGTCAATAGCATACGGCGCACATCAGGGTGACAGACAATAGGGTCAGCCGGCCCATCTGGATTTTTGACGCCAGATATAGAGCGCATGGCCAACCTTTCAATTGCATAGGCGGCGGCACCCTGATAGGAGCGTTCTGCTGCTGCCGTGCCCTGGCTAGCAGTACCAATGCGAGCAACATTCATATAGGTAAACATGGCACTCAGACCGGAATGGGGAGCACCGATCAAAAAGCCCTTGGCATCGTCAAAATTTAACACCGCAGTGGCATTACCATGGATACCCATTTTATGCTCGATAGATCCACAATGAACTCCATTGCGATCACCGACAGAGCCGTCGGCAGCAGGCAGAAATTTGGGGATAATAAATAGCGAAATACCCTTAGTACCCTCAGGCGCATCGGGTAATTTTGCTAATACAATATGAACAATATTTTCCGTGAGATCATGCTCGCCAGCACTAATAAAAATTTTAGTACCATTGATGTTGTAACTGCCATCATCATTGGGCACTGCCTTGGTCTTCATTTGACCTAAATCAGTTCCACAGTGCGCCTCAGTTAGACACATAGTGCCGCTCCAAACGCCGCTAATGAGCTTGGATAGGTAGATATTTTTTTGATCTTCTGTACCGTGGTCCTCAAGCGTAGCTACAGCACCTTCACTTAGGCCCGGATACATGGCCCAAGCCCAGTTGGCCGTGTTGAGCATTTCGTTAAATGCCGAACTAACCGATGGTGGCAAACCCTGCCCTCCAAGATCTGGAGTACCCGTTAACGAAGGCCAGCCAGCCTCCACATACTTCTGGTATGCCTGCTTAAAACCGGCTGGGGTTGTAACCTCGCCTTGATTCCATTGACAACCCTCATCACCGGACTGGTAGAGCGGGGATAATTCATTTTCGCAGAATTTAGCACCCTCAGTGAATATTGCTTCTATCATATCGGGCGTAGCCTGATCCCCTCCTTTGACATGCTGGTAGTTTTGCTGCATATCCATTACATCATTAAATAGAAACAAATAATCGTTAACTGGTACTTTAAAATCTGCCATTTGTGTAACCTATGAAATAGAACCCTGTAAGTGCATTTGCTCAGCTGATGCGTTAAACAATGAAAATTGTCGCTGGCTATCAATTAAGTCGGAATAAAAGTTGACCTTGGATGGTAAAAAAACTGGCTTTAGAAAATTAACATTAACGCTGTAACCCGCTTGAGGAATCAATGAATTCATAGCGGCCAAACATCTCGCCTTACTCCACATACCATGAGCTATAGCTTGTTTAAAACCAAAAAGTTTTGCCGAGAAGGCGCTCAAATGAATGGGATTGTAGTCACCGGAGATAGAGGCATAGTGGCGACCCAAATCACTGGGCAACTGCCAACTCTGTTGATCTCCTTGTGCTTTGTTAAGCGGCTTGGAACTGCGTTCAATACCTGTATTACATCGATATAAAAAGGTTGAACGACTTGACCAAACAATCTGATTAACAGCTGTCACAGAAATTTGCATAGACCACTCCAAGCCCTTTGAGGAAAGCTCGGAATGGTCAACTGCTGCTGTAATATTAAATGGTTTATCCAGATCTAAGGGGCTATGGACAGAAATTTGATTGCGAAGATGCACCTGCCCCATCGCTGGAAGGGGAAACTGCCTAGACACAAGAACACTCATAATTAACGGAAAGGCACGAACCCAAAGGTAGGTAGCAGGCATTTGGTTTGACTCGAAACCACAGATTCTGTTGTAGTCTTGAAGGTGGCTTTGATCAATATGTAAGTTTTCCCAATGGGCTGTTAAGGGAGGTAAGGGGTTGCCAATTCTGTACTTTCCAATCTTTATTAAAGCCTTTGCAAGTAGAAGAGCCACATTCGGCGGCCCTTCTAAATGCAAAGGGGTCACACTGTGAAGCGGGGATTGGTTTTTATTACCTACATTATCCATGATTTACATTCTGTTCCTTTATGTAGACCTGTACATTGGCATCAAAAAAAATCGTTTTGTCATTTGAGCCAATTAGGTATGATGGGATTATAACCAGTAAAAAAGTGGCAATATGGCAACTTTAACGGACTCTGGCACCCTTGTGCGCATGGCCTATCAGGGCTTAGTTAATATGAATGTCGACGCAGATGAAGTTTTGCGCCGTTGTGGTCTTGATCCTGCACAGTTATACAAGCCAAACTTACGTACCCACTTCTCTGCACAACCGCTTTTTTGGCAAGCTGCCGTTGAGCTTTCTGGTGATCCCTGTATAGGCTTGCATCTGGGTGAAAATATGCCTGTCTATAAGGGGCAAATACTTGAATACTTATTACTGAGCAGCGCAACATTTGGTGACGGCCTTAAACGGGTACTTAGCTATCAGCGTCTTATTAGCGACGCTATGCATGGACAGATTACTGAGTCACCGGCGCCCTATTTAACCAATTATTTTTCTGAGCATCGATATCTAACTCCACACCTAGCCGAAGCCATGGTGGTGAGTTTAATTAGGTTTCTACAATCGGTAAGCGATGACAAATTTAAGCCCACAAAAATTTGTTTTACCCATAATGCTCAAACAGATATTTCAGAGTATGAACGGGTATTTCAATGCCCTGTGGTTTTTAATCACAGTCAATTTAAGTTGTACTTTAAGCCGGAGATACTTAGCTACAGATCTCCCTATGCTGAGCCAGAGCTACTCTCGATGCATATGCAAAATGCCGATCAGCATATGGAACTTCTTGAAAAACGTGACCTTATTCTTGAGGTGCGCAATCAGGTAGGTGCACTTTTAGAGTCGGGTGATATTAGTCTAGAAACTATTTCTCAACAACTTAGCATCAGTCCTCGCCAACTCCGACATCAACTCAATTTGGCGGGAACTAGCTTGCAGCGGATTATTAACCACTACAGACAATCACTGTCGAAACAACTTTTAAGTCAAACCGATGAAACAATTGCAGAAATAGTTTATTTAACGGGCTTTTCAGAACCCAGTACCTTTTACCGAGCATTTAAACGCTGGGAGGGTATGACACCTATAGAGTATCGACAGCTCAATAACAATAATGTTTAAACAGGTTATTTAGCGTAAAATAAACTCAATTCACACCTCCAAGAGAATACAGAAAATATGAACCCAGATGTTCACAGTGCTTTTGAGCTTTTACGAGTTCAATCAATTCCCTCACTTAAAATCCAATTTGAAGAATATCGCCACCGCGTCACTGGTGCACAGCATATTCATCTAGCTGCAGATAATGACGAGAATGTATTTTTGGTTGCCCTGCGAACGGTACCAATGGATTCGACCGGTGTGGCGCATATTCTCGAACATACCGCGCTATGCGGAAGTGAAAAGTTTCCGGTTCGAGATCCGTTCTTTATGATGATTCGGCGCTCACTCAACACCTTTATGAACGCATTTACCAGTTCAGATTGGACCGCTTATCCCTTTGCCAGCCAGAACAAGAAAGATTTCAACAATTTACTTGAAGTCTATTTGGATGCTGTATTTTTTGCACGCCTTGACCCCTTAGACTTTGCTCAAGAGGGTCATAGATTGGAATTCGCCCAGGCCGACGACAGTAGTTCTGAGCTTACATACAAAGGCGTGGTGTTTAATGAAATGAAGGGCGCTATGAGCTCTATTAACTCTACTCTGTGGCAAACCATGAGTAAGCACCTCTATCCTACTAGCACGTATCATTATAATAGTGGCGGCGAACCGGCAGATATTCCCGATCTTACCTATGATCAGTTTAGCCAGTTTTATAAAACTCATTATCACCCAAGCAATGCTATATTTATTACCTTTGGTGATATTGCCGCTATCGATCATCAGCAACAGTTCGAACAGCAAGCTCTGCACAGATTTAAAGCCTTGGATAATCATATAGCTGTAACAGATGAAAAGCGCTATACACAGCCGCAGTATTTTGAGGAAACCTACGCCTTCGAATCAGAGCAAGAGAGTGCTGATACTAAAGATAAAACTCATATAGTTATCGCCTGGCTTCTGGGCAACAGTACGAACCTCGAGGACACCATGCGCGCCCGATTATTGGCCAGTGTGTTGCTTGATAATAGTGGCTCGCCACTGCAGAACCTTCTTGAGACAACCGACTTGGGCACCGCCCCTTCACCTATGTGTGGCCTCGAGGATTCTCAGTTAGAATTATGCTTTTCCTGTGGTATTGAGGGCTCTAACCCAGAGCAGGCCGATGCGGTTGAGGCTATGGTCTTAAAGCTGCTAGAGGAAGTGGCAGAAAATGGCCTACCCTACGAACAGGTAGCTGCAAGTTTGCATCAACTCGAGCTTTCCCAACGTGAAATCTCCGGCGGCTCCTACCCCTATGGTTTAAGCTTGATTTTAACCTCGCTTACCAGCGCCACTCATCGAGGTGACCCTGTATCCCTATTAGATTTGGATCCGGTTTTAGAAAAGTTAAAACAAGAAATTCTCGATCCTGACTATATTAAATCCTTAACTCGTGAGCTTTTGCTAAACAATCAACACCGCATTCGCCTAGTTCTAAAGCCCGATGCCGATTTAGCCAACAAAAAGGATCAGGCAGAAAAAGACCGCTTATCAGCTATCAACGCTTCTTTAAGTAGTGAACAAAAGCAGGCTATTGTCGATTCGGCTGCAGCGTTAAAACAGCGACAAGAAATGACTGAGGATTTAGATATCCTGCCGAAAGTTGATCTAAATGATATTCCCGAAGATATCAATTTTTCTCAGCCTAACCAATGCCAAACAGCACCACTGCCATTAACAAGCTATGCTGCCGGAACCAATGGCTTGGTCTACCAACAGCTTATTATGCCAATACCTGAGTTAACGCCAGAGCAATTTGACCTATTACCCCTTTATAGCACCTGTGTGACAGAGATGGGTGTCGGTCATCGTAACTATCAAGAAACACAGCTTTGGCATTCAAGTATTGTAGGCTCATATTCGGCCTCTACATCGGTTCGCAGCCATCGCGAAGATCTATCGAAACTGCATGGTAATATCAGCTTAGCTTGCAAAGGTTTAGCCAGTAATCAACAGGCAATGAGTGAATTGATGCAAGAATCCTTTACCCTCGCTCGTTTTGATGAATTAGATCGATTAAAAGAATTGATCGCTCAAATTCTTACACACAAAGAATCATCTGTTGTTAGCAATGGTCATGTTCTTGCCATGATGGCGGCCAGCAGTGAAATATCACCCTACGGTCATCTGCAACAACGATGGGGTGGTATGACCGGTCTGAGCACACTCAAAAAGCTTAACCAAGCTATTTCATCAGACAGCGCTTTGGCAGAACTTGCTGAACAATTAAAAACTATTCATCAGCTAGTGCTTAACCAACCACGTCAATTCCTATTGGTATCAGAAAAGCAACGACTTGATGAATTTAGCAATACAATGGCCACTGCCCTTAGCTGTGATAATAAACAACTATCAAAGTCCAATTTGATAGCCTATCAACCACAACTTTCCACAGTAAATCACTGCTGGACAGCCTCAACACAGGTCAGCTTCTGCGCCAAGGCATTCCCTACCGTTGCAGGAGCACACCCCGACTCTGCCCCCTTGACACTTTTAGGTGGCATATTGCGCAATGGCTTTTTACACCGTGCAATTCGTGAACAGGGTGGCGCCTATGGCGCCGGTGCATCTCAGGATAGTCAGTCGGGAGCCTTTCGCTTCTTCTCTTACCGTGATCCAAGAATTGAAGGAACATTGGCAGACTTTGATGCCTCTATTAAATGGGTTCTTGAGCAACCTATAGGCAAGGATAAAATTGAAGAAGCTATATTAGGTGTTATTGGCAGTATGGATAAGCCGAGCTCGCCTGCAGGAGAGGCTATTCAAGCCTTTTATAGTGAGCTTAATGGGCGTAGTAAACAGACTCAAATTGAATTTAGAAAAAACATACTCAAGGTTAATGAAGCTGATCTAAAAAGAGTGGCCGAAGAGTACCTAAGGCCAAATAAGGCGCAAACTGCAGTTATTACCAATACCGACTTAGCTGAGTCAACTGGGTTAGAAATAGTTAGCTAATATGACTGATGACAAACGAGACAATTTGTTTGCACGTCCATTGGGCAAAGTTCCAAAGTTTGTGTTCGATCGCTCTGTGGTTGATGTTTTCCCCGATATGATTCAACGTTCAGTGCCCGGTTATCAGACCATTATTAACCATACCGGTGAATTAGCTGATCGCTTTGTCCAACAAAACAGTTACTGCTTCGATTTGGGATGTTCTCTCGGTGCTTCCACCTTAGCTATAAGAGAGCGAATTGAGGGCAGAAATGCGCGTATTTTTGCCGTCGATAACTCACAGGCGATGCTGGATAAATTAGCGACTATTCTGCAAACACAGCCATCGGATACAGACACTCAGCTAATAACCAATGATATCTGTGATATACAGATCACCAACGCCTCATTGGTGGTGCTTAATTTCACCCTTCAGTTTGTTCCCCTAGCCCGTCGATCAGAACTTATTAGTGGCATCTACAAGGGGCTCAACCCCAATGGCTGTTTAATTATTTCAGAAAAGCTTCATTTTGAGCCTGAATCACTCAATACATTACTCACCGAGTTACATCACCAGTTTAAACGTGATCAGGGTTATAGCGACCTAGAAATTAGTCAAAAACGCGATGCAATTGATAAGGTACTAATGCCCGAAAGCCTGAGCACCCATATTCAACGATTAAAAGATTGTGGCTTTAAATCAGCGAGCCCATGGTTTCAGTGTTATAACTTTGGCTCACTCATTGCCATAAAGTAACTAGGATAAAAATTTAAGCGCGGCTTTAATCAAGCCTCTAACTTTTGGTGTGTAGGGCGGACTTAGCATGGCACTGAGTCCCAATTTGTCTTCAACCACACTGCGCTGATGAGAAAAAGCCTGAAAACCCCATACTCCACCTGACTTCCCCATACCGCTATTATTGACCCCACCAAAGGGTAAATTCTGGTGCAGAACATGAATAACGGTTGCATTAACGGCACTATCACCCGCACTTGTTTGGTCTATAACCTGTTTAACCGTACGCTTATTAGAAGAAAACACATATAAAGCAAGAGGCTTTGGTCTGTTATTAATCTCGCCAATAACCGTACCAATATCCAAGAAATCCAAAATAGGTAATACAGGGCCAAAAATTTCCTCCTGCATAATATCCGAATCAGGATTGATATTAGCCATAAGTGTTGGCGCAATAAAGCGCTGCTCATCGATGGTTTCACCGCCCGCTATAACGCTGGCGCCATTTTCAACCGCATTATCAAGCAGAGATTTAATTCGCTGATAATGCAATTGATTAACCACACGACAGTAATCAGGGTTATTAGCTATATCTGATGGCTTTCCATAAAGGCTTTCAATTGCATCCCTCATAGCATCTAAAAATTGCTCTCTAACATTACTATGTACATACACATAATCTGGGGCAATACAGGTTTGACCATTGTTGGCAAATTTACCAAAGCAAATAGAATTAGCCGCCCTTTTTAAATCTGCGGTTTGATCAATAATTACAGGGCTTTTACCCCCTAATTCAAGTGTTACAGAGGCTAAATTTTTGGCCGCAGCAGCCATAACATGTCTGCCTACAGCAGGGCTGCCAGTAAAGTAAATATGATTGAAGGGTTTAGCGGTCAGATAAGTAGAGACTGATGCATCACCCTGAAAAACAGATACCTGTTTCGGCTCGAAAGCCTGACTAACTATATCCTGAATCACGGCAGACATTGCCGGTGTCATTTCAGAAGGCTTTAAGATCACCGTGTTTCCCGCTGCAATTGACCAGATCATCGGACCAAAGCTTAAATTAAACGGGTAATTCCAAGGAGAAATAATTAAAGTCACCCCTTTGGGCTCGGATAGAATTTTAGATTTAGTACCCAACATGGCCGCTGTCGCTCTTACTGCAGTTGGTTGCATCCAGCGTTTTAAAGATTTTTGAACATGCTTTAATTCCGATAGAACTGACAAAATCTCACCAGTATCAACTTCGGCTTGTGGTTTAGAGAAATCCTCAGCTGCAGCTTTGTACAACTTATCATAGGACGCTTTAAATACAGTCTCAAACTTGGATAAAACAGCTAATCGTTGTTCACAGGTCGATGTTCTTAAACTTAATGAATAACATTGCTGCTCTGCAAAAACACTATCAATATCAGCTTTTAATTTTTGTTCTAATTCAGACATAATTGACACCAAGAACCGCCATCTAATAATGCGGAGGCTTATCCATTGCAATAGAAGCGCTCTGCCCGCCAGCCACATCAACCTCTGCATCCTCTAGATTTTGTAGCCGTTCCATAGCCTGATGATGCGCCTTGGTAAGCGCTGCTATTTCTTGTTGCTGACGAAATATTTCATCACTAAGTTCAGCATTACTAGCTTCGATGTAGGCTAGTTTTTCCTCAAGTGTATCCAGTCGATCATTATCCATAAATCAATCCAAACTATTACAGTAATTTTTATATTAAGAGCAAAAATCAATTATAATCAGCCCTCACATTCAGAGTACCAATATGAACGATCCATCCAAAAAATACCAGTCTCTCATCGATTGGCTTCCCAACTCACCCCTATCAGTTTGGCATCACGATATTGCTGAACAGATAAATGAACAACTGCGAATTGAACGTTGGGGCGATATGCCCGGCTGGGAAAGTTGTTTAGAACGGTTACCTGAAGTTGAACCGCTCACTATGGATTTTAGTAAATCAGTCAGCATTGGGGACCCAAGTCTAATGGATAAGGGTCGAAGATTACAGCTTCAAGCCACGTTAATGGATCTTCACCCCTGGCGCAAAGGACCGTTTAATCTTTATGGCCTCAATATTGATACCGAATGGCGCTCAGACTGGAAATGGGATCGCGTGCTTCCGCATATTGAATCGCTTGAAAACAAACTGGTTTTAGATGTCGGTTGCGGCAATGGATACCACTGCTGGAGAATACTTGGTGCCGGCGCTGCACGAGTCATAGGAATTGACCCATCCCCAAAATCTGTTTTTCAATTTTATGCCATTAAACACTTTGCTGGCGAGCAACATCCTGTCGATGTTCTGCCCTTTGGTATAGAGCAGATGCCCAAAAAACTAAAAGCCTTTGATAGCGTATTTTCAATGGGCATCCTATATCACCGACGCTCACCTATGGATCATCTACTGGAGCTAAAAGAATTACTTAAAAGTGGCGGTCAATTAATCCTTGAAACACTGATAATTGAAGGCAAAGAGGGAGAAGTGCTTTTGCCTCAAGGGCGCTACGGCAAAATGCCTAATGTGTGGTTTCTGCCCTCCGCAGATTCACTTATAAGTTGGATGAAAAAAATTGGACTTAAAAATCCAAGAATAGTTGACCAGTGTAAAACAACTACTGAAGAACAACGTTCAACCGATTGGATGACCTTTGATTCACTGGAAACCTTTTTAGATCCAGAGGATTCAAATAAAACCATCGAAGGCCACCCCGCGCCAATTAGAGCCGTGTTTATTGCAGAAGCACCACCTTCATAGATAAAACTCATAAAATAAGCAACAAAATCACCAACTAAGCACCGTTTTTATTGACTCAATGGGCGCGCTAACCTATAGTACGCGACCTCAGAAATGAGACCTACACGCACTCGTAGCTCAGCTGGATAGAGTACTCGGCTACGAACCGAGCGGTCGGAGGTTCGAATCCTCCCGAGTGCGCCATATACAAAAACCCTGCCCTTATGGGCGGGGTTTTTTATTGGCTTTACGAATGAGGTGGGAACCTTCTCAGGTTCGACATATTTGCAACAACAGGTTTGGACCGAGCCGCCAAAAGCGGTGAAGCCCTGTAAGGGTCAAAACACCCCACAGGGGTGGTTTGAGTCAATCCTTCAAAGTTACTCGATCGGATTGCCAGCCAAAAAGCCTAGCTTGACGGCGTTCGATGGTGCTAAAAGTTTCACTTTAAAACACTTACCTCACCCTTTCGAGTGCGCGGTATAAACTTTCTTCAACCCTCACAATATCCATTTTATTTATAAACGAATTATCTTTGTTAAAAATTACAATAAAACTTAAAACTTAATACCTATGGACTATGCTTACCAATGACGGTTCAAGGAAGATTGTTGGAAATCTTAACCATCAAACCAACTACACTCAAATATCTGGAGAAATTTATGAATACACAACTTGCAACTTCTGCATATAAAAAAAACCCCAAGGGTTTACATTAAGACGCCATATAAATCCACAAGAGATTAGAAACAGCCTCCCAAAAGAAGGTGGTTTTGGCTTTTTATTTCATGCCACTAGCTGGGATACGCTGGATAAAATCTTCACCCATGTGCCCCCAAGGCATGAAATAGATGAACAGGATTTGTGGAGTATGCCTCCGTTTGTAGGTTCTGCTATCTATCAAAACAATCAAGTCATTGGGGCTAATATTGTGATGCCAGTTCCACTTGATTTGTGGATAAGTAAACCGAAAATGATCAAAGAACTTCGAAAAAAACAACTGTTCCCCGCTTTGCGACTCGCAAAAGAATGTGGATTAAATATGGTAGCTCTTGGTGCCTCTACACCCTATGCCTGCAACTACGGCAAACTACCAAGATCAATTGATGGGCCCAATATTACAACAGGTCATGCAGCCACAGCGGCTATGCTAAAAAAATGGGCTGGTTATGCCTCCACTCAAACTAATCTCGATTTTAACTCCATCAAATTAGCAGTATTTGGCGCTGCGGGTCGATTAGGAAAAGCCGTTAGTCGCTATTTGGCCTATGAAGATGCGCCTAGAGAACTAATACTTATAGATTTGCCTGACAAAGTTAATCTTCTAAAGGAATTAGCTAAAGAGATTAAGACGTATAATAGAACTATTCAAATTTCCATTGTAGGTATTGATAACAGTCAGCCATTACCAAGTTTTGATGGTGCTGTATTAGTCAGCAACAATACTGTGCCTTTTTTAACCGCTGAACATCTGAAAAAGGCAAGATTTTGGATTGACGACTCCCATCCCCGTGCCGCAAGTATTGAGGCAGAAGAAGCTACCCGCAAAGATACACTTTATATAGAATGCTACGCATCAGCACCAGAGGGTGTGGATACAGATTTTCCATTTAATCTGCCTAGCACAAATGATTGCTATACCTGTTTTGCCGAAGGGTATCTTGCGTGGAAAGAAAAAGTAGATTACGACTATGTTACTGGTATTCCCGAAGTGTCGAAGATCTCAAAGGTTGCCTCTTTACTTCAAAAATATAAATTTGATGTAGGGCCTTTTTTTGGCAAGAGTGGAGCGATAATAGGATGATATTAGAGCCCAAGTATCCGATTGATTATCGTCTGCTTAAAATTGGCGGTTACTTGGGCTTTTTTAGCCATTTGTTTTATTACTTCATTTGGGTCTACCTCATACCCCAACCCTATGAAAGCTTATGGTTACGACTATCCTGTAGTTTAATTTCAATACCATTAATATTGGTAGATTATTGGCCAGAAAAATTGAAACCATTGATACCTTTGTATTGGAATATTTTCTTAATGCATGTGCTTACAATCACCTGTACCTATTTGACCTTAAAAAATGATTTTTCGACAATGTGGATGATGACTCAGGTGATGGCACTCTTTACTTTATCGATTTTAATAGATGAAATTTTAGTACTTTTTGGCAATATAATCGTTGGCGCTTTGATTGCAATATTAGCGTTTTACACACAAGGACAAAATGAATCCTTAAATGTCACTTACAACATGTTAGATACCGCCTCACTTGCGCTAATTCCAGTTATTTTTGCGTGCAGTCTACTGTTCAACTATACCAAGAAAAAAGGAATAGCTGCTCAAGAAAAGGCTAAAGTTCTTAAATCCCTCGCCGGCTCTATAGCTCACGAAATGCGCAACCCCCTCTCGCAAATACATGGTAGCTTACACTTCATTTTAAGGCAGGTTTCAGCCTTAGATGAGCAACTAATGTCATATCTTAATGATGCCAATAAAATTGCCAAAAGTGGCTTACAGGTCATTGATATAACCATGGATGCTATTAATGAAAAACCCATAGATAAAGCAACATTTAGTATTTTTTCTGCAAAAGATATGGTTTCTGATACTTTAAATGAATATGCCTACAGTGATTCTCAGCATGCTGAGAAGCTATCCTATACAGGGGGTGATTTTAAACTATTAGCTGATCCAGTTATTGTAAAATATATCTTATATAACCTCATAGGAAATGCACTTTACTATGTCAAAACTTTGCCTGATGCTGAAATTGTTATTTATTTAATTCCGGATAAACGTCAAATTAAAATTAGGGATACAGGTCCAGGTATACCCCCATCCGCATTACACATGCTTTTTGATAATTTTTACACCTCTGGAAAACAAGGTGGTACCGGTTTAGGCTTACCTTACTGCAAGCGGTCAATGACAGCTCTTGGCGGGAGTATTGAATGTGACTCAGAATTAGGCAGTTATACTGCCTTCACCCTCACCTTTCCTGAATTACAGGATGTAAAAATGATTTCAGCAGCTTAATAACTTTAATGTTGTTAACACCAAAAAATACGTTACACATGATCTACACTTATAGCTAGATTAGTTGAACAAGGATGAAGGTAGCTTATGAATAAGACACAAACAATCACTGAAATTAATAAACTTCACAATGAGTGGGTGCCAAAAAATTATAGGGAGGGTATGAGCCTAAATTCAGAAATTTTAAAGTTTTATTCTTGGCTTCAAATAAACCAAACTAATATATTTAATCATGGAACATTTGAACCTGAAAACTCATTTGACTTAATTGCTAGGGTTACTGCTAATATTCGACGTCGATATAGGTGATGCAATTAATCTGTGTAAAGCAGTCACTTTATTAGCTTTCTCTAGCCTTTCGATACCCGCTAAAGGAAGGAATAACCGCAACAACAATAGAAGCTAGCAAAATGGAAGCTAGTAAATTTAAGCTATTTTCAGTGAGTAAATTAATTTCAATATAAATACCATAGTGACTTACTAAATAATCCTGAAGTAACGCCAAGCAAGCGACTAAAAGCGTGCTGCCCAAAACACAGCTGAGCAAGGTAATCAAAAACGCTTCTAACTCAATTAATAGAAAAAGAACATACGGTGGCGCTCCTATAATTCGTAGTAGCTGTATCTCATGCTGGCGTTCACGAATTGATGCCAGAAGCATTGAGCTAACCCCCAAACAGGCAGCAATAAAAACTAAAATAGAGACTAATAACAATGTGTTTTCTAAAACGCCAATCATGCGCCACAGCTCAGATAGTGCGACTCCTGGCAATATAGCGACCACAGGTTCAGCTGTATATTCGTTGATTGCTCGTTGAACCTGAAAGGTTGCCATCTTTGACTTTAGACCGAGCATAAAAGCGGTAATACTTTTGGGCTGAAGATCGGCTTTTTCAAGATCACTTTGAGTGAGTTGACTATGAGCGATTTTTACGCCATGTTGCCAATCGATATGGATAGCCTCTATGCCTTTTAAACTGACATGTAGGGTTTGATCAACCGGTGTTCCGGTAGCTGCCAAAATACCCACCACCGTGAAGGGTCTATCATCATGTAGGCTAAAACTTGTTGCAGCAATGCCATGAGCTAAGGCAACCTTATCACCCAGACTATATCCCAGCTTATTTGCTACCTCAGCACCAAGAACCACGTCAAATACCTGATCAAATTGGCGTCCCTTTTCAAAGGCAAGGCGATGCTTTTTGCCATAACTAAAATGCTCGAAGTAATCTTTAGTTGTGCCCAGTACGCGATAACCTTTATGTGAATCACCTAAGGAAATTGGAATTGCCCATTCGACAAGCTTATTGTTACTTATATTTTCATAGGTTTGCCAACGGATATTATTGGTTGGCGACCCAATCCTAAACACAGAATATAAAAGTAAATTTATATTGCCGGTTCTGGCGCCAACAATAAGATCAACACCGGAAACCGTATTCGAAAAATTATCTTTGGCTTGTTGGCGAACATGCTCCACGCCTAACAGCACAAAAATACTGACCGTCATGGCTAATAGGGAAAGCATAACTGAACCCTTGCGATCTAATAGGCTTTGCAATGCAAGTTTAGCGAGCATGATTAATGCCCTCGACTTGATTGAAATCTTCCAAGGATTGAACTTTTTTAAAGTAGCTAGACAGTGAAAGATCATGGCTAACAAACAGTAAAGTCATATTGCTTTCGGCTACCATCGGCATCAATAACTGCATAAATGCGTCACTATTAGCCTGATCAAGCGACGAGGTTGGCTCATCGGCAATTAGTAATTTTGGCTTATTGATCAATGCACGCGCAATAGCCACACGCTGCTGTTGTCCGACACTTAAATCGCGACAGGGTATTTGCCATTCGTTTTCAGGGATATTTAAGCCATCAAAAAGAGCTTTTATGCCATTTGACAGGCCACTAGAGTTCTTTGACTTCGAAAACTGAGTCGCCAAAAGTACATTGTCGAATGCATTAAGATAAGGCATAAGATTGAATTGCTGAAATACATAACCAATATTTGCGGCACGAAATTGATCCCGCTGTCGGTTAGTCATTTTATCTAAGCGCTGCCCAAGCACCGTCAACTGCCCATCATTGGGGCTGTGCAATCCACTTAATAAACCCAATAATGTTGACTTACCTCCACCAGAGGGCCCATGAACAAACACCTGATCACCGGTTTTTAAGGACCAATGGGGAATGTTAAGCACTGTGTGTTCAGTGCGATCAGGGTAATGAAAGCGAATATTGGCAAGCTCAATAGCCATATTATATCTTTAAAGCCTTAAAAAGCTGTTCAGGTTACACTCAACTACAGAATGATATGATACCTTCTATAATTACAATGAGTAAGCAAGTCTTGGCTTATTTAGCCATTTTATTACATTATAGGTATTGTAAAATATCTGGCACTCAATCTTATCGACAAAGTCCTGAATACAGAAAATTATGTTGCGAATTTTTACTTTAATCATACTGAGCTTAAACCTACTACTAGCCTCTGGCGTGTTAAGTGAAGATAAAAAAGTCGATACTACAGATGCGCCTGTTGAGCAAAAGGTAGATAAAAAAGAGACAACCAAAAAACTACTCTCGCCAACTTTTAAAACCATAGAATGGAACGATTTGATCCCGGAAGAAGATTTAAATGTACTGATGAATCCACCCGGTTATATCGATGATTTGGAAGATACTGCATTTGATGACGATATTAGTGCTCAACTCACTATCAACATAGATTCCGCGGCTAATGATCGTTATCAGCAAGCACTGGTCTCAACCAATATCATTAAAAAAATGGATGGGCTGTCGGTTCGTATACCCGGCTTTGTTGTACCGGTTGAGTTTGATGAAGAAAGTATCACTGAGTTTTTTTTGGTGCCCTACTTTGGCGCCTGTATTCACTCGCCACCGCCGCCACCTAATCAAATTATTTATGTGCATGCACCAAAGGGATTAAAGCTAGAAACACTTTATGACCCTTTCTGGATTTCTGGAGAATTAAGTACTTCTTTGGTTGAAAACTACATGGCTACCGCTGCTTACAGCCTAAGAATGACATCTTACGAGGCTTACACTGAATAGTTGGTTAAACCAAACAGCCCAGTAATTCACTCTCTAGTGAGTCATCAACCTTATCGGATATAAGCTCAATTCGACTTTCAAGGCAATCATCTAATTGAATCTCTGTGAGTGCATCAGGCGTTAGGTTATAGCCATAAACACCATCATCTGTAATAAACACCGCTTTCATTCGTTCGGCATAAATACCTGTCAACAGTGCAAATAATTTTTTATAACTAAAGACTTTTTCCGGTGCAAATCTCCAGCCAACACTCTGAAAGCCCTCACCTTCATTAACAGCACTAAGAAAACCAATCGCTGGCATTGGTTGATCAGAAGCTAATGGCTTTTCTTGCTTATGGTGGTGATGATGCTTATGAGCTACTTTGGAATAACTGGCAGTTAGACCCTGTAGCACAGAAAATGGCAGTTCACCTTGCTGACAAAAGAGTATTTCAGCATTGTATTGACCATGCTTTTCAACATAATCAGTTAATTTCGCCCTGTCACCGGATTGGTAAAGGTCCAACTTATTACCTATCACTATGTCGGCAATGGCTATTTGCTGATTGAAGGTGTTGTGTTCGGTATAGCGGCTATCTATAAGGTTGCGTGCATCAACTAGGGTCACTGTTTTATGCAAACACAAGACATCCTGATAATACTCAGCTGAAAGTATTTCTAGCACCTCTTTTGGGTGGCCCAGTCCTGTTGGCTCAATGAGTAGACGATCAGGTTTTGATTTGCTTAGCAATTGGTTTAAAGCAATTTGCATTGGCAGTCCTGCGGCACAGCACATACAGCCACCGGGCACCTCACTAATAAAAACACCCTGCTCAGTGTTATGTTGACCTTGAAATAAACTACCATCTACCCCAATTTCACCGAATTCGTTGACTAGAACTGCCCAGCGCTCATTTGTTGGCTTATTTTTAAGCAAATTTAAAATTGCGGTGGTTTTACCAACCCCTAGAAAACCAGTAATGATGTTAGTAGGTATAGCTTTAATGGCGGTTGTTTTAGTCGTCATTAGTTAATCCGCCACCTTACCAAAGGCACCCTTTTGAAGCCCCTCATAAGCTTTGACTACCACAGGCAATTTATATTGTTGAGCAATAACCTCTGCTAGATGATTGGCGATATTTTCTACCGTACTTTCAATTGGCATCACATATACTTTTGAGCTCGGCAGGCTAATAGCAAAGTCACCCTGTTGAGATGTATATTTTAAAGCTGTATGTGCAATACCATTCAGCTCAAATTCATCGCTAATATGTTCTGCTGTGGCTATATAGCCATCTTTTAAAAGGTTGGCCCAATGTGCTTCTAGCTGGGAATTACGTTGGCCATCGATTGTAATTTCGATACGTGAACGATGACCATGGGCTATTCGCTGGCATTGCCCTAAATGTTTTTGTAAACCGTGGGTATAATGGTAATAAGCGCCGCTAATCTCTTCATGGCGAAGATGTATCAGCACCTCGTTAACATTTTCCGGTAATAATGCAGCAATTCTTACCTGCAAGTCTTTGGCGATATTACTGGGCTCAATCTCTTTGGCTCCAACTAATAAAACAGCATCCTGAGGTGACTGATGAGTAATTAATCCACCTGAACACAACGGGAATTCAATTAGCAATTGGTCATTTTGTTTGTCGATACTGCAACCGGATAAAGCCGTGGGCACAAGCAACCTATGATCAATCTCAGCATCAATAAAATGTTTGATTTGTTTTTTTACATGACCAAAATCAAACACCATTCCTTGATCGTCTAAGTTGCCTGCCAACTCAATATCGACAATCCATGATTCACCGACAACACCACGTTCAAAATCGAGGTAGGAGAAGTCAATAACGGTTAAATTGTCTACGAATAATCGAGCCATGCCAGAGTTTTTTAATCTATTAATTTTTGAGATTCCTATTTTTATTCAGGCATAGCCGATGAGTGGTGTTCAATAATCAACCAGCGCTCTCCATCCCAGCGATACACATAGGTGAACCGTGCCTGAACAGTAGCACCATCGTTAAATGTAAATGTGTAAACACCAGAGTTAATAGATAGGTCACCAAAAATTCGAATATTTGATTCGTTTATCACACCCTGTGGTCCCTTTGCTAAAAAATGTACAAAGTAATCTTCAATCTCATCATGGTTATGACGAACTTTATTCGAAACTGTAGGTAATAGAATCGCATCAGTTGCATACAGTGCTGCAACTTGTTTTGGATCTCCAGTTTGCAGCGCACTATTCCACTGTTCAAATAATGCTGTGATTTCGTTGTTTTGCATATTCAAATTCCTAAATGATGTTTGTTAATTTGACGCTTCAAAAACACCCATTATACAGCAGTAGATCGGCACTATTGATTATTCATTCTGACAAATAGCTAAAAATATTGAGTTTTGAATGCCTCAATTAATAGATAGAATATTATTGTTATTTCAAGCTGGTATACAGCTTTCACACAGACAGTTGAGTTCAACCTGTGGTGTGTAAAGGTCATATCCCGCATTCTTAACGGTCTCGTTTAGATCTGAAATAGTCGATTGGTTAATACTAATTTCTTTGACTTTACTGCAATTTCTACAAATTAAGAATTGCGATACTTCATGGTGGTGATCACAACTGATATGAGTGCAAGCAACATACTTGTTAGCCAAATTCAATTTATGCACCAAATGCTGACCTTCAAGAAAATCTAAAATTCGATAGACCGACATAGCAGGCATTTTTTCACCAAAGCGCTGCTGACACAAATCGATCAACTCATAAGCTGAAAGGGCCTTTTTAGATTCAATAAGCCCCCTCAAAACTTGCTTTCGCTTGGTGGTTAATCGAGCACCATTCGCTTTGCAATACTCTTCAGCTTGCCCAATGACTCTATCAATCCTAGTCATCACAATTACCTAAAATTTACCGTAGGCTTTTTCGCCGTAAGTGTTGCCGAACCCTGCTTTAAATCCATAACCCACATCGCATTAATCTTATGAATACCCGGGAATGCATCGAATAGCGCTACCTTTATTGAAGAAAGTTTAGTCAGCTCTTTGCAACTGTAACTGTAGTTAGCAACCATCTCGCTGTGGCTTTCATGATCATCGTGATCTTTATGATCGTCATGGTCTTCGTGATCGTCATGGTGATCCTTATGAGACTCTGCGTGATGATCATGCTCTTCAATAAGACTTGAGATATCAACAGTAGTTTTAATCGGCTTACAATTAGCACCAGACAATATGAACAAGGACTCAGGCTGATTTAATATCGACTCAGCCTTCTTAACCGACGCAATATCCTTGTTACTGGTAGCCCTGTGCTCAAAGCCAATCAAGTTCATTGCTGGCGATTCAAACTGAATTTCAAGACTATCGCCCTCCATCGCTATGGTTAACTCAGATAGACCATGGACGTGGACATCAAGACTACCCTCGTTTTGCTCTGCATAACTACAAACTGAGACCAAAGAAGTGACTACTGCCAAGAACACAATTGTAAAAATAGATTTATTCATTTTTATCCCCAAAAAAGAAGCTTTTTAATCATCAATAAAATCAATGGTAAGTAGCAAACGGCGAGTATTATCTTTAAGCTGTGGTGAGCGATGAATCAGTCCTGCGCCCGCATTGTTATGCCATAACTCACCCTTAAGCAAAGCAACATCGCCACATTGCAACTGGTTAATATCATTATCGTTATCATACAGGCCAGACAGCTCATCGGGTTTTCCCATATTACCAGCACCCAGTTTGCTTCGATCAGCAACATTATGCGGTAGCCACTCGGTGGCAATACCCTGATAGGTTGTTACCAGCCTACAGGGAACACGGTCCACATGAAAGCGCGGGCACATCGCACGATCTAACACTGAAAATCGCAACGCCGCGCGTTTTAAATCAAATAAACAGCAGAACATATCAACCAGCTGAGCAATATCCTGAGCCAACACAGCGGCCTCTGGCGAACAACCCAGAGCCTTTTCTACCTCAACCGATGCATCCTGTGGCGCGACGACTAATAGCTTCTCTAATGTCGGCTGAGAATCAATAACGCTATCAGCAGCCTGTGCCAAGCTGTTGGCTAGGCTTCGTTGCCAAACCACTATATTAGTATGCTCTTGATAGATATCAGTTAGAACAGCTGAATTATCACCCTTCACATCCTGACGAAATAACATCTGGGAATCAGGGCTTTTAGCCATAGTATTTAATGAACTCATTGTGCTTCGTTCCATGCGGGAAAAGGATCACTCAACGTAGCCCAATGTTGTTTTCCTTTAAGTAGATCTTCATCGGTTAATAAACAACTATCCAATGCTCGGGTAACAGCCTCTTGATCAAGGCCCTGACCAATAAACACTAACTCCTGACGCATATCCCCGAATGGTTCTTCCCACTGTTTTTCAATGGTTGCCAAATAGTCCTCATCCGTTGGCCAATTTTGCCGAGGCACAGCTTTCCAGAACATGCCACCGAAGCCATAGCGGGCAATACCACCGGCCTGACTCCACTGGCCGGCAAATTCCGGGCGTGTTGCAAGCCAAAAGAAGCCTTTCGAACGAATTAACTTCCCGTACTGTTCAGAGTTATGGAGAAAATGATGGAATTTTTGCGGATAAAATGGACGCCGCGCCACATAGGTAAAACTGCCAATGCCATATTCATCGGTTTCAGGAACATGCTCACCACGCATCTCTTTCAGCCAACCGGGAGCTTGCTGGGCGCGTTCAAAATTAAATAACCCCGTATTAAGCACCTCATCAATAGCAACCTGACCATTCGCCATGGGGATTACCTGTGCTTCTGTATTCAAAGTTTTAAGAATCGCAGTTAATCTTTCAATATCTTGCGTTTCCACCAAATCAGTTTTGCTAATTAGCAGCACATCGGCAAACTCAACCTGATCAACCAACAAATCGGCTACACTGCGCTCATCTTCCTCACCTAGGGATTCACCGGTATCCTGAAGATATTTCGCCTCATCATAATCTTTTAAAAAATTCACCGCATCGACAACAGTCACCATGGTATCCAGCTTGGCAACATCAGACAGTGAAACCCCATCTTCATCAGCAAAGGTAAAGGTTTCCGCTACCGGCAAGGGCTCAGAAATACCCGTCGACTCAATCACCAGATAATCAAACTTGCCCTCTTTAGCAAGATTATTAACTTCCAACAGCAAGTCTTCACGCAATGTGCAACAAATACAGCCATTGCTCATCTCAACCAGTTTTTCTTCCTTATGGCTTAAGGAAACATCATTCTGAACCATGCTGGCATCGATATTAATCTCGCTCATATCATTAACAATAACTGCAACCTTCCTGCCCTCACGGTTATTGAGAATATGGCTGAGCAAGGTTGTTTTACCCGCACCAAGAAAACCAGAAAGAACAGTTACAGGGAGTTGTTGTGTCATCAGAAATAATACCTTTCAATAAAATGTATAATTTTGGGTGTTGATAGCAATATGTTACAACGTATCATTTTTGTGCACCAACTTTTTTGCAACAAATCCCCAGTCGTAAATAAAAAAAGCCCCCGTGATGGAGGCTTTTTTTAATTTGGTCGGGACGGCAACGCCTAAATAGTATATTCATATTGTTGTTTTAGTTTGAAATCTCCACTACTCGCTGGTCACCAGTCACATAGTCATTACCATCAGGAATAATAGTGAAATGTCTTTTAATAATTAAATCACTCTGAGGCTGAACTAGGCTTTCTGGACTTATAGCTATACTTGATTGTCCTGCTGATAGAATCACTGTACCGAAAGATTCTGCAATTAATTTGTTATTACCGTCATAGCCTTTGATTGTATATAAAACCTCTAAACCTACAGTTGTTAGTCCTGTACGGTTAACTGTAATGCCATTATTGCTTGCTTGAGCTGTTATCTGAACAAGCTCTGGCAGAATGCCTTTGGCAACCTTAATGCGCACGGGATTTATACCTAGCATAAATGTATTGTCGCCGTCATACATACTAAAATTTGAGATATAAAAGGCACCCTGACTGTCCCAGGAATCATAGCCCGTAATAAAGTTTTTAATAGCCGCCTGACTATCAAGGTCGCTAATTTTTAGAAGTTCGAAGGAGGTGCCGCTTGCAATATCATATTCATAAATTGCATTAGGTTGGTTGCCGTCACTTAAACCAATATAAATTTTTTCTTCATCAGCAGATAGCTGAAATACCCATGTTTTAAGCGAGGATGAGAAAGCGGGTCTGCCTAAAAATTCCCAACTGCTATTAGCATCGGTAAAACGGTATATATGGCCCTGGTCATCGCTTACATAAAGTCGCTCATTGGTTCGCTCCCATTGCCCGACTTCCATCGCATTTGGGCCCTGTAAGGCAAAGCTTGGGAGCTCACCAAAGCCTGAAACAGGGTCATAGAACCAAATATGGTCAAATATGCTTGAGGATTCTCCCTGATACCATTGGTTTCTTGATGAACCGCCGCTAATATACACACGGCCTCTAGAGTCTACCCACATATAGCGATTACTGTAGAAAAAACCATGCCAAGCCGAAGGCTTTCCTAAAATCGTGGTCTGACCGGTTTCTATATCATATTGAACTAATTTGTTTTCCGGGATAGTCATACCATATAAAAGATTGTTAATGGGATCTTTTTGGATGGTAACTATTTGCAGATGATCACCACCTACTCCATTGGGTTCACTGGCACTTAAATCGGAAAAAACTTCAGATGCGATATCATAGCCGTACCAGTGAAAACCTCTGGTATTAAGATAATTGTTATTCATGCTAGAACTGTCCAAGGTTGCCACATAGACATTACCATTGTGGTGAATAGGACGTGTATGAAATTTTTCTGCTGTTTCACCATTTTCCCAGTTATTAACTTCTTGTGATGCATTGCGTGCATCTCCAATATAACGAAGAGTTTGATCTTCTTGAAAGAGCCTATACATCATAGAGTTTTGTCTATGATCATGTCCGGAAATATAAATTTCTCCGTCGGCATCAGAGCCCACTGCAAGCCAAGATTGATCAGGCCGGTCGCCATCCGGTGAGTTAGGTAATTGCCAAATTGATACACCATCAATCAATCCCTGACTCGGTGTATCAAAAGGTACCAAATCATCGTAACCGTTATCACCGCCATTATCTGAACCAGTATCGTCTGAGTTAGAATCATCTGATCCACCACCTGAATATACGACTAAATTGGATACTGTTACCGGCGCATCGCGATCGACTACATACATAATCAATGAGCTAAAGGTATTGTTGCCCTGTGATGGAATAGAAATACTATAGGTATTCTCATCTGCTCCAGATACGGTCACTGTTTGCGTATCGTAGGCAGGGTCAACATCTGGGTATGGGTTGTATTCAAAACGGAAACGGACATTGACTGAACCGCCTGAAGGCACAGCGCCCGTAAAGGATAATGTGCCACCATTTGAGAAGGTAAATGGATAAAGGTCGAGGTTCATATTGGCAAAACCAGCCCATGCTTCAGCACCCGATGGGAAAGTAAAGGTCTCACCTTCGTAGGAAGCGCCACCAAAAGCCTCATTAATTACAGCAGCATCGCTTACTGTGACGCTGGCATCCCCTGAGCCCGAGTCATCCGATGACATGTACCCTAAAATATATTGCTCAATATCACTTGATGAAGTTCTAATAGCATTTTCAGCAACTGCCCCGTTAATTAAATCATCACCCCTAATTCCAAAAAAATATCTCAATAAGATAAGTGCATCAGATAATGCATCAACCCCACCATTCCCATCTACATCAGCGATTGCATAGGCATCAGCAATTCTTTGCTGGACTTGCGCAGAATTCATAAGGGAGTCGTTTGCCACAGCACCATCAGTGAGCGCATCCCCTCGCATTTCGAAGGAGTACCTTAGTAACATTAATCCATCTGATAAGGCATCAATATTATCGTTGCCATCTATATCCCAAGATGCCGCCTGAGAATGACTGGAAAATAATGACAAAATAGTAATAATAAATAGGTACAGTTTTGCTTTTCTCATTGATAAAACCTTTTAATTTTTTTATGTTTTTTTATTGGTATATTG
>JBMZFJ010000013.1:0-38844 GCA_049615345.1 Porticoccaceae bacterium | reverse complement strand
TCCCACTCTATCGTAGCCGGCGGTTTGCTGGAAACATCATAGGTAACACGGGATACATCGGCGATTTCATTGATAATCCGATTGGACACCTTTTCCAACAACTCATAGGGCAGATGTGCCCAACGAGCAGTCATAAAGTCGATGGTTTCCACGGCACGTAATGCAACCACCCATTCATAGCGACGGCCATCACCCACCACACCCACGGATTTAACCGGTAGGAAAACGGCAAACGCCTGACTGGTTTTATGGTACCAACCGCTATTGTGTAGCTCTTCAATAAAGATCGCATCGGCCTCTCGCAGAATATCGGCATATTCTTTTTTCACTTCGCCGAGAATACGCACCCCCAAACCTGGGCCGGGGAATGGATGGCGGTAGACCATATCGTAGGGTAGGCCTAATTCAAGACCAATCTTGCGAACTTCATCTTTAAACAGTTCGCGCAGCGGTTCAACCAATTCAAGTGCCATATCATCGGGTAGACCACCTACATTATGGTGAGATTTAATCACATGGGCTTTGCCTGTTTTGGAAGCGGCAGATTCAATTACATCAGGGTAAATAGTCCCCTGTGCTAGGAATTTTACGTTTTCTATTTTTTGCGACTCGGCATCAAACACATCAATAAAGGTATTGCCAATTACTTTGCGTTTTTTCTCAGGATCACTAATCCCTTTTAAGCCATCGAGAAATTGATCTTGGGCGTTAGCACGAATCACCTTCACACCCATATTGTTGGCGAACATTTCCATCACCATATCGCCTTCATTTTTTCGCAGTAGACCATTATCGACGAACACGCACGTCAGTTGATTGCCGATGGCTTTATGCAATAGAGCCGCGACCACTGAGGAGTCTACACCCCCTGATAAACCCAGTAAGACATGGCTATCACCCACCTGTTGGCGAACGCGGGAAATTTGGTCTTCGATAATTGCCGCGGCAGTCCATAAACCATCACATTGGCAAATAGCTTTTACAAACTGTTGAAAAATGACTTCACCCTGTATGGTATGAGTAACTTCTGGGTGAAATTGAATGGCATAAAAATGACGGCTTGCATCAAACATACCTGCTATTGGGCATGAGGGTGTAGAGGCCATTAGCTCAAAACCTTCGGGTATGGCGGTTACCTTATCACCATGACTCATCCATACATCTAACTGCGCTTCACCTTGATCATTGGTATGGTCTTTGGCATCTGCCAGTAATTCACAATCGCTTTCTACTTTGATTTGTGCATAGCCAAATTCACGAATATCGGAACTTTCAACCTTGCCACCTAACTGACTGGCCATGGTTTGCATACCATAGCAAATACCGAGTACAGGAATACCCATGGTAAATACACAGTTGGGTGCGCTGGGTGCGGTTGCACCTTCGGTAACTGACTCAGGCCCACCGGAAAGAATAATGCCATTAGGGTTAAATTCTTTAATATCGGCTTCGGTGATATCCCAGGGGCGAATTTCTGAAAATACACCAATTTCTCGCACACGCCTTGCAATCAGCTGAGTATATTGAGAACCAAAATCGAGAATTAGAATTCTTTGCGACTGTAAATCAGACATCTGCTTACCTTAAACAAAGAGGCTGCACCTTTGCGCAGCCCCTGATTATATTTTCTACCAACCTGATGGAATTAACGTCCGCCCGCTGGGTAGTTGGGTGCTTCTTTAGTAATCTGCACATCATGTACATGGCTTTCACTGGTACCAGCCGAGGTAACACGAACAAATTTTGGCACAGTGCGCATCTGCTCAATAGTGCTACAACCGGTGTAACCCATTGAAGAGCGCAACCCACCTAACATTTGGTGAATAATCGCTGATACGGGACCTTTATAAGGAACGCGACCTTCAATACCCTCTGGTACTAATTTTTCAGCACCGGCACTGGCATCTTGGAAGTAGCGATCACTTGAACCCTGTCTTTGCGACATTGCGCCTAACGAACCCATACCGCGATAGGATTTATAGGAACGTCCCTGATAGATCTCAATTTCGCCAGGTGCTTCTTCGGTACCAGCCAACATAGAACCCATCATTACCGAGCTTGCACCGGCAACAATCGCTTTGGAAATATCACCGGAGTAACGAACACCGCCATCGGCAATCACTGGAACACCAGAGCCTTTAATCGCTTCTGCAGCACTGGCAATTGCAGTCACTTGCGGAACACCAATACCGGTGACAATTCGTGTGGTACAGATTGAACCTGGGCCTATACCGACCTTAACACCATCAGCGCCAGCATCTACAAGCGCTTTGGCGGCTTCGCCTGTGGCTATATTGCCACCAATAACCTGTACTTCTGGGTAATTCTTTTTAATCCACTTAACTCGATTAATCACATTCTTAGAATGACCGTGGGCTGTATCTACCACTAGCACATCAACCCCTGCATTCACCAGCGCTTCAACGCGAGCATCTGTATCTTCACCAACACCCACAGAGGCGCCTACACGCAAACGACCTTGATCGTCTTTACAGGCATTGGGGTGCTGTTCTGCTTTATCGATATCAGTCACGGTAATCAAGCCCTTAAGCTCGAAGTTATCGTTAACCACCATCACTTTTTCAATTCGATGTTTGTGAAGTAGACCGCGAACAGTTTCTGAATCTACACCTTCTTTGACTGTTACTAGGCGATCTTTTGGCGTCATCACTGAGGTAACTAGGGCATCCATATCTTCTACGAAACGTACATCACGGCGAGTAACAATACCCACTAGATTGCCATTTTCCAGAATCGGAACACCAGAAATATTATTGGCCACAGTTAAATCGTGAAGTTGCTGCAAGGTAGCGGAAGCATCAATAGTAAAGGGGTCTTTAACCACACCGCTTTCATATTTTTTAACAGCCCACACCTGTTTGGCCTGCTGTTCAATACTCATGCTCTTATGAATGATACCTACACCGCCCTCAGCCGCTATTGCAATGGCAAGACGAGATTCGGTCACAGTATCCATAGCCGCTGACACAAGCGGAATATTCATACTGATATCGCGAGTAAGTTGAGATTTTAGATTGACGTCTTTGGCTGTTACCTCGGAATAACCGGGTACAAGGAGGACATCATCAAAGGTTAGTGCTTCATGAGCGATGCGTAACATAGGGAACGCTTACCTCAGCTAGTTTTAAAAGTAAGCAGTGCATTATACATCGCACCGACCTGTGTAAACAACTACTATCTCGTGTCTTTGGGAATAGTTATTAGGCTAGTGACTTTAGCTGTCATCTAAACCTACAATAGCACAATGAATGATTTCACTAGCGAACGCCAAATATTTACCATTAGTGAGCTTAACCGCAGGGTTAGGCAACTCTTGGAAATCAATATTCCTATGCTTTGGGTTGAGGGTGAGATTTCCAATTTTGCCTGCCCCGCGTCTGGGCACTGGTATCTGAGCCTAAAGGACAAAAATGCTCAGGTGCGTTGCGCTATGTTTCGCAATGCCAATCAACGGGTTAAATTTAGACCCAAAAACGGTATGCAAGTATTGGTACGCTGTAAACCTGGCCTGTATGAAGATCGTGGTGACTATCAGTTAATTATTGAGCATATGGAAGAAGCCGGTTTTGGTGCTTTGCAACGGCAATTTGAGCAATTAAAGGCAAAACTTGGTGATGAAGGACTTTTTGATCCAGATAAAAAACGCCCTGTGCCTGCTTCAACTGGCCATATTGGCATTATCACCTCCACCACCGGCGCTGCGATAAAGGATATTTTATCGGTACTTAAAAGACGTTTTCCCGCCATTAAAATAAGTATCTTCCCCACCGCGGTGCAAGGTGATGAGGCGCCAGCACAAATTGTTAAAGCACTAGCGGATGCCAATAGCTGCCATAACTTAGATGCCTTAATAATTAGCCGTGGCGGCGGTTCGCTGGAAGATTTATGGTCATTTAATACTGAGGAAGTAGCCCGAGCAATTGCTGCCAGCCGGCTACCCACCATCAGCGCTGTAGGCCACGAGATTGACTTTACTATTGCTGATTTTGTGTCTGATTTACGCGCGCCAACCCCATCGGCGGCGGCTGAGCTAATCAGCCCCAACGGGCAACAGATGTATGCTCAATTTGGTCGTTATCAATCACTTTTAAATGATATTCAACGCCGAATTTTAAACGGCTATCAACAACAGCTTGGTCACCTACAAAAACGCTTACAACATCCAGGCACCAAGCTACAGCAACAGGCTCAGCATCTAGATCATTTAGATATTCGTCTCCGTCGTGCTATCAGTGCCAAGTTAGAAAGCTATCGAAGCCGGGGCGACCAACTAACAGATCAACTGTGTCGGCAAAATCCTAGACATCAAGTTGAGGAAAAACAGCAACAGTTATCGCTGACTGTAAAACAACTTAAAAAAGCTGTTCTCCACAAACAAGAAAGACTTCAATTAAAGCTCGCTCAATCTATGCACCTTTTGGATACAGTAAGCCCGTTAAAAACTCTTGGCCGCGGCTATGCTGTTATTCGCAATACGCAGGGCGAGGTCATTAATTCAGTTGATGGGGTTAATAAAGACGACAGCCTAACCGGTCAGTTAGGCGATGGGCAATTACTGTTAACAGTGTCCGCTAAAAATAATAAAACCCTAGGCTAATTATTTCTTTTCGTTACGCTTGCTGTACTTGGTAATTTTCTTACCGCGCTGTGCGGGTCTATCACCCGGCTTAACCGCCTTATTTTTATAGGGGTTATCGCTAGTACGATACTCAACGCGAATAGGCGTTCCGTGCAAACCTAGCTGACGACGGAATACCTTTTCTAAATATCGGGTGTACTGTGCGGGTACAGAATCTGTCTGGTTACCATGAATAATAATGACTGGGGGATTTCTTCCGCCAGCATGGGCATAGCGCAACTTAATACGACGGTTATGCACCATGGGTGGTTGATGATCTTCAACTGCACCCTCAAGTATTTTGGTAAGTCTTGTTGTACTCAAGGCATCGGTTGCGGCGCGATAGGCATCATTGATCGACTTATAAAGATGACCCACACCAGTACCATGCAGAGCAGAAATAAAGTGCACATCGGCAAATTCAGCAAACCGCAGTCGACGTTTTATCTCAACTTTTATATGCTCGCGCTTATCGACATCAAGACCATCCCATTTATTAATCGCTACAACCAAGCCGCGACCGGCATCAATCACAGAGCCCATCAGGTGTAAATCTTGCTCGACTAAACCCTCTTGAGCATCGACCAGTAACACCACCACATTGGCATCATCAATCGCTTGCAATGTTTTAACGATAGAGAATTTTTCAATCGCTAGCTTAATATTTTTGCGCTTTCTAATACCGGCAGTATCGATCAATGTATATTTGGTGTCATCGCGCTCGTAATCAATATATACAGAATCTCTGGTGGTTCCCGGCATATCGTAGACCACCACGCGATCTTCACCCAACAATCGGTTAACTAGAGTAGACTTGCCCACATTGGGGCGTCCCACTACACCAATTTTAATACTGTCATTATCGGCTTCTTCTGCTTCCACTGGGGCAAAAGGCTCTAACAATTCTTCCATCATAGATTTGACGCCGCGACCATGGGTGGCGGTGGTAGGAAACATGCCGGAAAAACCGAGCTGATAAAAATCAGCAAGCGCTTCAGCAGGGTCAACGCCATCAATTTTATTGGCTACCAAATAGACCTTGCGGTTCTTTTGACGCAGCTTTTCGGCGATGGTGTAATCGGCTGCGACAATACCTGATTTACAATCAACCACAAACAACACAATATCGGCTTCATCCATGGCGAGAAGGGATTGCTCAGCCATACCAGCATCAATACCCTGTTCTTCTCCGCTGATACCACCTGTATCTATAACCATAAAGCGGCGCTCAAACATCTCGCCCTCACCGTATTTTCGATCGCGTGTCAGGCCTGAATAGTTGGCCACCAATGCGTCTCGACTTCGGGTGAGTCGATTAAATAAAGTGGACTTACCCACATTGGGTCGTCCGACAAGAGCTATAACTGGAATCATAAATAAAAAAAGCCGCACTGTTGATGTGCGGCATTTTACTGCATTGCGGGACAATAATCCCTATTGAATTTTAAACGCGCTAACCGAGCCATTATTGGATTGAACCAAAAGCGTTTCACCAACCACTAAAAGAGGTGCGCTAACACCACTACCATCAACCTTGGCTCGTCCTACAAATACGCCGGTTTCTGTATCAAGCAAATGTAAATAACCCTCAGCATCAGCAACGGCAATAGTATTAACAAAGGTAGCAGGGCCATTAAGCTCTCGGTATGCTAATTGGTCATTATTCCATAATAACTGACCATTACCGGCTTTGTATGCTTTTACTGAATGGTTATTTGCCTCTGTGACAAATAACTTGCCATCACTGTAAGCAGGGCTGTGGTGCGATGAACTATCTTGAAACCATAAATTTCTGCCAGTACCACGAGTCAGGGCGCCCAATCGACCCTGATAACTGACCGAGTAAATAATATCACCAACTAAAATTGGCTCACCATCAATATCGATCATTCGCTCAAGCTCTGTTCTTCCCTTAGGGACTGCCAGGCGGGTCTCCCAAATAAGTGAACCATTTTCACTATTAAAAGCGGTCAGCTTGCCATTATCGAATGCCGCAATCACCATATTATTCAATATCATTGATGAGCTATTGCCGCGAACACTAAGGATTGGTGCCCCCGCGTCGTGCTGCCACAGTTCTTCACCAGTTTCGGCATCAAAGGCATATATTCGATTATCGATGCTCTGAGCAACAACTATATCGCTATTAACCGACGGGGTTGAGAGAACTTCTGAACTGACGGAGGAAGACCATAGAACCGAACCATCTTGCGCATTAAGGGTATAAACTTGCCCCTCAATAGTACCCAAGGCCACTTTCTGATCACCGTAACCGAGGCCACCAGAAATTGGCAAATCTAAATTTACCGACCATTGCTGACGGCCAGTATCGACCTCTAGGGCAACCACAGTCCCACTGTGATCAGCGGCAAACAAAGTTTGTTCGTTTACTGCCATATTTAATTTTGACCAGTAACTATTATTGGAAGATGTGGGTTTAGCTAACCAAACCCGTGATAATTCAACTTTTTGATCAAAATCTTCTAACTTAGCAGGCTCTATTTCATCCTTTGCAGAAAATACACTACAGCCAGAAATTAACGCTGTACTCACCACTATGGCAAAAAAAGACCTGCTAGTTTTCATTAAGACTCGCCTTGTGTCTCTTCAGCTTCGCCAACAGGCTTTGCTTGAATCAGCTTCAACCGCAAAATAGACAACTGTCTAGAATTTCCAGATTGCTCTGTATCTATGGCTAATTGGTAAGAGGTATAAGCCGCATCCAAATGACCCATCGATAGATGGAAATCACCTTTCGCCTCTTCGTAAGCGGAGGTCAATTTGCCTGCTTCTTGCCCTTCAAGTAACTCTAGGGCTTTATCATTATTACCCTTTGCAGCTTCTACTCTTGCTAGGCGCAAGTTAGCCAGTAGTTTAATATCTTCTGCTGGGTCATTATCAAGTACCCACTGCAACTCGCTCGCGGCACTATCTAAATCATCTGCATCTACGGCTAATTTAGCCTTTAGAAGAGCCGATAGGTGTGCGTAGCCAGTATCAGTAAATTCTTGTTTTAACTGGTCTGCCGATGCGTTTATGGCTTGCTTTTGGTCATCAGTTAAAGGCTGATCAGTTTCGGCTTTAGCAATATCGATCATAGCCGAGTAAATCGTCGAACCCTGTTCTGCGTATTCTTGCTGAGAACTCTGCCAACCTTGCCAGCTTAGGGTGCCGCCTATTGCAATAACTGCGGCTGCAACAAGCTTAAGACCGTTATCTACCCACCATTGCTTAAACGCTTCTATTTGTTCTTCTTCGGATAAGTTATCTGACACAATCGTTCCTTATTTTTTAAAATTTGTTGTTAAAAATTCAACCAAGCTTGCTTGGTCAACTGTTTCTTGAGGTCGTTCCTGTCTCAGGAACTTTACTTGCACGGTGTTGGATGATACTTCATCCTCACCTAAAATAATTGCCACCGCAGCACCACTTTTATCGGCTTTTTTAATCTGCGATTTAAAACTACCTCCACCGCAGTGTGTTTCTAGACGAACGGCAGGTAAGGCGGTTCGCAACTGCTCGGCTAGTTGCATGGCCTGATAGGATTCGTCACCCACGGCGACTAAATACATATCGACTTGCTGGCCGACACTATCGGGTACTGCGCCCAACTCGTCAAGTAACATTATTAAACGTTCCAAACCAATGGCCAAACCCACCGCAGAACAGGGTTTACCGCCTAGCAATTCGACCAAGCTATCGTAGCGCCCACCGGCACAAATGGTACCCTGGGCACCTAGGTTTGTTGTCACCCACTCAAACACGGTTTGCGAATAGTAATCTAAGCCTCTTACCAGCTTCAGATTAATCACATAGCTAACACCGGCATTATTGAGTACAGCACAAATTTGCTCAAAATGTTGTTTGGATTCAGCCCCTAAAAAGTCATTAAGCACGGGGGCATTTTTAAGTAATAATTGCGTATCTGGGTTTTTGCTATCCAAAATACGCAATGGATTAGTGCTCAAGCGTCGCTGACTGTCCTCGTCCAAATCATCCTTATAAGCGTCTAGATACTCAACCAATGCTTGGCGATAGGTCGCGCGCTCTTCAGCTGTACCCAAGGAGTTGATTTGCAACTCAAGAGCCTGATCAATGTTTAATTCGCGCCATAGTCGAGCGGTCAATAGCAACAATTCAGCATCAATATCTGGACCTGCTAGACCAAAGGCTTCAACACCAATTTGATGAAACTGACGCAAACGACCTTTTTGCGGCCGCTCGTGACGAAACATAGGGCCGGTATACCAAAGTCGCTGAGTTTGATTGTGCAATAGCCCGTTTTGAATACAGGCGCGAACACAACCAGCAGTTCCCTCAGGACGCAAACTGAGCCGATCGCCATTGCGATCATCAAAGCTGTACATTTCTTTTTCGACGATATCTGTGACTTCACCCACAGCACGTTTAAATAAATCTGTTTTTTCGAGGATAGGGAAGCGAATTTCTCTGTAGCTATAGGCGCCAAGCATTCGAGCTAAGGTCGCTTCGACATACTGCCAAATAGCAGAATGCTCGGGAAGTAAATCGTTCATTCCCCGTATCGACTGGATTTTCATCTATACATCCCCAAAGCGCTTTTTCCTTTTTCTAGCCCTTAGCTATTATATCCTGTTGCGCGGTCTCTAGCTGAGCTTGTTTTACCTGAGCCTTAGCGCGAATTTCTTTTTCCAACTGGTCAACGAGGTTGCCCTGTTCTAGTTTGTGGTCTGGCTTACCATCGAGATAAACCAAATTATCCGGCGTTCCTCCAGTTAAACCAAAGTCAGACTCTTTTGCCTCACCCGGTCCATTAACTATACAGCCAATAATAGATACATCCATAGGCACGGTGATATCTTCGAGCCTATTTTCTAATTCATTAACTGTTTTGATAACATCAAAATTTTGTCGCGAACAGCTTGGACAGGCAATAAAGTTTATTCCTTTACTGCGAAGGCGCAAACTACGCAACATATCCCATGCAACTCGCGCTTCTTCCGCTGGGTCAGCAGCCAATGAAATGCGGATAGTATCACCTATACCTTCCATTAATAACGTGCCTAAACCAATCGCAGACTTTACGGTACCTGAACGCAGACCACCGGCTTCAGTAATACCCAAATGCAGCGGCTGTTCAATACGTTTGGCTAAATCGCGATAGGCATCAACCGCCATAAATACATCTGAGGCTTTGACGCTAACTTTAAAATCTTGAAAGTTATGCTTATCTAAAAGATCCACATTGCGCATCGCCGACTCAACCATCGCCTCAGCGGTGGGCTCGTTGTATTTACGCAGTAAATCTTTACCCAATGAACCGGCATTAACACCGATTCTAATCGGAATATTTTTATCTTTGGCTTTGGCAATCACCTCTCTAAGGCGATCTTCGCGAGTAATATTTCCCGGGTTTATGCGCAAGCAGTCTACACCTAAATCAGCTACCCGCAGGGCAATATTGTGATCAAAGTGGATATCGGCAACCAGTGGGATATTGACTTGCTTGCGAATTTGACCAAAAGCTTCGGCTTCTTCCAGAGAGGGAACTGAGACTCTTACAATATCTGCACCAGCCTTTTGAATTCGCTCAATCTGCGCCACTGTTGCCGCCACATCTGAGGTACTGGTATTAGTCATACTTTGAACAGAGATAGGTGCATCGCCACCCACAGGCACATCCCCGACCATAATTTGTCGAGATTTACGTCTTACTATGGGGTTTCCGCTAAACACAGTATTTAATCTCTTGGTTTCTCTGTCTTTTTGATATCTTGTTAACGAATAATTAGTCTAGCAGCTTAATGGGAACTTCTTCAGCAGCCAGTTTATTCTTATAGCGTTGTTGGCGTTTGGTGCGGTCATTGACCTCACCCGCAAGTTGGCCACAGGCCGCGGCAATATCGTCGCCACGCGTTGTACGCACTGTCACAGTGTACCCTTCCCCCTGTAGAATGTCTCGAAAACGATTAAGTGCCGTATTGGTTACTCGTTTGTAATCAGATCCGGGGAATGGATTAAAAGGAATAAGGTTAATTTTACAAGGGAGATCACGCAGTAATTCCGCTAATTCACGTGCATGCACTGACCGATCATTGACTTGATCCATCAGAGTATATTCAACCGTTGCCTTGCGCCGATTGTCCGGCATTTTTTCAATATAGTTTTTGGCGCTCTGTACAAATTCCGTCACACTGTATTTGCGGTTGATGGGCACCAATTGGTTGCGCAACTCATCATTGGGCGCATGCAGCGAAATCGCTAGAGAAACATCCGTCACCTCTGCTAGCTGATCCAATGCCGGAACCACGCCTGCAGTACTTAGGGTCACGCGACGCTTTGACAGACCATAGGCGTTGTCTTCCATCATCAAATTCATCGCGTCTACCACATTATCGAAGTTCATCAGTGGCTCGCCCATACCCATCATCACCACATTAGTTACTCGGCGGGTTGCTTTGGTACTGAACTGATCAAATGAATCAGCGGCAATCCATAACTGACCGATAATTTCAGCCGTGCTTAGATCGCGATTAAAACCCTGCTTACCGGTTGCACAAAAACTACAATCTAGCGCGCAACCAATTTGCGATGAAACACACAGAGTGCCTCGGTCTTTTTCAGGAATATAGACCATCTCAATACAGCTTCCGCCCTCGACTTTAATCAGCCATTTACGCGTGCCATCGCTAGAATCTTGACAGCTAACCACTTCGGGCAGACGAATTTCTGCTGTTTGGTGGAGTTTTTCTCGCAGTGATTTCGATAGATTGGTCATCTGATCAAAATCTTGCTCACCCATCTGATGAATCCACTTCACCATTTGCGTGGCACGAAAACGCTTCTCCCCTAACTGCTCGAAGAAATCGCCTAGCTTGGAAACAGAAAGCCCCAACAGGTTAGTTTTAACCGGCTGGGGCGTGAACTGCTCAGCTGTATTTAATGCACTATCAGGCATTATTTATCTCGCAATCATTAACGAGCACAGATCTCGTTATCGCTGAAGAAATATGCAACTTCGCGCGCTGCAGAGGTTTCAGAATCTGATCCGTGAACGGCATTAGCATCAATTGAAGTTGCAAAGTCAGCACGAATTGTCCCCGCATCGGCTTCTTTAGGGTTTGTGGCACCCATAAGATCACGATTCTTTAAGATAGCCCCTTCACCTTCCAACACCTGAACTGAAACAGGGCCAGAAGTCATAAAAGCAACAAGATCTTTAAAGAATGGACGTTCGCTGTGCTCAGCATAAAAACCTTCAGCTTGCTCTTGAGTAAGCTGTTGCATTTTAAGTGCAATAACCTGTAGGCCAGCAGCTTCAAAACGGCTAAGAATTTGACCCACAGCATTTTTTGCTACGGCATCAGGTTTAATAATAGAAAGAGTGCGTTCAACGGCCATATGATGTCTCCAAATCGGACTTTAATTTAATAGTAATCGGTGCCTTTCGGCTCGGGTGCGAATTTTACCTATTGCATCGGCGGGTAACAATGATTTTATCAATCATTCGAATTAAATTTGGATTAATCGAGCTCTTCTATCCACGCCATTTGAATGGCTTCGAGAATTTTTTCACCACAGCGATCGGGGTCATCAGAAAAGTCTTCAATGCTAAGCACTAAATTACGCAGATCGACAAAATTAATGTATTGCGGGTCTATGTCTGAGTGATTATCTGCTAATTCAATAGCAATATCATTTATATCGGTCCATTTAATCATTTGTAACTCCTATTAATGTCTCTCAGACACCATATTAATGGTGTATTTAGGTATCTCTACCACTAGATCTTCTTCTTCAACCATTGCCTGACAGCTAAGTCTTGAATCCGGATCCAAGCCCCAGGCCTTGTCTAAGAAATCATCTTCTAGTTCATCTGCCTCTTCAAGCGAGTCCAGCCCCTCTCTGACATGCACATGACAGGTCGTGCAGGCACAAGAAAGTTCACAGGCATGTTCTATATCAAGACCATTTCTCAGTGCTGCGGCACAGATACTTTCGCCTTTTTCGGCCTCTACTACTGCACCTTCTGGGCAAATTTCATGGTGCGGTAAAAATACAATTTTTGGCATAGTTTAATTATCCGAAACCGTTTATTTTAAGGCATCATCAAGGCTTAACCCTGCCAATGCTTGTTTTATACTAGCATCCATTCGTCTGGCGGCAAATTCTTCACTAGTTTTGCCTACCACTTCTATTTGCGCGGCTAATTGTCGATGATCATCACTATTATCACGCAGTTGCTTTAACTCTTCTAATGCTACTTGCAAACACTGTAACTCTGATTCGTCGAGCAATGATTGGCCATCTTTATCTATAGCGGCGCGAAGATCTTCGAGCATGCGATCCGCCTCGACCTGCTGCTCTCTTAATGCACGCAAACGCATATCATCGCGGGCATGACTGAAGGAATCTTGCAACATTTGAGTGATTTCATTATCGTCTAAGCCGTATGAAGGCTTAACCTCGACTCTCGATTCAACACCACTGCTGAGCTCGCGCGCCGACACATTGAGTAAACCATCGGCATCCACTTGATAGCTCACCTGTATTTTGGCACTACCAGCAACCATAGGGGGAATGCCACGCAACTCAAAGCGCGCCAGTGAACGGCAATCGGTAACCAGTTCTCGCTCCCCCTGAACCACATGGATACTCATAGCGGTCTGACCATCTTTGAAGGTGGTAAATTCCTGCGCCTTTGCAACGGGAATGGTGGTGTTTCTATGGATAATTTTTTCGGTTAAACCACCCATAGTTTCTATACCTAAGGATAGAGGTATCACATCGAGCAATAGCATATCCTCGTTAGCATTATTACCCACCAGCACATCTGCTTGCTTAGCCGCACCCATCGCCACAACCAAATCAGGATCGATGGTACATTTTGGCTCTAGGCCAAATAACTCAGACACCTTTTCGGCAACTCTTGGCATTCTCGTTGAGCCGCCTACAAGCACCACTTCATGAATACTATTGGCTTCAATATTGGCATCGCGCATTGAGCGTTTACAGGCTGTTAAGGTTTGATCAATTAGATCATCAATAAGCTGGTGCATGGTATCTCGAGTAAGCACTAGCGTAGTATCTAAGATATCTAACTCAACTTGATCATTTTGCGAGAGCTCTTCTTTGGCCGACTTTGCAACCTCTAATAGGACTCTTTGCTCATATACATCGAGGGTTTCACCCAAATCCAATTCAGTACGCAACCAATTGGCAATTGCATGATCGAAGTCATCGCCACCCAATGCCGAATCACCACCGGTTGCCAATACTTCAAATACACCTTTAGAAAGGCGCAAGATACTAATATCAAAGGTACCACCCCCAAGATCATAAACCGCTATGGTGCGCTGGTGAGACTCGTTATCAAATTCCTCTGCATCTAAACCATAGGCGATGGCTGCGGCAGTGGGTTCATTGAGCAATCGCAAGACCTTGATACCCGCAAGTGTCGCGGCATCCTTGGTTGCCTGACGCTGGGCATCATCGAAGTAAGCCGGAACGGTGATAACTGCGCCATCGAGCATACCACCCAGTGTTAACTCTGCACGCTGGGCAAGCTTGCGCAAAATTTCAGAGGACACCTGAATGGGACTGACCGCACCATGAACAGTCTTAATCTTGGGCATGCCGCCTTCTTCAGAGGTAAATTCATAGGGCAGGCTATCACCCAGAGTTTTGATATCTGCAACACCTCTACCAAGCAAGCGCTTGACCGAAGAAAGGGTGTTTAATGGATCGCTACTATTATGTTCTGCGGCTTCATGGCCAACACAGCTGACACCTTCAGATTCATAGTGCACCACTGATGGTAAAAGATCTCGGCCCTGCTCGTCAGGCAGAATAACTTCTGAGCCGCTCCTAACCGTAGCAACCAATGAGTTTGTGGTGCCTAAATCAATACCTACCGCATTCTTTCGTTGATGCGGTTGTGGTGACTGTCCGGGCTCTGAAATCTGTAAGAGTGCCACGAGTTATAAATCCTCTAATTCTGCTTCGAGCTCATTGATATCATCAATAAACTTAATCGCAAATTGCATTTTAGCTAAGCTCTCAAATGCTTTATTGAACGCTTTTTGCTGATAATGACTGGCAAACTCAGCCTGTATTTTTGCCGCAGTCTGCTGCGCTTCAATACTGAGGGAAACCAGTGCCTCTTTAGCGTTTTCGCACCCTCTTATCTCCGATAGGGCTTCGCGCAATAACATTTGATCCATCAAAAATTGCCCATCGGACGTAACATGTGTTTCCTGACTGGCATCCAAGTCTTCAAGCTCGAGCAAATACTGCGCTCTAGAAAGAGGGTTTTTGATAGTTTCGTAAGCTTGATTTATGGTCGCCGCCGTTTGCACGGCAAGGCGTTTTTCAAAATCATTTTTATTGGCATATCGATCGGGGTGAAGGGCTTTTTGCAACGCTCGAAACTTTATATCGAGCTGCTCAATATCTACCTCCCAAGCCACTGCAAGGGAAAAGATTTCAAAGAAATTCTTAGAATTATTCAATGCTCAGACCTGATTGGTTTGGATGAATCCAACGAAAAGTTAAATATGGAAGCTCTCTCCGCATCCACATTCATCTTTGACATTGGGGTTTTTAAATTCAAACCCTTCATTTAACCCTTCCTTGACGTAATCTAATTGCGTGCCATCGAGATATACCAAGCTTTTAGGGTCAATAATTAACTGCACATCACCACAGTTAAATACCACATCCTCTTCAGCTTTTTCATCGACAAACTCAAGCACGTATGACAGGCCAGAGCATCCCGTAGTTCGAACACCCAAACGGATGCCAATACCCTTATCACGATGCTCTAGATGCCGAACAACATGTGATTCGGCAGCGGGTGTCATGGTTATTGCCACGCTTACTTCTCCTGCTTTTCTCTAACGTCTCGAACCGCAGCTTTGATCGCGTCTTCAGCCAATACTGAGCAGTGAATCTTAACTGGAGGCAGGGCCAACTCTTCTGCGATAGCTGTGTTTTTAATCTGCTCTGCTTCATCGATGTTTTTACCCTTGACCCACTCAGTTAAAAGCGAGCTTGAGGCAATAGCAGAACCACAACCATAGGTTTTAAATTTGGCATCCTCGATAACGCCTTCATCATTAACCTGAATTTGAAGTCGCATCACATCACCGCAGGCTGGTGCTCCAACCATACCAGTGCCCACGTTTTTTGAATTGTCGTCAAGCTTGCCGACATTGCGTGGATTTTCGTAATGATCAATTACTTTTTCGCTGTAAGCCATTTTGTTTAACCCTATTTAATTACTACAAATAATTCGTATGACGCCCTTAGTGGGCTGCCCATTCAACCTGATCCAAATCAACACCATCTTGGAACATATCCCAAAGCGGTGATAATTCTCGCAACTTCTCTACGGCATGCCTTACTTTGGCAATGGCATCATCTACGTCTTTTTCAGATGTGTAGCGGCCAATACTAAAGCGAATTGAGCTATGCGCCATTTCATCGTTTAATCCGAGAGCTCTCAACACATAAGAAGGCTCAAGGCTAGCAGATGTACAGGCAGATCCTGATGAAACTGCTAAATCTCTCAACGCCATAATTAAGGACTCACCTTCAACATAGGCAAAGCTGATATTAATAATACCTGGTACATGCTGCTCGCTAGAGCCATTAAGATAAACTTCCTGCATATCAGAAACGCCATCCCAAAGACGATTACGAAGCTTTTCGATGCGTGCAGATTCCTCAGCAAGCAACTCAGCACCTAGTTTAAAGGCCGCACCCATGCCGACAATTTGATGGGTAGGTAAGGTACCAGATCGCATGCCGCGCTCATGACCACCGCCATGCATTTGCGCTTCAATTCTCACCCGTGGCTTGCGACGAACATACAATGCGCCAATACCCTTGGGACCATAGATTTTATGTGCAGAAAACGACATCATGTCAACCTGCATAGCCTCAACATCAATAGCTGTTTTACCAGCACTCTGGGCCGCATCTACATGGAAAAATACCTTGTTTTCACGGCACAGCTTTCCGATAGCAGCAATATCGTTCAATGTACCTAACTCATTGTTGACATGCATAATCGAAACAACGGTTGTGTCATCACGCAATGCATCAGCCACTGCTTGCGGCTGGATTAATCCGTTTGCATCAGGATCAAGGTAAGTAATTTCGAAACCTTCTCGCTCTAGCTGACGACAGGTATCAAGAACTGCTTTGTGCTCAATTTTAGAGGTAATAATGTGCTTACCCTTGCGCGTATTAAAGTGTGCGCAACCCTTAATCGCCAAATTATTTGCTTCAGTTGCACCGGAGGTCCAGACAATTTCTCTCGGATCTGCATTAATAAGACCAGCAACATCAGAACGCGCATCTTCAACAGCAGCCTCTGCCTGCCAACCAAACATATGTGAACGCGATGCCGGATTACCAAAGTGTCCGGAGGGCGTTAAGAACTCTACCATCTGATCAGCAACTGCCGGATCAACGGGGGTAGTAGAGGCATAATCCAAGTAAATTGGAAGATTCATTCATTTCTCCACGATTAACAGGCCTGAGCCTGTAAGTTATCATCTAAAACCAGCAACTGATCAATCTGTCGCTGGGCTATCTGTTGGGTATCTCGCTTGGCAACTAAATCAGCCAGCGAAATACCGTTTAAAAATTCATGTATTTGAACACTTAAGTCTTGCCACAGACTATGTGTTAAACAAATCTCACCACCCTGGCAATCGCCTTTGCCTCTACAGCTGGTGGTATCTATAGACTCATTCACCGCATTGATAATTTGTGCGACAAATATCTGATCACTCGGTATGGCCAAATGGTAGCCACCGCCCGGTCCACGAACACTTGTAACCAGACCTGACTGCCGTAATTTTGAGAATAACTGCTCCAAATAAGACAGGGATATAGACTGCCTGCCGGAAATATCAGCCAATGAAGCTGGCTTGTCCTGGGCATGCAATGTCAAATCTATCATTGCCGTTACGGCATATCGTCCTTTGGTGGTCAGTCGCATAGTGCACCTGTACTTTTGCGTGATTCTACAAGGCTAATTATCTAATACCTGACTATTTTAGTCAATTAATTCGACTGTCACTTAATTTTACGCTGAACCGCAGATAATAGACCTCTTAGAATAGAAACTTCCATTTCATCCATTCGCGTTCTATTAAATAGTCGACGCAAACGAGTTAAAAGCTGCTTGGGATTTTCAGGGTCATAAAAGTTTAGATCTGCCATTGTGTCAGCAAGATGAGTATGGAAATGCTCTAGATCTTCAGAAGTTGCCATCGGTTGATCCCATTCACTCAATGCTGGTAGTTCGCCATTTTCATCCGCCAGACTTGCCATGCGCACCTCATAAGCTAACACTTGCACGGCTGTCGCCAGATTGAGTGAGCTATATTCTGGATTTGAGGGAATATGCACATGATAGTTACATTTCTGTAACTCATCATTCGTTAAACCGCGGTCTTCACGACCAAATAACAAAGCAACCTTATGATGTTCAGCTTCTGCCCAAACTCTTTCACCACATTGCCTTGGATTAACCAAAGGCCAGGGAATTCGTCGCTCCCTTGCGCTGGTACCCACGACTAGCGAGCAATCCGCAATCGCTTCATCTACAGTTTCCACCACGGTCGCATTATTGAGAATGTCTCGTGCTCCGGCCGAGCGCCATACTGCTCTTGGCGCAGGGTATTCGCGAGGCTCTACCAAACAGAGTTCCGCTAGCCCCATATTTTTCATGGCTCGCGCAGCACCCCCTATATTGCCGGGATGAGCGGTATTAACTAATACTATTTTGATATTGGCTTGACGCGCTGCTGTGGGCAAAATGCACCTCTTTCATGGTCGCTGTGAGATGGCTTTGACCATCTCGGATTTTGAGGGTCGCGATTCTACCAGAATTCTGCTGATATTTTTATATCTATTAATTACAGATTCCATAGCCTTGATTAAGGTGGTTTAAAAACGGCGCTTTAATGATCTTTTCAATCTGGTACAATGCGCGCGCTCTTTAAATCAATTGGAAACTACCACTATGCAACCTATGGTTAATATAGCGCTTCGCGCCGCCCGAGAGGCCGGAGAAATGATTGTAAAATCGGCTGACAATCTGGACCTCATCAAGGTTGATGAAAAAGGTCGCCATGACTTTGTGACCGAAGTGGATAGACGCTCCGAAGAGACCATTATTTACCACATTAAAAAAGCCTATCCAGACCATGCTTTTCTGGGTGAAGAAAGCGGTCGCAGTGGAGACCCAGAGAGCGACGTCGAATGGATTATTGATCCCCTCGATGGTACAACAAATTTCATTCGCGGCATCCCTCATGTCGCTATTTCAATCGCTTGCCGCATCAAAGGAAAACTTGAACACGCCGTTATCCTTGAACCCTTCAAACGTGAAGAATTTACTGCAAGCCGCGGCAAAGGCGCCCACTTAAACGGCCGTCGTATTCGCGTTTCTGGTCGTAAAGAGCAGGCCGGCGCACTTTACGCCACCGGTATCCCATTTAGCGCTCCTTCATTCAACTACATGAGTGAATATCTTGCCTGTATGCAGGAATTTGCGGATAACTCTGCAGGTATTCGCCGACTCGGCGTCGCCTCACTCGATCTAGCTTATTTAGCCGCTGGCAAGATGGATGTTTTTTGGGAGATGTATCTCAAGCCTTGGGATATAGCCGCAGGCGTGCTCGTGGTGCGCGAGGCCGGTGGTATGGTCAGTGATTTTAATGGCGGCGAATCTTTCCTTGAAAGCGGCCATATTCTCGCCTCCACCCCCAAATTATTTAAACCAAGCCTTCAGGTGGTCTCTAAGCATCTTGGTAAGTTGAAGTAGCTTTAAAAAGCACTTACATGGCGTTAATTAGGGACTCAAGAGAAGCTTTAGTCTGAGGCCCCAGTAAGCGATGCACCAAAACTCCTTGGCTATTTATTATTAGAGTTTCCGGCAACAGGGTTACTGGCTCTAGCGACCATATACTTCGTGGGTCTGCGAGTAAATTATCAAATTCAATGCCTAAATTTTGCATTTCTTGGTCAAGTTGCTCACCCTGAACTGCATCGTAATTCACACCAATAACATCCAACCGGTCACTCAATTGATGATCTAGCTCATTGAGTTCAGGGATTTCTTTACGACAGGGTGCACACCAAGTTGCCCAATAATTAATCACTATAATTTTGCCTGGGGATTCTAAATTAAGACTGGAGTTATTTGTCAGCCTAAACAAATCATTGGCAGATTGCTCATTGCTGCAGCTGATCAACATAAAGCTGACAAGAAAAATTATCCGTATCATAATGCTATATAAATCCTTGGTTGAGTCGGTATTTATTGTGCCATTCGTGGCAATTACTTAACTATAATGATTACAATCGGTTATGGATTACTTTTACAACAAATGAATTTTATACGGACTGCCTTTAAATGATAACAATCTACCATAACCCGCGATGCTCAAAGTCACGTCAAACACTTGAACTTTTAAAGTCCAAAGGTATAGAGCCAGAAATTAACCTGTATCTCGATAACCCGCCAAGTGTTGGGAAACTAACAGAGCTTTTGCAAAAGCTCGGCATAAAAGCCAATCAGCTTGTTCGCAGATCTGAAGCCTACTACAAAGATAACCTAAAAGGCGAAGAAATAACCGATAAGCAACTCGTCGAGATCATGGTAAAAAATCCTAAACTTATTGAGCGACCCATCGTTGTGGCTGGCGATCGAGCCGCACTTGGCCGACCCCCAGAAGCCGTTTTGGAGATTATCTAATGACTCAACAAGATCACTACGTACTGGTTCTATATTACAGCCGAAATGGGCATGTGAAGATGCTAGCCGAACAGATTGCACAGGGAGTTGAAATGGCCGGCGTCGAAGCGCGACTCAGAACAGTGCCCAGTGTTTCCACCCTGTGTGAATCAACAGAACAAACCATTCCTGAAAGTGGTGATATTTACTGTACTGAGGACGATCTTGCCAATTGTAGTGGACTGTTAATTGGCAGTCCTACACGCTTTGGTAATATGGCCGCTCCCTTAAAGTATTTCCTGGATGGCACCGGCGGTCTTTGGGCCAGTGGCGCCCTGATTGGCAAACCGGCTGGCGTATTTACCTCAACCTCTTCAATGCATGGTGGGCAAGAGGCAACACTGTTATCCATGATGACCCCACTACTGCATCATGGCATGCTGATCGCCGGAATACCCTACTCCGAAAGTGCACTGACTAGTACCCAGAGAGGGGGCACTCCCTATGGATCTAGCCATGTAGAGAGCGATACCCTGACCAATGATGAACAAAACATATGCCGAGCTCAGGGTAAGCGAATTGCTCAGCTGGCAACAACACTTAAAAATTAACCTACTTAAAGGCCGATTACCTTGACTGTTAACCACAAACTCAAACTATTAAACAACCTAGTGAAAATTTTCTACAGCTCGCTTTTAGTAGTGTTGGCAGCGAACTTATGGCAACAGGGTCAACCGCTAGTGATTTATTTAATCGTTCTGCTACCACTTGTGATGTTTGCCCCCGGCGTCTTTATGAATAATATGCGAACCCTGATCTGGATGGGCTTTGTACTGCTACTTTACTTTGCCTCGGCGGTATTTGGTGTCACTAAACCCGAGCCAAACATGCTGGATATTGCAGAGCTTACATTAACCGTTACTCTGTTTTGCGGCGCTATGCTCTATACCCGCATCAGACAGAAAAATCCCGAATAAATAACTGTGGACAATAAACTTTAATGGCGACCCAAAAACCTTCAATTTTTCGACGTTTTTTTGGCTTTATAGGCAAAATATTTAAAGTCATTAGAACGACTATTGGCATTATTTTTACCGCAATTTTAATTATCGCCGTCATTGGGATGTTCGCCGATCAGTTGCCCCCCATGCCCGAAAAAGGTGCACTGTATTTAGCCCCTAGCGGCATACTGGTCGACCAGCAGACCTATGTCTACCCCATAGATACACTGTTAGCCGACCAATCAATAAACAATCCTGAAACATTGGTTAGAGATGTTATCGGCGCTTTAGATGCAGCAGCTACAGACGATAGAATTACTCACCTCGTGATTGCCACAGACTATCTTGAAGCGGGTGGTATCGCTAAGCTAGACGAGATTAGCGATGCATTGATTCGCTTCAAAAAAACCAAAAAACCGATTATTGCTGTAGCTGACAACTTTAATCAGTCACAATATTTTTTAGCGGCTCATGCAGATGAAATTTTACTCAATCCTATGGGTGCGGTTCTTATCAATGGCTTTGGCGCCTATGGCAACTATTATCGAGAAGCCCTAGATAAGTTAAAAATCAAGGTCAATGTGTTTCGTGCCGGTGAGTATAAAAGCGCTGCAGAGCCATTTTTAAGAAATAATATGTCTCCTCAGGCTAGGGAAGAAACTGCCGATGTGGTTAATCGCCTATGGAAAACCTATACCTCTAAAATTGAGCAACTCCGCGGGCTTGATAGCGGAACGATCGATAACTTTGCCAATAACCTCGACAGCAATTTGAAAGCCGCTAATGGCGATATTGCGGTTTTAGCACAGCAGCAAGGCCTGGTTGATTATCTAGCCACCAGAAGCCAAATGCGCAACTATCTAAATCAGAAGATCCCCAATAATATGGATGGTGAATATAGCGCAATTGATATGCCAGCCTATTTAGCACATATTCAGCGCGAAAAAAGTGCATCTCCAGGTGCAGCAGATAAAATTGCCGTTGTGGTCGCCAAGGGTAATATTTTGGATGGTCAACAACCGGAAGGCACTGTTGGGTCAGATACATTGGCACAAATATTATCTGAGCTCCGTTACGACCCATCTATCAAAGCACTGGTATTGCGCGTTGATAGCCCCGGGGGTAGCGCCTTTGCCTCAGACGTTATTCGGGATGCGCTTTACTACAGCCAGCTCAATCTTCCCGTGGTTGTGTCTATGGGAAGCTATGCCGCATCAGGCGGTTACTGGATCGCTGCCGAGGCAGATAAAATCTTAGCCCTGCCAACAACCATTACCGGTTCAATTGGGGTCTATAGCATGATCCCCACCGTCGATGAATCACTTGCCGCCTTGGGCATCTATTCTGATGGCGTTGGCACCACGGATATCGCTGGAATAATGCAGCTGGATCGACCCATGACGGATCAAGCTAAATCGATTCTTCATTCAAGCGTTAATAATATCTATGCTAGATTTGTTACATTGGTTGCCAATGGTCGCAACACTCCTGTTGCTGAAATTGAACATATAGCTAAGGGCCGTATTTGGACTGGACAGCAAGCTTTAGAGTTGGGTTTAGTGGATGAATTGGGCGGTCTAACCGATGCCGTTAACTCAGCCGCTGAACTAGCGGGAATCAATCTTTATGAGGTTGTTTATCCCTCACGATTACTCACGCCCTACGAGCAATTTATTCAAGAAATTGGACATAATTTTTCAGCTGCACTAAGACCACTCGGATTTAATGCTTGGCTTCCTGAAATGGTGAGCAAAAAAGCCCAAACTCTTATTAGCCCATTAAAATATCTGAGCAAATTTAACGATCCAAGAAATATTTACCTGCACTGTGAAAATTGCCCGATGTAGCTGTTGAGATTAAATTTCTAATACAGATTTAACAAAGGGTGTTGTCAAACGTCGCTGTTCTCGCAGTGAGGCACTATCTAAGGTCTCGAGTGCATTAATGAGTGTTTTTGAATCGCGCGATAATCTCGCCAGAAGAAACTTTGCCACTTCATCAGATAGATACATACCACGAAGATTACAACGAAACTGGAGCATTCTTCTCAAATCATCATCGTTAAAATCATTGACCACATGAACCAATCCAGATTGAAGTCTTGAGAGTAAATCTGGCAATTGAATCCCCATATCTTCCAATAATTGGTGACTAGAGAAAATAAGCCTAGTACCACTTTGGCGACACTCATTAAAGAAATTAAACAGTGGAACCTGCCAATCATCTCTGCTGGCAACCGCATGTAAATCATCGAGACACACCATTGCCGCCGTATCCAAGCCCTCAAATATGTGTTGTGCGGGATATTCTTGCAACTCTTTCAATGGCAAATATATCGTATCCCCTCCAGTATCGAAAGGACCGCGCTGACAACTTGCCTGAAGCAGATGTGACAAGCCAGAACCACTATTACCAACCAAGCAGGCAATTTTTTGAGAGCTTTCTTGAAGTATGAATTTTGCTAGCTGCTGAGATGACCCCTTGGGCGCATAATAATTTTTAAACGTGGCTTGATCATCTAGCTTTATTTCAAGATTCATTTGATTAGTTAGACTCATTGACCCACCCAACGATAGGTTAAGCGCCCAATGGCGCGGTTATCTGAAGATAGGTAGGGTTTAACCAATCCCGTTCGAATCAGCTCAGCATGAAGCAATTCCACGCTGCCATTGATATCAATTGCCGCCACTAGTTCATCCTTGTTAACCGAATAGAGTTGAAGAGCCTCTACTAATTCCAACTGCTCTAAACGGCGAAGAGCCTGCTGGTAATTTTGGTAGGACTGAATACCATCAATTTGTACTAATAATTTGTCAGTTTCAAGCTGGGGAATATAGGTATGTGACTGCAACAAAGCATCTAATACTCGATCGACCGATGCTCCCACTAATTCAATCATAGCGTCACCGTAAAAGTCATTCATTTGACGCTTGCCATCCTCTTGATAAGCCCATGCTCCTCTGATTTGGCCATCTGATGCCTTAAATATTCTTAGGGCAAACCAACCGTCGGCATCATATCGTTTAGACGCGGCATTTAATGTGTCTACTTTCATAGCCCAAGCATCTTTTATTGACACAGAGAGCTGATCCTCAAGATCATAACTCGGTAAAAAATAGCTAATTTCGCGCTCCTGCATAGAGCGCTCAAAAGCCTCTATAAAGTCAAATAAGTGGTCAGCAGCCTGCATTTGTAGAGCCGATGACTCGTCCAATACTCGACGACCCTGCTCAATATCATCCACCATTAGCCACACCAAAAATTTGGGTCTAATTGCGGGAATAATTGGTAACTGGGCTTGCTTTAAAAGCTTATCAACAGAGGGTCGATCAAACTTTACATCCAATCCTGTAGCAATAGTGTCGTCAGCGTCTGTTTGTGATAATTGATTAAAACCTACAGAATCTAAAAATGCTTTTGGGTCAATAAGGAAGGGTTTTAACTGGGGCGACTGTAAAATTTGGCTATTTCCGGTTAATTTTATCAACATCTTAGAAAAAGCAATTTCGATTCCAATTTCTCTCGATTCTGTAGTTTGGTCGTCAACAGGAACTAAAACACGATATAAATCAGTAGCTTGGACCGTATTTACACCCATACTGAATGCTACGACAACGCCTATTAACCAATACTTCAACACAGTATCTCCAAATTATTTTGCAACATTGTACCAGTGCTTGATGAAAATTTGCCCAACTCCGCATAAAATACCCCCTTTCTGTTCATTGTTGTAGGATTCTTTCATGACCAAAGCAACTCAATCGTTGAGTTACAAAGACGCAGGCGTTGATATTGACGCTGGAAATGCACTTATCGAAAAGATCAAAGGAGCGGCAAAAAGAACCCGCCGACCTGAGGTTATGGCCGGCCTAGGTGGCTTTGGCGCACTTTTTGAATTGCCCACTGGGTATACACAGCCGGTTTTAGTTTCAGGGACTGATGGCGTTGGCACTAAATTGCGCCTTGCCTTGGATTCTGGAAAACACAGTACCGTAGGTATTGATTTAGTCGCCATGTGCGTCAATGATCTAATCGTGTGTGGCGCAGAACCACTGTTCTTCCTTGATTATTATGCAACCGGAAAATTAGATGTTGATATTGCAGCATCGGTGGTAAGCGGTATTGCCGATGGCTGTGAGCTCTCTGGATGCTCACTGATTGGTGGTGAAACAGCAGAAATGCCCGGCATGTACGAAGGCGAAGATTATGATCTTGCGGGTTTCTGTGTGGGTATAGCAGAAAAATCTGAGCTTATTGATGGTTCAAAAGTGGCTGTTGGCGATACGCTGATTGGCTTGGCTTCAAGCGGACCTCATTCCAACGGTTATTCACTGATACGCAAAGTGCTAGAGATCACAAAAACAGATCCTTCCAGCCTTGAACTCGAGGGCGAGAAACTTATCGACCTTCTAATGGCACCAACAAAAATCTATGTTAAATCGTTACTAAAGCTTATTTCTAAACTACCCGTTCATGCTATTGCTCATATTACCGGCGGCGGCTTACTAGAGAATATTCCTCGCGTACTGCCCGATAATGCAACAGCGGTCATCGACACTCAGGCATGGAAACGCCCGATCGTATTCGACTGGCTACAACAGAACGGCAATATTGAAACTCAAGAAATGTACAGAACGCTAAACTGCGGTGTTGGCATGGTCATTTGTGTTCCCGCCGAGGCTGAAGCTGAAGCGCTAAAACTTCTAACTGAAAATGGTGAACAAGCCTTTGTACTGGGGACTATCGAAGAAACCAAGGATGGGCAACCACAGGTTCAAATGAATGACTGATAACACTCAATCGTCAGCGAGCAAACGGTTAGTTATTTTAGTTTCGGGGGGAGGTTCGAACCTCCAATCGCTAATAGACGGCTGTGAAAATGGTGATATAAATGCCACCGTTTCCGCCGTTATCAGCAACAACCCCGATGCTGGCGGCTTGGAAAGGGCTGCGAAAGCCAGTATTCCAAATGTGGCAATCGATCATAGAGCCTTTGATAGTCGAGAATCGTTTGATACAGCGCTGAGTGAATTAATTGATAGCTTCAGCCCAGACCTTGTCATTTTAGCTGGCTTTATGCGCATCCTTACTCCCGGGTTTGTCGATCATTTTTTAGGGCGAATGATGAATATCCACCCTTCCCTATTGCCTGCCTACCCGGGGCTTCATACCCATAAGCGTGCGATTGAAGCGGGCGACAAAAAAGCCGGTGCAACTGTTCATTTTGTCACTCCCGAATTAGATGGTGGACCATCTATTGTTCAGGCACAGGTTGCTATAGAAACTACAGATGATGAATGTTCCCTAGCCTCAAAGGTATTAGCGTTTGAACATAAGATTTATCCTGAGGCCGTTAAATGGTTCTGTGACGATAGGTTAATAATGGATAATGATGGCGTAAAGCTTGATAACCAGCCAATTTCCGAGCATGGAATAATTTTTAATTCCATCGAACCATCCAGCTAGGTTGTAGTCTAAGCTGTTATGAAACTGTTAAACCTCGTTAAGTCCATCCTGCGCCGCACACATTCATCTAGAATAGTTTTAATTGCTAGCTTGGTGTTTGGTTTTGTGTTTGGCATGCCGGTATATTCTGAACAGCAGAGTAAACACCAATTAGAGCTTAAACCTTACAATCTAAACTATACGGCAGTCCTGGATGGAATGAGGATTGAAGCAAGCCATCAATTGAGGTTTGAAAATGGTCGATATAGCCTTACAGCAGCGGCTAAAAATTTTCTCGGCACGATCAATGAATTTGCTAGCTTTGAAGTTTCACAGCATGGGGATATTATCCCGATAGAATATTCCAAACGACAAAAGACGCTGATGGGAAGTCGTTCAGAATTCCAGCAATTTGACTGGAGCGACAAGACTCTCTCATACACATTAAAAGAGCGGTCAGGCAAAATAGATCTATTGCCCGGCCAATTTGATAGGATTTCGCTCAATCAACAACTGCGTATAGATGCTGCTTCAGGAAAGGAAAAATTCGCCTACACTGTTATTAGAAAAGGGCAATTAAAACAGTATCAATTCAGAGTGCTAGGACGTGAAACTGTTAACACTAGCAATGGTTCGTTTAATAGCCTGATGGTTGAAAGGCTGGGAAATAACGCCACCAAAAAAGCCAAGATTTGGCTTGCAACTGATTGGGATTTTATCATTCTCAAGATGGAAACATTTGAAAAAGACGCAAAGAAAACCTTGGTTTTAGATCAAGGTCAATTAAATGGTAATTTGATATTACCCCTTAAAAAAACGACAGAGATTTAAGCATGGCATTAGAGAAATCAGGCTCAAGTAAATTTGTTATTGCAACCGGCAGCCTTGTCGCTGTAGCACTTATTTTTGGGGTACTCTACAAAACAGGTAATCTGTCTACGCAGGATGACTATGAGCTGTTGGGAGTTATACCTGAGAAAATAATTATAGAAAATGCCGCCGCTGAAGGCGAGACTCCCTCTGCTGAGATTCCACAAAATCCAACTCAACCGGCAATTTTCGAGGCCGAAAGTGCCAATGCAACCAAAGCACAAACGGCGCCATCCAAACCTTCGCCGCCACCTCTACCCTCACTGGATGCTAGCGACCCTCTTGTTCGCGAGATTGTGCAAGAGAATCAATCTTCAGAGGGGCTGTCTAACTGGTTAAAACTCGATGATTTAATTCGCCGTTCAGCAAGCTTTATGGATGGGCTAGCCCGAGGCTCTGTATCGGAGAAAGTATTTCCTCTCGGCTCACCCGAGGGAAGCTTTACCACGCATAGACAGGATGATGTGATCTGGCTTAATGCGGGTAATTATGAGCGCTATGACGATGTAATTAGTATTTTACTGAGTGTAGATATGCAAAAGATGGCGCAATTTTTCCACAGAGTGCGCCCGCTTTTAGAATCTGCTTTTGCTGAACTCGGCTATAGACCGAGACAGATGGATGGAATTATTCTGCAGACGATCGATAATATTTTGACCACACCAGTTATTGTTGAACCGTTAAAGCTTACAAGGGACTCTGTTGCTTACAAATTTGCTGACCCTGAACTAGAAAGCCTAATGCCATTGCAAAAACAGCTGTTGCGCGCCGGTCCAGAAAATACCCAACGCATCCAACAGCAGGCTAAAGCTTTAAGAGAGGCCTTGCTAAATCCCTAACTAGGTTTTAGGTAGAGTAACGCCTGTTTGACCCTGATACTTGCCGCCGCGATCGGCATAGGATGTCTCGCACACCTGATCTGACTCAAAAAATAACATTTGAGCAACGCCCTCGTTGGCATAGATTTTGGCTGGCAAGTTTGTGGTGTTAGAAAATTCTAAGGTTACATGTCCTTCCCACTCTGGCTCCAGAGGCGTCACATTAACGATGATGCCACAGCGTGCATAGGTCGACTTACCCAAGCATACAGTGAGCACCTGACGTGGAATTCTAAAATATTCGACCGTGCGCGCCAGAGCAAAGGAATTGGGTGGAATAATACAGTAGTCGCCTTTGACATCAACGAATGCGTCGTTATCAAAGTTTTTAGGATCTACTGTTTTTGAGTGGATATTGGTAAAAATTTTAAACTCATCAGCACATCGAACATCGTAACCATAGCTGGAGACACCATAAGAAATAACTCGCTCATCACCATGATAACGAACTTGTCCAGCCTCGTAGGGCTCGATCATTTTATGTTGTTCGGACATTTGGCGAATCCAATGGTCTGATTTAATACTCATTTGTGTTGACTCCAACTACTTTAGAAAGGTTATAGTAAAATTTGAGCCCAGTATCATACCGACTTATGGGCCATCAGCAAACCGCTCTATTCAAAAACAATCTGTGGCGATGAATCAGTATCTAATTGCTCTAATTGCGCCATCAAATGCTCTGCAATTTTCATATAGTGTGAGGTTATTTCTGGTTTAGTTTGTGAGATTGAAATTGGCTTGCCCGCATCACCCTGCTCACGAATAGCTCGATCAAGCGGCAAACTGCCAAGTAGTTTAGTTTGGTATTGATCTGCAACCTTTTCACCGCCCCCATCACCAAAAATCGACTCTTCGGTACCACAGCTGGAGCAAATATGGGTTGCCATATTTTCGACAATACCCAAAACCGGTATTTTTACTTTTACAAACATCTCAATACCTTTTTTGGCATCCAATAGCGCAATATTTTGCGGCGTAGTTACAATAACCGCACCAGAAATTTGTGCTTTTTGCGCCAGTGTTAGCTGAATATCACCCGTTCCCGGGGGCATATCGACTACCAAAATATCCAACTCACCCCAATCCGTTTGCTGCAATAATTGCTGCAGGGCACCCGCTGCCATAGGTCCTCGCCATACCATTGGGGTTTTTTCGGTGGTTAAATAAGCCATAGAAATAGTGGCCAATCCATGAGCCATTACTGGCTTAAAGAACTTTTCATTAACCACTTCAGGTCGCTGATCCTCTGGTACACCAAGCATCATGGCTATACTTGGTCCATAGATATCTGCATCTAAAAGACCTACGGATTTACCCATTGCTTGAAGGGCTAATGCGGTATTCACCGCAGTGGTTGATTTACCAACGCCCCCCTTACCGGAGGCAACTGCAACAATATATTTAACCTTCTCTAACACAAAGACCTCTTATTAGTACTAACTTTTAACTAAAATGACTGAATTGCACATGAAAAGTTGGTGCAAAATCGCTATAGTGGCGTCTTTTTACAATCATTGTAATAGAGTTTCTCGACCATGACAGAAAAGCGCCAAATTTTGGTCACAAACGCCCTGCCTTATGCCAATGCAGCACTGCATTTGGGGCATATTCTCGAATATACGCAAACCGATGTTTGGGTTCGCTTTCAACGTATGCGCGGCCACCAATGTTACTATGTTTCTGCTGATGATGCCCATGGTACTGCAATTATGCTTAAGGCAGATGAAAAAGGCATTAGTCCTGAGCAACATATTGCCGACATGCGTAGTATTCATGAGGCAGACTTTCGCGATTTTCATATCAGTGTTGATAATTACCACAGCACTCACTCAGATGAGAATAAACATTACGCTGAGTTAATCTATAACCGATTAGTCGAAAATGATCATATTGCCAAGCGTGAGATTACCCAGGCCTTTGATGCGGAAAAACAACTTTTTCTAGCTGATCGCTATATCAAGGGCACCTGCCCCAAGTGTAAGGCCGTGGATCAGTACGGCGATAACTGCGAAGCCTGCGGCGCTACTTACTCACCCACAGATTTAATCAATCCAGTTTCTGCGCTATCTGGCACTACTCCCGTCGAGAAACAATCAACCCATTACTTCTTTAAGCTGCCTGAATTTACGGAATTTTTAAAATCTTGGACCCGCAATGGCGCAGTGCAAGACGAAGTGGCTAATAAACTGGGTGAGTGGCTAGACAGTGGCCTACAGGAATGGGATATCAGCCGCGATGCACCCTACTTTGGCTTTGAGATACCCAATGCACCGAACAAGTTTTTCTATGTATGGCTGGATGCGCCTATTGGTTATATGGCCAGCTTTAAAAACCTATGTGATCAACAAAATCTAGATTTTGATCAATTCTGGGGGGCAGACAGTTCGGCTGAACTCTATCACTTTATCGGTAAGGATATTGTTAATTTCCATGCGCTATTTTGGCCAGCGATGCTAACCAGCGCTAACTTTAGAACCCCCACCAAAGTATGCGTTCATGGTTTTGTTACCGTCAATGGTAAGAAAATGTCTAAATCCAGAGGTACCTTTATCAATGCCCGCTGTTATTTAGACCATCTTAACCCTGAGTATTTACGCTATTACTATGCCTCTAAGCTCACGGCATCGGTGGAAGATATAGATCTTAATCTAGAAGACTTTATCCAAAAGGTAAATAGTGACTTAGTGGGTAAAGTCGTAAATATTGCCAGCCGTTGCGCCAAATTTGTTACCAAGGGTAATGACGGAATTTTATCTTCAACGATTGCGGACAAGGCGCTTTGGCAGCAGGTAAGCGATGCTGGCAATAAGATTGCCGAGCACTATGAAAATCGCGAGTACAGCAAGGCGATTAGAGAGATCATGGCTCAAGCTGATGCCGCCAATGAATATATTGCCGCTAAAGAGCCATGGAAACTGAACAAAGACCCAAGCCAGCAACAGCAGGTGCAAGATATTTGCTCTTTGGGAATTAATCTCTTCAGGCTACTTTTAACGTATTTGAAACCAGTTATCCCTGCTATGGCTGCCGATGGTGAAGCATTCCTTAATGACCAATTAACTTGGGACAGCATCAAACAACCCTTAATTGGGCATCAAATTAACGACTTTAAACCACTGCTACAGCGGGTGGAACAAGAAAAGGTTGAGGCTATGGTTGATGCTAGCAAACAAGAAGTGAAACAGGCAACTAAAGTGGCGCTTGAAGGACCTCTGGCCGATGAGCCAATTGCCACTGAGATTAACTTTGATGATTTTATGAAAGTTGACCTTCGGGTGGCACGAATTGTAAAGGCTGAGGCTGTTGAGGGTGCTGATAAATTGCTTGCTCTAACCCTAGATATTGGCGGTGAAACTCGCAATGTATTTTCTGGCATTAAATCTTCCTATCAAGCAACAGATCTTGAAGGGCGATTAACCGTGATGGTGGCGAATTTAGCGCCGCGAAAAATGCGCTTTGGCATTTCTGAGGGTATGGTTCTAGCTGCGGGTGATGATGATGGTATCTACCTACTTTCTCCCGACAGTGGTGCTAAGCCCGGCCAGAGAATTACCTAATTTTGTAAAAATCATAGATACATTTAGAGACCTGTTAGTCTCTGTAATGAATTTGTTATTCCTAAATGGACTAAAAACTATTTTTTTATATATTGAATAGAGGTAGTTGATTCCATGATAATACACACTTAATAAGGCAATTTGAGTAATAGATGCAAGAAGTCGCAGTAATCTTGGTTAGCTCAGTGCTAATCAACAACTATGTTCTAGTACAGTTCCTTGGGCTGTGCCCTTTTATGGGCGTGTCAAAAAAACTTGAATCAGCCATCGGCATGTCCGCTGCAACCACTTTTGTACTAACGCTAACCGCCATGGTTAGCTACGTGGTAGATAGAGCAGTTCTAATACCCTTGGAGCTGGAATATCTGCGCACTATTAGCTTTATTATGGTGATTGCCGCCGTAGTGCAGTTCACAAAGATGTTTATCGAAAAAACCAGCCCTTTACTGTACCGTGTACTGGGTGTGTTTTTGCCATTAATTACCACTAACTGTGCCGTACTAGGTGTTGCGTTGCAAAATGCGGCTAAGCCGCTTAGTTTTGCCCATGCATCACTCTATGGCTTTGGTGCTGGCGCAGGGTTTTCTCTAGTACTTATCCTGTTTTCTGCCATGCGTGAGAGGCTAGCGGCAGCAGATATTCCTCAACCGTTTGAGGGCGCTGCTATCGCTATGATTACGGCCGGTTTGATGTCATTGGCATTTATGGGATTTGGCGGGCTGGTCTAAATGCTAGATTTTATTATTCAGCAACCTATTATTGCCGCTCTTGTGGCACTGGCAGGACTCGGAATTATTTTTGGGGCCCTGCTTGGCTTTGCGGCTGAAAAATTCAAGATTGAAGGCGACCCAGTCATCGAACAAATCGATGAGCTATTACCTCAGACTCAATGTGGTCAATGTGGCTTCCCCGGCTGCAGACCCTATGCCGAGTCTATCGCCAATGGCGATGAAATCAATAAGTGTCCACCGGGTGGCCAATCAACTATTAACGCCATTGCCAATCTACTTGATGTACCGGCACCTGAGTTAGATCAGGAGCATGGTCAGGAAGCTGAAGTAAAGTCTGTTGCGTATATTCGTGAGGCAGAATGTATTGGCTGTACCAAATGTATTCAAGCCTGCCCCGTTGACGCTATTTTGGGTGCGGCAAAATTAATGCATACGGTGATTGTTGATGAGTGCACTGGTTGCGATCTTTGTGTAGAACCCTGTCCGGTAGACTGCATTGATATGCTGCCGGTTGAGGCTGGTATTAAAGAATGGCAGTGGCCGGCACCGCCATTACCCAATGGCCTAATAGCGACAGATAAAACACACAGTGATTCAAATCATGAGGATGCGGCATGAGACAGACCTGGGTTACACCGGGCGGCGTTCACCCTCCGGAAAATAAAATCCAATCGCTTACTCAGCCCATTGGCACTCTACCAATACCTGAGAAATTGGTAGTTCCCCTAGGCCAACATATTGGTGCGCCGGCAATCGCCTGTGTAAAACAGGGAGACACTGTTCTCAAGGGGCAAAAAATTGCTGATCCCGCGGGCACTGTTTCTGCTGCCATTCACGCGCCGACATCAGGCACGATTACTGCCATAGAGTCGCGACCAATTGCCCACTCATCAGGCATGGAAGCACTCTGTATCGAAATTACTAGCGATGGCAAAGACCAATGGATCGAAAAATCAGGTATCAGTGATTTTGAACATACTAGTTCTTCTGCCCTGCTATCTATTATCACTGAAGCCGGTATTGCTGGTATGGGTGGCGCCGGATTTCCGACCTCAGTCAAATTAAATCCAGGGTATCAGCGTCCAATCGACACCCTAATCATCAATGCCACCGAGTGCGAGCCCTACATCACTGCTGATGATTCTCTAATTAGAGAACGAGCCGAAGAAATTATCGAAGGTATTCGCATTCTTAGTCATATTTTAGGCAATCCGCATAATATTTTAATTGGCATTGAGGATAATAAGCCTGAAGCCTTTAAAGCGCTGGAACCTCATACGCAAGATACCGGCATTAATGTAGTGTCTTTCCCAACCAAATACCCCTCTGGTGGCGAAAAACAACTGATTTATATTCTTACTGGTAAAGAATTACCCAGCGGAAAAATTCCTGCCGATATAGGTATGGTGTGTGTCAATATTGGAACCACTCATGCCATAAAGCGAGCTGTGGTTGATGGTGAGCCTCTAATCTCTCGGGTAACCACAATGACTGGTGAAGCCTGTGAGATTAACCGCAACTATGATGTGTTAATTGGTACACCAGTGGCACATCTTCTGGAGCATAATAACTTTGATGCGCAACGTTGCAGTCGAGTCATTATGGGCGGTCCTATGATGGGCTTTAGCTTGACCTCTAAGCAAATTCCAATCGTTAAAACCACTAACTGCATACTAGCGCCTAGTGTCGAGGAAATACCGCATAATGAGCCTGCTCAGCCCTGTATTCGCTGTGGTATGTGCGCTGAAGCATGCCCTGCTTCTCTGCTTCCACAGCAGCTGTTGTGGTACTCGCAAGCTAAAGACCATGATCGTCTGCAATCTCACAATCTATTTGATTGTATTGAATGCGGTGCATGCTCTTACGTCTGCCCAAGTAATATCCCTTTGGTACAGCATTACCGTAGCAGTAAAAGTGATATTAAGAAGGCGAAAGAAGAAAAAATTAAATCTGATCAGGCGCGCGAGCGTTTTGAATTCCGCCAACAACGTATTGAGTTAGCTGAAAAGGAACGTGAGGCTAAACGAGCCGCCCGACGCGAAGCTGCTAAACAAGCGAAAGCATCGACTGGCACTGATTCGATGGCTGATATAGTTGCTGCAGCTCAGGCCCGCACAGCCGCCAAGAAAACCAGTCCGGAACAGGAATTAGCAAAACTTGAACGCGCAGTTTCTAGTGCAGAAATGCGCGTGCAAAAGGCGCAGGATAAATTAGATGCTGCAACTGCCGACTCAGAGACCGACGAAAAAATAAATATACTGAGTGCCGCGCTTTCAGGGGCACAGCAAAAACTTGAAAAGGCGAGAACTCGCCTTGCGGAGCACTCTAAATAATGGCGTTTAAACAGGTGACCTCACCCCATGCCCATGGCGCTCAGAATACTGCTAAGGTGATGCAGTTGGTAGTGTGGGCTACCATTCCAGGGCTGATTGCGCTGACTTGGCATTTTGGCTGGGGCTCACTGATCAATGTAATACTAGCCTGCATTACTGCGGTTGCCAGCGAAGCACTTATTCTAAAAATGCGCAATCGCCCCATAGGTTTTTACCTTAGCGATTACAGCGCCATAGTTACCGCCGTTTTACTGGGGCTAGCATTACCACCACTCTGCCCTTGGTGGGTTGTGGTCGTGGGTACACTATTCTCTGTGGTGCTAGCCAAGCAACTTTTTGGGGGACTTGGCTACAATCCATTTAACCCTGCAATGGTGGGTTATGTGGTACTGCTTATTTCCTTTCCGATTGAGATGACAACTTGGGTTGTCCCTCTCGCCCTGCTTCCAGAGGGTGTCGCTCACCCCAGCTTTTTAGAGTCTCTAAAACTAGTATTCTTTAGTGCCGCTCCTATGGATGGTGTCACCGGCGCTACTCCACTAGATAGCTTTAAACATGCTGCAGGACTGACAGTTAATCAAATATATCAAACAGACTCTCTATTTAGTCAGGCACTATTTGCCGGCGTTGGTTGGGAGTGGGTCAACCTTGGCTTTCTTGCCGGTGGCATTGTGCTTCTTGCCAGTCGTGTATTTACATGGCATGGCCCTATCGCCATGTTGGCGGCAATGGCTTTGATGTCATTAATCTTTTGGGATTCTGGTAGTTCACAAAGCCCTGGATCACCTTTAATGCATCTATTTAGCGGCGCCTCTATGATGGGTGCGTTTTTTATACTTACCGACCCGGTTTCATCTGCCGTCAGTAACCGCGGCCGCCTAATTTATGGCGCTTTGATCGGCGTCTTAACCTACATAATCCGCGCCTGGGGAAACTACCCAGACGCTGTAGCTTTCGCTGTATTACTGGCTAACTTTACAGCACCCTTTATCGATAACTATACGTTGCCACGCACCTACGGTCATACTGATCGGCGCAAAGCGACAGAGAGGTTAGACGACTAATGATTTTTCAATCTATGGGCAAAAATAGTCTACTATTGGCGACATTCGCCCTAATTACGGCGCTTATTCTGGCATCTACTGATCGTCTAACAGAAGACCGTATTGCTGAATCAGAACGCTTGGCGGCACAAAAAGCTCTGTTCGAAATTATTCCGGTAGAGCGACACAATAATGACTTGCTGCTAGATGTTCAGCCCGTCCCCAAACAATATTGGGCATCACTGGGTCTTGAATCTGGCGGCAATATTCATATAGCGCGCCTTGATGGCCAGCCCGTTGCGGTAATTATTCCATCCATAACGCCAGAGGGTTACAGTGGCGATATCGCTATGATTGTGGGTGTTAATTTTGATGGCAGTGTCGCCGGTGTTCGCGTGGTTGAACATAAGGAAACACCCGGCTTAGGTGATAAGGTAGACATACGAAAAAGCGATTGGATTCTCAGCTTTAATGGTAAATCATTAACCAATCCACAAGCCGATGCTTGGAATGTTAAAAAAGAAAAAGGTGCGTTTGATCAATTCACCGGTGCGACAATTACACCGAGAGCAGTTATTCATCAAATAGCTAAAACTTTGCAGTACTTTAGCCAAGATAAAGAACGTTTACTCAATGAACTTAATGGCTCTTATAATGAATTAAGTTTTACTAATCAATCTATCAGCGAGCAGCCAGCACAATGAGCAATACTAGTATCGCAGAGGTCACCAAGAACGGGTTGTGGACTAATAATCCCGCACTGGTTCAACTGCTTGGTCTGTGTCCTCTTCTCGCCGTTACCGGCACTGTGGTCAATGCCCTTGGTCTTGGCCTAGCGACTATGATGGTGCTTATTGGCTCAAATATTATTGTTTCGCTGATACGTCACCATGTTAGCGATGCTGTAAGGTTGCCCGTTTTTGTGATTATTATTGCTACTTTTGTGACCTGCGCTGAATTGGTCATGAAAGCATTTACCTATGAGCTTTATCAGATTCTGGGGATATTTATCCCCTTGATCGTTACAAACTGTGCCATTCTAGGCCGAGCAGAAGCATTTGCAAGCAAACAATCTGTGGGTATGGCCGGGTTAGACGGCTTTATGATGGGGTTAGGTTTTCTTATGGTTCTGGTATGCCTCGGTGCAGTTAGAGAGTTACTGGGCCAAGGCACACTGTTAGCTGACATGCAATTACTCTTTGGCCCCAGTGCCACTAGCTGGACCCTGCATCCGTTTGGTGAAGGTTATAGCTTCTTAATAGCCATTCTGCCGCCCGGAGCATTTTTGGTGATGGGATTTTTAATGGCAATTAAGAATGCTATTGACTGGCAGATCAAGCTTAGAGCTGAAGCCGATAAACCGGCACCTGTAAAAGGGGCTAAAAGAATTAGAACCACGGGGCATATCTCTTAGGGGTTCTTAAGCAGTAGAGATAAGGGGTTAGAATTTTGCTTCTAACCCCTTTTTTTTGAACTAAAGTTTGCGACCGGCCTGCGCTGCAATTCTAAGACGGAGCGCGTTTAGCTTGATAAAGCCCTCGGCATCCGCCTGATCATAGGCGCCACCATCGTCGTCAAATGTCGCTATATTGGCATCGAACAAGCTGTCATCAGACTTTCGACCAACAACAGTCACATTGCCCTTATAGAGTTTAACTCTTACCTCACCATTCACAACCTGCTGACTTTGATCGATAGCCGTTTGCAACATAAGGCGCTCAGGAGCCCACCAATAGCCGTTGTATATTAGTTTGGCATACTTGGGCATCAACTCATCTTTAAGATGTGCCACTTCGCGATCCAAAGTAATAGATTCAATCGCGCGATGAGCTTTCATCATCACAGTTCCAGCAGGTGTTTCATAACAGCCGCGAGATTTCATACCGACATAGCGATTTTCAACGATATCTAATCGACCGACACCATTGTCTCCAGCCACCTTATTTAAATATTCAATCACTGTAGCCGGTGACATCGACTCACCATCAATCGCCACAATATCGCCCTGTTGATAGCTAATAGTTAAATAGGTAGGCTTATCAGGAGCATCTTCTGGCGCCACAGTCCAGCGCCACATATCATCTTCAGCCTCTGACCATGGATCTTCAAGGTTGCCGCCTTCATAGGAAATATGCAGTAAGTTGGCATCCATAGAGAAAGGTGATTTTTTACCACGTTTCATTTCGACTGGAATACTGTGCTTCTCGCAGTAGGCCATCAACTTGTCACGGGAATTTAAATCCCACTCACGCCATGGCGCGATCACCTGAATACCCGGCTTAAGGGCATAGGCGCCAAGCTCAAAACGCACCTGATCATTACCTTTACCCGTTGCGCCATGAGAAATAGCATCGGCATTGGTTTCATTGGCAATTTCAATTAAACGCTTAGCAATAAGGGGTCGTGCTATTGAGGTGCCTAACAGGTACTCACCCTCATAAATGGTATTGGCACGAAACATTGGAAACACAAAATCTCTTGCATACTCTTCGCGCAGATCATCAATATAGATCTCTTTAACACCAAGAGCCTCAGCCTTAGCACGAGCGGGCTCTACTTCTTCACCCTGACCAATATCAGCCGTGAAAGTAACCACTTCACACTGATATTC
>JBMZFJ010000012.1:0-40506 GCA_049615345.1 Porticoccaceae bacterium | reverse complement strand
TATGTTATGAGTATTTATTAGGACTTGTATAGAATGGTAATTGGCGGTGAGAGAGGGATTCGAACCCTCGATACGCTATTAACGCATACACACTTTCCAGGCGTGCTCCTTCAGCCACTCGGACACCTCACCGTTTTAAGGCGCGAAACTTTACACAATGCCTGTTTTAAAAGCAATGTAATTTAATAGGATTAATTTCACGGCAGACTCTTCGGTTAGATGCTAGTCTTTGATAATGATTACCAATCGCTTTCACCTTTTACCAACAAGTATTTATCATTTGCATAGAGTGCTTCAGTACTTAATGGGTTCAGTTTTGATTGTAAGTAGCTGGCATTATCATTCGACCGAGTTACCTGCTCTTACAATGTTTATTATTATGAACATTCACCAAACATTGGTATTACTCTTAAACCTAAGATACAGCATTGGTTCAAGTGTAAAATTAAGCCTAATCATTGTGTTTATGGATGGAATTGTCAGTGGCCTATTGATTCAATTTTTAGGCCTGTCGCATACTTTGTCTATAGGAATGGCTGGCCTTTTTTTATTGGTTTATTTTAAAGCCTTTTCGCGAACAACATACGCGGCAATATTTGGCATCACTGGCACTATATTTATCGCGCATAAAGCCCATTTCCCAACCTGTAATCTTGAAACAACTACCGAAATTGTTTTGCTGTTTTTAATGGTTTTTTTCTTATTGGCGTTTTGTCTTTTAAGACATCATCAGGATAAAAGCCTTAATGACAAACTTGAACTACAATTTGCTATAAATAAGTCGCTAAAATTGCATGTTCGTACTCTTTCTAAGTACTTATCACCTAAATTAAGCAAATCAATTATTGCTAATAACAATGCCCATGTGGTTGCCTGTGACAAGCCAATAACCATCTTTTTTTCCGATATGCAGGGTTTTAGTCAACTATCAGAGCAATTAGACTCGGATAAACTTTCATGGGTAGTTAATTCATTTCTCAGTGAAATGACCGATATTGTATTTAGGTTTGGCGGCACTCTAGACAAGATGATTGGCGATTCAATTATGGTGTTTTTTGGCGATCCTAACAGCCGCGGCAAGCAAAACGATGCACTTGCCTGTGTCTGTATGGCTATGGCTATGAGAGATGCTATGAGTCGCCTTAAAATCAAATGGCAAAAGGAAGCAATAAATAACCCGCCAAACATTAGAATGGGGATCAATACGGGTCACTGCAGAGTGGGAAATTTTGGCACCGAAACCAAACTAGACTACACAGTTGTAGGAACTGCAGTCAATTTAGCCAGTTATTTGGAATCTATCGCGCAACCTGATGAAATACTAATCACTGAAGAAACCTACAACTTGGTAAAAAATCAGGTTAAATGCACAAGAAAAAATTCAGCAAATTGTCATTGGTTATCTAAACAGTTAAAGCTTTATTCAGCCGATAGCATGACCAGCGGATTGAGACAATCCACCGGCCATTGTTAGATTACTGATAATCTTTAATCGACGGGCATGAGCAGACTAAATTTCGATCCCCAAAGACGTTATCTAGTCGCCCTACCGGCGGCCAGTATTTATTAGCACGGGTAAATTCTGAAGGATAAATGGCACTGCTGCGACTGTAGCTATGTTGCCACTCGTCGGCTGTAGCTTCAGCAGCTGTATGTGGGGCACCCGCTAAAGGATTATCTTCTAGGGTATATTTTCCACTTGCCACTTCAGCTACTTCATCAGCAATTGATAGCATGGCATCACAAAAGCGATCTATTTCGCGCTTTGATTCACTTTCAGTGGGTTCTATCATAAGGGTTCCCGCCACCGGGAATGACATGGTTGGGGCATGGAAACCATAATCTATTAAACGCTTGGCAATATCATCAACGCTTACCCCTGTTTGCTCTTTGATATCACGTGTATCGACGATACATTCGTGGGCAACACGGTCATTAGCGCCGGTAAAAAGAATGCTGTACTTAGATTCTAATCGCTTGGCGATATAGTTGGCGTTAAGTATGGCAACTTCGGTTGCTTGCCTTAGACCGGTGTAACCCATCATTCGGATATACATCCAAGTTATAGGCAGAATACTGGCGCTACCAAAGGGTGCTGCAGAAATTCGTCCACCGCGACGGCTAGCAGAATCATCCTGAGGTAAAAATTCAGCTAAATGCCCACCGACACAGACGGGTCCAACACCGGGACCACCACCACCGTGGGGAATACAAAACGTTTTATGCAAATTAAGGTGTGATACATCACCACCAAATTTACCCGGCTGACAGATGCCAACCATGGCGTTTAAATTGGCACCATCAATGTAAACCTGACCCCCATGTTGATGGACAATATCGCATAGCTGTGTGATATTTTCTTCAAATACACCATGTGTGGATGGGTAAGTCACCATTATGGCTGAAAGATTATCGCTGTGTTGTTCGGCTTTTTGCTGTAGATCGTCAATATCCACATTGCCCTGATCATCACAGGCTACCACCACTACTTTCATGCCACACATCTGAGCCGAGGCTGGATTGGTACCATGAGCAGAACTTGGTATTAAACAGATATCTCGATGATGATCACCACGACTCTCATGGTAGGATTTAATTGCAAGTAAACCCGCATATTCACCCTGTGAGCCTGCATTAGGTTGCAATGAAATACCATCATAGCCAGTGATTTCAGACAGCATTGATTCCAATTGCTCAATAAGCATCTGATAGCCCTGAGTTTGGCTAGATGGTGCAAATGGGTGGATATTGGCAAATTCTGGCCAGGTTACCGGTAACATTTCAGCGGTTGCATTTAGCTTCATGGTGCATGAGCCAAGTGGGATCATCGCTCTATCTAGGGCGATATCTTTATCCGAAAGTTTGCGAATATAACGCAGCATTTCTGTTTCTGAGTGGTAACTATTAAATGTCTCATGCTCGAGGAAGCTTTCAGTACGCATCATATTTCCCGGGATATGTTGCACCGCCTGCTCGGCTAATTGATCGATGGATAAATTGTGCTGACCAATAATGGTATCCCACAACTGGATAATATCTTTAGCACTAGTTGTTTCATCAAGTGAAATACCCAGATGATTATCGTCGATCCTACGAAGGTTTAAATTGTTTGCTTCTGCTCTTCCAATAATAGCGGCAGTATTATCGCCGGTATTTAGCGTCAAGGTATCAAACCAACTGCTATTTACGATAGAAATATTATGTTGTTTTAAACCAAGGGCTAATACCGTGGTTAGCATATGCACGCGGTTGGCAATATCTGTTAACCCCTTAGGTCCATGATAAACCGCATACATACCCGCTATAACAGCCAATAAAACCTGTGCTGTACAAATATTAGACGTCGCTTTTTCTCGGCGAATATGTTGCTCTCGTGTTTGCAAGGCTAACCTGTAAGCCGGATTGCCTTGAGCATCCTGAGAGAGACCGACAATACGTCCCGGTAGATTGCGCTTGTAGGCTTCTTTAGTGGCCATATAAGCGGCATGGGGGCCACCAAAGCCCATCGGCACCCCAAAGCGTTGGGTCGAGCCTATAGCGATATCTGCGCCTAAGGAGCCGGGTGATTCAAGCAATACAAGACTTAGAATATCTGCCGCCATCACTACGATACCCTTTTGCGCCTGAACCTTAGCGATGGTTGCTCTGTGATCTTGAATATCACCAGTGACGCCAGGGTATTGAAGCAACATACCAAATACATCGCCGTCGCAGTCTGCAGGCTGACCAATTTCTACTTCAATTCCAAGCGGATTAGCGCGGGTAGCAATAATATCGATCGTTTGTGGCAAGCAATCACTATCGACAAAAAAGCGATTTGATTTGGACTTTGATACACGCCGAGATAGCGTCATCGCTTCGGCGGCCGCAGTGCCCTCATCAAGCATAGAAGCATTGGCTATCTCAAGACCAGTAAGATCGGTAACCATAGTTTGGAAATTAATAAGTGCTTCTAAACGACCCTGTGATATTTCAGGCTGATAGGGCGTATAGGCGGTATACCATGCGGGATTTTCAAGGATATTACGAAGAATAACGTTGGGTGTTAGGGTGCCATAGTAGCCCTGCCCCAAAAAGCTTTTGAAAATCTTATTCTTATTGGCAATTTGACGAAGCTCTTTAAGCGCTTGAGATTCTGTACACTGAAGTGGCAAATCAAGCGGTTGGTGATTAGTAATAGATTCTGGCACGACCTGCTCAATAAGCTGTTGTAAGTTATTACAATCGAGCATGCTTAGCATAGATTGCTGATCTTCAGCTCCGGGCCCTACGTGGCGAGTAACAAATTGTTCAGCATGTTGCAGATCATTGAGTGTACGTTTCTTCTGAAGCATCTAACTTCTCCTGAGTTATCCTCGATAATATTGCTGGGGTACAAATGGCATTGAGCAGACAACAAGCGGACGCGACTTGCCTCGAACCATCGCATTAACCTTGGTACCTACTGTTGAATAGTCTGTCGGCACATAGCCCATTGCGATTGGCTTTTGCAAGCTGGGTGAAAAACCGCCACTGGTGATAGCACCTATAACCTTGCCCTGTTGATCGACAATCTCGGCGCCCTCTCGAACCGGAGCACGACCCTCAATCATAAAACCAACCCGTTTTAGTGAAGCACCGTGATCAATATGATCTAGCACAGTCTGCGAGCCTAAGAAACCGCCCTGCTTTTGGCCACCCGTTCGACGAGACTTATTGATACTCCATACAAGGCTTGCTTCAACTGGGCTTGTTTGTTGATTCATATCATGACCATAAAGGCATAAACCAGCCTCTAATCGAAGGGAGTCACGGGCTCCCAAACCAATCCATCGAACAGATGAGTCGGCGAGCAACGCATTGGCTACCGAGGAGCAATCTTCAGATTTGATCGATATCTCAAAACCATCCTCACCGGTGTAACCAGACCTTGTAACAAAGCATTGGCAATTATCAATGGTGACCGAGCAACCTTGCATAAAATGGAGATCAGACACCTGAGGTGCCAACTTTGCCAGTACATCAATCGCCAATGGACCCTGAAGCGCTAGCAAACCTTGATCTTCGAGTTCAGTAATTTCCGAACCTGCAAGGTGATCTCGAAAGTGCTGAATATCTTGCACCTTACAAGCCGCATTAACGACCACAAAAAAGGTCTGTTCATCCCAGCGTGTAATCATCAAATCATCAAGGATGCCACCCTGCTCATTGATTAGCGTGCTGTAAGTCATGTTATTGACAGCAAGTTGCTGCAAATCAAGGGGCATAAGCTTTTCAAGCTGTTCAGCCGCATTGGTACCACGAATAATTACCTGCCCCATATGGGATACATCAAACAGGCCCACTGCATCACGAGTATGCAGATGCTCTTCCATAATCCCACCGGCATAGTTGATTGGCATTGAGTACCCAGCAAAGGGAACCATTTTGCCACCCGCCTCGATATGATAGTCGTGAAATTGGGTAATTTTTGGCTGCTCTGATGTCGACATAAAATTAGCGCAAATTGACTTAGGAATAAGCAAATAATAAAACGAGATATGCAATAAGTTAAATTAATAGATATAATGATTCCATAAATTTTATAAATACCTAGATTAGCCGAAAAAAGCATCTAATATATGAAAAATTTACCCATGGATTTACTGCGCGCTTTTGTCACTGTTGTGGAGTTTAATAGCTTCACCAAAGCCGGTGAACTTCTTGGCCGAACCCAGCCTGCTATAAGCCTGCAGATAAATAGGCTTGAAAGTATGTTAGATGAAACACTTCTGGTAAGAGATGGAAAAAACCTCGCTCTTACCATAGCTGGCGAAACGTTCTTTGACTATGCCAAACAAATTCTTTCTCTGAATGATCTAGCCGTCAGTGAATGTACTAAAAGCACGGTTATGGGAAAGGTTCGCCTAGGTATTCCCAGTGAGTTCGCAACCATTCTATTACCCAAAATTGTGGGCCGCTTTGCCAAGGCATATCCTAACGTTACCCTCGAAGTCAATTGTGAGCTGAGTAAAACTCTATTATCGCGGTCTGGAAAAGCTGCTCATGACTTGATTTTGGCACTACAAAATAACCCCTTAGAAGAGTCGGAAAATTTGGTGAAAACGGATAATTTAGTCTGGGTTTCAGGGTCAGAATACAATGCACAAAAACCACCACCGGTTCCACTGATAGTAGCTCCCGAGGGCTGTATTTATCGCCAAAGAGCTATTAGGGTTCTGAATAAGATAAAACAACCCTGGCAGATCGTATATAACATACCCGATCTAACTGGCATTCAATACGCTATTCATGAAGGACTTGGAGTTACTGTTTTGGCAAAAAGCACAGTGCCAGAAAACCTGAAAATTATCCCTAACTCTCAGCGCTATCCAGATCTTGGAACTGTCGGAATAAGTCTGTTAAATGTTCGCAAGAACACCAAGAATCAAGCTATTGATCTACTTGCCGAGTTTTTACGCACCAGCCTTGCCTGATTATTGACGAACCTGCCTAAACAGTGGCGGACGATGCGAGTGAGTGCTTCTGAATGGGTTTATATCCAACCCTCCGCGGCGCATATAACGCGCATAAACGGAAAGTTCGGACGGTGAACAGGCTGACATAATATCTGTAAATATTTGCTCAACACATTGCTCATGAAAATCCTGATGCTGTCGATAGGACACTATATATTTTAGTAAACCCGCCTGATCTATCTTCGCGCCCTTATAAAAAATATAAATCGACGCCCAATCGGGTTGGTCGGTGACTGGGCAATTTGTTTTTAGCAAATGCGAATAAAGGGTCTCACTAACCTGTGAATCCCCCTGTGTAGCCAATAAAGTCGCGTCCGGGATATAGGTGTCGATCACTATGGGTTGTCGGTCAATACAATACCCTTGAGGCTCGCTAATAGGCTGTATGCCCTGATATTCAGATATTTCGTACAGAGTAACCTCAACGACAGCGCCAGTTGCAGCTGATAAGTCTTTAACCAAATTAGAATGAACAGACTCTATCGAATCAAACTTAGTCTGTATAAATGAATTTAAATACAGCTTAAACGACTTTGACTCGACAATAGAGTCACTATCACAGGGGACCATAAATTCAACAATAGCAATTTGCGGCAAACCATCGAGGTTAAGCCATGATAGTTCGTAGGCAGTCCAAACGTCTACTCCGATAAAAGGCAAAGTTTGAGATGGCTGCTCAGCTTGCCGAGCCTTTACTCTGGGTATAGGGCAAAGTAGATTAGGGTCATAGCTATCGCTATAACGTGTCTCTTTTCCGAGTTCAGTAAACGTGTAATCACTCATTAACTTCGTAACCTCGAGCCTTTTTCAAGCAACCAAAGTGCGACAAAAAACAATACAGCTGAAAACAGCCCTACCATAGCGAAAGATCCAGCAATGTTTATATCAGTTATACCAACCATGCCATAACGGAAGGCATTAACCATATAAAGTATTGGATTTAAGAGGGTTAAGGACTTCCAAAAGCCGGTTAAAAGCTCAATCGAGTAAAACACGCCACCCAAGTAGATTAGAGGGGTTAAAACAAAGGTTGGAATAATTGAAATATCGTCAAAACTGGATGCAAAGATGGCATTAATTAAACCGGCCAGTGAAAACATCAGCGATGTCATCAAGACAATACCAATGGTTACCGGCACACTGTATAAACTGAAGTCGGCAAAATAAACCGACAATACAGTGACAATTAAACCTACACCAAGCCCGCGAGCCATCCCTCCAACAATATAACCAAGTAGAATAATCCAATTAGGGGTTGGCGAAACGAGCAACTCCTCAATATTACTCTGAAATTTAGAACCAAAGAATGAAGACACCACATTGGAATAAGAATTTGTGATAACAGACATCATTATTAGACCCGGCGCAACAAACTGTATATAGGGCAATGAAGACATTTCACCTATGCGAGAACCGACTAATTTTCCAAAAATAACAAAATACAACGCCATTGTTATTACTGGCGGCACCAATGTTTGCGGCCAAATCCGCATAAAACGACGAATTTCACGGCGCACGATGGTTGTAAACGCAATCCATTTTTTTTGATTATCCATTATCAGTATCTCCATTTTCCGTAAGATTTTTTTCCACCATATCAATGAATAATTCTTCTAAACGATTTGCCTTATTTCGCATACTGATAATCTCAATACCCTCGGTACTCAGGTGATTAAACAGCTGATTGAGAGATTGATCTTTATCGATAGAAACCTCTAAAGTACTCCTGTCGACCATGGTTAATGGATAGCCATCAAGTGCATTTATTTTATTAATTTCCCCTTTTAAATCAAGGATAAAGGTCTCTTTATTAAGCTGCTTTATTAAGTTTTTAACACTGGTATTTTTAACAATCTTACCCTTATCTATAATGGCAATATTGCGACATAGACGCTCCGCCTCCTCCAGATAATGAGTAGTTAAAATAATGGTAGTACCCTGTCGATTAATGTCCTCTAGAAAACTCCACATTGATCGCCTTAGCTCAATATCAACACCTGCGGTCGGCTCATCTAGCACCAGCAATTTAGGCTCATGAATTAAAGCCCGCGCAATCATTAAGCGCCGCTTCATTCCGCCAGAAAGACTTCTTGAGGGAACATTGTGCTTTTCCCATAAACCTAACTGCTTTAGGTATTTATGGGCGCGCTCGGTGGCAACTGATACTGGAATACCGTAATAGCCAGCCTGAGTAATAAGAATATCTATAGGCTTTTCAAATTGATTAAAATTAAACTCTTGAGGAACAACGCCTACGAACTGCTTAGCTGCACTAAAATCCTCATCAATGTCTATACCGAAGATTTTGACACTTCCGCCAGACTTTCTAACCAAAGAGCAGATAATACCAATAGTGGTCGACTTTCCAGCACCATTGGGACCTAGAAGCGCAAAAAAGTCGCCCTCTTTGACCTCAAGGTCAATTCCCTTTAGCGCTTTAAAGTTATTGTCATATGTTTTAGCTAAGCTCTCTATTTGAAGAGCACTACTTTGAGGGTTTTTCAATTAATTCAATCTCTGCGTCTATAATTTAAAGTATGCATCTATTGTAGCCTGCTTGCTATTATCTGTCCGCTATTATGGTGCGAAAGGTAGTGACTCAGAGTAATAATCCACATAAACTTAATTACACCTAAACTGCTAACCATAACTATGCCAAGAAAAACGATTCATCGCGTACTGCCCGACATCAATACCTTGTTGAGCAAACCCTCTTTGCGGTGGATAAGGTCGCTAGCTATGGACCCCAATTTATTCCATATTAATCGGCATTCAGTCTCTCTAGCATTTGCCATTGGTATATTTTGCGCCTTTCTGCCGATCCCAGGACAAACTTTAATTGCTGTTTTTCTGTGTTATTGGTTGGGCGCCAACTTACCCATCGGTATTATTTTGATCTGGATTAGCAACCCAGTCACTATTCCACCAATGTTTTTTCTAACTTATCAGCTCGGCGCAAGCATTTTGGATACGCAAGCTATACAGTTTTCAGCTCAAATGGATTGGCAGTGGTTTAAGAGTCTTGGTTCAGATGTATTAAAACCACTTCTTTTAGGCAGTCTTCTATGCGGCACTGTCTTATCAGCAGTCAGTTACTATGTAATCTATCAACTATGGCGATGGAAGGTACTGAAGAACTGGCAAGACCGTAAGGAAAAGCGCAATAAAATTAGCAAAAAACCTTAACTATCGTATCTCAAAGCCTTTGCAGGCACCGTCTTTCCTGCCTTTTTCGCAGGGTAAACTGTTGCCAATAATGTTAGCGCCATTGCGGACAAGGCGACCAATAACACATCCGCTGGTCTTAAATCGACTGGCACATAATCAATGGGATATATCGCAGTATTAAGTAACTGAGTACCTACAATGGCTTCAACCACTGCGACTAGGTCTACAACCCAATAACAACCTAATAACCCAAGCACCACACCAAGGGATATACCAAGCAACGCTATCAATAAACCCTGAATAAGAAAAATATTAACAATCTGCTGCTGAGACACGCCCATAGTTTGTAAGATGGCAATATGCCTGCGCTTTTTGAGCACCATCATCATCAGCATAGAGATCACATTAAATGCAGCTATTCCAACAACTAGAAACACCAATAGGCCAACCATATTTCTAGAAAGCTGTATGGCTTGGTAGAGATTACCATGAGTTTGGGTCCAATCTATTGCCTTAAAACCAAAATCAAGCTGAGTTAAAATACGATGGGCTGTAATTCTTGACTGAAAAAGATCGGCTAATTGAACTCTAAAACCGTACACAGCCTCTGCACTACCAGTCATCAGGCCCGCCTGTTTTAGCGAGACAATACCCAGCATTTGATCTACCTCAGTTCTGGTAGCAAAAACACCGGCTAAAACCAAGGTAACCACCCTCGCCTGCCTGCTATTTTCTGAAGGTAAAATAAGGTTAATACTTTGTCCTAGGCTTAAATCAAGAGAATCGACAATAGGCTTAGCCAACAATAATTCACCCTCGGCGGGAACAGTTAAATTTGTCGACTTAAGGATAGCCTCAAAACCCTCGGGCAACAACGCATGATCTAGGCCCAAAAGCTGTATTGGTCGAGTATTGTTATTGGAAAAAATAATTCCTTTAGCCTGATTAAATGGCGTCACTTCGACTACATTAGGCACAGTGGCTATAAGTTCACGCTGAGACTGCCAATCGCCAACAGAGTCGGGATTGGTAACTTGCACATGGGGCACAACAGATAATATATGTTCGCGCATTTCCCGATCAAAGCCATTCATGACCGACAAAACCAAAATTAGCAAACCGACACCCAAGGATAAACCCGACAGTGCTAACAGCGAGATAAAAGATACTAATCGACTATTGCGACCACCCGACGAGAAATACCTTAGCCCGATCAATAGAGAAAGATTTTTAATCAACATCTTGCCCCAAGACACCGTCCACCAAACTGATGGTTCGATCTAATTGCTTGGCTATCTGTGGGTCATGGGTAACAACCACAAAGCTAATATTTAACTCTTTATTGAGGTCTATAAGCAGATTTAGAACCGATTCAGCTGTTTTAGGGTCTAGGTTACCTGTTGGCTCATCCATTAGCACTAAGCTGGGCTTACGGGCCAATGCTCTTGCTATTGCGACACGCTGACGCTCTCCACCTGAAAGTTCTGATGGACGATGATGCAATCGTTCGGCTAATCCGACTTTATCTAGCAGCTCTTTTGCATAGGCTTTGCCCAGTTTAGCATCCCCACCAATTAGACTCGGCAAGCAGACATTTTCAAGCGCACTAAACTCATCGAGTAAATGATGGAATTGGTAAACAAACCCTATATGTTGATTGCGCCATGCGGCCCGCTGTGTGGGGTCAAGATCTGACCATTGCTTACCATTGAGTGTCACGTAGCCTTGGGTAGGGTCATCAAGCCCTCCCATCAAATTTAACAGTGTTGACTTACCAGAACCTGATACACCGACAATCGCCAGCTTCTCACCCTGCATTATTTCAAGGTCGATACCTTTAATAACCCGCAGTACTTCCGTTGAATCGCCCTGTTGATAATCACGCTGTAAATTTGTTGCCGTCAATATAGCTTTACTGGTCATAACGCAATGCCTCCGCTGGCAATACTTGACCTGCGCGCCAAGCGGGGTAAATAGTGGATAAAATACTTAGCGCTGAGGCCCCTACCACAACCAGAACAATATCTGAAAATACTAGTTTGCTAGGTAGTGAATTGATCATATAAACAGCCGGATCAAAAATATGCGAACCACTAACAGCCTCAACAAAAGACACAATATCACCAATAAAAACAGCCATAACACAACCCAATATCAGCCCCAAAGCAACACCCACTATTCCTATAGCAGAGCCCTGAATAATAAATATTTTTACAATTTGATCTGATCGAGCACCCAGTGTTCTCAATACCGCGATATCCTTCCGTTTATCAGCAACCATAAGGACTAAACAAGCAATGATATTAAACGCCGCTACCGCAATAATAGCCGACAACAGCAATCCGACCACTAACTTTTCCATTCGCATGGCCTGAAAAAGTGTGGCCATCTGATCACTCCAGCTTTCAACCTTGATAGATTGAGGCAGATCTAATGTAATTGAACTCACAACGCTGTGGGCTAAAAAAGGGTCATCTAACACCAACTGCAAGCCCTGATAATTATCACCTAGCTGGAACAGCTTTCGTGCATCACGCTCATTAATGTAAGCAGTGGTTGCATCAACCTGAGCTCCGACCTCAAAAAGACCAACCACCTGCATCATTTTTAGTCGCGGAAAACTTCCCATTGGTGTTATTAATAGTTTTGGCAATATAACCTCAATAGTATCACCCACGCCGACACCAAGCTTACGAGCCGCCTGACTTCCCAGTAATATGCCGTATTTTTGTTGCTGCAACAGGGATACATTACCCAACAGCATATTTTCCGACAATAATTCTGCCGATGGCCACGCTGAATCTATACCCTTTAATAAAACAGCCTGCTGGCGAGAACTATTTGCCAACATGGCATAGTTTTCAAGAATTGGCATTACCGCCGAAATTCGAGGCTCGCTGGCCGTTAATCGCTGAGATAACTGTTCAATTTGTTGTGCGCTAATACTGTTGTTGTGCTTTAAGGCTATATGCGGGATTACATTTAATAACCGCTGTTTGATTTCACGATCAAAACCATTCATAACCGAAAGTACAATGATCAGGGTCATTACCCCAAGGGCCATGGCACAAAACGAAAATCCAGAGATAAACGACAAAAAACCTTGTTTGCGCTTGCTTAGGGCGTATCGAATACCAATATAGAGTGGGAGATTTGATTTCATGCACAGATTAAACAGCAATCCCTTTAAGGGTACAACTACGAAGCTACTTAGCAATGAACTTTTGTGCGTGATTGATAGATTAGTTTACCGGTTATGCACGACGGCTTTCACGACTTACTCTGTTCAGACCATTTAATGCGGCAACACGGTAGGCTTCGGCCATCGTTGGGTAGTTAAATGTGGTGCGTAAGAAATAATTTATACTATTGGCTTCGCCCTCTTGATTCATAATTGCTTGACCAATATGAATAATTTCAGCCGCTTCGGCACCAAAGCAATGGATGCCTAATATTTCTAGGGTCTGCTGATGGAAAAGAATTTTTAACATACCCACTTCTTCATCAGAAATATGCGCACGAGCCAAATCTTTAAAATAGGCGCGGCCAATTTCATAGGGGATTTTTTGCTCGGTTAATTCTGATTCGGTTTTACCCACATAACTTATTTCAGGAATCGTCCATATACCGGTAGCAACATCTTCAACCCTGTATTTGTCAGGCGTGTTGCACATGTGAGAAGCCGCAAAACGTCCTTGATCGTAAGCAGCGCCCGCAAGGGCTGGCCAGCCAATCACATCACCGGCTGCGTAGATATGAGGCACTGCAGTCTGATAGTCACTATTGACCTTTATTTGCCCACGCACATCAGCCTCTAGGCCGATGTTTTCTAGACCTAAATCATGGGTATTACCGGTTCTACCATTAGACCAGAGTAGCGCGTCACCATGGATACGTTTGCCAGATTTTAAGACCAGTGTCACCCCGTTATCTGTGGTTTCTACACGCTCGTATTCTTCGTTGTGACGAACACTTACACTCAAATCTCGCAGGTGATAACTCAAAGCGTCAGAAATTTCATCATCTAAGAAACTCATCAACCATTCACGAGTATTGACCAAGTCAACACGCGTATCCAATCCGGCAAAAATAGAGGCATATTCACAACCAATTACACCGGCACCATAGATAATGACATTAAGTGGAGAGTGATCGAGAGTAAGGATGGTATCGCTGTCAAAGACTAACGGGTGATTAAAATCAATATCTTCAGGACGATAGGGTCTAGAACCCGTGGCTATTAAAAAGTTTTTACCCTCAATGGTTGAAGGGTTTCCAGAGGCGTCAGAAACAACCACCTGATTGGGATCAATAAACTTAGCTCTGCCCACATGTATTTTGACTCGATTGCGTGCATAGCCCTTTGTTCTGCCTTCAACCTGCTTGGTAATAACATCCTCAGCAGCTTTCATTACCTCAGGAAAAGAAAACCAACGAGGATCGCCAACCGAACGAAACATTGGCATGGTATTATATTGCACCATGCGCCGCACCGAATGTCTTAGCGCTTTAGAAGGAATAGTGCCTAAATGGGTACAACCGCCACCAGGCTGGGCTCGATCATCAATTACTGCAACGCTTAAGCCCTGTTTAACGGCATTCATAGCAGCCCCCTCTCCCGCTGGACCACTACCAATTACTACAAGGTCATAAGAGAAATCTGCCATTATTGTTCCTTATTTCTTTAATTCAGCGGCGTTTGTAAACGCAGGATTTGAACTATTGGATATTTCATCGCATTTATTGGGGTCATCGCCACAAATTTCGCAGGTGTAGTCGTCTTCTCCCAAAGCAGCGGCAACACCACCACAGGAACCCGCAATAGGTTTTTTACCCAGTAAAACGCCAATCGCCATAATTGCGATCAAAACGACAAAACCTATAACTGCAAATAAAATCTCTAACACCAGTTACCCAACCTATAAATTCTAATCGACGAAAAAATCAAAACTGCTACTGTTCTTGGAGACAAATGCACCATTTTCTCTCACCAACATATAGGCAGTGAGATCAAGCTGTTCTGCCAACTCTAAACTCCTATCTGCCCCCATAACTGAAAAAGCAGTCGCCCATGCATCCGCAACAGCGCAGGACTCAGAGAGCACAGTGACCGAGGCTAAATTATGATCTATAGGCATACCCGTTTTCGGGTCGATGGTATGCGAATAGCGAACACCATCACGCTCAAAATAATTCCTATAGTCACCCGATGTCGCTACAGCAATATCCGTAATAGAAATAACCTGATCAACCTCAGCGAATAATTGCGGTTGCTCCATCGCTATACGCCAAGCAATACCGTCAGCATTGAATCCACTTACGCGAATTTCACCACCAACCTCTACCAAATAATCGGGTAGCGCAAGCATCTCTAATAGGTCAGCCACCCTATCGACTGCGTAGCCTTTGGCCACTGCCGATAAATCTAAAGCAACTGGCTTGGTTTTAGATAGGTTATTCTCCTCGAGAACAACTGAATCAAAACCTATTTGAGCTTTTGTTTGGGCTATAGCCTTGGCTGTGGGGATTGAATCATGCCTTTGACCGGGACCAAAACCCCATAAATCCACAAGTGGACCTATAGTCGGATCAAAAGCACCATTGCTTAGTTGCCATATGTGTTGGCTGATTTTCACAACCTCGGCAAACTCTTGAGAAATTGTCAGCGCCTTACCAACCGGCAAGCGATTAAACTGACTAATTTCTGAATTCTCTTTGTAGGTAGACATTGAATTGTCCACCTTGGAAAGCAGCTCTTCAATTTGCTGCTCTAAGTCTTCAGGGGGTAACTGGTCTGCAATTATTGTAATCTGGTAAGTGGTTCCCATTTTACTTCCTGAGATTTTAAGAACCTCAGGTTTATTGCTACAACCTAATAACGAAAGTATAACTAAAAGTATAACCGAGCGCCATGAGGCAAACAACCTAGTTTGCCCCAAGCCACTCACTTTAGGGCGTCTAGCCACCAAAGTCGTCAAGCATAATATTTTCAGGCTCAACACCTAAATCTTCCAACATCTTAATAACCGCAGCATTCATCATAGGCGGCCCACACATATAAAATTCGCAATCTTCCGGAGCTTCGTGATCCTTGAGGTATTGCTCATAAAGTACATTGTGGATAAAGCCAGTAAGACCATCCCAGTCATCTTCAGGCTGAGGGTCAGAAAGTGCAAGATGCCATTCAAAATTATCATTTTCAGCAGCTAATTGATCATACTCTTCGTCATAAAAACATTCTTTAAGCGATCTAGCGCCGTACCAAAAGCTAATTTTTCGATCAGAATTGATTCGCTTTAGTTGATCGAAAATATGCGATCTCATGGGTGCCATACCGGCACCACCACCAATAAATACCATTTCAGCTTTGGTTTCTTTGGCAAAAAATTCACCGAATGGTCCATAAACGGAAATCTTATCGCCAGGTTTTAAGTTAAATACATAAGATGACATCTTACCAGGCGGTATATCTGTAGAACCTGGAGGTGGGCTTGCAATACGTATATTGAACTTAACAACACCTTTTTCCTCTGGATAGTTCGCCATAGAATAAGCACGAATAAGAGGCTCTTTTACCTCAGACTTATACTGATAAAGGCCAAAGCGCTCCCAATCACCACGGTACTGCTCTTCAACATCAAAATCAGAATAGTTAACCACATGTGGAGGACATTCTAGCTGCACATAACCACCAGCTCTGAAATCGACGTTTTCACCCTCAGGTAACCGCAATGTTAACTCTTTGATGAATGTTGCCACATTCGGATTGGACTCTACGGTACATTCCCAGCGCTTAACACCAAATACTTCCTCTGGAACCTCAACTTTCATGTCCTGTTTAACCGGAGCCTGACAAGAAAGTCTCCATCCTTCATTAGCCTCTCTGCGAGTAAAGTGAGCCTCTTCTGTAGGGAGCATAGAGCCACCACCGTCAGAAACGACACATTTACATTGAGCACAACTACCGCCGCCGCCACAGGCTGATGGCAAAAACAAGCCTGCATTTGACAGTGTTTGTAGAAGTTTGTCACCGGCGGGAACAGTAATGGTTTTTTCACCATTAATTTCGATATTGACATCACCAGAAGCAACGAGCTTGCTGCGTGCGGCAAGAATAAAGGCTACTAGTGCCAAGATCACTACTGTGAACATGGCTACGCCTAAAATAATTTCAGTCGTCATACTGCTTTAATTCTCCAATTTTTATAGGTCAATGCCGCCGAACGACATAAAGCCCAAGGAAATCAAACCTACGGTAATAAATACAATACCCAAACCCTGTAAACCATCTGGAATGTCGCTGTACTTAAGTTTTTCTCGAATACCCGCTAAAACTGCAATAGCAAGAGCCCATGAAGTGCCTGAACCAATGCCGTAAACAACACTTTCGGTGAACCCGTAGCCACGCTCGGCCATAAGCAATGAACCACCTAAGATCGCACAATTAACGGTAATCAGCGGCAGAAAAACACCTAGAGCGCTGTAAAGTGCTGGCACATATTTGTCTAGTACCATCTCAAGTATTTGAACCAGCGCTGCAATTACACCGATAAAGCACAGATAAACAAGGAAACTAAGGTTTACTTCTGGAAGTCCAGCCCATGCTAAAGCACCATCAGCAAGCAAATAGTTCATTAACAAATAATTTACGGGAACCGTAATGGTTTGTACCACTATTACCGCGATTCCAAGACCGATTGCGGCATTTACTTTTTTCGATACAGCAATAAAGGTACACATGCCCAAGAAAAGACTGAGGGCAATGTTATCAATAAAAATTGATCGAACAAGTAAGCTTAGATAATGTTCCATTAGACAACCTCACTTTTGCGGCTATTCGCAGTTATCTTAAAGTCTGGCTTTTCAACCTGTTCAGTTTTCCAAACGCGCAATGCCCAAATAAACAAGCCAATTAAAAAGAAAGCACTTGGTGGCATTAACATCATGCCATTAGCAATGTACCAGCCGCCTTCGGTACTAACCGGCAATACCTGAATACCCCAGATCTTGCCAGCACCAAATAACTCACGAATAAATGCCAATAACATCAGAATAACGCTGTAGCCCAAACCATTACCAATGCCATCGTAGAAGCTTGGCAGAGGTGGATTTTTCATTGCAAAGGCTTCACAACGCCCCATAACAATACAGTTGGTGATAATTAGACCCACAAACACTGATAACTGCTTACTGATGTCATAAGCCACCGCTTTAAGCACCTGATCTACCATAATCACCATTGAAGCAATAATCGTCATCTGCACGATAATACGAATGCTATTGGGAATATGATGGCGAATTAATGAAACAAAAAGATTAGAAAAGGCCGAAACGATTGTCAGCGCCAAACACATAACAAAAGCAACTTTCATACTGGTCGTAACCGCAAGCGCCGAACAGATACCCAGTATCTGCAAGGCAATAGGATTATTGCTAGCAATTGGCTCTAGTAAGATATCTTTAGTTTTTGACATCTATTACGCCTCCCCTGTCTTAAGATTTTCGATAAAAGGCTTAAAGCCTTGGTCACCCAACCAATACTTCACAAGGTTATCAACGCCTTTGGTTGTAAGAGTTGCTCCGGCAAGACCATCAATTTTTGATTCTGCGCCACCGCGTGAAGGATCAACTTTACCTTTAATGACTTCGAGTACATACGCATCACCATTGTAGGCTTGTTTGCCAATCCAGCTTGCCTTCCACTTTGGATTGTCCACTTCACCGCCTAGACCGGGTGTTTCTGTGTGCTCATAAAAACCAATACCAGCTACGGTTTTTAAATCAGATTCAAGGGCGATAAAACCATAGAGCGTCGACCACAGACCATAACCTTTAATAGGCAATATAACTTTTTCAAGACCCAGTTGGTTTTCCACCACATATACCTTGGCATAATTGGCTCTTCGTTTTATTTTCGCTATATCGTCCTCAGCACCCAGAGCTATCGAAAGAGATGGGTCTGCAGATGCTTTCCTCTGATCATAAGTCGCTGGATCTACCGCATCAGTGTAGCGACCGGTATCCATATCGACCAGCTTAACGCTGATTTTTTCAAATTGAGTTTCAACATCAACGCCCTCCTCCAATAAACCCGCAGAAGCAAGAATATTAGTTTTTAAATCAAGTAGCTTATTAGCTTCTTGCGCAGGGCGAAGAAAAACAGCAGCACTGGATACAACCACCGCACAAACAATACACAGGGTCAAAGCAACGGTAAACGTTTTGGAAACAGATTCATTAGCCACGTGCTAGTCTCCTCTTGATATTAGACTCAACCACATAATGATCAATTAATGGGGCAAAAAGATTGGCAAACAAAATGGCCAACATCATGCCCTCTGGGAATGCAGGGTTAACCACTCGGATAAGAATCACCATCACACCTATTAACAAGCCATATATGTACTTGCCTGTATTAGTCATCGAGGCAGAAACTGGATCAGTCGCCATAAAGATGGCACCAAAGGCAAAGCCACCAATGACCCAGTGCCAATAGAACGGCAGTGCAAACATCGGATTGGTTGATTCAATACTATTAAACAGTATGGATACAGCGGCAGAACCTACAAGCACACCACCAATAATACGCCATGATGCAATTTTCATTGCAATCAATACAACCGCACCCATAAGAATAGCAAGTGTTGATGTCTCACCAATAGAACCATGAATAGTTCCGATAAATGAATCCATCCAGGTTGCGGTTTGGGCTAAGGCATTAACACCATCAGCAGCGGCAATAGAAAGCATGGTGGCACCGGTATAACCATCTACTGCTGTCCAAACCATATCGCCACTCATATAAGCAGGATAAGCAAAGTAAAGGAATGCACGCCCAGTCAACGCAGGATTTAAGAAGTTCTTACCTGTACCACCGAATATTTCTTTACCAATAACAATACCAAAGCTAATACCCACAGCAACCATCCACAACGGAAGGTCCGGTGGGCAACAAAGGGCAAAAAGAACCGAGGTTACAAAGAAGCCTTCGTTGACTTCATGGCCGCGAACGCTAGCAAATAATACTTCCCAAAAACCACCCACAATAAAGGTTGTAGCATAAATAGGTATAAAGTAGGCCGCACCATGAACCATGTTGTCCCAGATACTGTTGGCATCATAGCCCGCCAACAAACCAATAAAGACAGCGCGCAGACCTTCCTGACTCTGCATACCCATATCAGCCATAATGCTATTAGCTTGAAATCCAATATTCCACATACCAAAAAACATGGTTGGGAACGTACAGAGCCAAACAGTGATCATTACACGCTTAAGATCAATATTATCTCTTACATGCGAACTATTTTTAGTGACATCTGAGGGTTTGAATAAACCGGTATCTATTGCTTCGTAAAGCGCATACCAACCTTCCCATTTGCCACCCTTCTTAAAGTTAGGCTCTAATTTATCAAGGAATTTACGCATTTGGCTTAACCCTCCTTCTCAATTCTGGTTAGATTGTCACGAAGAATTGGGCCATATTCATATTTCCCGACACAGACATAGGTATATAAGCCCATATCATCTTCATCAAGTTCTAAACAGCCCAACTTTTGAGCCATTTCGGTATCGCCAACAATCAGGGATCGCAATAACTGAACAGGCAAAATATCCAGAGCAGTTACATTCTCATAGCCACCTACTGGCACCATGGCTCTTTCACTACCATTGGTACTAGAGGTCATATTGAATAATTTTTTCTTAAGACCACCGGCAAAAATCGGCAATGCAGAATGTTTATTCACTCCTGCACGCAAATAGTGAAGAAACTCTCTTTCTCGCCCCTCACGAATAACCGATACTTGGTTATGGTATCGCCCCAAAAATGCAAAATTACCCGCTGCTTTACGACCGCTGAGAACTGAACCAGAAATCACTCGATTCTCATCATTTTCAAGTTCACCAATAACAAGTTGATTAAGATTTGCACCCAAGATTGTTCTGATCAAGCGTGGCTCTGTAACCTGAGGACCGCCTAGAGCGACTACACGACGGTTATCAATTTCACCCGAGGTAAATAACGCCCCAATGGCGATAACATCTTGATAGTTAATTGTCCAAACTGTTTTGTCTGCACTCACTGGGTCAATGTAATGGATATGGGTGCCAGAAAGACCGGCCGGATGCGGCCCAGAGAAACTGTGAACTGATACATTATCCGCTGAAACAGATGAATCACCTTCCACACAAAGATTAACCGAGCCCTCGGTTAGTTTTGAAATAACGGTAAGACCGTTGGCAAAATCCTGTTGACGCTCAGCAATAATTACCTCTGGATCTGCAGCAAGTGGATTAGTATCCATAGCATTTACGAAAATTGAAGCTGGAGCGCTATCAATTGCAGGAACTTTTGAATAAGGGCGTGTTTTAAAACTTACCCACTGACCTGAAGTTACCAGATTATCAACTACCTGTTCACGACTCAGAGCTGGTAGTTCGTTGACATCAAACGAGGCGAATGACTCTTTTTTATCACCATCAATATCAATAACGAGCGACTGGAATACACGTCTTTCTCCGCGATTAATCGCAACCACGGTGCCTGAGGATGGCGATGTAAAGCGAACGCCAAGATTCTTTTTATCGGTAAATAACAACTGACCTTTACTTACGTTGTCCCCAACTTTCACTTCCATGGTTGGCTTCATACCATGAAAATCAGAGCCAATAATTGCTATTTGACTGGTTTTAGGGCCATCGTGAATTTCTTGCTTTGGCGCACCTGATATGGGCAGGTCCAGTCCGCGGCGAACTTTAATCATAGGAAATACCATTGACGAGATTAACAACATTTCAAGAACGAATATGAAAATACGCCAAGCTGCCTTAGCCTAAATCACAAAGCACTCAAAAACATCTATATTACTGGCCAAGACATGATGAAAACTTGCTAATCTTATTTGACCAATATTTTCGCGCGAGAGTATAAACTTCTTAGGGTTTTGATGCCAGTTTAACTGCCAAAAATAGCGTTTTTTTCGAGGTTTTTTTATTTATTTGTAATCTTAGCTAAACATGACTCAAAAATTACCAGTCATTACGCAATGACCTTAAGGCAAGAAACACATCTTTGGAGGACGGGCAATCGGGGAAATTAGAGACTGATTTTTTCAAGTTGGAAATGATTTCTGGATTCTCAAGTCGCAAAAAACAATTTATTTGTTTTTCAAGACCCAAAGTAGTGACAAGGGGGTTGTAAGTATCCTGCGAAATAACCTGATCAAGCAAGCTGGCTGCTACTTTATTGCTCGGCTCGCGATTAAGTGTAAATTGTAGGTTATTAACAATATAGTCATGACCCGGATAAATTTTAGTGTCATCTGGTAGTTGGGAGAATATATCAGCAAAGGTGCTGTACAGCGCTTCAGGATGACCGCCGCCATGGCAGTTTCCCGCACCCGCGTTAAACAAGGTATCTCCACTAAACAATACGGGCGTTGGTGTTTTAGACAATAGGCAGACATGACTCATGGTATGCCCTGGGGTATCAATTACTTCTAGCTCAACACTATTACCTACAGTGATTACCTCTCCCCCGCGTAGTGGAGTATCAATATTAGGTATGGCATCACGCGCCCCTGTATGAGCCAATAGATTAGCGCCAGTAGCCTCAATCATCGGCTTGTTGCCCTCTATATGATCATGGTGTTCGTGAGTGTTTAGTACCTTGGTTATTTTCCAACCATGTTTTTTGGCTAGATTAAGAGACTGCTTATAATCCAGTGGATCTATCGCTAGAGCATCACCGGTCTCAGGGCAGGCAATAAGATAATTAAAATTACGCCAAGCGTTATTGGTCCAAATTTGCTCTATGATCATGGTAACTTCTTGCTAGGTGGTTAATCAGCAATAGGATAGCGTTGCCAATCAACACCTGCAAACTTTTCAATGCACCTTATAACCTGACAGCTATAGCTAAATTCATTGTCATACCAACAATAAATAACCACATTCTTACCAGATACAATGGTTGCTTCGGAATCAACTACCGTGGCCTGCCTAGAACCAACAAAATCTGTGGATACTGCTTCAGTGGACACCGTGTAACCAATCTGTTGTTGATATTCACTATGAAGCGCCATATAGCGTAAAAACTCGTTAAGACCATCTCTGGTTAGCGATTGACTCAGCTGTAAATTAAGAATAGCCATAGACACATTAGGTGTAGGAACCCTGATAGCGTTACCAGTTAACCTCCCCTTCAGCTCTGGGATTACCTTAGCCACAGCTTTGGCGGCGCCAGTGGACGTTAACACCATATTTAAAGCAGCACTTCTTCCTCGCCGATCCCCTGAGTGATAATTATCAATTAGATTTTGATCATTAGTGTAGGCATGCACAGTCTCCACATGCCCATGCTCAATACCATATTGATCAAGCAAAGTTTTAAGCACAGGAACAATGGCATTGGTAGTGCATGATGCAGCAGAGATTACATTTTCCTGCGCAGTAATTTGATGGTGGTTAACCCCATAGACAATATTGGGTATATCATCGCTCGCAGGCGCTGTCAGTAAAACTTTTTTTGCGCCGGTGGATAAATGACGCTCGAGGTTTTTTCGATCAGTCCATAGACCGGTATTATCAATAATTAAAGGCTCATTAATTTTATATTCTGAATAGTCTACATCTTCCGGTTTATTGGCATAGATTACCTGTATGGGATTACCATTAACAACCAGTGTAGCGCTCTCATTAAGTACGCGAATGGTTCCTTTAAACGAGCCATGCACAGAATCCTGCCGCAACAATGCAGCGCGCTTTTCTAAATCATTGTTTCCTTTACTACCCTTGCGAACGACTATGGCCTTAAGGAGCAATACGTCTCCACCACCAGCTTTATCGATTAGAAGTCTTGCCAATAGTCTGCCTATTCGACCAAAACCATAGAGTACGATGTCCTGAGGTTTAATTAGGGGTTTTTTCGTCGAGCCTATGCAGTCAGCTAGTTCAGCAGATACAAAGTCCTCAATCGAAAGTCTTTGATGTGAGGCCTGATATTTAACTACTAACTTTCCAATATCTATATGTGCCGGACCTAAATTCAATTGACTGATCGCGATTAACATCGGCGCTGTATCAAATTCCGATAACTCATTCTTTTCAACCTGTCGCACAAAACGATGGGATTTCATAAGATCGGTAACAGATTTATTGACCATGCTTTTACCGTACATATAACAAGAGACATTAAACTCTCTATACAACTTTCCAATAATCGGGATCATCCCCTCGGCAAGGGCTTCTCTTTGTTTCCAATCTTTAAAAAAATTATCTGGTGAGGGTCGCACTTCCTTATTCACTTTATACATCCTTTTATCGTGAAATAATTATTAATCCGCTGTCCTAATAAACTATAGACAATATTTATTAGTATTAATCAGCGAATTGATATTTTTTACAAATCAAGAAGCTAAGTAGAGTAAAATGCGCAGTCGACAATGTTTATGCTTTCAACACAACATCCAATTAGAGAAACCAGTAAATGAGTAAAGCTACAAACAATCAATCTGATTGGGCAGCCCTTGGCTCTACAGCACAAGCATTAAGTATCGCTGAAAATGCAAAAAGTTATTCCGGTGTATCTTTGGTAATAACCGCTACAACAGCCGAAGCTTCAGCACTTCGCCGAGCCATTACCTTTTTCTTGCGCGATAGCGGAATACAAACAAAGGCTTTCCCCGACTGGGAGACCTTGCCCTATGATATGTTCTCGCCACACCAAGATATTATTTCTGATCGTATACAAATACTTAGCGAGTTACCTTCGTTAAAGCAAACAGTACTCGTATTACCCCTGCCATCATTACTTCATCAACTACCACCTACTGACTACTTGGCCTCTCGATTATTCGACTATCAGGTTGATGAAACACTCGACCGCGATAAATTGCACAGTCAATTAACCAGAGCTGGTTATCAGCGAGTAGATACGGTATTTGAACATGGAGAATACGCTTTTCGTGGGTCGATTATTGATATCTTCCCCATGGGGGAAAAGGCACCCTTTAGAATTGATCTATTAGACAATGATATTGAATCACTAAGAATTTTTGATCCCGAAACCCAGCGAACCCTATCTAATGTAGAACGACTGAGACTGTTGCCGGCAAGAGAGTTTCCTCTAGATAAAGAAGGAATTAATCAATTTCTCAATCATTGGCATGATCATTTTGACTCATCAACCATTGGCTGCCCCGTTTATAAGGACGTCAAACAAGGAATAGCACCTCAGGGCATCGAGTATTACCTGAGCTTATTCTTTGAGCAAACAGCCACACTGTTTGACTATTTACCCGATCAAACTCAAGTGTTTATGCAAGGTGATCTTTACACGACGGCCAATACCCTGTGGCTAGATATTAATCGACGCTATACCGAATATGGTGTTGATCCACAGCGACCGCTTTTAGAACCCAAAGAAATTTTTATCACGGTTGAGGATCTTTTTGCTGAATTTAAACAGCTAAATATTATCCAAAAAGAACCCAATAATCCCAATCAGAAGGCGCAAATTAACACTGGAATCGCCGATGTCAGTGTTGATAGTAAACAAACTAATCCACTTCAAAAACTAGAGCAATTTATTCTAGAAATACCGGCTTCTACCAAACTACTATTCTGTGCTGAATCCGCAGGGCGAAAAGAAGCTTTAACCGAACTTTTAGCCGCCAATGATATAAAACCAACGGCATTTAGTTCATGGCAGGAATTTAACACCTCTGACCAAACACTGGGTATCTGTATATACCCCATCGATCAGGGCTTTTTTTGCAAACAACGCGAACTGTGTCTTATCACCGAGGGTGAACTGTTTGGTCAACAGGTCATGCAACGGCGAAGACGCTCAAGCACCTCTGAATCTCCGGATTATATCTTCAAAAGCTTAGCTGAACTCAAAATTGGCGCTCCTGTAGTTCATTTAGATCATGGTGTAGGTCGTTATAATGGCTTAATCCTATTGTCGGTTGACGGGTCAGAACAAGAATTCTTAACCCTCACCTATGCCGATGACGCAAAACTATATGTACCGGTCTCATCATTGCATATGATTAGTCGCTTTAGTGGCAGTGGCGATGAAGCAATGGCGCCACTGCATCGCTTGGGCTCAGATAAATGGGATAAGGCCAAGAAAAAAGCCGCTGAAAAAGTACGCGACACGGCAGCCGAATTGCTCGACATCTATTCACGCCGCGCAGCTCGGTCAGGCTTTTCTTGCGCTGATAATGAAGAGGAATATCGACAATTTTGTAGTGAATTCCCATTTGAGGAAACAGCTGACCAGCTCACAACCATCGACGCTGTTCGAAAAGATTTATTAAGCACCCAGCCCATGGATAGACTAGTTTGTGGTGATGTTGGCTTTGGTAAAACTGAAGTGGCTATGCGCGCAGCCTTTACCGTGGTTTCCAGCAATAAACAGGTAGTTATCCTTGTACCTACCACCCTTCTTGCGCATCAGCACTTAGAGAATTTTCGTGACCGCTTTGCAAACTGGCCTATTCAAGTCGAAGAATTGTCCAGATTTAAAACTGCCAAAGAACAACAGCAAGTGATCAGCCAAGTCGAGTCAGGCAAAGTTGATATTCTTATTAGTACGCACAAACTCCTGCATGCCAACATTGACTTTAGTCAATTGGGGTTAATGATCATTGACGAGGAGCATCGGTTTGGCGTTCGTCAAAAAGAACAGTTAAAAGCGCTGCGTAGTTCAGTCGATATGCTGACCATGACAGCAACCCCTATCCCTCGAACACTCAATATGTCCATGCACAGCATTAGAGACTTGTCGATTATTGCTACGCCGCCCGCTAAGCGCCTATCTGTTAAAACGTTTATTCGTAAAAAAGAATCGAGAGTGGCTAAAGAGGCTATATTGCGAGAAATTTTGCGCGGTGGGCAGGTCTACTATCTACATAATGATGTTAAATCAATTCAGCGAGCGGCGGATGAACTAGCAGAGCTTGTCCCAGAAGCACGAATCAATATAGCCCATGGCCAGATGCGCGAACGTGAACTGGAAAAAATCATGTCCGATTTTTATCATCAGCGTTTTAATGTTTTAGTCTGCACAACCATTATCGAAACGGGAATTGATATTCCCAGTGCCAATACCATTATTATCGAACGTGCGGATAAATTTGGTTTAGCACAACTGCATCAGCTTAGAGGCCGAGTTGGTCGCTCACATCACCAAGCCTATGCTTATCTGATGACACACCCAGAGAAAAAGCTCACCACAGATGCCACCAAGCGCCTTGAGGCAATTTCTGCGGCAGAACACCTTGGTTCAGGCTTTACCCTAGCAACCAATGACCTAGAAATACGTGGCGCAGGTGAACTATTAGGTGAAGAGCAAAGCGGACACATTCAAACCATTGGCTTTACCCTTTACCTAGAAATGCTCGATCAAGCGGTTGAATCAATTCGCAGTGGTGAAAGCCCGAATAAGAAACTAACCTTTGATCAGGGTATTGAAGTTAACTTGCATATTCCGGCATTAATACCCTCGAGTTATTTACCCGATGTAAATATGCGCCTGACTTTTTATAAGCGTCTGGCAAACTGCCAAGATAAACAACAGTTACATGAATTACAGGTAGAGATGATAGATCGCTTTGGCCTGCTTCCCGAGCCGGTAAAAGCATTGTTTCAAATTGCTGAAATCAGGCAGATTGGGGAATATCTTGGGCTTAAGAAAATTGAGGCTGGACCTACCAGTGGGCGCTTGCAGTTCCTTCAAAATACCAAAGTTGAACCCATCACTATTATCAAGTTAGTTCAACAAAACTCAAACTGTTATCGCCTATTGAATAATGATCAATTGAGTTTCACAATGCCTATGGAAACGCCTGAAGTTAGACTTACTTCAGTGTATGCTATGCTCAGCTCACTCGCTGAGACGCTAAACTAAAGCAAAAAGGATTCTGGATGTTTTTTAAAAGCCACAAAGCTTCGCTATGCAGATGTCTGCTAGTCGCTATGCTGCCTTTATTTCTAGCATCTAATAACTCAGCCACTGAAAAAGACCAGCCAAAAACTAATCCCGCTGCCAAGAACTGGTATCAAGTTGAGGTCATACTATTCGATCAAAAAACCATAACTGGCTCAGAATCAGCGCCAAAAGAAGTACAGATCAGCTTCCCCAACAATTGGCTTGAGCTAAGTAGCAGCTATCCCAGTACAGGCATTATGCGTCGCCCTATTTTTGATGCTTCCACAACAGGCTCTATTAATAACCCACAAACACTTGAACTCAATCAACGCCTATCACTTTTATTAGATCTAAACCAGTATCAAGTTGAAAACTTTAATGATGGCACAACCCTTATTCCAGAGGCCACTATTCCCTATCAGTATACAGATGCTATACAAATCGCTGAGATTGAGAACACAGCAATTTTTGAAGATTATGACGTTGCTAATTCTGAACTTAACACCGAAGCTGAGGTCATTGATTTTATCCCTGTCTATGAGCAACAGTTTCAAATACTTAACAGAAAGCACAGAGATTTAAATGATACTGCTAGGGGGCTAAACAGGAGAAACTACAGGGTTCGTTTTCATGAGGCATGGCGATTTCAAATAGACTCCAAAGAAAAAAGCCCATGGATTCTGGTCAATACCAAAAAAGAGCAAGCAAATAGGCAGGTTATTGAAGGTTCACTACGTTTCTATAAATCGCGCTATCTTCATTTTGAAACTGATCTGTGGCGTATCAATTTCTCTCCCGCAGAAACGATGGATATTGTTCTGCCAGAAACACCGGTAAAAGCGCTGAATTCCGATGAAATAAGTCTACTTAAAGCTCTGCGATTTTCTAATAAACTTTCATCATTAAGCCCCCATTCAGCGCAGCCAAAAAAACCAAAAACCAATCCATCTGGTGAAGTTTTTATTGGTGTTGAAGAAGCATTGAAAGGCTACAACATGAATCAAATAGAAACACTATTTAATTCGCAAAGAGATACTACAGCACCACAGTCTGAAGTAACGACAGTCAACCCTTATCCTATTAAAGAAATCTGGCCCATCAAGCAATCAAAGCGTATTCAACTTGATGAGGTGTACTATATTGATCACCCACACATGGGTGCATTAATTACCATTAAATCTTTCGAACCAGCTCCGATTAATCTACCACCACTCACTGAAACCGCTGAAGATTCTCATATAACAAGCGCAGAGTAATATGGTTAATGCGTCACCATAATAAGTTCTTGTAGATCGAAACCTAACTCGACAGCGCGGCTCTTAAATTTCCCCAATAATTCCTCGGAAACTTTTGGCGATCTTGAAAGTAACCATAAATAATCCGTGGTATTGCCCGCTACAAAAGCGTATTGGTAGTCTTCTTGATCAAGCTCAAAGATTACGTAAGAGCCAAAGAAAGGGCCAAAAAAAGAGACTTTTAAATGGCCTATGGAAGGGTCTTCAACAAAGTACGCTCTGCCCTGAGCCTGTTGTATTTGTCCCGAGTCAATATTGCGACCTGAATTGATCACTTTAATACCGCCATCATCTCTGAGGGCATATTCAGCCGACACTGCCTCTAAATTCCTCTCAAAGGAATGATCCAAGCGGGCCACCTCATACCAACGGCCTAGGTAACGATCTAATTCAAAGTTGCTAACCGGTGTAACACCTTCGGGCACTGACAAACAGCTTGTCAGCGATAAAAAACCTAGCGTAAATAAATAGCGCAACGAAGGGATAAATCTCACCGCTAGCTAGTTGCCAGATGCACCTTCAAGCCCTGGCGACGCTATATGAAGCGTCGATGTTGGGAAGGCAATTTCAGCCTTATTGGCTTGAATAATCTCCGATACTTTTAGCAATACATCCTGCTTCACTTCATGGTATTTAACCCAATCGGTAGTATTGGTGTAGGCATAGATAAAGAAATCCAAAGAGCTCGGTGCAAATTTATCGAAGTTAACGATGATAACCTGATCTGAATCAATTTCATTGTGCTCACGTAACATGGCAGTCACCTGATCAACAATGGGCGTCATACAGGCGATATCGTCATAGCGAATACCGACTGATTCATAAATTCTTCGGTTTGTCATGCGCGATGGGTTTTCTACTGATATATTGGCAAACACGGCATTGGGAATATACAGAGGACGCTTATCAAAGGTTCTAATTCGAGTAAGTCGCCATCCAATATCTTCAACTGTTCCCTCAATTTCTTTGTCAGGTGAGCGCACCCAGTCACCCACTGAAAATGGACGATCTAAGTAAATCATTAGACCGCCAAAAAAGTTAGCCAGAAGATCTTTGGCTGCAAAACCAACCGCAATACCACCGATACCACCAAAGGCTAGCAACCCAGAAATGCTGTAGCCTAAGAACTGCAAAATAACTAAAACCGCGGTAATAACTACGGCAGCGCGAAAAAGCTTAGACACAGCCTTAACCGTGGTTGGATCCATCGGCTTTTTCATATATTTCGGATTCAGCAGATTAGATTCTGCCCGTTTAATAAAACCATTAATAAATAAAACGCCTAGCAAAATTATCGCTAACCGATTTAAAGGTCCAATATAGTCCTGTAATGGCGAATCAATCCGTTGGGCCATAATACTCAGCGCAAAATTGATACCTAGAATCCAAATCAACCATATAGCTGGTGCTCGGCACGCTTCAAGAAAAGCATCGTCCCACACTGTGGGGGATTGAGCTGCTTTAACCTGAAGACGGTTTAAGATTTTATTTAAAATAAAACCCGCAAACAGCGCGGTTAAAACGATCAAAAATAGCTCGCCTATCCAGAGATAGGTTTCACCCGTTAAATTGACTAGCCAAGATTCAAGTGCCTTCATCTTATTGTCCTGTAGCAGTTAGCTGCTGAAGTTTTTTTATTGTTTGTTGATAGCGCGTATTTTCAATTAATTGTTCCCAATCTAGGGTTTTACTGGCTCGCATTGTGGCAATTTTTTCACTAGCTTCCACGTCTAGTTGCTGTAAATGGGCTAAAACTTCCCTCGCACCCTCGGGACAGTTACATACTAGTATCATATCGCAACCAGCAGCAAGTGCCACCTCAGATTTTTCTCTATAGCCGCCAACGATATCGGCGCCTTTCATGGTCAAATCATCACTAAAAATGACGCCCTCAAAACCTATTTTTGCACGCAAAATATGTTGTAACCAATAGTGAGAAAAACCAACTGAGGATGAATCAACAGCAGGAAATGTAATATGGGCTGGCATAACAGCAGCTAAATCATTGCCAAGTGATTCAAACGGTTTTAAATCCCTAGACTCTAATTCAGCCAATGTTCGATGATCTACTGGAGCCTCAAGATGACTGTCTGCAACGACCCCGCCATGACCCGGAAAATGCTTACCTGTAGCTGCCATACCCGCTTGATTCATTCCTTTGATAAAAGCTTTTGCAGCTAATACAACTTGATCTGCCGAATCAGAAAATGCACGGTCACCAATGATGCTACTGTGATTTCTATCCACATCTAACACTGGGGCGAAACTAATATCCAAGCCACAAGCAATGACTTCTGAAGCCATAAGCCATCCGGTATCTGTTGCAAGTTCAAGCCCTTGATCTAAATCAGAAGCGATAAAATCACCCAACACTTGCATCGGTGGGAGTGCTGTAAAGCCCTGCTTAAAACGCTGGACCCGCCCGCCCTCTTGGTCAACTGCAACGAGAATATGCTCCGAGCAACGTCGGATATCCTTTACAAGATCACACAGCTGTTGTTTATCAATGATATTGCGAGCAAATAAAATAACACCACCTACATGCTGATTGGCCAACAATCCTCGCTCTTCAGCTAACAATTCTGTGCCTGCTAAATCTAACATAAGGCGACCGTATTTCTTATTGCTCATTGTTTCCATAACCCAATTATAAGTAAACGCTTTATTCTACCTATATGGCGGCAAAACCAACAATATAATAATTACATTTTAGAACTAAGATAAGCACTTGCACCGAGCAAAATACTGTATATAATAACAGTCTATATGTATACAGGAGTCTAAGATGGAACGCTTAACTGCCAGACAACAACAAATATTTGATCTTATAAAAGATAATCTAGATCAAACAGGTTACCCCCCCACCCGCGCTGAGATTGCTGAACAGCTTGGATTTCGCTCCGCTAATGCGGCTGAAGACCATCTAAAGGCACTGGCTAGAAAAGGTGCTATTGAAATGATACCTGGTGCCTCAAGGGGAATTCGTATTGCCGAACAAGTATCTGGCATCCCCATCGTGGGTCGTGTTGCTGCCGGTGAACCTATTCTTGCAGAACAAAATATCGAAGACTATCAAGAAGTACCATCGAGTACATTTCACCCTCATGCTGACTATTTTCTAAGGGTACAGGGGCAAAGCATGATGGATGTAGGCATTATGGACGGTGATCTACTAGCGGTGCATCAGCAACCTACAGCTGAAAATCAGCAAATCGTCGTTGCTAGAGTTGACGGTGAAGTTACAGTAAAACGTCTTAAGCGAACCAGAAGTAAGCATGAAATTCAGCTATTACCTGAAAATCAGCAGTACTCTCCTATCATGGTTGATTTGCGTCATCAAGACTTTGCTATAGAAGGCTTAGCTGTGGGTGTAGTAAGAGTTTCTATCTAAGCCTTAATTGCAGCGCCTAGATCACCTTCAGCAAAGCTGTATTCTGCAACTGGGTTGCCCAGTAAGACGTGTTCTTGAAGAATACGCTCAATCACCTCCGGGGTGCAGCTGTGATACCAAGTGCCATCCGGGTAACTGACCATGATAGGGCCCTGCCTGCAAACTCTAAGACAGTCGACTTTTGATCGGTAAACTCCAGACTCAACATCCATAAGCCCCAGTTCTTTGATACGGCGTTTTAAGTAGTTCCAAGATTTATCAGCAAGCTCTGGAGAACTACATTTACCTGCTGTGCATAGTAGTAGATGTTGGCGCTGGGTAGAGATATGGCGGTGATGTGCCAGTTTGTTTAAAGCATCGTTACTAGTCATATCTTGGCACCGAAAAAACGAAATTAATGAACGGTTTTACTCGGCTCTTGCTCTTCAGCAATAACCGCTGCCTGTTCCCAATCAATAACAGCCTGAATACCTGAATCTATCATTTGTTTTGCAACTTCAATATGCTGCTCGCCAAGATATTGCTTGACCTTCGACGAAAACTTAACTTGAACTAGGGTTTCGTCCACCCCTGCTCGTTGCAGTCCAATATCACCGTTTTCTAAAATAATTAGCTCAAACGCTGGTGTGCTCATATTTTTATCTCAAGTTATTAGGTGTGTGTTAAAGAATGATTAAAACTCAATCATCATATCTCTATGTCTTTCTACGAGCTCATTCATTTTTTTAGACCAGTCTATGGTCGTTGTTAGGTTCCAATCAATCGCTTGTCGCTTAGAATTTGAAGCATCATCAAGTGATAACATGGGCAAACGGTCAGCATCCATTTCAGCCTTACGGATAACAGGCAATGATGATAGCTGACTAAAACCATAGAGCATATTGCTTGCCCATGATTCATCGCTATAAAAAAGCTGTTTTAACTCAGTAGATTCGGCAGGCTGTTTTCCATCAGCCAACAGGCTTTGCTCGAGGTCATCAACTGATTGAATAATGCTAGGATCTTTAACTTTGTAGTTACTGGCTACATCTTGCAAGTGCCATGCCCATGCTTGACCTAAATGCAGGGTAATAGACTGAGCGATTGCAACTTGCATATGTTTATCATCGAAGGCGGCCTTGTTTGCCTCGATAAGCTTGATAAGTTTCTTGGCAAATAGCAGCTTTTGATTCACTGCCGACAAATAGGAACAGGTGCTCACTATTTTTAGCCGCCAGACTTTTCAGCGACAGACCAACTACCATTGGAATAGAATGCATTCCAGCCGGTGGGCTTTCCATCCTTTTCACTGCGAACATATTGCTCTTTAGTCTTTCGACTATAGCGAACCACCGTATCCCTGCCCTCGGAATCTTTAACTGGCGCCTCTAGTAAAAACTGATATTTTTCATCAATTTCTTTTTTATACGGCAACAATTCGGAAACCAACGGTGCTCGCGTTTCGCGATGTCGGGGGAACTGACTAGCTGCAAGGAAAATACCTGAAGCACCATCTCTAAGAACATAGTGATCATCTACCTTGGCGCACTGTAATTCAGGCATAGGAATTGGATCAGCTTTAGGTGGCGCTGCTTCACCACTGCGCAAAAGCTTTCTGGTATTTTTACAATTATCGTTAGTGCAACCAAAATATTTACCAAAACGGCCGTTCTTGAGTTGCATCTCACTACCGCATTTATCACACTCAAGCGTCGGTCCTTCATAGCCTTTGATAACATACTGTCCTGTTTCAACCTCGAAACCAGAGCAATCTGGATTGTTACCACAAATATGTAGCTTGCGAGAGGTATCCAGCAAATAACTATCCATGGAAGTATTACACAGCTTACATCTGTGCTTGTGAAGTAATGACTTAGATTCAGCCTCATCATCTTCGTCAATATTGATTGCTTCATCACCAGAAGTGAGATTAATTGTATTCTTACAGCGCTCCTTTGGCGGCAAAGAATAGCCAGAACAGCCCAAAAACACGCCTGTGCCTGCGGTTCTAATCATCATAGGCCTGCCGCATAGGTTACACTCAATATCGGTCTCAGATGGCATATTAGGCCGCATACCGCCCTCAGAATCTTTGGCGTTAGCTAATTTTTGATTAAATTCACCGTAAAACTTGTTCAGTAGCTGTTTCCAGTTTAAGGATCCGGCTGCAATATCATCTAATTGACGCTCCATGGTGGCGGTAAAACCATAATCCATAAGATCAGTAAAGCTCTCGTTTAACCGATCAGTTACTATATCGCCAATTTTTTCTGCAAACATACGCTTATTTTCAATACGTACGTAACCTCGATCTTGAATCGTAGAGATAATTGAAGCATAGGTAGAGGGACGACCAATACCACGCTTTTCTAATTCTTTAACCAAGGCGGCTTCAGAATAACGCGCCGGTGGTTTGGTAAAGTGTTGTTGCGGCAATAGTGTAAGCAACTTAAGTGCGTCACCCTTTTGTAAATCAGGCAGTTCAGCATCTTCGTCTCTTGCCGGCATCACCGCTAAGAAACCATCAAACTTGGTCACACGACCTTTAACCGTCATTTCATACTCACCCGCAGCTACTGTTAAGGTGGATGAAGTGAATTCAGCCGGTGTCATCTGACAGGCAACAAATTGCTGCCAAATAAGTTGATACAGCCGTCGCGCATCAACCTCCATATCGCTCAAACTACCGGGTGATATATCTATATTAGAGGGTCTAATAGCTTCGTGAGCATCCTGAGCCCCACTCTTACTGCCGTAAATAATCGGCTGATCTGGCAAGTACTTTTTACCATGCTGTCGTTGAATATATTCGCGACAATTAGCAATGGCATCATTGCTCAGATTAGTCGAGTCCGTTCGCATATAGGTAATATATCCCGCTTCATACAAGCGCTGAGCCATAGTCATGGTTTTCTTAACTCCATAACCAAGCTTTGTGCTAGCAGCCTGTTGTAAAGTAGAGGTAATAAACGGTGCGGGTGGTTTTGATTTAGTCGCTCGGTCTTCACGCTTTGAGACCTGATATTCGGCATCTCGCAAGAAAGCTAACGCAGTATCAGTCTGATCCTTGTTGACCGGACGAAATGCTCTACCTTGGTATTTCTTAACATCAAATCTAGACACCAACCCATCGCTTGATGAATCACCAGATTCAAGATCAGCTTGAACAGTCCAGTACTCTTCGGGCAAGAAGGCGCGAATTTCACGCTCTCTTTCAACAATCATTTTTAGAGCAACTGATTGCACCCTACCGGCGGACAAACCGCGACCTACTTTCTCCCACAATAACGGGGAAACCATAAAACCAACTACACGATCCAAGAAACGCCTGGCTTGCTGAGCATCGACTCTATGTTGATCAATCGTGCCTGGATCTTCGAATGCTGTACGAATAGCTTTTTTGGTAATCTCATTAAACACTACGCGCTTATAGCGACTATCATCACCACCAATAACTTCGGTGAGATGCCATGCAATGGCCTCTCCCTCTCTGTCCATATCAGTTGCGAGATATACAGTATCAGCGTTTTTGGCTAATTTTTTTAATTCCGCTACTACCTTTTCTTTGCCGGGCAAGGTAGCATATTCAGCCGCCCAATTGTTATCAGGGTCAATGCCCATACTTTTTATAAGTTGAGCTTTAGCCTTGCGCTCTTTATGCAAAACTTTTTCTTCAGGGGATAATTTGCGTGTAATAGCAGCCTGCCTAGCACGCTCTTTGGGGTCAGACGGCGTTCGGCTAGAACCGGTTGGCAAATCGCGAATGTGGCCAACACTAGACTTCACAATAAAGTCATCACCAAGGTAGCGATTAATGGTTTTAGCTTTAGCTGGTGATTCTACAATTACTAATGATTTACCCATTTAAAAGAGCTTTCCACATTAAAAATTTAGTTTTGATTTGCCAAGTTTAAGCAAATGAATTTAGTAAAGGAGCGCAAAAATACTTGCTTGAGTACCCTCTGGTCAAGCTTCATGTGCAAATTTCTTCACCTTTCTTACGTAATTTAATAAGATTTTGGTGCAAATTATCTATCAAATCCTCGTCGCCTCGTTCATCCCAAACCATACCTATACCTTCTTTATTAGACACAATTGCACTAATACCCGCGGGTAAATTTTGAATAATTAATTCAATAATTTGTTGCCATGATGGATCGGCTTGATTATTGACCCAGCGCCATCCGTCAAACGATGATTCCCAACCACGTCTCGTTCGTCTTTGTAGAACCCAGACTTGATTAACTGTGTCTTTCTGCCAAGGGAGCCAATATAAGATAGCATCTAGGCGAGTCTCTGAATCTTTTGCATCTGGCTGCCTACATATATTGACATTAATAGAGAGACTGCGAGCCTTGGCTCTTGTGGCCATTACTTGCTGCTGGCGTGGTGTGGCCTTCATCCACATCAACGGAGATAGAGCCACAGCCAAACAAAATATGATCAATAGCCAAATCATTGAAGAACTCCCTGTTAGGTGAACAACTAATATAGAACAATACTATAAAAGTACTATAAACATTAATAATAAACTATAAGATAACTGAATTAACTTCGAGTAATACAATAGGGTAAAATTGGATCTAACTAAATAAACTTATTGGCATGTTATGAGCGATTCACTGATTGATATTGGCGTAAATCTTTCTAACAATCGTTTTAAAGATGATGTAGAAGAAGTTTTAAAACGTGCTCAAAAAGAAGGAGTTGGTCAGCTTATACTAACTGGAACATCTATTGCAGATACAATGGCAGTTATTGATCTATGCGACAAATTTGATCAACAGTTCCCTAATATGCTGTATGCCACTGCAGGTGTTCATCCCCATCATGCCAGTGAATATGATAGCCAAGCATTGTCATCCCTTGACCAATTAGCCGAACATAACAATGTTGTTGCGATAGGTGAGACTGGCTTAGATTTTAATCGAAATTTTTCATCACAATCTAATCAAATATCAGCCTTTGAATCACAACTAGAACTAGCCGTAAAAAAACAGCTACCACTATTTATGCATGAAAGAGATGCCGCCAAAAAGCAGCTAGAAATGTTGCGCGAATACAGAGATCATTTTACTCAGGGGGTCATTCATTGCTTTACCGGCGATCGAGACACCCTGTTTAATTATCTCGATCTCGATCTGCATATAGGGATAACTGGCTGGATATGCGACCCCAAACGCGGCAAAGAATTACGCAACTTAGTATCAAATATCCCAATTGATAGACTAATGATTGAGACAGATGCACCCTATTTATTGCCTAAAAATATACCTGAGCTAGGTAAAATACGACGTAATGAACCGGCTTTTTTAACCTGGGTGCTTAGAGAAGTTGCCAACTCCCGAGAAGAGTCTGTGGAGACTCTAGCTCGAGAAACATGCAATACAACAAAAAAGTTTTTTACTATTTAATTGAAAAATTTGCGAATAGAATCGCGATAATTTCGACTAACCTTCAGGGACTCACCCTGGGTCAAATGCAACAGGCTTCCACCCTTTTGTAGTGGTGTGACACTAACCACTCGCTCAACATTTACAATGGTCGACCGGTGAATTCTCACAAACAAATTATCATCGAGCTTAGCCATTAAGTCTCGCAAGGTACTCCGAATAACATGGGTTTCACCATCGGCATGAACGCACATATAATCTCCGGCAGCATCCACCCAGTCAATATCATCAAAAGGTATCACTTTAACCACACCCGAGTCGCGCACTAAAAGTTTTCTTTTCATTCCGTCTGGTAGGTTACTTTCAGGCTGATCAGGCTGTTCCTGTTGTGCAGCACGCTCAGAGATTTCTTCAATGGCACCAATCAAAGGGCTCTTGAAGCTGCGATCAACATCATTTTTGAGACGGTCTACAGCACGATCTACGGATCTAGCAATTCTTTCACTATCGAGTGGCTTTAATACATAGTCGACTGCATGAAGGTCAAAAGCATCAACTGCGTAATGATCATAGGCGGTAATAAAAACCACCATTGGCATAATGTCTGTTTGCAAGGAGCGAATAACATCAAAGCCATTCATACCCGGCATATGAATATCTAAAAACAACAGCTCAGGCTGTAATTTCATGGCTGCTTCAACAGCCTGCTTACCATTGCTACACTCACCCACAATTTCAATATCACTAATTTCACTGAGAACAGCACGCAATAGATCTAATGAAAGTGGTTCATCATCAACAATTACCGTTCGTAATTTTTGCATAAAATCCTTCTAGAAATTTATATACCTATTTGCTCAAATGGTAACTTTAAAATAACACAGAGACCACCATCTGACGTATTATCCAGACGCAATTCATAATCATCACTGTAAAATTGCTTCAAACGTTCATCTGTATTTTTTAAGCCGATACCCGCTGATTTAATTGGGATTTTTTCTCCATTTAAACCTGGACCCGTATCAATCACCTTGATTATTAGATAAGAGTCCTCTATTGCTGCCAATACAGAAATCTTACCCCCAAATTCAGACGGGGCAATACCATATTTGATGGCATTCTCTACCAAAGGTTGAAGAATCAAGCTTGGGACATCAATACTTTCACAGTCTGAAGGCACATCAAAGTGTAACTTTAAGCGCGAACCAAATCTAGTACGTTCGATGTTTAGATACTGCCTTGTAGCCTCTATTTCTTGTCTGAGACTCACTTTTTGAACAGGATCATTATCAAGGGAGTAACGTAAAAATTTACTCAATTGAATAATCATGTCATAAGCTTTATTGGTTTCTTTTACTTTAACCAAAGCAGAAATAGCATTGAGGGTGTTAAATAAGAAATGTGGGTTAAGTTGATATCTCAACATCTTTAGTTGAGCTTCATGGGCAATAGCTTCAGCTTGAAATCGTTTAAGTTGTTCTCGCTGAGAATCTGAGGCAAGCTCTAATAAAGTTTGATGTTGATTTTGCAGTAGTTGATAGTATTTTACCAAGTGATAAAAGGCGACCCAAGATAAAAAAATTAAAATTGAGCCAAATAACCAACCACCAAAATCAGACCAAACATCTTGCTCACCCGTCAAAGACATAAATGTGCTAATTCGTAAAATGGTCCATATTAAAGAACAACCAATAATTCCAGCAATAGCCGATGAAATACGAAAAATTAATATATCATTCCAGAAAAAATGAAAGAGTAATCTAAGTGGCCAAGATACAATAACACCGAGGGCAGACTGTAAAATGGTATGAGTGATATAGCCTGTCCCCTGTTGATCATACCAAAGTGTAAGACTTAGAAAGCTAATTAATGAGAGACCAAACCAGCCAATAATCTGCAATAACCAGAACTGGACATTGGTATTACGATATATAGCGTTTAAAAAAGGATGGTAAATCGAATCTGACATAAAATTTTAATTATCGTAACCCTTAGGGACGATCATTTAACGTTAAAAAAATATTTATGGCAACCACCCTATTCTGGTAGTCTGCACAAAAAAGATAAAATAGCAAAATAATCAAATAATGAGTTCTCCATTGACTGAAAAACATATTATTCATCACCTAGGGTTAAAAGTTTTACGCTCAACACATCCTGCGGTAAGGAAAATAAAGCGCTTACAACAAGGGCATACCGCTCATGGCAATAAAGTATGGCGCTCAAGTTTTGCCCTTATTGATTATCTTGAGACCAACCCCATAGAGCCTAATTCGAAAGTATTGGAAATAGGTTGTGGCTGGGGACTTTCGGGACTATATGCAGCTAAAAAACAAAATGCAGATGTAACAGGCATAGATATTGATTCAAGTGTGCAGGCTTATTTTGAGCTTCAGAATAGCCTTAATGATTGTGTATTGAAATTCGAACAAAGAAGTTTTGAATCCTTCAGTCACAAAGAGCTCGAAACCTTCCAATATATTATTGGCAGCGATATCTGCTTTTGGGATGAAATGACTGATTCATTGTTGAGGTTACTTCAGCGAGCCAAAAAATCAGGTGTTAAGAAAATATTAATTGCTGATCCGGGAAGACCCCCCTTTTGGGAGCTTGCGGATCGGTGTGCAGACAAGTTTAATTCAGAAATAATTACACGAAGAATGTATATTCCTTGGAAATCTGAAAAATACATACTTGCTATCAATCTTGATTAAACATTAGATAAAAAAATGCCGGGTATAAACCCGGCATTTTAAATTTGATATTGTTAATTATTAATTAATATCAAAAGTTATAGTCACAAGCTCAACTGATGACGCACCTGGCCAGTTTCCAGCAAATGATA